>JBKQMS010000048.1:0-2762 GCA_052326485.1 Thermoplasmata archaeon | reverse complement strand
ACCGTGCCCCTGACCGCGCCCGCGACAAGGCTGCGCGTGCGGCGGTCGCGACTATCCCCCCGAACCGGGCCGAGACGCTCCCGCGCGACGGGCGCACGGCGGCGCGGTTCTACGCGCGGTTCGGGATTACCGAAAGGGCGTTCCGCCGACGGGTTCCTGCCGCCTCCCTGAAGGGCGTGGACCCCGCGCCGGGCGCCTTTCCGGGAGGAGGTTGATAACTAACCTCGCGGAATGCCGGAAGGGGCTCCGCTCAGCGCGGAGATCCGTATGGCAGACAGCGTAGGACCTGGGGCAGGCGTCACAGCCCAAGCTGGCCCTCGTGCCGGGCAGCCCAGGCCAGGGCGCAGCCGTGCCCTCCTTGCCATCATCATTGTCGTGATTCTGATCGTGGCCGCACTTTCTGGCTACGAGGTCTATCGAGCCACGCAGTCGACTCCCACATCGTATCCGTCCCCGCCCGCCGGTTGGGCGACATTTCAGGCCGCTTGGGCGAGCGTCTCTGACGCTTTCTCACAGCTTGTTCATGGCCCGTGGACCATACTCTTCGGGGAAGGGGTGGCCGCGGACGGTCCATGGTCTCCTCCGGCGGCTTTCTGGGGCGGCACCTCCCCCGCGCTCTGGGACCCCTGCGCTGCGCAACTGTCTGGCGTCAGCACGATTACGTTCTGGAACTCGAGCGCCTACCCTTACTCGGATTCCCCGCACGTCTTTTCGAGTGGCGCAGCGCCCCTCTGGACTTTCATCTTCAACGGAACGGGGACGCCGACCTTTGTCGTCAGCTGGTTAGAGGGTCAGGTCGTCGTTAATGCAGCCCTCGGCCCGACGAGCCCCTGCTTCCTCACGTCAATCTTCAATACCCCCGCGGTCGAACAAATCCACCCATCGATCGAGGTCGACTCCAACGTGATCGCGGCAGCAGCTCTCGCGGAGAGTCAGCTGCAACTTCCCACACCCCCGCCGTCAGTCCCTTCGCTCGGGGAGGAGGCGTTCGCTCTGTATTATCCTGGCCCAGAACGCTTGCTTCCAATGTCCATCGGTGCGGGGGATCTGTGGACCGTTGCGTACGGAGCTTGCGGTCTACCCGGCCAGTTAGGGTCGAACTTCACCATGGGGGAGTTCCCGTTCAACGCAACGACCGCTGAGGGGAATTCGTGGATGACAGCGACGGTTGCGTGCTACGATTCCTATTACCTGCTCAACATGACACCCGTACATATCTCGACTTCGCCTGACCCCAATGGATCGTATCGCGAATGGAACGTGAATTGGTCATTTCTCAGTTCAGCGGTCCCGCCGACCTGGACCGCATCCGATCTGACCACTTCGCTGATTCATTGGCAGCTGAAACTGGCCAATCCACCTTTCTCCGTAATTCCGCCTACGGCGGCGCTTTGCACCCCGGGGCATCCAAGCCTCGCCAACTGTACGGGCCCTGCTCAGGGGTGGTATGCAGTTCTGTTGAGTCCCAGCGGGGCCTGGTTGGATAGCTACCCCGCGGTCGCGAACGGAACGACCTGGACCGTGCCAGGAGTTCCTCTGTTGGCCGGCGACCGAGTTCTCTTTGTCGGGGCACCTGGAGCTCCGGCCACTCCCGGCGACGCTTGGTTCGAGACCGCATACGGTGGCGAGCCGGCCGTCTTGGGCAGCGACTACATCCCTCCGTCGTGACTTAGCGTATCGTCGGCTCGGCGCGCGGGTCCCTCCCACTCGCTTCGCTCGTGGGTCCCCCGCACGCGGCGGGCCGAGACGCTCGCGCGCGACTGATTCGCGGTAGGGTGCCGCCTTCTCTGGGCGGGAGTGACCGAGCTTGGTCCAAAGTCCTCGACCAGGTTATGCGTTCCTCATCTTGGCGCGCGAGACGAACCCCTTCTTGTCGAGGAAGTACATGTAGCCGGCTTGGCGCTTGATCTTCTCGGTGCCGACGCGGCCCTTCTTGCCGGACTTATTCACTTTCGTCGGGACCTTCCAGAGGAACCCGTCCTTGCCGAGATAGTACAGATACCCCTTCACTCGCTTGGTCTGCTCCTTGCCTACACGTTCCGCCATGCCAGTGACCTCACGACGAGGAGGAGGACCTTCGTATTTAGAATCACTGACGGAGTGTCGGCGGAAGAATCCGGTTTCCCTGACGGAGAATTGCGCGGGGCCTCCCCCCTCGCTCCGCTCGTGAGGACATCATACGTTCCGCCCGATGGCGAGAACGGGAAGAGTCGGTCGCCGCATGTCCTGCCCTCGGAGGCGACCGATGGGGAGTATCACGTTTGTCGGACTCGACGTGCACAAGAGTTTGGTCGTGGCAACTGCGGTGGATCCGATGGGAAACCGGATCGATCAAAAGAAGTTCGGACCCACTGACAGCGAATTGACCGAGTTCCTCTCGGGACTCCCGGGTGAGAAGCGCGTGGCGCTTGAGGCGACCACGGTCTGGGAGCACTACTACGACGCCGCGGCATCCACCGGCGCGTCGGTAGTGCTCTCGAACCCCCTGAAGACTCGGCTGATCGCCGAGACGAGCCTGAAGAGCGACCGCGTGGACAGCGAGGCCCTCGCCGAGCTGCTACGACTCAACGCTCTGCCGACGGCGTTCGCGCCGCCCCACGATCTCCGCGTGCTCCGGCGTCTCGCACGGGACTGGGTCTTCTTCCAGCGGAAGCTGGTCGCGATGCGGAATCACACCTACTCCCTTCTCTTGGCGAAGGGGATCCCCTACTCCGAGCGACTCCTTTCGCGGAAGAGGCAGCGTGAGGAGCTCCGAGGGCAGT
>JBKQMS010000047.1:0-6263 GCA_052326485.1 Thermoplasmata archaeon | reverse complement strand
CTCCGGGTCGGCGGCGTAGACGTGCGCGTACAGGTTCGAGAAGATCAGCCGCGCCACGGGGTGCACACGCCGTTGGCCGAGGAACTCCTCGACCGAACGGTCGGGCGGCCCCGCGGCGTCGACCTGGCGGGGCAGCCGCACGAACCCATCGTAGACCGCACGCGTCCCAGCCACCGGATGGAACGGAAGGGCCATCCAGGGGTAGCTCGCGATCCGATGCCCGACGATAATCCGACTGCGTTGGGTGACGAGTAGACGGCGGGTGTGGAACCCCTCCCGTGCGATCCAGGAATGCGTGACGGCTTCCCGACCATGGACCATCTGGGCGCCGAGCTCGAGGGGGGCCCCGTGGGCCAGACGGTAGTCCGTTCGAGCGCGGCCACCGACGCGGTCGCTCGCTTCGAGCACCACGACACGACGGTCGGCGGCCATGAGCCGTCCCGCCGCCGCGAGGCCGGCGAAACCGGCTCCGATTACGACGACGTCGACCTCCTCCATTCGTTCAAGCGACGGCGATTCCCTATAGAACGGGTTGGGCACCGGTCTCCCCGCACAGCGGAGCGCTCAGCCGCCCGTTCATCCATCCATTCGCCAGCGACGGGGCGCGTTCCACGACCTCGCCGAACCCCCGCGGACCTCTTCCACGCGGTTCCCGGCTGCTTCGCTACGGAACTGTTCCCGCCGGGGACCGAGGGGCGCCGCAACGCCGGCAGAACCGGAACGGTTCGGTGTTCGGTTGGCCGCACTGAGCACAGAACGCCGGTCCCCCGCTCGGGGGGGTGCTCGGTCCGGCCGCGGGGGTCGTGCTCAGGATCAGGGGAGGCGGGGTCGGGGTCGACGTGGGTGCGATTCCGCTCGCGGCGTAGAAGACGGAGGGGGGCTTCGCAAGCGCCACCCCGTTCACGGAGAGAAGCAAGGCTCGGTCCCTGCGGAGCTGGGACCCCGCCCTCTTCATCGGTCGGAGGCCGATCGCCAGGGCGAGCTGATGCGGAGCCCCGGGAACGAGAGCTTTCGCCGCGGCGGGAGGGAGCTGGAGACCCACGGGTCCGATCAAGACCGATGTCATGCCGATGGACGATGGATTCCCCGAGACGGCTGTGCCCACGAGGTCGACGACCTCTCCTCTCTCCAAGGCGGCCCGAGGGTCCCGGACCATTCCCGAGGAGGCCCCTGCGAACCCGACGGCGAGCAACCCCAGCACGAACACCTCCACCGGGAACGCGTTCGGGTCGTACGGCGTGCCGAGGAAGAAGCTGCCCGCGAGGACCACCGCCCCCAGACCCGCAAGGACGGCCAGTACCCGTGACACCGTTGGACCGGGGGCTCGCATACGGGCGCGGAGCTGCTGCTGCTCCGGCGAGCTCATCCGACGGATCGGCAGGCCCAACGGGGAGCGGATATTGGCGGACCCGCCGGGCAGGGTCACGGGCATCATCGGTTGCGTCCCCTCCCGCCGGGCAGAAGCGCTCCGCCGGCCCCGGACCGGGCTCGATTACGGATACGGCCCATACGGGAATCCTCCGCTCACGGGGTCCCACCAATCCCAATGACCGTTTTGCGGGTTGATCCGCGGCTGGCATAGGACGCCGGGCCACCCCGTCGGCGGAGCGGGCACGTTGAAGAGGGGGAAGTTCGGGGCCAGGGGACGCCGACCCGCGAACTGCTGGCGGAACTCGGCCCACCCCTGGATCAGCGGATTTGGGGTGTAGGGCGTGGTCCGGTAGTCGTAAGCCCAGGCGGGAGTCGGGGGCAGAGCAGGGCCCGCGGGGTTCCCCGGGATCGGCCTTTCGAGGGGCATGGCAATCCCACCCAGGCCCGTGGGGGAGTTGGACAGAAGGCCGGTCATCGTTAGGCTCGCCGAAGCGCCCTCGTAGGGGAGACGAGGTCGGCGGCCCGACACGATCGCGCCAATCAGACCTCCCGCCCCCATCGCCCCGCCCACGATCGCGGCCATCCCCGAGAGCGAGTCGAGGGTCGCGCCGAACAGGGAGCCGCTCCCGGTGAAGGTGAACACGTACACGGTAGTGCAGAACTCGACGCACTGACCTCCCCCGCCGGAAGACCCCCCTCCGACGGTCAGCGTCAGCTGAAGCTGGCTACCGGAGTAGCTGCCGCTAATCGAGTCCCCGTAATCATCGCTCCCGCTGAGCGAATTCCCACTCTGCGAGAGGGTGAGATAGGAGGTGAAGGACGAGCCCTCCGCCGGAAGGTCTCCGGCGCAGGCGTCCGCCACGTACTCAAAGAAGGTGGTGAGAGAGCCCGTGTCCGCCCCGTTGTCCCCGTCCAAAGAAATGTTGGCCGTCCCAGTCCCATCACAACTGCCACCGGATGAAGGGGTGGAGGTGAAGGAGAACGGCCCCGAACCGGTCCAAGTGTCCTGGGCGGCTGCGGGGGCCGCGAGCGCGACGACGACGATCAGGGACAGGGCCCCGCAGGCCAGCGCCGATGCCAGCGGAAGGAAGACCGCCCGGGTCGCTCCCCGAAACGCCAACGGGATTCGCGTTCCACGTCGACGCGCCATCGGCTCGCTCGGCGTAACAACGCGGCCCCAAGGGCATAAATGCGTCGTTCCGGACGAAATGGTGACGCGTCGTCCCGGGTTCGTCGGTCCTCCACCGAAGCGAATAGGTAACCCCTTCCGGCCCCGGGGAAACCCGAGGCCGTCCTCCTTTGCCGACCTCTTCAGAAGAAGAGGATGGGGGAAGAGTAGTGACCCGACACGAAGACCAATTCGGAAACGGTTGGGCCGGCACAGAATGTGTACGGGGGGTTGGAGGCCGTGAAGCTGAACGAACCCTGGGTCGAGTTGTCCGAGTAGACCACGTTGTCGTTCTGGTCGGACACTTGGAAACCCACGGCCTCGGTTCCGTTCACCGAAAAGGTTCCCCAAACGTGGCTACCCGTAGGAGGATCAAGGCCTGCGCTTGGAAATGCGAAACCTCCCGGTAGTGCGGGACGCTGCGGTAGCGTAGGAACGTACGGACCGAACTGTACTGAGAATGAACTCGTTAGTGGAACCGTGAACAAGGCGACGATCGTCGCGACGACCACAACCACTACGACGATAACGCGGTTTCGAGTTCGGTGGCCTTTTGACGAGGGCGGTTCGGGAGGAACGGCCACGCACGGTTACGCCTCTTTGGCGATATCAGAGTTGGCTTTCGCAGCCCCCGGGGAAACTCGGGGCCGACTTTCCAAATCTTTCAGAGGAGGGGGTACCAAATCGTCCCGGACACTTCGCCGGGCTCGGTCAAGAACAGTCTGCACAGCGCGTTGTTGACGGTGAAACTAAACGAGCCGCTTGTCCCGTTTTCTTCAAGGAAACCGGAGGGCGACTGGAGGTATCCTTCCACTGCAAAGAAGGTAGCAGTCGTATTGCCAGAGACCGACCACCAGCCCGAAACAGAACTCCCTTGCGGGGCGCTGATTAGGGTCCCATAGAGGGGTTTCCCCGGGCTCCCTGGCTGGGTGAGAGGGATGTAGAATGAACGCGGGAGCGGGATCGTGAACAAAGAGACGGACGCGACGACAAGCGCGACCGCTACGACGATTACCAGGTTTCGACCCAGATGGCCTGGTCGTGCATAGGACGGAACGGGGACCGCCACGCCCGGGTATGCCGCTCTCGCGATATCAGGGTTGGCTCACGCCGACTCCGGGCGACCTCTCCCCGTGCGCTCAGCCCGCCCATTACTCATCACAGGTCAGCTGGTTCTAGTTTTCATCATCGCGCGTCGGGGAGGATCGTTTCGAGGGCCCCCTTTCCGGCAGAGGCGTTTCGTTCCAATGGTTAAGGAGATCGTCGATGTGGAAGATGCCTCCGGTTGCGTGGGCGGAGGCGAGCCGAGGGAGGTCCCGGGAGTTGAAGGACCCATCGACCCAGGTAGGGCCGCCGACGGAAAGCTCGGCCACGAGATTCCAGTCGGGGTCAGTCTCCCTGGGGGACACGATCAGGTGGTCGGGGCCGGCCTCGCGGACGATGCGAGCCACCTGCCGAGGATCCTCCGTTCCCCAGGACGGATCGGCGAGCGCAAGACGGCCGGAGGGTTCGAACTCCATCTCGAACACTAGCTCGGTCGATAGGCGCCACGCCCGCTTCAATTGCCGAGGACCGTGGAGGACGGCGCTCGAAAGGACCGCCCGGCGGGCCCCCGAGATTAGGATGTCGATCGCCTGCTCCGCCGTTCGCACGCCTCCGTCGACCCACAGGGTCACATCCCGTGAGATCTCCTGCAGGTAGTCCAATTGGGGGTCCCCGTGCTCCAGACCATCCAGGTCGACCACATACAGCATGGAGTACTCTTGCGTCAGGCGATCGACCACGTCGAACGGGTCGAACGGAGCGCCCTCGGGGGAAAGCGCCGGAACGGGGCCATCCGGGCCGGGAACGCAGACCTGTCCCTTCCGCAAGAGGAGACAGGGCATCAAGGAAGGGCCCCGAGCCGGCCCGCTGGGGGCCGCTACCTTCTCATGCGGTGGGCCGGGCATCGCCCGGGGGACCGCGGGCGGGTTATTCGGTCTTCGCCCCGTCTTCGCGCTTCATTTTCGCTGTCAAGGTCGCGATTCTGACCGCGGGAGGGAGCGGTTGACGTCACCGGAGCCTTTTTCCCCCCTTAGCGGCTCATTCGGACGCTAGGAGGTGGAGGGCAGCTGACGGTGGTCCGTGCCGGCAACGGCCGGCCGCTGAGGAAAGTCCCCGCTCCGGGAAACACGGGGTCGGGCGGGAACCCGACAGGCGAGAGTCTGAGCTCCGGAGCAGAAACGACACAGTCCGGTGGTACGGTGAAGGCGTTGCGTCGGAGAATCCACCGGGATATGGTGAAACGGCCGACTCCCCGGGAGCAAGCCCTGACGGACGGGATGAAGCGTTTCCGCGACCGTCGAGGAGAGCGCGCAGTCGAATGCTGCCTGAAACGGAACGGGGCTTACTACCACGACCTGGCCGGCCCGTCGGGAAACTGGCGAGCCGCCGGCCCAGGAACGCGAGTTCTTGGGCCGGGAACCCCGGCGCCTGCGGGCACCGACCGACCTATGAGCCACGGCCCGATCCACGGCCGAGCTCCATGAAGCTGCCCCGCTCCGCCTTCTCCGTCGTGGATTGGAGCGAGGTGCCTCGGGTCGAGCATCCGGGCGAGCGGGGATCCGCCTTCTGGCGGACGCAGAACCTCGGCGATATCCGCATCCGAGAGGTGGAGTACACGCCCGGCTACGTCGCCGGCCACTGGTGCGAGCGGGGTCACATCCTCTACGTGGTCGAGGGTGAACTCGAAACGGAACTGAAGGATGGAAGAAAGTTCCTCTTGAAGGCCGGAATGAGCTACCAAGTCTCCGACTCCCAAGACCAGCCGCACCGCTCGTCAACGAAGACCGGCGCCAGACTGTTCATCGTCGATTGAATCCACCGTTCGCGACCGGCTCACTAAGACGCGCTGGAGAGCCCGTCCGTCTCGTCTAGGCCCGGTTCATCTCACCCGGGATTCGTCTTCCGGCGTGGCGGAGTAGCAGGATCGCCGGGATCGCGGGAACTAGGAGGATGACCCATATCAGGAGCGGGTTGGTGACGAAAGCGAGCACGACCCCTCCCGCGAGCGTTGCGGCGAGGAATCCAACCGCTCCGAACGCGTTGAACGCCCCGTTGTAGGACCCAACTTCATCCTTCGGGGCGAGATTCGACGGCAGGGTCGACGAGGGGATCGCGACCAGATTCTCGCCGAGGGTAAGGACGACGACCGAGGCGAAGAAGACCACCACGGGCAACGTGTTCCAAAGCCCGGCCGCGCCGAGTCCGAGGAACGCGATCCCGTAGAGCACCAGACCCAGCAGGCCGATCGTGGTGTGCCGCCAGCCGATCACGCTCTCCGTGGTCGCATTCTGTCCGAAGACGACCACGAGCCCGTTGAGCGCGAGGCCGACCCCCAGGAGGGAGTACGAGATCCCCAGGATATTGTGCACATAGAGCGGGTAGATGATCGCCCACTGCGCGGCGACGAACGACGCGAGGGCGAAGGCGAGTGCCACTTCCAGCGCGATTCGATCCCGAACGAGAATCCGCATGCTCTCGGCGAGGGTCCGCCGCGGGGCCCCGGTCGAGGCTGTCTCGGCCGTCGTCGGGAGGCTGCCCTTCGAGGTCTCGACGCGGTCCCGGACCGACGGCTCGAGGAGAGCGTAGAGAATGCCCGTCGCTCCTGCGATGATGACCGCCGCGATGGCAACTCCACCGGCGAACCCGATGACCGTGATGAAGAGCCCGCCCAGCGCTACGC
>JBKQMS010000046.1:0-3584 GCA_052326485.1 Thermoplasmata archaeon | reverse complement strand
GACGAGCGCCGGTGCAGACCAACTTGCCGCTGCCGAAGAGGAGGACGACCACGCGCGGTTCGGTCAGGCGGCAGACCAGCCCGGGGAACTGCTCCGGTTCGTACTCCACGCGGTCGAGGCCGAGCGTGACCGCGACCGTGGTCAGGTTGATCTCGCTCTCCAGGTCCGAGGTCGCGACGATGTTTTGAACCTGGATCTTCGGGTGCGGGAGGACCTTCTGGCCTCCCTTGCGGATCATCTCCGAGACGACCCGGACCGACTCGTCCACCTGTCTCTTGCTCTTCCCGCCGGTGCAGACGACCTTCCCCGAGCGGAACAGGAGGACAGCGGTCTTGGGCTCCTTGAGCCGGTAGATTACCCCAGGGAACTGTTCGGGCTCGTACTCCGCGCCATTGAGGGCGACCGCGACCGAATGTAGGTCTAGTTCGTCGCCCAGGCTAGTAGATGCCACCACGTTCTCGATTCGGATTCGCGTCACGGATGTCTATATAGTCTTTAAATACCTATTTAAAGTCGGCTACCCTCCTCCGCGTCCTTCGGGAGCGGACAACGGTCGGTTGTTGGATGGGTTTCGCAAGGGACGGACTCGTCCCACTACATGACCGGGGACTCGACGAACGGCGCGGGCGCCCGTCGGCCGAACGGCGCGCCGGGACCTCGAGGATGCGATCATCGGTCACGATCACGCTCCGGCCCGTGGGCTCCACCACGGGACCCTCCTTCCTGCCATGGCCCAGCCGCCTCACCTCTGACATTTTGAGACGGCCGATGATGGCCGACGGGATGTCCCCCTCACGGGCGCGCGCGAAGACCCGAACATCCGATCCGAGCGTGCCGTTCGGACGGTCCCCCGACGAGCCGAGCCACGACGGAAGCCCACGCTGCGAGACCTCGCGAGGACCTCCCGGTCCATCCGCCGCTGGCGCGCAAAGTATTCATGATGGAGGAGAGGGAGGGGTCTCGGAGGCCCGGGCTGAAGCGGCGTTCGATCCGGATCGTTCTACGACTGTTCTCCGAGCGTTGAGGACCGGCAGGTGAGCTCGTGATCTCGTTCATCACGCCGATGCGACGCGCCGATCCCGCCACCATCCAGCGGATTCGTGGGATGCTCCCCAAGGATTCCGAGTTCATCGTCGTCACGGCCCCGGGCGGTGCGGCCCATGCCCGTAACATCGGGGCGGCCGTGGCCTCCGGCGACGTGCTCGTGTTCGTGGACGATGACGTGCAACTGGTCACCGGTTGGGATTGGGACGAGTGGGTGAAATGGGATTGGGACTTCGCTATCGCCGAGCTGTACTGGCCGGCGCCGGTGGTAAACCGGTTCATGATGCGCGCCGAGAGCACGTTGCTCGACGTACTGGTCGCGGTGTTCCGTTACAAGCTGTTCATGTCGGGGTTCGCGGCCGTTCGCCGCAAAGCGTTCGAGGCGGTCGGCGGGTACAACGAGCACGTGGTCTTCGAGGAGCACGTCATCACGATGGACTTCTACCGTCACCATTTCCGGGGAGCGCGGTTGCCGGTCCACGTGAAGATGCTACGGCGGTGGCACGGCTGGAGCCCCCGGAACGACGCGACGAGCCACGGTAAGGAGCACCCCCCCGCCAAGCCGGGCGAGGTTCTCATCCTCCATACGTAGCCGTGATCTTGTCCCGCCTGACGGGGACCCGTACCGCGGCGGTCTCTGCGTCGAACGGATAGGCCCACCGCAGGGGCGCTAACCCTTGCCGGCCTTCACTCGGGCGGCCGGTGGCGGGGCCTTCGACTCTGAGTAGCCGCACTTCCCGCACGAACGACGGTCCTTGTGGTCGGCGAGGAAGGTGCCGGGACCGCACTTCGGGCAGGACTTGTGCGTCCGTGCGAGCGTGTCTCCCTTAACCTCGTAGAGGCCGACGCGCGCCTTCGGCACGGGAGCTCACTCCTTCTTCTCGGGGGCGGGCGCAGGGGCCGCCGGCGCGGGGGCCGCCGGCGCGGGGGCCGCCGGCTCGGCGGCCGCCGGAGCGGCGGGATGAGGCGGTTCCGCGGCGGCGGGAGGCGCCGCCTTGGTCGGCTTCTCCTTGAGGCCGTTGCGGATCAGGATGTGCCCTCGGACGATCGCCTTCGCGGCGTCCGCGGATTCGTAGACGACCGCATCGCCGCGCGTGACCGCTGTTCCATAGCGGGCGTTCATCCGCTCGATGATGACCCGATCCTTGGGGGCGTTCACGAGCTTCGAGAGCTCTCCTCGGACGGCGTCCCGGCTTGGGGTCGCGGCCGTCGCGTGCGCGACCTCGAACCGAAGCTCGTGGCGCTTCATCAGCGGGTTCGCCCGGTCCTCGAGGATCCTAATCTCCACGGTCGATTCTCCGAAGCTCCATTTGGGCGATGAGTTGCCGCACGTGCTCCTTCGACACCGCGTCGACGCGGACGAAAGAGACCCCCGCACCCGGGATTCCGTATATAACGGTGGCCCCGGCGGGGAGCGATTCGACGAGCGCGAGCGACCCGAGGTCCTCCTCGCCATCGACCTCGATGAGGCCGCCCCCCGAGCCGGCCAGCTCTCGGACGGCCTCCCGGAGGCGTTCGGTCAGGAATCCGGGCGGGTTCTTGACGCGAAGGAGACGCCGGCGCGCGAGCGGTTGGAACAGCTTCGGGTCGACGGGCTCGTTCCGCCGCGTCTTGAAGTCAACGATACCGATGAGCGGAGGGTGGTCGAGCTCAATCGCCCGCGCGGTCACGAGGTCGCCGCACGCGCCGAACGTTTCGAGATCGAGCAGGTGACGGTCGGCGTCCGACCCCGAGTAGACGGGGCCGTACCGCACTCCCAGGGTCGCGCGCAGCGACTCCGGGACCGCCCACGCCCGCTCGTCACTTGACGCGGAGCGCGTACCGGCCCGCGGCATGGATCCCCATCTTGCGCGCGATCTCCGACTTCTCCGGGTCGATGACGATGAGGTACCCCTGCCACTCGCGGGAGACTTCGCCTCCGCACCGGGGGCATTTCGCCTGGTCGGTGATCGAACTGCAACTCTTGCACGCCTTCAGATTGATCATCGCTGCCCTCAACTCGCCGGTGCGGGGGGCTTAGGCGCGGCTTTGGCGGCCGTCTTCTTGGCGGGAGGGGGTCCTGCCTTCTTGGTCGCGCTCTCGGCCTTCTTGTGAGCCTCTTGGATCCACTCGAGTCGTCCCAGCGCGGGCTGGCGCATCGTAAGCCCAATGCGGCTGTCCCGGGGCGATATCTCGGAGAGGGAGAGCGAAACGACGCGGGCCCGGACCTTGTAGCCGACCTTCAGGTCCTTCTTCGACTCGACGCCGACGAGCCGCTGGTTGTGCTCGTCGATGTTGACCCGGTCGTCCATGATCTGAGAGACGTGCAGCAGGCCGTCGAGCGGGCCGAACCGGACGAAGGCGCCGAACTTCCGGATCTCGACGACCATACCCTCCACGACCTCTTGGATCTCGGGCCGGAAGAGGAGCGCTTCGTACTCGACCTCCTGATAGACGCCGCCGTCGCCGTGGATGATGTGCCCTTCGCCCACGGGGGTCACGTCCCGGATGGTCACCGCGACGCTCTGGCCGTCCACGAGCTTCCCCTCGAACTGCTGCTG
>JBKQMS010000045.1:0-16755 GCA_052326485.1 Thermoplasmata archaeon | reverse complement strand
CTCCCCGCGCCGAGCTTCGACCTCTGGGAGGAGCGGCTCGGAATTCACGCGTACTCGGTCGCGGCGGTGACTCACGCGCTCGAGCGGGCCGCTCGGGTCGCCTCCGAGATAGGGAAGGACCCGACGGCCTGGAGGACGGCCTCCACCGACATCTCACGGATCGCCCTCGAGCGGTTCTGGGATGCGAAGACGAACCGGTTCGTTCGCTCCGTTTCCCCCCTCGATGACCGGTTGGATGCTTCCCTCCTCCTCGCTCTCAAGCTGGGTCTGATCCCCTGGACCGACCCGAGGGCTCGCAGGGCTGTGGATGGAATCGAAGCGAGGCTCTGGGTTCCGGGCATCGGCGGCCTCGCCCGATACGAGGGTGACAAGTACTACGGCCAGGAGAATCCGTGGATCGTCTGCACCCTTTGGCTCGCGGAAGCACGCCTGCGCCTCGGTGACCGAGGACGGTGTCGGGAACTCATCGAGTGGGTCGCCACCCACGCGACACCGACCCAACTCCTTCCCGAGCAGATCGATCGAACCACGGGAGAACCGAAGAGCGCGACCCCTCTCACCTGGTCGCATTCCACGTTCGTGGACGTCGTCCACAAGTACGCCGAGGCGGAGAACGGCGGCAAACTTCCCGAAGAATAGACCGCCGGCCCGCCTTCCGACGAACGCCGAGTTGGCCGTATTAATACCGTGAGTTCGTTCCCATGAGCGCAGGGATGTTTCGCATGGGAGAATTTGTCAGGACGCTCGCCCGAGCCGGAATCGTCACAATCGCCGTGGCGGTGGTCGTGTTCGC
Organism: Thermoplasmata archaeon; assembly: GCA_052326485.1. GTDB lineage: Archaea > Thermoplasmatota > Thermoplasmata > Lutacidiplasmatales > UBA184 > Lutacidiplasma. The sequence continues at coordinate 15,962 of JBKQMS010000045.1, read as the reverse complement.
CTTCCTTCCGCTGCCCGTGCATGCTCCGAGCGAGGGGGCGACCTCGCACATGGCGACGGCAACCCCGCACATTTCCGTCATCGGCACCACGGTATCCACGTGCACGGAGGCCGCGCTCTCCGCCGCCGTTTCAGCGGGCGGGACCGTTGTCTTCGGACAGGACTGTCCCGACGTTGTCATGACATCCGCCATCACGATCGGTCCCACGCTGACCGTCTCGATCGAGAGCGGAGGATTCACCGTGGCGCTCGACGGCCACCACGCCACCCGGCTCTTCGTCGTGACGGGCGGGACCTTCAATATCACGGGGATAACGCTCGAAAACGGCGCTTCCACCGCGTTGTCGGGGTCGCCCGGGACAGCGGGACCCGCCGGCGTGGCCGGCACGAGCGGGTCGGCGGGGACGCACGGGGGGAACGGCACCGGAGGCGCGGGAAGCAATGGTGGACCTGGGACAGCCGGAGGGGCCGGAAGCGCCGGGAAGGCCGGTTCTGCGGGAGCGGTCGCCGAAGGCGGGGCGATCCTGATCAGCAGCGGGGTTGTCACGCTGGTCTCGGACCTCATCGACTCCAACGTCGCAACGGGCGGAAACGGTGGCCTCGGGGGCAACGGAGGAGCCGGAGGCGTTGGCGGTAACGGCGGGGCCGGCGGCGACGGCGGAAGCGCTGTCCCTACCACCGCCGGCGCGGGGGGCACTGGAGGAAACGGAGGGTCCGGAGCGGTTGGCGGGAACGGGAGCTCCGGAGGCGCGGGCGGAGCCGGTGGTGCAGCGCTCGGCGGAGCAATCTACAACGCAGGAACCTTGAATGTCACCAACGATAGTTTCGAAGGCGATTCGGCCATCGCCGGAGCCGGGGGCGCTGGCGGCGCCGGCGGCCCGGGGGGCACGGGCGGCGCCGGCGGTGACGCTGGAGCCGGCGGCTTCGGCGGGACTCCCAGCACCGGTGGAGCGGGAGGGACCGGCGGTGCCGCCGGGGTCAACGGTGCCAGCGCCGCCGGTGGGGGCGGCGGGCCTGCAGGAGCGGGCGGGGCCGGTGGGTCCGCGAAAGGTGGCGCGATCTACAATGTCTGGCTCCTCACGAGTTACAACACCACGTACACCGAGTGCAACGCTACCGGTGGCAGCGGCGGCCGAGGAGGCACCGGCGGACAGGGCGGCGAAGGGGGTGCGGGCGGCGGTCGGAGCGGAGGAGGCACCGGGGGGACTGGTGGAACCCCATCGACCACCGGCGGAAACGGGGGGTCGGGCGGAGGGGGCGGAGCTTCTCGCGCCGCGACCGCGGGCGGAAGCGGTGGAACGGGAGGGGCTGGAGGGCGCGGGGGCGCGGGCGGCGTCGCTCAAGGAGGCGCGCTGTTCGCGACGGGAAGCTCCTACGCCGATGGGATTTCGGTTTCGGAGGCCCGTGCTTCGGGCGGCCCCGGTGGAAGTGGCGGGACCGGAGGCAGCGGGGGTTACGGCGGCATTGGGGGATATGGCGACTACGGCGGGTACGGGGGTTCCGGAGGGAGCGGAGCTGCCCTGTCGGGGAACACGTCCTCGGGTGGCGCGGGAGGACCGGGCCATGCGGGTTCCGCGGCGGGAGTGGCGGGAGCGGGAGGTCGTGGAGCCGCGCCGGGCCCCGGAGGGAAAGGCGGGGCTGGCGGGGTCGCTCAAGGGGGCGGAATCTACGCCTCTATCGGGCTCCCCGACTGGTCGCTAGAGAATTCCCGAGTTACTTCTTCGACGGCGAACGGAGGATCTGGCGCTGCCGGCGGAGACGGAGGGATCGCCTCCGTAGCAGGCGCGGGAGGCACGGGAGGAAAGGGCTCCTACGGCGGTACCGGCGGAGCCGGTTCGTCGAACGGCCCCGCGAAGAACGGAGGAGCGGGTGCCGCCGGGATCACGGGCTCGCTCGGGAAACCCGGAGCGATCGGCGCGGTCGGTGGAGCCGGAGGCGCTGGTGGCGCGGGCGGCAACGCTTTCGGTGGCGGGGTCTTCTCGGCCAAGGCATCGGACTTCACCGGAGACACTTTCACCTTTGACATGGTCATGGGCGGTCCAGGTGCCACCGGCGGCAGCGGGGGCAACGGCTCCCCCGGCGGCAATGGCGGTGCCGGGGGCGGCGGCGGTGTTGGGGGGAACGGCGGCAGCGGAGCCGCGGGCGGCGCCGGAGGGAACGCTGGCAAGGGCGCCCCAGGAAACGCCAGCGGTACCGGAGGGAACGGCACGAATGGCGGTTCTGGCGGGGCGGGAGGCGCGGGCGGCTCCGCGTTGGGTGGCGCGCTGTACTTCGGCGGATCGTTCACACTCACCAACAGCACGTTCACGTACGATACCGCCGCCGGAGGCGCGGGAGCTTCTGGGGGCGCGGGCGGCGCCGGGGGCAACGGGGGCATGGGCGCGCTCGGGGGAAAGGGCGGTGCCGGCGGGACCGGAGGAAGTGGGAAGACACCCGGCACGGGGGGCGCGGGAGGCAACGGTGGTCCTGGCGGCAGCGGAGGCCACGGTGGAACGGGAGGTCGCTCTGGCGCCGGCGGGAACGGCGGGAACGCCACCGGCGGTGCCATCTACAATACCATGAAGACGACCTCCGAAACCGGCATCGTCTTCGGTGCGAACAGCGTCGTCGCGGGAGCGGGAGGCGTCAACAATTGCGCCGCCGGGTCAGCATGCCCGGGAGTCGGGGGCGCCGGCGGGGCTTTTGGTACCGGGGGGGCGGGAGGAACCAGCGGGTACAGCGGGGCCGGCAAGAATCCCGCGGCCAACGGGTCAGCGGGGGCTCACGGTGTCGTCGGATTGCCCGGCGCGTTCGGACCCAACTCTCTCGGAGGAGTTGCGGGCACCGCGAAGGACCTGAACCAGGGCTAACCCAACATAGGAACCCGCCGGGACCGAACCATCACGGCGAGACAACAGCACTGCCGCCGTCGGGCTACGACGACGTGGTTACCGAGGAACGCTCCAGAGTCCATCGAATCGAGGACCCCCCGGGGATTTCCGGAAGACTCGAGCGTTTTTGTCGAAGATTGAGGCTCCGTACTCTCGGACGTGCCCGGATCGAGGCGGTTTCGGTCCGTTTTCTCAGTTTCCGAAAAATGGCACCATCTCAATTCTAATACCAGGACTCCTTTCCCGCGCAAAGGCCGGTCGTATAACATGGGAGCGTTTGGAAAGAATCTGATTCGAGCGGGACTCGTCGTAACTGTCGTGGCGGCTGTCGTGATCGCCTTCCTGGCCGGCTCCGCGGCATCTCCAGTCAATGGGACTCCTATCCAGACTGCGACACTCTCAGCTCCCCACGCATTCTCCGCGACCGTGGTCAGCGCCTGCACGGAGACCGCGCTGTCGTCGGCCGTGGCCCTAGGCGGCGTCATCGATTACGGCGCCAACTGCACGGTACCCTTCACTAGTGCCATCACGATCACATCCACATTGACCGTAACGATCAGTGCCAGTGGCTACACCGTCACCTTCAACGGCCAGTCCGCCACGCGCCTGTTCGTGGTCAACGGCGGGAACTTGACGATTAAATTCATCACCGTGGAGAACGGCCGGGCCACCGGCGCGGCGGGAACAGCCGGCACTACCGGCACCGCCGGCAGCGATGGGACGGCGGGATCGACGGGCTCGAGCGGTACGAGCGGAAGCGGTTCGGCCGGGGGTCCCGGAGGCGCGGGCTCGTCCGGAGCGGCGGGCGGCGGCGGCACCGTGGGGAGTCCCGGTGTCGGGGCTACGGGGGGAGCGATTCGCATCACGAGCGGGAACGTTTCTCTCCTCAATGACACGTTCTACGACAACTATGCCATCGCCGGCAACGGCGGCGCCGGTGGGAACGGCGGCACGGGGGGCTACGGCGGAGCCGGTGGCGCCGGCGGTAACGGCGGGTCTGCGGCCTCCGCGTCGAGCGGCACGGGAGGCGCTGGCGGAAAGGGCGGCGCTGCGGGAAAGGGCGCTAGCGGTGGACTCGGCGGCGTTGGCGGAGCCGGCGGCGGAGCTCAGGGCGGCGCGATCTGGAACGCCGGCACGCTGAAGATCGCAGGCACCACCATCGAGAACAGCTATGCCGAAGCCGGCGCGGGCGGCACCGGCGGATCGGGAGGCCAAGGCGGCTCCGGCGGGGCCGGGGGCTACGGCGGGTACGGGGGAACCGGTGGGACCCCGGGTTCGGGAACCGGCGGCAAGGGTGGAGCGTCGGGAGCGACCGGCGCCGGCGGAGCGGCCGGCAACAGCAGTAAGGGCGGCAAAGGAGGCATCGGTGGTGCCGCTCTCGGCGGCTGCATCTACAACTCCGCCACTCTCTATGTCAACAACTCTGACCTCTACTCCTGTACGGTCTACGCGGGTGCGGGCGGAAGCGGCGGCTCCAGCAGCTACGCCGGTGCCGGCGGCAACGGGGTAGGTTCTTACACTGCCGGGGAAGGCGGCAACGGCGCGACCCCGTCGGCGGGCGGCAGCGGCGGATCCGGTGGCCTGGGTGGCGCAGCGACCGGTGGGTCGAGCGGCGTTCGAGGCGGTTCCGGAGGCGCGGGCGGCAACGGCAGCGCCGGGGGAGCGGGAGAGGGCGCGTTCATCTTCAGCACTCACTATCTTCAGTTGAACCACGACGTGTTCCAGTCGGGGACCGCAGACGCCGGGAACGGCGGCTCGGGCGGCTCCGGTGGAGAAGGCGGTTACGGGGGGAGCGGCGGCTCAGGCGGTACCGGCGGCGCGGGCGGTTACGGCGGTAACGGCGCGTCCGGAACGGGAGCGACGGGAGGAGCGGGAGGTGCCGGCGCGGCCGGCACCACCGCCGCCGCGCCCGCCGCCGCCGGTACGGACGGCGCCAGCGGTCCGGGGGGTTTCCCGGGGATGGGCGGGCTCGCGGCCGGAGGATGTGTCTTCGCGAGCGGAAGCTCCCTGCTGGTCAGCGGCTCGACGTTCACGTATTGCACAGCCACGGGTGGCACGGGGGGGACCGGAGGTTCGGGCGGCTACGGTTACGTCTACGCCGCTGGCGGTAACGGTGGCACCGGTGGTTACGGAGGCGGCGGTGGTTCCGGTGCGAGCAGCACCAGTGCCGCTGAGAACGGCGGAATCGGAGGCGCGGGTGCGGCGGGAACCGCAGCCGTTGTCGGACCGGCGGGCGTGACCGGGGGCGCGGGAGCGAGCGGTGGCGCGGGAGGCAACGCTGAAGGCGGAGCTCTCTACGCATCGGCTTCCGCGACGATCAGTACGAGCTCCTTCACCCGCAACTCGGCGACCGGAGGTCCTGGCGGCCCCGGTGGTACCGGTGGCGCAGGTTCTCCGGGAGGTCCGGGTGGGACCGGAGGCAATGCCGGTAGCGGCGGTTACGGTGGCAGCGGCGATGCGAAGGGGACCGGTGCTAAGGGCGGAGCCGGAGGCAAGGCGGGAGCTGGGGCAATCGGTGGCCTTGGCGGGACCGGCGGAGCTGGCGGCAAGGGCGGCGTCGGCGGAACGGCATATGGCGGCGCCTTGTACAGCGCGGGATCTCTCACCCTAACGACCGACCAGTTCACCTACAACTCCGCTCGCGGCGGGGTGGGCACGTACGGAGGCGCGGGAGGCTACGGAGGCACCGGCGGAGCCGGCGGCAGCGGCGGCAACGGAGGTTACGGCGGTAGCGGCGGCGGCGGGGCCACGGTGGGTGCCGGGGGCATTGGCGGCAATGGCGCCGCCGGAGGGAACGGCGCTACCGGTGGCACGGGAGGCCAGTCCGGCAACGCCAGCAACGGCGGCAGTGGGTACGGAGGCGCCATCTACAACACGACCGTACCGGTCTCCGAGACCGGTATCACGTTCGGCGCGGACAGCGTCGTCGCCGGCAACGGCGGCGTGGACGACTGTCTGGCAGGTTCCGCCTGTCCAGGCATCGGCGGAAACGGGGGCACTGCGGGGACCGGAGGCACGGGCGGGCTCGGCGGCCTTAACGGGGCCGGAGTCAGTCGCAGCGCGTCCGGCAGCAACGGCACGCCCGGAACGGCCGGTGTGGCCGGTAGCTGGGGCGTGAACGGTATCGGAGGCACTGGGGGCAAGGCCCTCTACCCGAACCAGAACTAGGCCAGTAGGGCCCCGAGGCCCTAGGCACGGTCGCCCTGGGTCTCGGACATCCGCCGGGCCCGCCGTTGCCCGGACCTCAACACGGCGACCTCGGCCGCGGTCCTAGCAACCGGATAACCCATTAGGGTACCCTTCCTGACCCGGGAGCGTTCGGCGTTCGTCGGTTTCGTGCACAAACATGGTGAGTCGGAAAGCAAGGCCAAGGTCGGCGAGGAGCCGGTCGGCGTCAGCGGCCCTCCGAGACGACCTCGTCCTCGGCATCGACCTGGGCGCGACCAAGGTGGTGAGCGCCCTCCTCGGGCGTGACGGGGCCATCGTCCGCCACAGCGGCCGTCATCTCCACTCGAACGACGGGCCCGATGGTGTGATCCGAGCCCTGGTCCGGAGCGCCGAGACGTGTCTTGAGGGGGACACCTCCCTCCGGCCGCGGGCGGCAGGGGTAGCGGTGGCGGCCCAGGTCGACCCGCGGACGGGGACGGTGATCCATGCACCGAACCTCGGGTGGCGGGACGTCCCGCTCGCCCGTCGCGTCTCGAAGGAGCTCGGGGACATCCCCGTCGTTGTCCTCAACGACGCTCGTGCGGCGACTCTCGCCGAATGGCGGTTCGGAGCCGGTCGGGGGGTTTCCGACCTCTTCTGCATGTTCCTGGGCACGGGGGTGGGAGGGTCGGCGGTGGTCGGCGATCGCCTTCTCGAAGGCGGGACACACGCCCTGGGCGAGGTCGGCCACATCACGATCGTCGTCGGCGGCCGAAAGTGCCACTGCCCGAACCGGGGGTGCCTCGAGGCGTACGTGGGCGGATGGGCGATCGCCGAGCGGGCGCAGGAGGCCGTACGATCCGACCCCGAGTCCGGCGCCGCGCTGGTCGCTCGCGCCGGTACGGAGCGGGCCATCACCGCGCAGACGGTCTTTCAGGTCTACCGGGCGGGGGACGTCCTCGCCGGTCGTCTCGTCCGGGAGACCGAGCGGTTCTTAGCGGACGGCGCGGTCAGCGTCGTGAACGCGTTCAACCCGAGCGTCTTCGTGCTCGGGGGCGGGCTCGTGGCAGGGATGCCGGAGTTCGTGCCGGTCGTTGAGGCCGCGATTCGGGTCCGCTGTCAGCCCCCGGCGGCGATGGCCCGGGTGCTGGTCGCAAGCTTCGGCGAGAACGCTCCCCTGGTCGGGGCCGGGGAGGCCGCGCGCGGACAAGCATTCGTCGGACGGGCCTAGGCGAAAAGGAGCCTGAGGGCCCCTTGGTGGTGGTCTAGCCTGGGAGGGGCGGAACTCCGGAGAGCCGAGCGCACTCCTCGAAGATATGTCGAGCTCTCGCAGGGTCGCGGGAGTCGTCCGATCCCGGCTGGGGGTTTCGGTTCGCAAAGTATCCGCCCGTCACCGATGCCAGTTCGGGCGCCGACGCGACGAAGATAGGGGTGTCCGCTCCGCGGACGACACTTCGTCCGAACAGTCCTCCGAGGATCCGCATCCCGAATGCCGTTCCGCCCCCGTTGTTGAGCGCGAAGCCCGAGCGGACGAACCCGGGATGGACCGCGTTCACGGTGACACCTTTGCCGTTGAGACGGCGGGCGAACTCCCGGGTCAACCACATCAACTCGAGTTTCGACGCTCCGTAGACCGAGAATCCCGAGAAACGTCGAGCGGACTGGAGGTCGGTGAAATCGACACGGGCGCCGCGGTGAGCGGCGGACGAGACGTTCACGACCCGCGCCGGGACGCTCTCAATCAATCGAGGAGCGAGCAAGGTAGTGAGCAGGGAGGGCGACAGCACGTTCAGCGCGAATGTCCTCTCGAGGCCGTCCGAGGTGACCTCACGCCGTCGGAAAAAGGCACCCGCATTGTTCACGAGGATGTGAATCGCGGAGTACCGGTCGAGCAGCGCACCGGCAAGCTGACGCGTGTCGGCTATCACGGCGAGGTCGTCCACGCGAAGGGACTCGACCGAAGCGTTCCCGCTCGTCGCTGAGAGCTCGGATGCGACCCGCGACGCTCGGTCGACTCCCCGTCCCACGACCACGGTGGTCGCCCCTTGACGGGCCAGACCGAGGGCGGTTTCCCTGCCGATCCCCGACGTGGCTCCGGTGATCACGGCCACCCGGCCGGCCAGGTTCTTCCGACCGATCCCGTTCATGCACTCCTCGGAGCGGGGAGCGCCGAGGGAGGGATGGGCCTTTCGGGTCCTCGACACGAACGCGTTCAGGTGAGGCGATACTCTCGGCGTCGCGAGTCGTGAAGGGAGATCGTCTCCTGGACGAGCCCCTGACGCCGGAGAGACTCGAGGGCGCTCTGGACGGTACGGCGTGGGAGACGCGACATGTGCGAGAGCTGCGTCTGGTCAAGGCCGCGGTACGTTTCGAGGAGGAAGTAGAGGAACTTCGCAGCCGGAGGGCCCTGAATGGCGCGGGCGTGGCGGATCGTCCCGAAGGTCTCTCCCCGGAGCCCCAGCCGCTCGGACGCAAGCGGGGCGACGGAACCGAGGGCTACGTTCCCAAGGTTCACCTCGGCGCCAAGCTCTCGGAGAAGCTGGAGCTGCTGGATCTCCTGCGGCGCCTCGAAGATCAATTCGTCGGCCGGGTGTTCGGAAAGTATCGATCGGACCCAGTCCCACTTGATCGCCCCGTCGCTGTCGTAGATCCCGACGCCGCGTCCGGATTCGCGGCTCTCGATGATCACCCGTCGGGGCTTCAGCGAGCGGGCGTGGGCGATCTGTGTATTCGTCTCCTTGAGCGAGAGCTGGTGCTGGGGGTCCTTTTTCCCGACCTCGATGTAGAAATCGACGCTCCGCTTGCGAACGGACTCTGCCAATCGCTCGATCTGCGCGAAGGAGAGCTCGAGGATGCCGCTCGAGATCTCGATGAGGTCGAATCCGAGGTCGCGCGACTCGTCCATCATCTGGGCGACCCGGTCGTGGGCCACCGCGTACTCGAGAAGCGTACCCCCCGTGCAGACCTCGACCCCCACGTCGTGGAACGCACGGACCCGCTCGCGAACCTTCTCGCGCGCGAGCAGGAGCGGTAGTCCCCAACCGATCTTCGCGACGTCAAAGTACGGTGCGAGGTAGGTGAGCTCGTCCTTGTGGACTCCTTGGAGGCGGTCGAGGACGTGAGTTATACCACACGGTCGGGGGCGATTAACGCGCGGCGCTTCCGCTGGGAAGAACGCATTCTTCGACCTCACCGACGCAGAACTTGCCGCCACTCTGCCACATCCACGCAGTATGCGGCAACTAAGTTGGTCGGAAGGGGTCTAAATAACTAACCCACCCGCACCCGATAGGAACCTGCCCAATCGGCAGCCTCTTGCTCCCGTCGAAGGCCCTAGCAACCTCGGGGCGTTCGAGGTCAGGCGGTGTTGGCACGTTCCAATTGCGGGAGATCATTCTTCGATGCCGAGACCCCATGTGCATCGATTCGTGGCCCGGCCACCCGGCTTATAGTCCATCTCCGCCATCGCTCGGGCACGGCGTATAACCGGGCAACATGACCAGGAATAGATGGGAAGAGGCTTCCGTGAAGGGTCTCCGACGACGGATGGCGAGAGCCTCGGCCACCCTGCCGCTCCGGGTAGCGTCCGTGACGTTACTCCTCGGTCTGGTCGCGCTTGCCGCCTCGGGGGCCTACCTGGCGAACGGCACGGAAACCGCCAGCCCGGGCCCCCTGAGCCTGGCTCCGGCGTCGACCTCCCTCGATTGCAACAAGGTCGGGAATCCGTCCCCCTCAGCGCTGTACATTCCTACCAGCGAACCCACGATCAATCTCTCCAGCGGTGGCCAGATTACTGGCTCGATGGAGTTTGCCGTGGTAAACTACACATCCGACGACATCGGGATCTCCGTCTACTTCCCGACCGTCTACTTCACCTTCCCGCTTGCCCCGACCGGAAACTTCAGCATGACCATCTCCCCCCAGACCCTCGACATCTCCGGCTCAGGTTGGACGAACGGAGCGCATACGAACCACAGCGCGACCTTGGCGGCGGGCCTCGGTTTCATACCGAAAGGTAAGGACCGCCTGTCCACGCAAAAGATTGCGATACTGGCCAATGTTCCGTACGGGAAGCTCACCCTGGAGTTCCGCTGGATGTGGAAGCTGACCCAGCCGAACGGGACGACGGTCAGTTCCTCGTGGACGACCCCGAAGAGCACCTACACCAGTGGGAGCAGCACCCTACCATCGATCTTCTTCCCAGCCCAATACGTCCAGTTCATCAACGGGCCCGGGAACGGCCAGAAGGTTACGATTGGGACCACCTACACGGCCCTCCTGGGAGGGCCGGTTGCCGGAAAGTACTTCTTCTTGGAGATGGAGGACGGTGCTGGAAAGGTCGTCCAGGCCCACGCCCAGACGATTGCGGCGAACGTAACGACGGCGACCGTAACGATTGTCATCCTCAACTACGACCACTACCTCGCGCCGGGGCTGGAGCTCATCCACATCCACGACGTGTGCGGAGCAATTCTCTACAACAAGCTTATCGACGCGGTCTTCGCCCCGAAAGTGACGGTAACGTTCTACCTTCAACCCGGTTTCTGCGGTCCGATGACGTTCAATGGAACCAAGTTCGCGAACAACACATCCGGGACGTTCGTCCCCTCGACGACACCGTACGCGTTCAGCGTCCCGAAATGCAGCGGGTACACGTTCCAGAACTGGACGGACACGGGCGGCCTGCACATCTCGGCGAACGACGAGCTCATGGTGAGCTACAACGGGACCTTCACGATCCAACTCAAACCCAACTGAAGGGCCGGGAGCCACTTGCCCGTGCCGTGGGTGCGACCCAGGGTTGCCGTCGGCGGGAAGAGAACCTCATTCAGCCCCACACGACCAATCCACCGTCCACCCCGAGCGTGCCAAGGGTGACGACAGGATTCCACGTTTCTTTCCCGTGGGCCTAGGACCGCGTACGGACCCGTTGGGTTCGCCACGCTACTCTTGATGAGTGCCGAGGGAACGTTTTCTGGTCATAGGCCCACACCGCCCCGTCTATGGGATATACCCTGTCGACAGGTCGTTGCTCCGGTCGAAAACTTTGGCGACCTAGTTCCGGGTGTTGTTGTCGACCTATGTCTAGCGATCGGTTGGCGCCTGGACTACCCCCACGGACGTGACCAGAGGAGGGGTCGGCGGAACGAGCCCCGACGGGGCCCTGACGAGGGACTCCGGCGACTAGGGAGAGCTGTCCCGCCTACCCCGATTCGGTCGCGAGGAGGGCATCTCGGCCCCCGACGGACTGCTTCCCCGACGCCGCAGTGCAGTTATCACGACCTTTGTCGCCCCAACGGCGACCACGACTCCGAGAACCGCGTAGGCGAGCACCGGGAGGCTCGGCTGGAAGGGGGATTTTGCCGTGAAGCTCATCGAGACGGGGGGACTGTTCTGTCCGCTGAGACGCCGGGTGCTCGAGTGGGTAGCGTAGTCGCCTGCGGGAGCCGAGCCCTCCGTCGGGCTCGATGCCTTCAGCGCCGGCGCAAAGTGGGCGACTGCGAGTCCATAACCGTCGATCGTTATGGGGGTGCCGGAGGCAGGATAGCTGGTAGACGTTCCTGCCAGCTTGAGGACGGTCCGGTTTAACTTCTTCTCGTAGACTTGGTCGTAGCTCCGCTGGTCGAGGGTCGTGACCGACGAGAGGATGTACCCTCCACCAGTGAGGTTGAGTCGGATCGACACGGAGATGTTGTCTCGGTTCACGATGACCACTGAAAGGTTGGGCCCGTCACTGCCGGCGTAGGAGTAGATCACGGCCGGAGCGGAGGACTGGGTGTAGACACCGTGCTCGCCCGACGGGAAAGCGCTGCCCCAGAGTTCGAGAGCAAAGTAAGGGGCGTAGCGGACGTCGGCGGCGCCATTGTGGCCTTCGGAGGTTAGACCGAAGCCGAACCCCCCGTAGGGCTCTGTGAGGGTCGACGGCACGTCCCACCCGTCGCTGAAACCGAAGTAGGTGACGTCAGAGCTGTTGTCTCGAGCGCCATCAATGAGCGCCGAAGCGACCCATGCTGCGCCAAAGAGGCTCTGCTGGCGCGGGTCGGTACCAATCCCGCCGGTCTGGGCGTTCCCCCCGACCGCGGCAAGATTCGCCTCAGCGTTGAAGACGGGTATCCAGCGACCCGTGAGGTTGTGCCATTCGTCCTGGGCGACGTTCGGGGCCTGGTAACGGACCATGAACTTGTAGGCGACACGGGAGAAGAGCGATGGGTCGGTGGTCCCGTTGTGGTGACCGGCGGGGGGGCAGTACGCGTCGTTCTTGACGCAGATCCCGACCGAGGGGTAGTAGTGAAATGACAGGAAACCGACACCAACCGCGTGCGCGGCGAAATAGGGCTCGAAGGTCGCGTTCATCATGACGTCCGAGCCCACTAGCGCCTTGGGAAGACGGGCGTGAATGACCTTCGCGGCGATGTTGAATATGTGGGTGTACCCGGCGACCTGAGCCTGGGTGGTGGTCGGAAACTCGTTCCCGATCGTCCAGTACTTGACATGGGCCCCGTCGGCGATCGTGTGGTTCACCAGGGCCTCCACGTACCGTGCCCACGCCGTATCGCTGGGGAAGTATCCGGTGCCTCCCGAGGTCACCACCTTCAACGAGGTATTGAGCGGCATCCCGGCGGGCAGGGTGTTTCCGTCTCCCCACGTGCCGGCAGGTAACGAGAGCAGGACCTGTGCCCCCACGGCGTGAGTGAAGTTGACCAGCTGATCGAAGTAGGTGAACCTGAACACGGGCTGATTCGTCGCCGTGTTCCAGGGCTTATTGCTCAGGGACGTTCCGGTACTGAACCGGACGAGTGAGGGATGAAGCGCGGCCGCCATCGACTTGAACTGGGAGTCGTTGGTGGGAAGAGAACCGGCGACCCCTGGGGTGTTCATTACGAAACCAATCCCTGGGGTCGTGGTGCCATCGGATTCGCCGGGGTTCACTTGGACGGTCACGTGAGGGGTGGTCGTTCCGGTGAGCCGGAAGGTCTGGTTCGTCCACGTGGTGGAAATGCTGAGAATCTGGGACCACGAGGTCCAACTCCACTGGGCGGTGTCGTTCTTGCCGTTCTCGAAAGCGGTCCAGTCCCAGAGAGAGAGCGGCGGCAAACTGTCAGCTCCTCCTGGCATTTGAAGAGGAAGACCCCACTGGAACAACGGCGACGTCTCCAGGGTCACCGAGACGGCCGGCAGCGCAACTGAGGCGGTCAGCTTGATCCAGTAGGTCCGGGTCGCCCCCGTCCCGCTCCCATAGCTAACTACGTCTTTGAGCTGAGATACAACGGGGGAGGTCGTCCGTACCGTATGGTCGTCGGAAATCACCGTCGAGGGCGTCGTCATTGACGGCGTCGCACCGCTGTTCGGCACGCGGGCACTATCGAGTGAGGGTGCATCGGCACGAGGATTGAACGTGCCGAGGCCCAGGAGGACGACCGCGACCAAGACCGCAAGGAGGACAATGGTACCCCGCGGATTCCTACCGACTGCGGGACGAGTTCCCATGAACAAAAAACCCCCAGCCGGAGCCGGGTCAGACCGAACGGTCTATTCTTGCACTTCATCCCACTTATACGTGTCGGATAATCGGAACTGATCGGCACTATTCACCTCCCAGTATCGAGAGAGGAAGACCCGCCGGCGAAGGGGCTTCGAGAGCCGACCTTGAGAGCTGAGGGGACTGCTTGAGCCAAGGGTGGTTTGACAGACCACCGCTTTCTGCTACGCCCTACCGGCTCCAAGGTTTTCCCTGGGACCGGCCTTTCCTCTCCGTGAGGGTGGAAGCTATTTTCTCCGACAGCAGCAGTCACTAGGGTCGGGTCATAATGAGGGAAGGAAGCCCCTCAGGACCCGCGACCCCGTTGTCCGTCACCGCCACCGAATGCATCTGAACGATCGCCTCACAGACGTCGTGAACATGAATCAGGTAGTTCCCAGCAGGCAATGGGGTTCCGCTCCGATAGGCTAGGGGAACCGTGGCGTTGAAGAGAGTGGCGTGGGCGCTGCTGTTCTCCCAAATCGACTGAATCTCAGTCCCGTTGTTCGGGTACTCCAGAACAAGCCGGAACGATGTGTTCGCGACAGCTCCCTTGAGCTCCAGGCCGAATATCGTTCCAGCGATGGCCGGGGAGGCGGTCGTGGACACGACGCCTACGTAGGGCGCGGGATAGAAGATGCTGGGTAGGTACGGGGCCGTCGCGTTCTTCGACGGAACGGTCCATGTGCTGTTCTGGACCGCTCCGCCTTTCGCCGGGACAAAGCCCCAGTGCCAGCGGAACTCAAGCGTCAGGGATCCGGAGACAGCGTTGGCCATCACCGCATACTTGGAGGTCGTCAGATACGCACTGGCCGAGGAGAAGTTCGCCTTGGAGGTAAGTTTCGTGGACCCGCTCAGAAGGGTGGGGGAAGACCACCCACTCCCGCCGATGGTGACGTTCTTGGCGGGGAGGGTCAGCGAGAGGCTGCCCGTGGGGGTTGTCGGCAACACCGCCTTGGTGGTCGGGAGATACACAGAGGTTCCGAGGTCGGACTTGACGTAACCCACCACCTTGAACTCGTAGGCGACCACAAGAGTCGCCCCCGGGATTCTGAAGGTCTTCGGGTTCTGATCGGGGATGTTGAGAGCTGCGGGACTCGGGTTGTTAGGATTGCACGTCCACGTGTTCCACGGGGGGATCGCTGCGCTCAGGGTTAGCCTCGGTTGGACGGCGGACGCTGTCGGGACCAGAGAGGGTACGAAAAGGACTCCCACCAGCAATACCGCCGCGACCCCCGTTAACCCGAGAAGGAGGTGACGTCGCGAGCGTTCGCGGCGCACTCTCGGTGCGCCCGACTGCACGGCAATCATGGATGTCCTATCTCCTCTTGTCGAAGAATGGTGGGACCTTATCGACAGCCGTGGATGCAAATGAGGCCTTGGATGCGATAGCCCCCGTCCTCTGCGGTCTTCCGACGAGTCGGGCGCACTTCCAATCCCCATTGGCCTTCGGCCACACACCTCTAGGCCGCCTCGGATGACTCGCCCTTCGATCCTCAACCATTCCCGTTGGCCTTGTCGTCGGCGAGATTCTTGACGTCCGGCAAAGACGTACTCCTTGCCGGTTTTGTGAGAATCGACTATCGCTCGCGCGCTGCGCGCGCAGCCAAACCGCGGGAGCCGTTCACTCGGTCAAGAGCACGTCGCCTCGGGCGAGCACCTTCGCGACCTCGGGGCGGATGATCTCTGCGGGCAGCGCCTCGCCCTTCGATAGAGCCTCTCGGATCCGGGTCTGGCTCGTGTTAAGGCGGCGGTCGGCCGGATGGCAGCAGGTCCGGGCCGAGGCCATCCCGCCACAATCCCGGCAGAAGTACGTCTCCGCGAACTTGAGGGCCTGGACCCCGATGGGGTACTCGTCGAAGATCCGTTGGCAGGCGAATGGGTCATAGTACGTGCCTACTCCCGCCTGGTCACGACCGATGATGTACGACCCACAGCCGTAGTTCTTGCGGACGAGCGCGAGGAAGAGCGCCGCCTTCGGTCCCCCGTATCGCATCGTGATGCTGAGGGCGGCGAGCATGACCCGGTCCGCCGGGTAGTAGTTTCGGACGAGCGCCTGGTAGGCCTCGAGGATCACCTCCGGTCGGTAGTCCCCTTTCTTCAGCCGGCCGAGAACGGGATGGATCAACATTCCGTCGACGTCCTCGCGCTCGAGCGTGCACCGTTGCAGGTACTCGTGGGCGGTGTGCGGGACGTTGCGCGTCTGGTAGCCGGCGACGTTCTTCCACCCACGTCGGGAGAACTCCGCCCGGGTTTCTGCGGGGGAAAGCTCGAGGGCACCAGTAGGGAGGTCCAAACGTCGAAGGAGGTCGACCGGTCCTGCGAGCGCGGTCTCGCCGGTGGCCATCAGGTCCGCGACGTTGGGGTGCTTGGGGTCCTTCGTGGCGTAAACCGTCTCCGCCACGTGGGCCCGGTCCCAGCGGAACT
>JBKQMS010000044.1:0-3118 GCA_052326485.1 Thermoplasmata archaeon | reverse complement strand
CGTGATCGTAGTTCCAAATTCCTGGAATGTGACTGGCGACCTGCTGAGTGTGACCTGCACAGTGGCGAGCGCGACGGTCTCGGGCTCGCTCACGCTCTGACCTCAGGCTTGGCGGGTCCTTCCTCTCGGCTCCGCGTGCGGATCCCCTCGCGCGGGCCGAGACGCTCGCGCGCGACGGGCGCCCGCGGAATGAATCGAGTCGCGGGTCGCGTTCGGCGGCCCGGACGATAACGAAGGCGAGGACGCGGAGGAGGTCGCGGCTCCAACGCGGCAGTTCAATGTTCTGGACATCACCAGTGGGCTTCCCGACGACTCCCGGGACGCGGACGAGCGCGCCGCGGAGCAGAGGCTGCGCGACCTGCGGGGCCGGGTGAAGGTCGCGCGGGCCGTGGTCGCGACCACCCCAGGGCTCGCGGAAACGCTCCGGCGCGACTGGCAGAAGGCCGCGCCGCGGTTCTACGCGCGGTTCGGGATCACGGAGGCAACGTTCCGATCGGGGGTTCCATCGAACGAGTCCCTGTCGGGGGATTGCTATCTTGCTTCGGTGGCTCGGAGGTGCGTCGGAGGATTTCTGTCTCCCGCCGCTGGACTTCCTCCTCCCGCCGCCTCCGCTCCTCCAGCATTGCAGCAATCGACTGATCCGACGAGAGGTCCAAGATCCACGCGCGGATAGTGCTCACGACAATCAGCAATGACCCGACGACCGCAAACCAAAGTCCGAGGAAAAGCCCAATGAGGACGAGAATCATGCCAACTGCAATTCCAACCCAGACAAAGACCCGATTGTCCCTTCGATACACGAGAACCGGATTCACTTGCGGCGAGACCATCGACGAAGTCTATCGCGTTCGGTCGTTTACAGTTTTCGAGGGTAGCTGAGTTCCGGTCCGCCGCCCGCACGACGGTTCGCGTATACGGATTGAGTCGCGGGTCGCGTTCGGCGGCCCGGACGAGTTCGAAGGCGAGGACGCGGAGGAGCTTGCGACCCCGACGCGCCAGTTCAGCCTCCTCGAGATCACGAGCGGGCTGCCCGACGACTCCCGCGAAGCAGACGAAAAGGAAGCGGAGCGGCGCCTTCGGGAAATCCGCGCCCGCGTGAAGGCTGCGCGAGCGGTCGTGTCCACTACGCCCGGGCTCGCGGAGGTCCTCACGAGGGACTGGAGGAATGCGGCACGGTTCTACGCGCGGTTCGGGGTTACCGAGTACCAGCTCCGGTCCGGCGTCCCGACAGAGCCAGCCGGTTTGGCTGACGGGGAGTTCGCCTGCCCGGGCGGGTTCCTCCGTACGCCCTCTGGATCCGACGAATCCCTCCAACTCGCTCAATCGCTTGGGCCACCGATCGGCCGGTGAGACTCTTCCAACGTGGGTCGCCTCTCGCGATCAGGTCCCGAATCCGGGTGGAGGACACCCTTCCCGTCCTTGGGAATCGAATCACGCGTACCTTGCGTTCCGCGATGGTCACCAATCGGCTTTTCTCATTCGAGAGGAAGAGCAAGTCGGGCTTGGACTTCCGGATTAGGTTGTCCACAGCCCAGACCTTGGACTTACCGTCGTTGAGTGCAACGACCGTGACGCCGCGGATCCCTGCCTCTTTCAGGTAGGCCCGCAGCATCGCCTTTCGTTCTGCGCCGCTGAACGGATTCACACGTTCGTTCTTGTGCTCGGAGCTGCCAATCGCGACCGTTAGGCGGCACCTACGCCTGAGTTTGCGAATCATCGCGAGGTGTCCCTTGTGCGGGGGGTTGAATCGACCCCAGTAGACACCGACCTGCCGTGTTTGCTCCAAGGGGTCAGCCTCACGAAGCGATGCGGCCCTGGACCTTGAATCCCGCGCCCATGCGTGACCAGCGCGGGTCCTCCCCCCCGCGCGTCTCGGGCCGAGACGCTCGCGCGCGACGGGCGCACGGTGGCACGGTTCTAGGCGCGGTTCGGGATCACCGAGATGCAGTCTAGGTTTGGGGTTCCGGCCGACTTGGGGGAGTCCGGTGAGGACCGCCTCGACCTGGTCCGAACGCGATTCGATTGGCAGGAGGAGGTTCAGTCCCGCGGAGAGGCAACACTCTCTGTCGGCCCGATGATTTGCGTGACTGATACTATTCAGAAGTCGCGAGGCGCGTGGACCGTACGCGCGCGTCCATTGAAATATGAGAAGGCGATGCGCGTTCAACCATAGCGAGAAACATGACTGCGCGCGTCGAGCGCGCGGTCCGGGTCGTTCCGGGTGCGATTGCGGACCGGCAAGGCCCCGGCGCCGGAAATGGGCAATCCGTCGATGGCCATCTTTCGTCCGAAGCGCTTCAGCCGAGGCGAGCAGTCGACACGTCTGGGGCGGAGTCCAGGACTACATCCGAGTTACTCAAGTCGACCGCCTTGGAAACACTGAACCCACGCCTTGAGGCGAACCTTCGACGTGCGGCCCAAGGCACCCGACAGGCGGCGGCCCGAAATCACTTATCGGCGCCGCTTGCAGCACGTCCCCGGAGTTCCCTTCGTGGTGCACTGCCGTTGATCAACCAGCTCGAACACCACCGGGGGTCGTTGGAAATCCTGCTCTTCCTTTACGACGAAAGCCTAGGGGGTGAGCGAAGCTTGGCAAGCCCATCCCACATGCGCCGTCGGCTCCGGATTGGTCAAGAGGCAATCGATGGGGCACTCGGCTGTCTTGTCCAGCTGGGCCTGGTAGTCCCCGACCCTCAGCGAGTGTTCCCGTTCGCGAAGCGATACCGACTGACCGAACGGGGAACAGCCCTGGTCGAGAGGCCCCTGCACTCTTGGTCGCGGGTCCTTCTTGAGTGAGGCGAGAGCGCGTCTCACCCGAAAGACGGCTGCAAGGGAAGTCCGTCGACGGGTCGCCCGTTTACGGGTTGCCCGTTAACGGGTCTCCCGTAGACGGGCGTCCCGTTAACGGGAAACAGAGGGTATGCACGTCTACCCGTTCAGCCATTACCTGATTGGCGGCGGAGGGCGAGTTGCATGAGAGTGGGAATCTTGGGGAGACCGCGAGGTCGAAAGCACGACGAGGCTCGTCGTCGCACGCGCAGGCTCGCGCCGGGCGTGGTGGGACTCTGCCTTGTGATGATTCTCGCAACGTTCATCTTCCTGATAGCGCCGCCCTCCG
>JBKQMS010000043.1:0-20214 GCA_052326485.1 Thermoplasmata archaeon | reverse complement strand
CCGGAACGATGGGAGCCGCGATCGCGGAGGTCCTCGCGCTCAACGGGATCGAGGTCGTCCTGAAGGACGTCGACGCGCCGCTCGTCGAGAAAGGCCTCTCCCGGGTCCGCGGGTTCGTCGACGAGCTCGTCCGGTTCCACGAGGGCCGCGGTCCCAAGGAGGTCGGACGGATCACGGAGCTTGCGGGGGAGCTTTCGGAGGAGCAGAAGGCGAAGCTCCGCGCCAAGTTGTCGCCGAAGTTCACCCGGGCCCAGGGCGACGAGGTCATCGCGCGGGTCCACGGCACGACCGAGTACGGTCCGTTCGCGGACGTCGACCTCGTCATCGAGGCGGTCTTCGAGCGCTCCGAAGTGAAACGCCCGGTCCTCGAAGCGCTCGACCGGATCCTCCCCGAGCACGCGGTGATCGGGACGAACACCTCGTCCCTGTCGATCACGCGCCTCGCCCGCGGTCTTACGCACGCGCCCAGCACGCTCGTGGTGCACTTCTTCAACCCGGTGACCACCCTTCCGCTGGTCGAGGTCGCCGGCGGTGTCGAGACTCGGGAGGAGGTCATCGCCGGCACGATCGATTTCCTGCGGGGTCTTCGCAATCACCGCGGCCCGCTCGTCCCGATCCGCGTGAAGGAATCGACCGCCTTCGTCGTCAACCGTCTGCTGGTGCCTATGCTGAACGAGGCCACCTTCGCGCTGGAAGAGAACGTCGCTTCGGCCCGGGACATCGACACCGCGATGAAGACCGGTGCCGGAATGCCGATGGGACCGCTCGAGCTCGCCGACATGATCGGCCTCGATGTCTGCCTCGAGGTCGTGGAAGTGCTGTACCGCGAGTTGGGGGACTCGAAGTACCGACCCGCTCCCCTGCTGCGACGACTCGTGGACGCCGGCCACCTTGGGCGAAAGACCGGAAAGGGGTTCTACGAGTACTCGGCCTGAAGGTCCCCCCTGAATAGGTCGGGATTCCCGCTGTCCGTCAGGACGCGGGAAGGTCCTGGTAACTGAGGCGGTGCCAACGCGGGCTAGGGCTTCCCCGCAGGTGCTGGTGATGCGGTTGGGGCCGGCGGTTTCGCGGGAGTGGCCGCGACCGCAGGCTTGAGAGGCATCACGGGGGGTTTCGGCGGCGGAGGGACGAGGTTCCGCTTGAGGAAGGCGAGGATCCACGTCCACCCGGCCTCCGCGCGGCCGACATCGTACGCGGAGAGGTCACGGGCGAGGAAGTCGTGGCGGGCCCCGGGGATCTCGATGAACTCGAACGAGCTCTTGGTCGCAGACTGGGCGGCGACGAGCTGGGCCCAGGCCTTCGGGGAGGAGCGGTCGGACGAGCCCCGTAGGTAGAGGAGTGGCACCGTGATCAGGTTCGCGAGGTCCGAGGGGCGGACCGGCATCGGGTAGGCGAGAGCCACTGCGGCGAGCTTGGTGTCCTGCGCGGCGAGGGCGAGGGCGAGGCTACCTCCATACGAAGTCCCGAACAGAGCCGCTTTGGTCGGGTCGACCATCTCCCGGCTGCGCAGATAGTTGAGGGCGTCCTCATAGAGGCGCAGGAGGCTGGCGACGCTGCGGGAGTTCACGTCGACCCCGCCGCGGAGTTGTGCGCTCGACCGGGTCGCGAGGTGTAGCGCGGCTCCCCGCCCGTCCGTCTTGACAATGTCCGGGATGAGGACTTCGTACCCCTCTCGCGCGAACCGGATCCCGGCGTCGAGGAGGGTCGTGGTGATTCCGTAGGTGTCCGGCGTCAGGAGGACGACCGGATGCTTCGTGGCCTTCGTGGGCGAGAGGACGACCGCTTGGGCCTTTCCCGCGCCCGTGGCCCCCGTGTCGAACGTGACCCGCTCGCTTCGGTACAGACGGACCGGGACGCCGGGCTTCTTGTCGGTCTTGATCCAGGTCTTGTTGAGGAAGTCGATAACGCAGAGCTTGTACCGCTCCTTCGACAGAACCACGACTGCCTGGCGCGAGCCGCAGATGTCGCAGACGCCGACGATACCGCTACCGAACTGGGCATCGGTGAGGTTCAGCATCCGGTCGTCGTCGCGCATTGGCCTCGGAAAGGAACGAGCGCACGAGCCGAGGCCGATTCATAACCGTTGCCGACGGTGGGCGGGCTCACGGCGGACCCCGGACGGCGGGGGGGAGGGGGCGGGGCTCCGGCCCCGGTGCAGCTCGAGACGGTGCCTATCCCGTGGGGCGAGGACGGTGACCCCCTCCTTCCGGAGTCGCTCCGCCAATGCGCGGTCGGCGGTGACGACCCACGCGCTGTGCCGCATGGCCGCCTTCAGGATCGCAGCGTCCCCCCGCCCCTCGACCGGGATCAACAGGAACTTCTGGGCCAGGGCCAACGCGCCACGAGCGCCGGGGACCCCTCGGGCCACCAGTCGGTCGAGCTCGTCGATCACGGAGGACGGCACGACGAGGCGGGCGCCGGGGTGGATTCGGTCGACCTCCGACTCGAGGGGAAAAAGTGTCCGGATCGGGAGCAGGAGCGCGTTGGCGTCCAGGAGCACCCGCAGGTGTCCGCGGGGAGGTGCGGGGCTACGGGCGCGAGAGGACGATCCCGAGCTTGTCCCGGTCGTATTCGACGCCCCCTCGGCGTCCTTTGAGGACGAATCGCTGCGCCTTCTGGTTCGCGGTCCTCGGGATCTCGTCGAGGAACTCGATGTACTTCGGGACCATGAAGAACGGAAGGTTCGCGGCGCAGAACTCGAACAGCTCCTTCGGAGTGGCCTGGGCCCCGGGCTGCAGCTGGACGAACGCCTTCACGTCCTCCTCCCCGAGGGGCGACGGAACGCCAACGACGACCGACTCGAAGACGGCGGGATGGCGGTTCATGACCGATTCGACGTCGTACGGGGCGAGGTTCTCCCCCCGTCGCCGGATGACGTCCTTCTTCCGGTCGACGAAGTAGTAGTAGCCGTCCTCGTCCCGGGTCACGTAGTCCCCCGTGTGGAACCAGAGGTTCCGCCAGGACTCGACCGTCTTCTCCGGCTTGTTGAGGTACCCGGAGAACATCGTGAACGCGCCCTTCGGGCGGACGACCAGCTCCCCCCGGGTGTTCGCCGGGACCGGCCGGTCGTCGTCGTCCACCACGTCCGCCTCGACGAAGCCGAGCGGGGTCCCGATCGACCCGACCCGGATCGCGTTCGGAGGGTTCATGGTCGTGGTGCAGCCGCACTCGGTCATCCCGTAGAGCTCGATGATCGTCACCCCGAACCGCCGCTCGAACTCGGGCCAGACCGCGCGGGTCGCCCCTGCGGTCAGCGCCGTGCGCACGGTGTGGGTACGGTCCGTCGGCTTCTCGGGCTGCTTGAACAGGACGTTGATCATCGCGATGAGCAGCGAGATGTGGGTCGCGCCGAGCTTCGCCGCCGTCTCCCAGTAGGTGCTCGCGTGGAACCGTTCGTCGAAGGCGGCGGTCACGTCGTTCAGGAGGGCCGAGAGGGCCGTCATCTCCTGGGCGTTGCAGTGGAACAGCGGTAGGCCCGAGTACAGGACCGAGCTCGGCGTGATGCGGCTTCGGAGGCCGATCTCGGTCGGGGTCGTGATCAGCTTCTGGTGGGGGATGATCGCCCCCTTCGGGGGCCCTGTCGTCCCGCTCGTGTACATGATCGAAGCCGCGTCGCTGGCCCGGACGGTCGGCCAGGGGTCGATCTCCCGGTCCGACGACAGCTCCGAGTACGGCATCGTCCCGGTAGGGAGCGGCTCGCCTTCTCCCTCCGGGGTCGCGATCCATTCACGCGGGATGTGCAGGGACTCGCGGAACGGAGCATAGGAGTCCCACAGGCGCCGGTCGGCGACCAGGCCCGCGGGCGCGCTGTCGGCCAGCTCGTAGCGGAGGATTTCGCCTTTGAGCCCGGTGTTGAGCGGGACGAGGATCGCACCCCGCTTCGCCGCGCCGAACCAGAGGAACGGGAACTCCGGCGTGTTGAACAGGAGGCTCGCGACGCGGTCCCCGACGCCGACGCCGGCGGCCGCGAGGCCGTTCGCGACCCGGTCCGACTCCCGGTCGAGGTCGCCGTAGGAGATCTCCCGGGACGCGAAACGGAAGGCGACGCGGTTCCCGTTCTTCCGAGCTTTCCCGCGCACGAGCGCCCCGAGCGTTGGGTACTCCTCGTTCGGTTCGAGCACGGGGACGGGACGACCTTCTCCTATCCATAAGCTTCGTGGAGGGGAGCTTTCTTACTGCGCGGTGGGCTCCGCCGTCCCGTGCCTCCACGGAGCGAACCGTACCGTCCCACCGCCCCGATCGTGGCCGAGCTCGCTGCGGGGGCGGTCCTGCTCTCCGAGTCGGGGGAGGAGACCCTTCTGCTGCACCAGCGCGACGAGGACCGGTGGTGCTTTCCGAAAGGGCACGTGGACCCCGGAGAATCCCTAAAGGACGCCGCGCTACGAGAGATCCGGGAGGAGACCGGCCTTTCGGAGGTCCACCTCGGGAGCGAGGTGGACGAGGTCTCGTACCGGTTCTACCAACCCGCGACCCAACGGAACGTGCAGAAGACGGTCGTCTATTTCCTCGCCTTCACTCGGGACCGGTCCGTTCGCCCCGAGAAGATCTTCGACCGGGCGGAGTGGGTCGACCTAGCCGCCGCTCGGGATCGCGTGAAGTTTCCCGCGGACCGCCGGGTGATCGACGCCGTGCTCAGGACGCGCCATCCAGCGCAGGGGAGCCCGACGAGGACCTCGTTCGAATAGGACCGAAAAGAAAGGGCGGAAGGGGTTGGGTGGGCCCGTTCAGGGGCCCACCGTTGGGCGCCGAGTCGCCTCTAGGGTCGCCGGTTCGGATCGTCCGCGAGCATCTGCTCGTTGTTCGGATCCATCGTAGGCGGGGAGAGGGCCGCGGCGGGGGGGACGCCGTTGGGCCAGCTCTCGCCGTACCCACCGACCAATCCCTTCTGGGACTGGCGCCGGGCGTAGGAGCGCCACTCGATCACACCGATTGTTCCGACCACGACCGCGACTGCGACGCCCACGACGGCGACGAGGAGCGCGCCGGATGGGCCGGCGGCCGCGGCGCCGCCGCAGCCGTTGGTCAGGCAGTTCGCTTCCGCGTTCGCCTGGGCGACACTCATCGGCTGGCCGACGACCGTCCCGCTCGGGGAAGAAGGCGGGGCCGTTGCCGGACTGACCTGGCTCACCGGGGTCGCGAGCGCGTTGACGGAGGCATCGTTCGAGCCGAAGCTCGCGGACGCCGCCGTCACGCTCGTCCCGCCGGGGCCGGAGCTGACGTAGAGGGTTTCCGCGGAGATCGCCGCCGAGCCGAGCGAGGTGGAGTCGTAGACGTGCGCGGCGGTCCCGAACAGGTCAAAGGCGCGGGGCACGAAGATGAACCCGTCGTAGTTGTCGAAGACACCCTGAACAATCAGCACGACCGCGGTCCGGGGCTTCTTGTCGCTGAACACCGGAGGCGCGATCTTCAGCTTATAGCCGGTAAGGTTCACCGGCCCGGTCCCGCTGAGAGAGCCGGCCTTCGACCCCGAACCGGAGCCCGTCGTTCCGTTGAAGCCCTTGTCCGTCCAGGTGTAGCTCACGTTCCACGAGGCCGAGGGGGTTCCGGTCGCCGTGGAGTTCCATTGGTCGATGCCCGTCAGGTTAAGGGGGATCAGACCGAGGGAGGGGCTGAACGAGGTTGACGCCTGCGCGATGCCCGTCACATCCAGTGACGCGCTGGAGGTCAGTCCGTGGATGGTCTTCGAGACCGCCTCGGAGATCGACCCGGAGACGGACGCCGAGGCGTTGTCGATCCCAAGGGCCGGGACCGCCTGCCCGTTCACGTAGACGACCGACTGGTTCGTCAGGTTCGCGAACGCCACGTCCACTTCCTGCCCGTGGTAGTTGTAGGAGGCCTGGAGCACGGGGCCCGAGTACGACGCCGAGATCGTGATCCCGACCGTCCGCTGCTCTTCGAGCATCCAGGTTCCCGGGGTCGTCGGCGTCACGGTGAACACCACCGTCCATCCGAAGGCCGCGTCCCACGTGATCGTCACATTTCCAAACTGCAGGGTGTTGTTCGACCAGCCCTGCCCTCCGTAGGCCCACTGGGTCGCGGGGTCGGCCGAGGCTGCCCCCGTGACCGGGGCAGCGCTCGCCGCGCCCGAGAGCGCCGGGATCGCCACGAAGGCGAAGAGGAGCACGAGGCCCGTCGCCGCTACCCAGAGTTTCGTTCCGCCGATTTTCGCCATGTTTCCTTCCGACGGAGCTCATTCCGTCAGAGAACCTAAGTCGGGAAACCCCGAGATAAGGCGGTGTTCCGAGACCATACGAACTCGTTAGACCCCCTGCGACGGCGTCGCACGGGGTCCCCCCGAGGATCTCTTAGACGATGCGGCCGCCCCGGACGACCGTCCGGCCGTCGATCGAGAGCTCTGCCCCGGCCACCGTGAGGTGAGCGATGAAGTTCGACCGGGTCTTGCCACCGTAACCGACGTTGTTACCCACGAAGGCCGTGACGGCGCCCCGCTCGCCCTCTTCCATGCCAGGAGACATACGGATGAAGGGGTTGAGACCGATCTCCAGCATCCCTGGGCGGTCGCGGCCCTTTCCTCCCTTGGCGTACGCCTCTCGAACGCTCGCGGCTCCGTCGGCGTAGCTTTGGCCGACGAGACGACCACCCCGAAACGTCCACCGCCCTCCCCGGACGGGCGCACCGAAGAGATTCGACATCCGGTTCGAGACGAGCGTTCCGTCCGCGGTCGCTTCATCGATCGCGACGTAGACACACCCATCCGGAACCGAGGCCATCGAGCCGAACCGCACGCGACGCGAAGCGGCGGTAACCCAGCCGAGGTCCACCCGCGGCTTGCGGCCGGCCAGAGCCAGGGTCAGGTCGGTCCCGTTGGGGTGGCGGATTCGGGCGGTGTGGCCCCGTTCGAGCGCCTTCTCAACCTTCCGCGAGTTTGACACCATCTTCTTCGGGTCGAGCAATGCCGCGTTCACCATCTCCTTCCTCCAGGCGTCGGCCGACACGCCCCAATGCCGAGCGTTCGGCGCGGTCACGCGAGCGATTCCCATACGGGCGCCCCGCACGCCTGCGCGCTGTGCCACCTGGTACCACTTCGAGTTGAACGCCACCAGCTTTTCGAAGGTCGCCTCGGGAAGGGCATCGATTCGCGCCGCGTCCTCGGGCCCCCAGAAGTAGATGTAGACACCCGTCTTCGCGAGCGCGGCCCATTCGTGGTCCCCCGGTTGGCCGATAGCGTCGAACCTACCCTCGTCGACCGCGGTCCAGTAGGAGCGCTCGTCCTCGTAGTGCAAGACAGGCCGAGCTCCGAAGCGACGCGCCTCCCGGACGAACCCGAGCGCCCACGGGAGCGCCGTCGGATACGTCTCGATCGTTACGTTCTCGCCAGCCTTCAGGCGGAGGCGGACGGTGAGCACTTGGCGCGCCAGACGGTCGGCTTCTTGGGGAGAGGGGTCGCCCATGGGAGGGCCAGCGGGCAGGGGTTCAAGTTCCTTTGCTTTGCGCGTCGGGGTCGGTCTCGAACCCCGGAACCCGGAAACGGGCCCCCGCGAGAAGCGCAATCGACGATGGGTATCCCGCGTCCGCATGGCGGGCGACGCCAATGCCGGGGTCGTTGTGCAGGACCCGACCGATCCGTCGGTCCGCCTCCGGGGTCCCGTCCGCGACGACGACGAGCCCGGCGTGGATCGAGTTGCCGATGCCGACCCCGCCGCCGTGATGGACCGACACCCATGTGGCCCCGCTCGCGACGTTGAGGAGCGCGTTCAAGATCGGCCAGTCCGCGATCGCGTCCGAGCCGTCCCGCATCGCCTCGGTCTCCCGGAACGGGCTTGCGACGCTCCCCGTATCATGATGGTCACGCCCGATCGCGACCGGGGCGCTCACCTCGGCATCGTGGACCATCTGGTTCACGCGATGGCCGAACCGCTCGCGCTCGCCGTAGGCCATATAGCAGATCCGGGCGGGGAGCCCCTGGAACTTGACGCGGTCAGAAGCGAGGCGGATCCAACGGCACAGGTGCTCGTTCGACGCGAACTCGGAGAGGATCATCCGGTCGATCCGGTGGATGTCCTCGGGTTCGCCGCTCAGCGCGAGCCAGCGGAACGGGCCGCTTCCTACCGCGAAGAGCGGCCGGATGTACCGGGGGACGTATCCTTCGATGTCGAAGGCGTTCGTCACGCCGGCTTCGCGCGCCTGGGTTCGGAAGTTGTTTCCGTAGTCGAACGCCTTGGCCCCGCGGGCCCGCAATTCGAGGATCGCCCGAGCTTCGGTCGCGATCGACGCCCGGACCCGCACGAGGTACCCGGGCAGGTCGGCTGCGCGAGCAGCTTCCGCCTGCTCCACGGTCATTCCCTGAGGGATGTACCCGACCCGGATGTCGTGAGCAGCCGTCTGATCGCTGACCACGTCCGGAAGGATCCCTCGCTTGGCGACTTCCGGGAAGACGTCGGCCGCGTTCCCGCAGAGACCGACCGAGAGGGCTCTTCGCTCGCGGACGGCGCGTTGAACGCGGGAGAGCGCGTCGTCCAGGTCGTGGGCCTCTTCGTCGAGGTACCGGTGCTTCAGGCGTCGTTCGATCGCGCGAGGGTCGACGTCGACGATGAGACCGACACCCCCGAGCATCGTGATCGCAAGAGGTTGGGCTCCCCCCATCTCCCCGAGACCGGAGGTGAGGGTCCAGCGCCCCGCCAACCCTAGCGCACCGAACTCGATGCGGGCGAGGGAGGCCAGGGTCTCGTAGGTCCCCTGAAGGATCCCTTGGGTCCCGATGTAGATCCAGCTGCCGGCGGTCATCTGCCCGTACATCGTGAGACCCCGGCCCTCGAGGTCCCAGAACACTTCGTCCGTCGCCCATCGGGGGACGAGCAGGGCGTTCGCGATCAGCACGCGGGGCGCGTCGGGGTGCGTGGGGAAGACGCCCACGGGTTTGCCGGATTGGACGAGCAGAGTCTCGTCGTTCCCGAGGGTCTTCAGCGCCGCGACGATCCGGTCGAACGACTCCCAATCGCGGGCCGCCTTCCCTCGCCCGCCGTAGACGATGAGCCGCTTCGGGTCGCGCGCGACTTCGGCATCGAGGTTGTTCTCGAGGAGCCGCAAAGCCGCCTCCTGGCCCCATCCGCGGCAGGTAAGTGTCGCTCCTCGTGGAGCGCGGATCACACGGTCCGACTCGAGCGTTCGGGTCATCGCTCAGCGCAGGCGACCGTCCCCTAAGTAGGCTTCCTGAAGAGCAACGGACGCTACGGAACCGGCGTTCGCGGACCCCACCCTCGCAGATCGCTCCACGCTACCTGCTCCCCACTCCTTTTGCGGGCCGTCGGTCGACTTGGATCGACCGACGTCTCTGGGAGAGACCCCGGAGGGAGGCGCTGCCCGAGGGTCGCCCAAAGCTACAAGCCTTCGCCCTCGATCCGCTCGAAGGAGGGGAAAGCAGAGTGGCGACGCCTGCCCGCCCGGTGTACCGTAGTTCCCCGACACGTCTTGCTGAGGAGAAGCCCCTCGCGGCACCGGCGCTCATCGCGTTGGGAGGCTTCCTCGTCCTTCTCGAGGGCCTTCTGTTCCAGGAGATCATCGTCGCCATCGCCGGGCTTCTACTGTTGGGCTGGGCCCTGCTCGTCCGGCACGAACCGCACCACCACGTGGCCAACGGGATCACGATCCTCTTGTTCGTGTTCCTCAGTTTCGCCTACGGCTCCGGAGGATTCCTCATCGGGGGCATTCTGGCGGCAATCGGCGGGATCCTTTCGCTGCTCTGGAAGCCGGTTCCGTTGGCCGCCCCGGTCTCGTTCGCACGATAACGACGCGCGACGGACGGTAGCCGGGCAAGAGCGAGGTCCGAATCCGAGCTTTTCGAGCGGGATACGAGGGAAAGCCTTGCTGTTTCAGGACCGTAACTCCCTCCCGGAGGCGCCGTAGCTCTGCGGGGTGACACACCTCAGGCGTCCGGCCCTTTTGAACCGCTTTTCGAACCCCTGACCGCTTCCCCCAACGGCACGGTGCTAGCCCCTTCGGGCCCGAGGAAACTCGGGGCCGTGCTTCCTTCCCCACGGCGGAGGTACGATACCTCAACCTACGGGAAGGCGATCGACGGTACCGAGCCAGAATACCCATTCTCGCCGACTGCGACGAGTTGGTCGCCCAGGAGGCCGTCCGCATGGGTGGCGGCGGCGGGTTGGATGACGATATAGAAGCCCCCCGCGATCAGGCCGGTGAAAGTCCCAACGAGGGTCCACGACGAGGTGGTCGTACTGTACGTCGCGACTGGCGTCTCCACTAAGGGGCTGACCAGAGAGATCGTCTCCGAAGTCCAGGCGACTGTTGCCCCCACCGCGTTCCACAGGAGCAACCCGAAGTCCGATGTGGTCAGCCCGGCGCTGGCTCCTGCGATTTCGATAGTGTAGCAGTACAGGACTGTGGACGCGCAGCCGAGAGTCAGGACTCCCGTGGCGTTTACCGGGACCCCCCACGAGAGGTTCGTGTCGAGGACCTTCGAAGTGTTGGTGTATGTCACGGTTACAGACTGAGGGCCCCCGCGCACGACCACAATACCGCTCGTACGATTCGGTTCGTACCCCGATACCGAGGAGACGAAGAACGGGTACGTGCCGCTCGGCTCACGGAAGATGATCGAGCCGGTCGATGATTGCATTGACCCGTTCAAGTTTACGGACCAAGTCGTGCCCGTGGGGAGCCCCGTCTCAGAGAACGTCACGCTGTAGCTGGGGTGGCCACTGGACGAGGCAGGGGCAAAGGGTCCTACGCCCGCAGCCAGCGACCCGGCCAGAACGACAGCGGCGACCAGAACGATCACCACAACGATGAGGCCGGCACGCGACTTTTTCGGAGGCGGTGCGGGGCCGCTCCCTTGCGGTGTCGGAGGGGACGGGGCGGACACGTTCTAGCCGATTAGATCCGAACGTATGGACGTTCCCCGGGGAGGGCTCATGCGGAATCGAGACGCAATCCTCCCGATCCTATCCCATGTCCCTTCCGACCGAGTTGGCCGCTGGGATCGAACGTTTCGGACGTGCTAAGAGGGAAAGCCTTACCGTCCCACGACAGTAACTCTCTCTCAGATGCCGCCATAGCTCAGTCGGTGGCTTTACCTCAGGAGCCGGCCCCGGAATGGCTCCGTCGTTCGTTTCGAGCCTTCGCCGAGCGCCTTCGCGACCATCCCCTCTCTCGTTCCTCCAACGAGTCGGATAGGTAGCCAGCCAACCCCTTCCGCCCCGGGGAACCCGGGGCGCCCCCTTCTTTCTCGCGGTGCGAGTGCCCGGCGCATATAGGGAGGTGGTCCCCAAAACCCACTCTTGCCCGTCTGGTCTTCTAACCCTATGCACTCCCAGTGCATCGCTCGTCCCCCCTCTCCGCGAGGAACGAGCGATGCAGCCGACCAGCATCCGGTGCCTGCCCGCCCCGAGCCGAGGAATCGTGACCGACCTGGCTGGAGACCTTCCGAAAGGTCTTATAGAACCGGGTCAATCACCTTTTGTGATGGCTCTTCCGGACAAGCATCTTGTCTACGTCTTGGGGCACCCCGAGGCTTGGAAGCTCCTCGCCACGCTGGAGCAGGGCCCCCTCGACCGTTACGAGCAGGTCCGCAAGACTCTCGGGATGCACAGTCAAGCCTTCCAGCGGCTCCTCTATTGGATGCGTGGGTATGGCCTAGTCCGAGTCCGCTCGGAGCATGCGCGACTGGCCCATCGGGGGGCCGTCCCCGTACATCTCGAGATCTCCCCAAAGGGTCAGGCTATGCTGGAGCTCCTCCGTCGCCTCGAGGCGGAGATCCAGAGTCGTCGTGTGGCGCTCGGTGTGCGAACCGCCGATCTCCTCACGGTGGCCTGAATGACGCTGATTCTCCTCGGACCTTCCGCCTGGCTATAGAAGTCTCGTCCGACGATTCCCCGATGGGTCGTGGACATCCTTCCCCCGGGGCGGACCGTGGAAGGAATGCCGGTCCCCACCGCCCGGGATGTGAGGTTCGGCCTCGTGGCGCGCTTACGACTCGCGGACGTCAAGGCGACCGCCCTCGAACTTCACCACGACCGCTCCCAGGAGTCGCCCGCCGAGAAGCTCCTTCGCATCGTCCAGGAAAGCAGTGTTGATCGCTTTGCCATCTACTGGCCGTACGGGGCGGCTCGCCCCGCACTCGACGTAGAGATCGGCTGGCTGCTCCACACGCTTCAGCGGAAGGAGGTTCCCGGCGAGAGTATTGGTATCTTCTACGAGTGGGACCCGGAGGGCCGCCAGGCGGCTCACGAACGGGCCATCCCTGGCGGTCGAGTAGTCTTCGAATCATTGGAACGGGGCCGAAGAACGACGTACTATCAGAGCCTCGTGGACTGGGGCGCGATCCCCATCCCCTGGTCCAGCTACGAGGACCTCCTCGAATTCCTGGAGGTTTTCGCGCGGTAAGCCCCCCGCATCGCCCGTCCCTGCCTTCGCGAGGGACGTGCGATGCAGCAGAGCACTCGTATCCAACGACGGACCGCCAAACGCCGACCGAACCCACCGCGACCGTTTCGCGCCTGCGAACCGTCACCGGGAACCGCTTCCCGCGAAAGTGCGCCTGTGGATGCGGCCACGCGATCCCCCGCGACCCGGAGATCCGCTACGTCGCGGGTTTCGGCCCGTTGGGCGCGGAAGCGGGTTCCGGTGGCATCGAGGACGGGGTAAGCTGTGCGAGGTCGTGACGAAACCGGGCCAGGAGAACAGCTCCCACGAGGAGCGCAGCGATCGCCGCGATTGACAAGTACCATCCGGTGGCCGGCCCCCACGAGGCGGTCGAAACGACGCAGCAGGGACCGTTGATGTACAGGGGGGACGACCCATAGAACGAAGACCACGGCCCGCTGGGCTGAAAGCTGTGCTGGGCGGAAGCGGGGATGTCCTTCGCGAACGCCCCCGGAACGAGCCCGGTCAAGGAGGCGGTGGCTGCGACCGAGAGCACGAGAGCGAGGAGGGCCAGAATGACCACGCGAGTTGCCCACCTAGACTTGTTCCGCAAGACCATGCCGAGGATCCCGCCAACGGCGCCGGCGATGAGTCCGGTTGCCGTTAGGGCTAGGGCGAGTCCCACAACCAACGCGGTGGTGTTCAACCCTGCCTCGGAATACGACGACGAGGCCGTGCAGAAAGCTGGAATGGCATTGGAGGGGCATGAATACGAGACCTCCCCGCCTCCCGGCTGAGGCATCAGGAAGAAGGCAGCTGAGCCGGTTAGGGTCCCAGTGGGGTCAGGGCCCGACCACGTTCCTGCTTCGCCGTGGTAGTAGTACCATGGTGCGAACAGCGATGCCCCCAGGAGTACCGCTCCAATCAGCACGAAGACGACGCCGAGAAGCCTCCCGGTCCCTTTTCGGGCCATAGTGGTCGCCTATCCTCGAGGCTGGCTGTCAAGCGCTAAGCCACCCCCGCCCTTCAGCTTTGATACGGGGAGTCCCACACGCCAGGTCGGCTATTGAGAGCTGTCACCGGGCATCGCCCGTCCCTGCCTTCGCGAGGGACGTGCGATGCAACACAGTATCTCGTATCCAACGCCGGAACACCAAACGCCGACCGAACCCACCGCCACAGTTTCGCGCCTGCGGACTGTTACCGGGAACCGTTTCCCCCGCAAGTGCGCCTGCGGGTGCGGCTTCCAGATCCCCCGCGACGCGGAAGTCCGCTACGTGGTGAACTTCGGCGGGTTGGACTCGGGCACGGGTCCCGACGCCGCCGACGGCGGGGCGGCCTCCGTGGAGTCACGGCGGTGCCTGAGCAGGATGACCGTTCCCACGAGGAGCGCGGCAATCGCGACGATGGACAGATACCATCCGATGGACGGCCCCCAGGAATTGGAGACGGTCCCGCTGACCTCGCTGTACCCCGTGCTGGAGCCCCAGAACGAACTCCAGGGTCCGCCGAAACTGGCCTGAATGGCCGCGGCATAGAATGCGGCAGCGACGACTCCGAGACCGAGCGCGGTCACCGCCAAGATGATCATCGTGCGTGTTCGGCTCTCGTCCCGCCGGAAGCGCATCCCAATCGCCCCAGCGTAGAGTCCCAAAACGCATGCCGCGGCGACCAGAGCCAGTGTGACCTCCGCAACCACCCCGCTGTTGTTCAGGGAGCCGCTCGAATAGGACGTTGCGCTCGGGCAGTGGACCCCAGCGCTGCACGAATACTGGATGGTGCCGTCCCACGAGGAAGCGCCGAGATAGAACAGGATGTCGAAATGCGCAGGATTGCTCCCCGTATAGTCGTTCGAGTACCACGGCGTGAACAGGGCAGCCGCCAGGAGGAAACCCGCGACCAGCACGAGGACGGCGCCGAGCAGCCGTCTATCGCCCTTACGGAACATTTCGCTTGCCGACGAGCGAGAAGCGTTTCGAGGATAGAAGGTTCACTCCCAGAGGGTACGGGCCCGTCTCGCATCGCCCGTCCCTGCCTTAGCGAGGGCCGTGCGATTCAACACAGCATCTCCTATCCAACGCCGGAGCGACCCACGCCGACCGAACCCACCGCGACCGCTTCGCGCCTACGAACCGTCACCGGGAACCGCTTCCCGCGAAAGTGCGCCTGCGGATGCGGCCACGCGATCCCGCGCGACCCGGAGATCCGCTACGTGGTCGACTTCGGCGCGCTGCGGCCGTACCCCGCGTATCTCCGCGAGCACTCACCCGACTACGGGACCTACCACGGCAAGCCTCGTGCTCGCGAGGACTCGCGGGCACTCCCCGGATTCACGCCGGCGAGCGAACTCCCGCGCCCGCCCGCGTCGCCGAAACCTCCAATCGCACCTCGACCCACGATCGAGGTCGCCCATGAGGAAGCTGAGTCTACGGCCTCTCCCGAGGCGGGCCGCCCCTGGGCCTCCGGACAGCTCGTCTTCAACGCGGGTTCGTTCGAGTCCGCGCGCAGCGGATTCGCGGACTACGCCCGCGACGGGGAGACTGCGAAGGAGCTGAGGACGCGGGTCGACCAGACGATCCTCGAGGACCTCGAGGAGAAGGTGCTCGCGCTCCGGGCGCTCCACGCGAAGCTCCGAGACATGGACGCGGGGGATTCCTTCGCGGGCGTAGTCGCGCGGTCGCGACCTGTTTAACACTTTCCGGGGGTCGCATGTTCGAGTTCGCCTGCGCATTCTGGATGTGCGGGAGCGCGATGACGAGCCCCCATCTTTCCTTGGGATTGCTCAGGGGTTCCCTCAGATTCTGGTCCACTCGACATCGGTCGAGCAGGCCGAGGCCGATCTCCAGAACGCCCTCTGCCAGCACCTACAGGGTCTCGCGGATTACGAGGCGACAAGAGTCGAACTGGATGAGTTCCCCACCGTGCGTGTCGCCAGGATGACCCTCACGCCATCCACCTGCTCTATTCGATGAACTAATCTGCCTGGGCACCCCAGAGCAAGATTGCTCCGTCGATGACTCCTCCCCGAACCCCCCGACCCGCGAGCGACAATCTATCGACGGTCGTGAAGACTTGGGTTGAGACCACTGGGTTTGGACTGGAGATGCAGGTGGCCGCCGAGTTTGGGCGGCATGGGCTCAGTGTCACCCAAGGCCAGCTCTTGCCCGGGAGCGACCCGGGGGGATTCGTAGAGGTCGACGTTATGGCTTGGCGGACGAACCTCGTTGACGGCCTCGCGAACTTTCGCTTCTTCCTCCTCGCCGAGTGCAAGAAGGCACATCTGCCGTGGGTCCTGTTCACTTCGGACGACGTGTTTGATTCCAATCAGTCGATAGAATTCCGTGAATCGGTTACCGCGTGGGGTGCGGAGTACTTGAGACTCGTCAGCGGAAGACCGGATATCCAAGCCATACCGAGCCTCCAGGTTCTTGGGCGACCCGCCTACGGTCTCCGAACGGCGAACCTGCCGACAGTAAAGGCGTCGAGAAAGGAGAAGAAGATTCGGGTCTGGGATAAGGCTGAAGATGCCCAGGTCCAGCTGCGGCGCGTGATCCAAGCATGGTGGATTCAGAACAAGGGCGAGGACGACTCACCGCCGTGGGATGTGCTGGTCTACTTCCCCGCGATTATCCTCGACGGACGGCTGTTCGAAGCGCACCTCGGGGAGGCGCAAGAAGTGGAAGTCCGAGAAGTGCCACACGGTGTTCTCGAACTTCCCGTGGTCGGCGAACCGGAAGGAATCGTATTCGTCGACGTTGTAACGCGCGCACATCTCTCTGAGTTCGCCGCCGACATCGGCCGCGCGTTCGAAATCATGACTGAGCAAAGTCCTACGGAACAAGCCGAGCTAATACGTTCGATCCGAGAAGCTGCGCGACCGCTCTAGCCCGCACAACCAGACCCCGGGGACCGCGGAGAAGGCCCCTGGTCAAGATCGGTCATGATTAGCCCCGGCAGTGGGCTCAGAGGAGGAGCGGTTCGAACTCCCGTCCACATTCCGCTCCGGCCCCTCCAGGATGCAGACGACCCCGCAGCCGCGACACATCACGTTGCGGTAGACCACGGGAGTTACCGCATTCCGCCGGGTCAGGTCCAGCCGGGCTCCGCAGGTCCGGCAGGTTGGATTGGGCTCCATGCCGCCATGACCGAGGTTGCGGGAGATGGACCACGAGGTCAGGTTTCGAAACGGGTCCGTCAATCGCCCGCCGCGGGCGGATCTTCTCCACGAGTAGAGGGCGGGGGTACGTCGCCGTAGTTACGAGAGCGCGTTTCGAGTTCTGCCTTAAGGGATTCTTTGTCGCCGGGAATCCGACTCGCAGCCTGAATGGAACGCGAGAGAAGTTGCCTAAGTCTCACTACCTCCACCTGCGTGGCTTTTCTGGGAGCCGGGATGTGCAGTATCGCCGATCGCAAACCGTAGAACCGGCTCATTTCGGACCGAATTGTGGTGTAGTCTGCGGGAGACTCTGCGAGGAGAGCGGCGGTGCCGGCCGAGATTCTCCAACGGGCCTGCGCGCCTTCGGCCCCGACAAGGGCGTCAAAGCCCATCATGGCTGTGGCCAATTGGAGACCCTCCGGAATAACCCGCAACGAGAGTTCGCCCAACTCGACCGCAAGATCGAGGTGGGCTCTCCCAAGCGGAAGGCTGGAATCTTCGAGAAACTCTCTTAGTCCGTCAACCTCGGAGTCCGGGATGGAGAACAGCGGCCCGTAAAGCCGGTTACCGTCAAAGAAGCTTGTGCTTGGAGTGAGGCGCCCCCAACTCGTCAGATAGGTGTAGTAAGCTTTCAGGTGAACCGCGCTGGGTCGGTATAGCCGAAGCAATCCGAAAAACTGGACAAGCAGATAATTGTGGGCTACAGCTGTCGATTGCACAGCCTGCCCCTGCGCCCTTCCTTCAGGGTCGTCCGGGCCCGCAGAATCATCAATCGGAAACGTCCCGACAACCACGATTATCGGGTTCTCCGGTCGTATAATCTGATCGAGGAACAGCTGTCGTCGAGCCGCCCATTGCTCCATGCCGGCAAGTCTCGAGACGAGAGGGATAATCTCCTCTGGTGACCGCTCTTCGAACCTCAGACCGTGTTTCAACGGGATCCGTAGAATGGAACGGTCCGCACCGGTGACCAGTCCGATAAGCTTGCACTCTGAGTGCGGCACGACCACCCATTGGCCAGCGCGACCGCAAAACGATTTGGACAGAGAGTTGGCCTGCTAAACCCGAGCGCCAATCGCGGTTGGGTCATCGCCCGCGTGCCGTAGGTCATGCGCGCGACCCAGGGTCGTTACCGCGGCGCAATGACCCAGAGAATCGCGGAGCAGGCGAACATCATCGCGAGCGCGAGCAGCGCGGCGAGCAGTGTGGCTCATTCACTGTCAAGGACCCTTCACGAACCGCCGCGGAGGAAGTCGTATGGCTAACCAACCCTGTCGGTAGTTTGTGACAGCGTCCCCGGGGTCCTCTCCATTGCCCGTCATCGCGGGCGTTCAGAACGAACTGCGCGCCCTCGCAATCCGTGTTCGCGCAGCGGCCTGGCGGAGCTACCGATTCTCCTGGTTTGCATGGGGCTTTCTCGTGGCGACAATCGCGGGCGAAGGGTTGGTCGTGCTGGCCTACGTCCTCTTCCCGGCCGTCACAACCACACCGACCCTGGGGGGGGGAAGTTACACGACATCTACGCTACCCATCTGGGTTGTCCCGCTCGCACAAGCACCGGCAGTGGTGGTGTTGGTGCTGGCTGTCCGCGAACTACTCCTGGCCCGTCGGGAGGCGCAAGGGTCACCGCTCTCCCCGTATGCGCCTCACCTAAGCGCGGAGGAGACGGAAGATCCGAGCTGGACCTTCCTCGTGCAAAGGGCTCAGGAACGGATCACCCATGCCAAGAACGAGACCGACTGGTCATTCCCGCCGATCTTGATCGGTGGGCTCGTCTTCGTCGAACTTCTCATCGTCAACGTTCTACCGTCCGGCACACTCTTGTATTTCGTCGTTCTCCCCGTGACCGGCGCGGTCCTATCGGTTCTCTTCTGGCTTCTCTACCGCATCGCTCGGGGCTGGATACGAGAGTACCAAACTCTTCTCGACCGATTGGTCGGCGACTTCGCGACGCTTGAGTCGGAGTTCTTCTGGCACTTCGCTGGGACGCAGCCCACGCCATGATGGCCCGTCCCGATCTGTTCGTGATCGGACGATTACTAGAAGCCCTAAGTGGAGGGCGGCTCCGACGGACCCAGCTGCAGCAGAGAGCCGGAGTAAACTACACCGTCTTCCAACGGTACCTTGAATTCCTCGTCCACCTCGGCTTGATAAGAGAAGTTACGGAGGACGAGGGAAGGCTCGAGCTGACTCCGAGAGGTGTCGAGGCTTACCGGTTCCTCTCCGAGGGGCTCTCCCGCATCTTCGGGTTGGTAGCCCCGTCAGGCCGGGCATAGCTCCGACCCGATCATTCCGGCCCCGGAGGGCACGCGTCCCTGGCCGGGGTTGCAACCCGGTGTCTTCAGCGTGGCGCGACGACCCACAGAATCGCGGAGCCGGCGAACATCATCTCGAGCGCGAGCAGCGCGGCGAGCAGGCGTTGACCGAGCGTCATGGACCTCCGCAGGCGCATTCGTATCGCGGCCCATTTAAGGCGAGGGCGCGGCGACGGTCACTTTCCACCCGGTGATCACTTCGTCGATGAGAATAAGGCGCGAAGAGCCATCATAGTTCGCGGAGCGCGGGTCGTTCCGCGTTCGCGAGGGAGTCGTGCAAGTCCGAGCCTCCGTCAGTCATCGGAAACCGGTCTGGGCTTTCGTGGTCGTCGGAATCACGGTCGCGTCGGTCGTTTTCGTAGGGCTCGGCCCACCCGGATGGTTCCTTCACGCGACCGTCTGCGAGGTCGGATCGGTAGTCGGCAATTTCGTCATTTTGAGTCCTGGCCCCCTCGTGAACCTTCCTGACGGTGGTGGAGTGAATTTCGCGGCCAATTACGGTTCCTGGAACTACAGCTTCACGTCAGGGTCTCTGACCATAGGCTCGGTACCCATGCCGCCGCAAGGTGCGGGAACAGGGGAAGGCGCCTCGCCGCCCCAGGCGGGGATATTCGCCGACTATGCCGACTTCAACTGGACCTTCTACCACGCCATTAACGTCACCAAGGCGGGTTCTGCCTCCGACCCCTGTACCCAGCCTTATGTGGCGGTTCGTGGGTTCCCTGCCATCAACTGTGAGTCGCCGTTCACAACCATTCCCGTCGCTAACAACTCGACCGATGCTTCGGAACCGCATGCCTGGAATGGCACGACAGGTCAGTACAACTTCGAAGGAACCCAATGCGGACTTAGGACACCGGGAACTTACGTTTCGTTCGACTCGAGTTTCCACTCCAACGGGACTGGGGTCGTTGGACCTGTCCATTGGGACCTTTGCGGTGTGACGGGATTCCATCCTCTCGAGCTAGATGGCCTCGCCCAACTCCCCGTCACCGTGGTAGTCCCCTTCGCCGGCGGTCATATTAGCGCGACGGGGTACCTCGAGTGGATCAGCAATCCCTTACCGGGTGCCCACCTGCCCACGGTTGGATACCAGGTCCCCGGTGGATGGAACTGGACACTAGCACCGGTCGGGCCAGCGGGGTCCCCGATTAACCCCGACACGCCGCTCCCGTCTCTCATCGCTTTCGTCCGTTCGGCCTGCTAAACCAGTTGGGTTTAGCCCGCGCGCTGATCGCGGTCCCGTCATCGGCCGCGCGCGTCCCACATCAAGCCGGCGGGGGCTCGCGTTCTTCGCGTTTGCGGTCGGCGATCATGTAGTAGTGGGAATCCGGAGTCTCTTGCAAGGCAAGCTGCTCGAACCGTTCTCCGCGAAACCGGGAAACGTCCTCGACCGAGAAG
>JBKQMS010000042.1:0-3429 GCA_052326485.1 Thermoplasmata archaeon | reverse complement strand
GCCGGGTTCGCGTTCATCTGGATGCTGTTCACGTTCACCTTCCTGATCAACGCCCCGAAGCACGGATGGGGAATCCTGATGGTCTTCCTCTTCCTGTTCATCGCGTTCATCCTGCTCGTGGTGAAGTTCTACAGCCTTGCCTCGGGCTCGACCACCTTCGACGTGGACGGATCCGCGAACTGGGCGGTGGGTGGCGCGATCATCTTTGACGGCCTCATGGCCTGGTACGTCGCGACGGCTGAGATGACCAACTCGAACTACGGCCGGAAGGTGCTCCCGGTATAGGGACCAGGGCGGGACCCGCGGCCAACCCTTTCCGTCTTCTCTATCTTCTTGGACCATAACGTACGGGTGGGGACGCAGGATCCGATCGATGGCGACGGCTCTGCGACGCTATTCCCGATCGGCCCGGGTCGTGGGTCTCGACCTCGCTGGCTCGCCGAAGCGGGACACGGGAGCCTGCGTGATGACCGGCCCACGTCGCCTACGCGCGACCGTCCTCCACTCGGACCGGGAGGTCTTAGAGTTCGTCCGGTCGGCGCACCCCGACCTCGTGGTGATCGACGCTCCTCTCTCGCTCCCCCGGGGACGACGGACGATCGAGGACCGGTCGGGACCGCACCTGCGCGAGTGCGACCGAGAGCTGCTTCGAAGGAAGGTGCCGTTCTTCCCGCTGACACTCGGCCCGATGCGGATGCTTACGGTCCGCGGGATGAAGCTCGCGAAAGCGCTCTCGCGCCGCCAGGTCCCGGTCCTCGAGGGATACCCGGGGGGTTCCCAGGACCTGCTCGGCTGGCCCCGCAAGAAAGCAGGGACCAAGGTACTTCAGCGGCGGCTCCGACGCGAGGGGCTCGGGGGAGACCTCGACCGTCGGTCGCTGAGCCACGACGAGCTCGACGCCGTCACGATCGCGTGGGTCGGGTGGAACTTCCGAAAGGGCTCGGGGCTCCTGATCGGGGACCCCACGGAAGGGCTCATGCTCCTCCCGCGGCCGAAGTCGACGAGCCTCCCAGGCCGCGTTACCCGTCGCCGGGTCGTCCGCCGCAGGCCACGAACCCCCGACTAAGCGGGGGCAGAGGGCAGCGGAGCAGAAGCGCGCATCACGAGCGCGACCCCGCCACGAACGATGAGGACCGCGAGCACGACCAGCGGAAGCAGGAAGAGGTCTCCGCCCGGCCACTGAATCCCGGCCGCTTCACCTCCCCAGAAGATTGCGAACGTGAAGACGAGTGAGGTCCCACCGACCTTGAGCCACGGGACCTTGATCCGGCGCATCCGGTCATGGACGAGGAACGCCGCGCCGACCAGAATCGCTCCTCCGAGCACGGCCCCGAGGATAGCGGAGAACCCATACCCGGCGGCGGCGAGCGCGAGGAGGACGATCGCAGCCTCCGTGGACTCTACCGCGCCCACCGAGAACCCGCCCGCGAACTGCGCCGCGGAACGGCCGGGCGAGGGGGCGGGGGCACCGCTGGCGGCGGCCCTGCGGCGACGGTAGGTCTTGAGGGTGCTTCGGAAGAGGAACACGCCAAAGGCCGCGAGGACCACCGCCGATCCCCACAGAAGGTACGATTTCGGAAGGAGGATGAGGACCGTCCCGAAGCCGAGGGCGATGGCCGCCACTACGGCGGTGCCCCCGACGGCGCCGAGAGCTCCATGGCGGACCGTGGAGTGGTCGGCGGCCAGCGCGAAGACGAGGGCGACGACCTCGGTCATCTCGAGGACCGTGATGAGGAACGCGACGATCAATGCGGGAACGTAGACCGACCACATTCGAGGACCGGGCTACGCGTCGGAGTACATCAAGAGACGGGAGTTCCGAGTCCTGGGTAGCCCGGGCACCGTATCGGCGCGGGGGGGTCGAGGCCCTAGGCTTCTGCCGGCGAAGATGCCACCCGCCGGAGCCGGGCGACCGAAAGCTCCTCTCGGAGCGACCGCTCGATGCCGTGGAGATCTCTTTCGGGCATGGGGCCGAATAGCTCCAGCGTGATCGCGTGGGCTCGCTCCCGGTGGATGCGGCGCACCGTGACGTCCGCTCGAGTCGCTCCGGAGCCAGAGAGGCGCATCGCGAACGAGCGCGCGCCCCCTACCCGTTTCCATGCGTCGCTCTGCAGCGCGTGCAAAAGATGGCCGATTGGCTCTGTGAGCCGCTCGTGCGCGGGTTCGGGGAGAGGCAACCATCCTCCCGGTCGGACCTCCCAGTGGTCTACTCGGGAGAAGCCGTGGTAGGCGAGGGCCCGCAGGACATGCGCAGCCGGGCGAAGGAGGCCCTCGACCTCCACGACCTCCTGCTCTCGGAAGACCGCCTCGAGCCGGTGGACGAACGGAAGCCCACGACGCCGGAACGCCTCGTGGACGAGGTCGACCTCTAGGCGGACGTAGTTCCACGACAAGCCGGTCGACGGCGGCCGGGTCCTAGGGCGCACCGCGCGTCGATGTTTCGAGACGCGACGGGAGGCGGGTCGTCGGCGGGAGACGCGGATTCGGTCGGCCATGGGATTCCCGGCGGCCGGACCCGACCGGGGGTCCCCACTTAGCCTAGCGGTCGCTCAGAGGACGACCGCTCTCGGGGCACCCCTCAGGTGTAGACCGGATACTCCGGGTCCCAGTGGGCCCGGCGGATGCGGCTCCGCAGCTCGTCCTCGGACGTCTTGGGAGCAAGTCCGCTCCGTTGGCCTTCCTTCGCGACCGCTACCGCGATTTCCTGCGCTACGACGCGGAGTTCGCGAAGCGAGGGCAGAAGCGGCGAGTGCGGGTTCTCTCGGGCCGGAGAGCGTTCCGCGAGCGCCCTCGCAGCGGCGAGCAGCATCTGGTCCGTCACCATGCGGCATCGCCCCGCGATCAGTCCGAGGCCGAGACCGGGGAAGATGTAGGCATTGTTGCACTGGGCTATCGGGTACAAGGTGTCGCCGTACTTCACCGGGGCGAACGGCGAGCCGGTGGCGATGATCGCGCGACCTTCGGTCCACTTGAGGAGGTCCTCAGGGATCGCTTCGGACTTCGCGGTCGGGTTCGAGAGGGGGAAAATGATCGGTCGGGAGACCCAGCGGGCCATGGTCCGCACGATGGATTCCGTGAACGCTCCCTTGAGCGTCGACAGCCCGATGAGGACCGTGGGACGTGCCTCGCGGACGACCTCCTCGAGGCCGATCCTGCCGCCCCCAGTCGGCGCCCAGCTCTTGACGTCCTCCCAGGGATGGGCGTAGACCCGCTGCTCGTCCTTGATGTCCGTCCGCTCGGAGTGAAGGAGTCCACCCCGGTTCACGATCCAGGTGCGCCGGCGAGCTTCGGCCTGCGGCACCCCGGCTTCCACGAGGGCGCCCGTCAGAAGGTCGGCGACGCCGACCCCGGCGGAGCCGGCACCGAGGATCGCGAACCGCTGGTCCTTGAGCGGGACCCCGGTGACCTCAGTGGCCGCGAGCACGACAG
>JBKQMS010000041.1:0-2962 GCA_052326485.1 Thermoplasmata archaeon | reverse complement strand
CCGGCGGTGCCGGAGGGGTTCGCGGCGGCGGTGGTCATCGCCTGCCCGGCCTGGTACTGCATGTAGTTCACGCCGAGGACGCTCATCTGCGAACGGGTGTTGACGGCTTTCTGGACGTCCTCGGGGAGGTTGATCGATAGGCCCTGGATCTGTTTGATCTCGACGCCGAGGGGGCCGAAGTGCTGCGGGGCGAAGCCGAGCACGGCCTGCTCGATGGTCGTGAGCTGGGTCGCGAGGTCGGTGACCCGCATGCCCTGGTCCTTGAGCTTCCCCAGGCTGTTGTAGACGAGGATCACCATCTGGTCGCGGAGCCTCGCCTCGACGTCGGGGGTGCTGACGGCCCCGAACGTCCCGACGAACTGGTTGATGAAATTGTCCGGAGCGCCGACGTTCCAACGGTATTCGCCGAAGACCCGCAACTGCACGAGCCCGAAGTCTGAGTCGCGGAAGACGTACGGCTCGGAGCTCCCGAACTTCCCGTCGAAGATGCGGCGCTGGAGGTAGTAGACCTCCGCCTCCTGCCGGACCCCCGAAAGCGCCTTGACGACGTTCCCGACGATCGGCGCGTTGATGCTCGTGAGGGCGTAGCGGTCCGGTCGGTCGATGTAGGCGAGGACCTTGCCGTCCCGATAGAAGACGGCGGTCTCGTCCTGACGGACGACGACGTTGTCGTTCAGCCGGATGTTGCGCGGGACGCGCCACATCACGTTGGGACCCTTGTAGACGTCCTCCCAGTTGATCGTGGTCGACCCGAAGAGACTGCCGCCTTTCGCGGGAATAGGTGCGTTCGTGACCATCGTTCGATTTCCTCTCTGCTTCCTCAGTACTACGAAATCCGGATCCCCTCAATGACCTGCACGCGGGCCTTGAACGCCTGGTCGAGCTGGTTGACCTGGCCCCGCGCGGTCGCGACTAGCTCCGAGACCGCCGCTGGGTTCGCTCCCGTCGCGATCGACGGTAGCGGAGCGATCGTCTGGTTGACCTGGTCGGCGGCCTGCACGAACCCGTAGTCGTACTCGTAGAGGCGGTCGAGCTGCTGCGGGTTGATGCGCACCGCCGGCGAGATGCCCGTGTAGCCCTGCTCCGCAAATCGGATCTGGCCCTCGAGGCGGAGGAGGTCGGCGATGATGGGGGCGAGGTCGTTGAGCGCCTGGAACTGGTTCGCGTTCGTCAGCGCCGTGCGGGCGTTCTCGATGGTCGCGCGGGCGTTCTTGATCTTGTCCGCCACTTGGATCCTCAGGAAACTGTCAGCCGCTCGGATGTCCTCGCCCTGCCGGTACCCACGGAAGCCGGGGATGAGAAGCTGCAGTCGCTTGAGGACCCCGCGGTCTCCTTCCACCTTCTCTCGGAGGTCGACCGGAGGAGCGCTGGCCGGGGCTTGGGTGCCCGTCGAGCTGCCGGCCTGCGAGAACAGCGATGAACCACAGGCGTTGCAGTAGCGGGATCCGGGCGCGGAGGTCGAACCACACTTGGGGCAAACGAGCGGCGCGCTCGAAGGCACGGGCGGAAGAGGGGGAGAGCCATTCGCCGCCATCTTACGGGCTCCGGGGGGGTGTTGACGGGGGAGGGGACGGCGGCGGGGTCGATGCTGGGGGTGCCGTCGTCGGAACGCTCGGGGAGTTCGCGGCGGCGTAGGAGAAGGCGGACGGTGGGGTCTCGTTCCGCCACCCGGCCCTCGGGATCTGCTGGTTCTCCGTCGCGCGGACCGCGCGAACGCGCCAGGCGATCAGGGCGACCGTGACGATGATCACGATGAGCAGGACGACGAGGCCCTCGAGCGCCTCGATGGTCGTGGTGATGTTGTAGTACGGACCGAGGCCTACCGTCAGGAACAGGACCGAGAAGCCCATCCCGAAGAAGCCCCAAGCGAGGGAGCGCTGGTAGCTCGGGGTCCGCGAGAGCGACTCCGCGAGGTAGCAGCCGAGGGCGAAGAGAAGGGAGACGATCCCGATCAGCAGGAGCGCGGTGTAATGCTGGTCCGTCGTGAAGGAGAGGTAGAGGAGCAGAAAGACGACCACGGCCAGGGCGAGGAACAACGCCGTGAGCAGCGCCCCGCTCCACCC
Organism: Thermoplasmata archaeon; assembly: GCA_052326485.1. Taxonomy (GTDB): domain Archaea; phylum Thermoplasmatota; class Thermoplasmata; order Lutacidiplasmatales; family UBA184; genus Lutacidiplasma. The sequence goes on along the minus strand of JBKQMS010000041.1, from coordinate 899 downwards.
CGTGCGCACCGGCTGCATGGCTGAAGAGGTCCCCGTCATCGTAGCGTCCTCCGATGAAAGAGGCGTTCCCGCTATAAGAGCTCCGGTGCCGCGTTTCAGTTCAGAGGCGTGGCTCGTCGTCGGGCTTCTCGCGTCGGGGCCGGGCCGGGGGCGTGACGGGCGCGGGCGGCTCGGGTGCCGGCTTCGCGGGCGCTTTCCCGGCGGGCGCTGCCGGAGCGGCGGGAGCGGCAGGGGCTGCGGTCTTCGAGGGGACCCTTGAGCTCGGTGGGGCCGGCGTCCGGGGACGCTCGGCCACCGGTTTGGCCGTCTTCGGGGGCGGTTCCGGCCGCGCGGGGACCGTCGGTTTCGCCGGGTGGCCTTCGTGATGCGCCGCCTCGGTCTTCGGCGGAGCCGGCTTCCGCTGGAACACTCCCTTCAGCCCGGTGAACCCTCCTCCTCGGGCGACGGTGCGACCGGCCGGTGTCTGTACGGTGACTCCCTCGAGCGGCCGGGAGGTTACCGTCGTGACCGGCTGCCCGCATTTCGGGCAGCTCGGGAACTGGCCGATGCAGTGCTGGCAGAGCGGCGCGCCGCACGAATGGGCCACGGAGGCAAGTCCCCCGCACCCGACGCACCGGGCGGCGGGACCGTGGGTCGAGGGGGAGACAGCCCCTCCGGGACCGGTGGCCCTGGCGACGTCGGCGGCCCATTCCTCCGAAGGAGCGGGAACGACGACCGTTTCGACGCCCTGGGGGGCTTCGGAGGGGGCGAAGGGACCGGCATATTCCTCGGTTCCCGCCGGCCCTGCCTCGGCGGCCTCGCGCGAACGGAACTCGGGGGAGTACGCCCCGAGGTCCAGCGAGGCGAGCGGCGCGTGAACGGCGGAGCCGGCCTGCTCCACGACCTTGATCAGGCGGGCC
>JBKQMS010000040.1:0-6591 GCA_052326485.1 Thermoplasmata archaeon | reverse complement strand
TCGGAATGAGCGCGACCAGAAGGAGTAGACTTCCCCCGACCACCTCGCCGGGAGATGCCGGCACGGTCCCTCGGAGCCGAGCCGAGCACAAATACCCGTCGAAGCCGGCGACATCTGACGTCCGAGCTGAGTGGAGGGTCACTGCGGAGCAGGATCAAGCGGGCGAATGGTGGGGGATGCTACGACACCATCCTTCCCGAGACGACCCGCAACCCCCAGGCGGCGTGGCGACGCCCGGGTCCCTTCCCGTCGCCGCGGAGGCCGCTCGCGGCCTTGGTGGGAGGGGGTCCGATGCAACGTGGGCTGTGTGGCGTCGGAGTGCATCTACGAGACTTTTTAACGGCCCCCTTATCCCATCCGCGTGGAACTACGTCATCCGGATTCCGGCACTCACGATCCGATGACGGTAATCGCGCGGGTATGGGGCAGCTCGGCATGACGGCTGGATCCCAGATGCCCGACCGTCGGAAGGAGCTCGAGCGGGAACGGATCGAGATCCGTGTCCGTGGCATCGTGCAGGGTGTTGGCTTCCGACCGTTCGTCTATCGACTCGCCCGAGAGCTCGGGGCCGTCGGCTGGGTGCTGAACGACACCCAAGGCGTCCTGATCCAGGCGGAAGGACCCCGGTCGATGCTCGTGGAGTTCCTGCGTCGGCTGACCGCCGAGGCGCCCCCGCTCTCCTCGATTGACGCGGTCGAGTCGAAACCCGTCCCCTCCATCGCCGAGGAGAGCTTTCGAGTGCTGGCCAGCCCCCCCGCTGGATCGCGCCAGACGGTCGTGCCCCCCGACGTGGGAACCTGCGCCGACTGCCTCCGCGAAATGTGGGACCCAGGTGACCGGCGGTACCGCTACCCGTTCCTGAACTGCACGAACTGCGGCCCCCGCTACTCGATCATCGAAGGCCTTCCGTACGACCGGCCCCGGACCTCGATGAAACGGTTCGAGATGTGCCCGGCGTGCGCCGGGGAATATCGCGACCCGGGTGACCGACGCTTCCACGCTCAGCCGATCGCCTGCCCTGCGTGCGGTCCCGCCCTCACGCTCGAAGCGCCTAACGGGGCCGTGCTCGCCTCGAAGGGACAGACGATCAGGGAGGCGACCCGGTGGTTGGAGGAGGGGAGGACTCTCGCTCTGAAGGGGATCGGAGGGTTCCAGCTTCTCGCCGACGCCACGAACGAAGAGGTCGTCCAACGGCTTCGGGTCCGCAAGCAACGCGGACGCAAGCCGTTCGCGGTTATGTTCCCGAGCATCGCGGCGGCGGAATCGGCCGCGGAAGTGGACCCTCTCGCGAAGAGCATCCTCGAGTCGCCGGCGAGCCCGATCGTGCTGCTGAACGGTCGCGCGGAGTCGAGGACGCTGGCCCCGTCCGTGGCCCCACAGAACCCGAGGGTGGGCGTGATGCTTCCGTACTCTCCGCTCCACCACCTCCTGCTCCGCGAGGTCGCTCGGCCGCTCGTGGCGACCAGCGGCAACCTTTCGGACGAACCGATATGCATCGATAACGACGAGGCCCGGGAACGGCTGAGAACGCTGGCCGATGCATTCGTCGTGCATGACCGCCCTATCGTTCGACCGGTCGATGATTCAGTGACCCAGGTCCTTCGAGGACGATTGCAGGTCCTTCGTCGCGCGCGGGGCTATGCTCCTCTCGCCGTCTCCGCCGGCCGCCACCTACCCGCGACGCTCGGAGTCGGTCCCCAGCTCAAGAGCACTATCGCCGTGTCGCTCGGAGATCGGGTCATCGTGAGCCAGCACCTCGGCGACCTCGACAACGCCGAAACGTACGCCGCCTTCCGAAGGGCGGTCGAGGACCTCCGACGCTTCTACGAGTGGTCCCCCGAGCTCGTGGCGCACGACCTGCATCCGGAGTACCTTTCGACCCGCTACGCCCACGAACTCGGCCTGCCCACCGTGGCGGTCCAACACCATTACGCGCACGTCCTCTCCTGCCTCGTGGACGCCGAGATCGAACCGCCAGTCCTCGGGGTCGCCTGGGACGGGACCGGTTACGGGATGGACGGTACCATCTGGGGCGGCGAGTTCCTCCGGGTCGACACGAACGATTTCGAGCGCGTGGGCCATCTACGAACCTTCCCGTTGGCCGGAGGGGACACCGCCGTCCGGGAACCCCGCCGTTCCGCAGCGGGCCTTCTCTTCGAGCTATTGGGAGAACGGGCGCTCGAAGAGGGCGGAGCGGCCCTCGCCCCTTTCGACCGAGTTGAGGGGCCGGTCGTCGGCGCGATGCTTCGGCGGTCGCTTCACGTCGTTCGTACGAGCAGCGCGGGACGCCTGTTCGACGCTGTCGCATCGCTCTTGCGACTGGTCCAGCGGAGCGACTTCGAGGGGGAAGCGGCCATGGCACTCGAGTTCGCGGCGGGAGGGATTCGACCGGGCTCCCCCGAGGCAGACCCCTACCCCTACCGGGTGACCCGGGAGAACGGTGCGTCAGTCCTCGATTGGGGTCCCATGGTCGAGGCCCTCTTCGCGGAGCGCGAGAATGTTCGGCGTGCGGCCGCGCGTTTCCATGCGACGCTTGCCACGGGCATCGCTGACATCGCTCGAAGGGTCGGAGAGCCGCGGGTCGTGCTGACGGGAGGCTGCTTCCAGAACCGTCTCCTGACCGAACTGACGCTGGACCGGCTGTCGGAGGCCGGGCTGGAGCCGATCGTACACTCACGCCTTCCCCCCAACGACGGGGGAATTTCCGTAGGTCAAGTCTGGGCGGCCGCGCGAGTTATGACCCCCACCCGCATCGCCACTCCGTCCTCGGGGCCTCAATAGGCCGGAGGGAACGATGTGCCTAGCAATCCCCGGACGCGTTGAGAGCATCGACTCCGCCAACCCGGACCTTCGGATGGCCCGGGTCCGGTTCGGAGGGATCGTGAAACAGGTCTGCCTCGCGTACACGCCTGAAGCCGGCGTGGGGGACTACGTCATCGTCCACGTCGGGTTCGCCATCAGTCGCCTCAACGAGGAGGAAGCGCAGCGGGTTTTCGAGTACGCCCGGCAGATCGGCGAGCTCGAGCAGCTGAAGGATGGCTCGGCGGCCGGGAGCGCTCCCGTCCGATGAAATACCTCGACGAGTACCGCGACGCGGCGACCGCGCGGACGTACGCCGAGGCGATCGCCCGGATCACCACCCGTCCGTGGACGATCATGGAGGTCTGCGGAGGCCAAACCCATGCGATAGTTCGGTTTGGGATCGACACGCTCCTCCCGCCGCAGATATCCCTCCTGCACGGTCCTGGATGCCCGGTTTGCGTCACCCCCCTCGAGGTCCTCGACCAGGCAGTGTCGATCGCCTCGCGGCCCAACGTCATCTTCTGTTCCTTCGGGGACATGTTGCGCGTTCCCGGCTCCCAGCGCGACCTCTTCCAGGTCAAGTCAGATGGGGGCGACGTCCGGATCGTCTACTCCCCAGTCGACGCCGTTCATATCGCCCGGGAGAACCCGGAGAAGGAGGTGGTATTCCTCGCCGTGGGGTTCGAGACGACGGCCCCTGCCAACGCCATGGCGGTCCACCGCGCCAAGGAGGAGGGGCTCTCGAACTTCTCGGTCCTCGTCTCGCACGTCCTCGTACCGCCGGCGATGGAGGCGATCCTGAGCTCCCGCCAGAACCGGGTGCAGGGATTCCTCGCCGCGGGCCACGTCTGCACGGTGATGGGCTACACGGAGTACGAACCGCTCGCCCGCCGTTACCACGTCCCGATCGTGGTGACCGGCTTCGAGCCGCTCGACATCCTCCAGGGGATCTACCTGTGCGTGCGTCAGCTCGAGGAGGGCCGGGCGGAGGTCGAGAACCAGTACTCCCGGTCGGTGCGCCGGGAGGGGAACCAACCCGCCCAAGAGCTGATCCGAAAGGTCTTCACGGTCGTACCGCGGAAGTGGCGGGGGATCGGAGAGATCCCGGCGAGCGGGCTCGGCCTAGCCCCCGCCTACGCGGTGTTCGATGCCGCTCGAAGGTTCCAGGTCGATTCCCAGCACGCGGAGGAGAACCCGGAGTGCATCTCGGGGCTCGTGCTCCAGGGGATCAAGAAGCCTCAGGAGTGCCCGGCGTTCGGGACAAAGTGCACCCCGATGCACCCCCTTGGTGCGACCATGGTCTCCGCCGAGGGGGCGTGCGCCGCCTACTACAAGTACCGCCGCCATGAGACGGTGCCCCCGTCCCCGTCCGTGACTGCCAGAGGCGCCGCGCCATGATCGAGGAGTTCGTCCTCCAATGCCCGATCCCGCTCGACGACAACCCCACCGTTCAGATGGGCCACGGGGGTGGAGGACGCATGACCCGCGACCTCGTGGAGCGCATCTTCCTTCCCGCCTTCTCGAATGACTTGCTCGCCCCACTCCATGATGGGGCGATCCTGCCCCCGGTCGGGGGAAGACTGGCGTTCACGACCGACTCGTTCGTGGTGCGGCCGTTGTTCTTCCGGGGCGGGGACCTCGGAACCCTGGCCATCAACGGCACGGTGAACGACCTCGCGATGTGCGGGGCCCGCCCCCTGTACCTCAGTGCCGGTTTCATCCTCGAAGAAGGGCTCCCCATCAAGGACCTCTGGCGGGTCGTCCGCTCGATGGCGGACTCCGCGCTCGCGGCCGGGGTTCGGGTGGTGACCGGCGACACAAAGGTCGTCGACAAGGGTCACGGCGATGGGATCTTCATCAACACCGCCGGGGTCGGCGTCATCGAGACCCCCCTCACGATCGGGCCGATGAGCGTTCGGCCCGGGGACGCCATCCTTCTGAACGGCGACATCGGCCGCCACGGGATCGCTGTGATGGCGGAGCGGGAAGGGCTCGAGTTCGAGTCCGATATCGCGAGCGACTGCGCGCCGCTCGCAGGACCCGTCCGGGCGCTGCTCGAGGGCGGGGTCGAGGTCCACTGCCTCCGCGACCTCACGCGCGGCGGGCTCACGAGCGCGCTCGTCGAGATCAGCGAGTCGGCGAGCCTTCCGATGAAGATCGACGAGGAGGCGGTCCGCGTTGAGGACGGGGTCCGGGGGGCGTGCGAGATCCTCGGGTTGGAGCCGTTCTCGGTCGCGAACGAGGGCCGATTCATCGCCTTCGTTCCGGCGCAGGAAGCCGAGACCGCCCGCGCTCTCCTGGGCGCGGACGCATCCGTCATCGGCGCGGTTGAGCCTCCGGGGGACCAGCCGCCCCTCGTGCGGGTCCGAACGTCGCTCGGCACCGCTCGCATCTTGGACCTGCCGAGCGGGGAACAGCTACCGCGCATCTGCTAGGGTCTGTTCCCCGCTGGACCGACGAGTGGCCTGGTCGCCGCCCTAGCGGCGAGGGACTGGGCAAGCTCAACGAGTGTAGGTGAGCCAGGGCTCGTACTCGGAAGCCTTGCCGTGGATCGCGGCCTCGTAGCGGAGGCGCAGACGCTTCGTGACGGGGTAGCTTCCCGTCCCGATCGGACGCCCGTCGACCTCCCGGATGGGCATCACTCCGGCGGCCGTGCCCGTGTAGAACAGCTCGTCCGAGGTGAACAGCTCCTCGCGGGTGAAATCCGTCCGCTGGAAGCTCAAGTGCTCGTCGTGGAGGAACCGAATGACGGTGTCGCGCGTGATCCCCCGCAAGATCCCCGAGCTCGCGGGCGGCGTGCTCACGACGTCCTTCATCACGCGGAAGATGTTCTCGCCGGGCCCCTCGGCGACCATCCCCCCGCTGTTGAGGAGGATCGCCTCGTCGTACCCGCTCGAGACCGCCTGCATCTTCGCAAGGGCGGAGTTCGCGTAGTTGGCCGCGCATTTCGCCTGCGGCGGAAGGGAGCGCGAGTCCATCCGCATCCAGCTCGACACGGTCGCGCGAATCCCGGTGTCGCTGGCATCGCCCAGATACGCACCCCAGACCCAGTTCGCGACCGCTACCTGAACGGAGCTCTTCGTCGGGTCGAGCCCCATCTCGCCGTACCCCGAGAAAGCGATCGGCCGGAGGTAGGTCTCGGAGATCCCGTTCGCGCGCACGACGTCGATGCACGCCTGGTCGAGCTCCGAGCGGCTGAAGGGGAGCTTCATCCGGTAGACCTTGGCGCTGTTGAGGAACCGGTCCATGTGCTCCCCCAGACGGAAGATGGCAGGTCCCTTCGGCGTGTCGTGGCACCGGATCCCCTCGAAGATTGCGTACCCGTAGTGCAGGCCGTGGGTGAGAACGTGGACCCGAGCGTCGTCCCAGTCCACGAGGCGACCGTCAAGCCAGATCTTCTTCAGAGGGCGGATCTCGACCATGGAAAAGACGACGCGATAACCCCGAATTAACTGGGCGTCAACCCGGGCTCACCTGCCCCGCATTATGGCCCGGGCCTGGGAGTCCACCCCGGCGAACGTCGCCCTGATCGGGGCCCAGGTCCGGGCCAGCTGGGAGCGGCTCCTCCAGTACGAGCGCGAGTCACTCGTCGCCCCGACGCCGGCGGAGGCCCCCATTAAGCCGCCTGCTACGAGGGCCTAAATAGGCAATCCTCCTCGACCTCGCAATAGCGGGGTAGGGTAGTCAGGAAAGCGGCCGGCGTCGCCGACCGTCCTGAAATCCCGACGGGCTCATAACCCGTAGATCCATGGTTCAAATCCATGCCCCGCTATCCGGCCCGGGCGAGTG
>JBKQMS010000039.1:0-3757 GCA_052326485.1 Thermoplasmata archaeon | reverse complement strand
ACCTTCGCCAGGTCGGCCCGTTCCGGCCTCTTGGCGGCGCTGGCATAGAGATAGACCGGGATCCCCAGCTCCTTCGCGACCCGCGCTCCGAGCTTCTCGGCGAGGCGGACGGCGTCCGGCATGGTCGACACGCCGAGCGGAACGAACGGCACAACGTCCGTCGCACCCATCCGCGGGTGCTCCCCGCGCTGCGCGTTCAGGTCGATCAGCTCGGTGGCGACCTTCATCATCCGGAAGACGGCGTCGAGGAGCGCTTCTCCCTCCCCCACCAGACTGATGACGCAGCGGTTGTGGTCGGCGTTCCGCTCCACGTCGAGCACCGTTACCCCGGGGACCTCCCGAGCCGGGGCCACGATCCGTTCGATCTTCTCTGCGTCACGCCCTTCGGAAAAATTCGGTACACATTCGAACACCGTCATGGGTGGGTCGTTCCTCCAAACGTTTCGAGCAGCGTCTGATGCCCGCGGGCTTCCTGGGGAGTGGAACTGGTCCGCGGCCGCTGACGCGCTCGCGCGACCGCGGCACGCACCCGCTCCTCCGAGAACCCGTGCTCGTCGACGAGGATCGTGCGGACCGCCGCCTCGTCCACCGGTCCGAACGTCGGGGGCGGGACCTCGATCGACTGGGGATGCCGAAAGATCTCGACGACTTCCTCGGTCTCCGTGGGGTCCAGCCCCACCTTCTCGAGCGTCGCCCGGAACCCGAGGTGCTCCTGGACCAGCTTGAGCGCCTTCTTGGGACCGTAGCCTCGGACCCCATCGTTGAAATCCGTCCCGATGACGACGCCGAGGAGGATCAGCTCCTCCTCGCTGATCCCGAGGTTCGCGAGGACGTCGCCTCGGTCGATCAGCTGGGCTCCGGGGCTCGTGCCGCCCCGACCGCGCGCCGCGAGGCCCCGCACCAGCTTCGGAGACCCGAACAGGAGGGTGTCGTAATCCTCGGAGGCGGTGGCCCAGACCATTCCCCGGGCGGCCATGACCGCGGCTTGGGCCTCGCCCTCGCTCGGGGCTTGGACCGAGGGAACGCCGAGGGCGCTCAGCAGCTCCCGCAGCTCCTCGACCATCGGTCGAGTAAGTCGAGAAGTTTGAGCGGCCTTCTTGCGGGCGGTCTCGAGGTCGCCGGCGGCGAGGGCCTCATGCCACTCCCCCTCGGCCTTCTCCTTGGCCACGATACGCTGGCGGATCGTTCCGGTCTTCCGTTCCGGGGGCTTCCCGTCGAAGACCCAGATCGGCAGGACGCCTTCGCGCAGGAGGGACGTCGTCCGGTAGAATACCCCCATCAGGTGGCTCGTGACCCGTCCCTCCGGGTCGGAGAACAGCTGTCCGTCGCGCTGTCGTAAGGTCGCCAAGAACTGGTAGACGGCATTGTACCCGTCGACCGCGAGGGTCCGGCCGGCGAGGGCCTCCCAGGGAAGCTCCTGCGCGACCACCAGGTCCTTGAGGGGAAGCCCCACGAGGGCGTCCGAGTCGGGCCAAGTACTTGGTATTACCGTGGGGAAACTGCCGCAGGTTCTATACGGGACCGCGCCTCGCTCCCGGAGGAGTGCGAACCATGGAATTCACCTGGCGAGACGAAGCGCCCGCGCCCAAGAACTTCGGAGAAGGGTCGGTCCTGGTCTCCGCCTTCCCGAGCGCCGGGCTCGCCACGACCGTGGCCGGCCACTACATGATCCGCGCGCTGAACCTCCCGCGCGTCGGGCGATTCGAGTCCCCCGACCTTGCTCCGATCGCGGTCGTCCAAGGCGGTGAGGTGCACCCGATCGTTCGGGTCTACGGGCGGCCCGACCTGGGGCTCGTCCTCTCCGAGTTCCCTCCCAGCCCCGCTCAGGCGAACTCGATGGCGCGAACCATCCTAGACGCCGCGGAGCGCCACAAGGTCCGCATGATCGTCGGGTTCGAGGGGGTCGTGCCGCACCCCCCCGGCGACGCGGAGGCCGAGGAGGAGGAGAGCGCGGTCGCCGAGGAGCAATCCCCCGAGCAGGTGTGGGTCGCCTACTCGCGCAAGGACCCGGCGATCCTCAAGGCGTTCGAGCCGGCCAAGGCACGGCTTTTGGAGGATGGAGTGATCGGCGGGGTATCGGGGGCGCTGCTCGTCCAGGGCATCGGTCGCTCCATCCCGGTCGTGGTCCTCCTCGTGAGCGCCCGGGTGGCCGAAGGCCTGCCGGATCACCGCGCGGGCGCGGCGCTGATCGAGACCCTCGACCGAGTCCTACCCGAGCTGGAGATCGACACCGGCCCCTTGCGGGCCCAGGCCGAGCAGATCGAGAAGGCCCTGCGGGCGGTCATGAAGTCTCACCCCGTGAGCGCGCCGCCCACGGAAGCGGCGACCCCCACGCCTGGGATGTACGGGTAGGCGACGCGCCGTTCGGCCGCCGGTCCGTTCAGGCGAACGACTCTGTGTACGAGAGCAGGTAGAACGACCCTGCGATCATCACGGCGATCAGGGCCATGATCGCGACGGGGTTCGAGTGGAACTCAAAGATCGTGACCCCGATCAAGACCGCGGGGAGTATCAGCAGCACGAGAACCGTGAACAGCCGACCGTCCATCGAAGCTCCCCGAGACGGGACCTCTCATAAAGCTAAGCTGGGGGCAAGCAAGGCGGAGGACCAAGGGGGATCGGCCCCCCGCCCGAGATCGTCTACTGGGTCGTCGGAGGGCGCGCCTCTCCGTCCACCTCGAAAGTGAGCTCCACGTCGTCGGGATCGGCCCGCAGCGCCGGCATCGGGGCCGGCAGCTCGGGGGCAGGCGTCCGGCCCGGAGGCAGGACTTCGAGCCCCGGGGTCTCCATCTCCACCGTGCTGGCGGGGCTGGCGAGCTGGGCGGGGGAGGACCGGACGGCGCTCAGGATCGCTTCGGTGGGAGCCAGGAACGACCGTTCGATATGCTCCTCGATCAGCGAAGCCCAGTGCTCGGCAATCCGGGAGAAGGCGAGGGTCCCGCACGTCGCCACGAGGCTCTCGTTGTCGAGGGTCTGCAGGGTCGCGACCCCGCGTTCGCGCTTTTCGACGAAGGAGCCGACGAAGTGCAGGCGACCGATGGCACGGTCGGCGAGCGCCCGGCGGTCGCCCTCGCATCGGAACGGCTTGATCACGAACGCGCTGACGACCTCCGCGTTCCGGGAAGCGACCTCGAGCACGTAGGGGAACGCGCCGCTACCGGCGCCCCCTCCGAGGCTTCCTACGACGATGACGAACGTGACTCCATGGAAGATCCGCTGGAGGGCCGGCTCGGCGGCCCGCGCCAGGACGCCCCCCACGAACGGGGATCCTCCGGTGTCGGTCTCCGCTCCGGAGTCCGGGCCGAGGTAGACGCGGCGGTCGAACTCGTCGAACCCCTGAACCTTCGGGTCGCAGTTAATGGCGACCGTTTCGAGGTGCCGGACATGTCGATGCGCGATCTCCCTTGCAACCCGAATGGCCCCGCCGCCCACCGCGGCCAGGACGAATCGAACGTCCTGTCCGAGACGAAGGGGGTTCCCCCAGCTTTCGCCGATCGGGTTCCCGCTTCCCGGCGTTAGGCCTCGGTCGTCACCGTCTTGCCCGGCCTCGTAGGTCTCCACAACCTCCCCCTGACCGGGCGCTCCAACGACCTTCGCTCATCTACCGACCGACGACCCCCTTTCGTTCGAGGTCTTTCGCGCTCTCTCCGAGCGCTCCGACCTGGGTCCGGGTCTCCACCGCCTCGCGCACCGTCGCGCGAGCCCGTTGGACGAGCTCGTGGACCTTCATCTCCATCTCGCCACGACGGACGATCTC
>JBKQMS010000038.1:0-4310 GCA_052326485.1 Thermoplasmata archaeon | reverse complement strand
AGATCCCCTTCAGGGCCCGGGAAACGTCGTCGGCGAGGTCCGCCGGGTCCTCGATCCCGCACGAGAGCCGGACGAGGCCGCCCGTGACGCCATGGGCCTCTCGCTCCCGCCGCGGAACGCTCGCGTGTGTCATCGTGGCCGGGTGGTCGACGAGCGACTCCACTCCGCCCAGGCTTTCGGCGAGCGTGAACACCGAGAGACCCTTCATGAACCGGAGCGCGGCCCTTCGCCCGCCTTCGAGCTCGACGCTCACCATGCCACCGTACCCGCTCATTTGGCGACGGGCGAGGGCGTGCTGGGGATGGCTCGGAAGGCCCGGGTAGAGGACCCTACGGACGCGGCGGTGGCCCGAAAGCGCCTCCGCGACCGCACGAGCGCCCTCGCCATGGGCCCGCATGCGGACCCCGAGGGTGTGGATACCGCGAAGCACCAGGAAGCAGTCGAACGGGCTCGGGACGGCCCCGACGGCGTTCTGGAGCCAGGCGAACCGTTCCCCGACCTTCGGGTCCTTGACCACGAGGGCGCCGCCGATGATGTCGGAGTGTCCACCCAGGTACTTCGTAGTGGAGTGGAGCACCATGTCCGCACCCAGCTCGAGGGGCCGCTGGAGGGCCGGCGTGGCGAAGGTGTTGTCGACGACCGCGAGCGCATGGGCCCGTCGAGCCAGGCGTACCGCCCCCGCGATGTCGGCGAGCTTGAGGAGCGGGTTGGTGGGGGTCTCGAGGTAGACGAGGTCGGCGGGCTTGGAGAGCGCCGAGCGGAGCCGCGAGAGGTCGGTCATGTCGACGTACTCGACCCGTAGGCCGAACTGACGGCGATGATGTTCGAACAGTCGCCACGTGCCCCCGTAGACGTCATCCACGGAGACGATTCGAGAGCCGCTCGGGAACGACTCGAGCAGGGTGGTGAGGGCGCCGAGCCCGGAGGAGAACGCGAGGCCGGTCGCGCCGCCCTCCAGCTGGGCGAGCGTTCTCTCGAGGACCGCCCGGGTGGGATTCCCCGACCGTCCGTAGACGTACCCTTGGTTGCGGTTCGGGGCCGCCTGGCGGAACGTGCTCGAAAGGTAGATCGGGGTGTTCACAGCGCCGGTGAGTGGGTCCGCGGGCTGTCCGTCGTGCAGCAGTCTCGTGTTAAACCGCATGTGGTTCTCCTTCGTCCGAAAGGTACCCGACCAGGTCATGTCGGGTGAGGACACCGATCACCGCACCGGTCAGCGGGTCCCGCACTAGGACCGTCCGCTCCTCGCGCAGGTTCCGTAGGAGCTCCGCGACGGGAGCGTCGGCAGAGACCTCGGGGAGCGGTTTGGACGGGATCTGGCGGACCGAGCGGTCCAGGACGGTCTCGTCCGTGAGGCCGCGCCGAAGGAGGTCGTCCTCCTCGACCCGTCCGACGTTCTTCGTTCCGGAGAGGATCGGGATCTGCGAGATCCCGTGCTTGTGAAGGAGCTTGAGGGCGGCTCGGACCCCCGTGGTCGGTTCGACGGAGACGAGCGCCGGCGCACCGGTCTTCCGGGCCAACAGGTCGCGGGCGGTAGCGGCCACGTTCAGGAATCCCTGCTCGCGCATCCAATCGTCCGAGTAGAACTTCGAGAGGTACCGGTCGCCCGAGTCGGGCAGGATGACCACGACGGTGCTTCCCTCAGGGATCGGCCGCCCGGCGAGCCATCGCAAGGCGCCGACGACGACCGAGCCAGATGACCCTCCGACGAACATCCCCTCCTCCTGGGTCAACCGACGGGCCATGAGGAACGATTCGTGGTCGCCCACCTCCACGAATTCGTCGAGGTACCGGAAGTCGATCGATTTCGGGACCATGTCCTCCCCGATACCTTCCACCTGGTACGGGACCGCCTTCCCAAGCTCGTGCGTCCGGAAGTAGTTGCCGAGCACCGAGCCGGCCGGGTCGACCGCGACGATGCGAACGGACGGCCGATGCTCCTTGAAGTAGCGGCCGATCCCGCTCATCGTCCCACCGGTACCGACCGTTCCGACAATCGCACCCAAACCCTCAGGGATGCCATGGGCGATCTCGGGACCGGTCGTGCGGTAGTGGGCCTCCGAGTTCCCCGCGTTCTCGTACTGGTTCGGGTAGTACGACCCCGGGATCTCCTCGGCCAGCCGCCGGGCGACGGAGTAGAGGCTCATCGGATGGTCGGGGGGCACGCCCGCAGGGGTCACCACGACCCGGGCCCCATAGGCCCGCAGCATGCGAATCTTCTCCGAGCTCATCTTGTCGGGAATGACGATCACGATCCGGTAGCCCCGCACGGCCGCCACCATGGCGAGCCCGACCCCGGTGTTGCCGCTAGTCGCCTCTACGATTGTGCCACCGGGCTTCAGCCGACCGTCCCGCTCGGCCGCCTCGATCATGTAGGTCCCGATCCGGTCCTTGACCGAACCCCCGGGATTCAGGTATTCGAGCTTCGCGAGCACCCGGTACGGGAGGCCGTGGGTCACCCGACGGAGCGGGACCAGAGGGGTCCCCCCAACGAGGTCGAGGATGCTCTCCGGCCGAGCTTTCCGGGCGGGCACGGAAGCGCCGAGCGAGGCTCTCCCATTAACCCTTGCCCGCCCACGGAGGGCACGTGGGTGAGACCGGCGCGGGCGCGCGACCGAATACGGGAATGCGAGGAGCGGGCGGGCGGCTGCGCAGGCTTCACGAACGACGCGCGCGGCATAATACGAAAGGTACGAACCGACTGCGCCCCGGTTGGCACGGGCAACGCCGGGGACGGGCGCGTTCGGCGAACGACACCAGGAGGTCGAGCACAAATACCTCAACCACGTCCTACAAGGCGTGGCCGAGATGCTCGGTCCCTCCGGGGTCGTTCGCCGGATCCGGGACTCCGAGAAACCGAGCCGAGCGGGAGAGCGAACTGTTCCGGAGGAAGCGGGTGAGTGAGCCGGTAAGTGCGACGCGGCACGCAATCCGGACCGTCCTCGTGGTCGCGATCGCCCTTGGCGCGCTGACCGCGATGGTCCCCCCGACCGAGGCGGCGCCTTTCCCCCCGCTTCCGCTCGCGTTCGACAGCACGCTCCTCTCGAACCTATCGGCCCCCAGCCTCAACCCGGGAAGCTCGGGTACGCTCACCTTCCACGTCGGGGACCCGGCGTCGTTCGCCCCGATGACCGCCGTGACCCTGACCCTCGAGGTCTACGCGTTCAACGCCTTCCCGGGCAACGCGACCTCGTCGATTACGAGCGCCTCCGCCCCGGTCCTGGTCACCCCGACGACCTCGGGGACCGCCGCCAACCTCTCTCTCGCCTCCCTGGTGCCCAACGGCCACGACGACGGCTCCGTCGGCGTTGCCACCGCGGCGAGCACGCCCGCCGGCACCTTCGCGGTCCGCACCGCGCTCTCATTCGTGGCGAACGGGACGAACTACCGCCTCGAGTCCCGGGGCTGGTTCAGCGCAACCCTCTGGGCCGCCGCCACCGAGCTCCCGAACGGGAGCGCGACCCTCAACCTCACGGCCCTCGGGGTGGCGGGCGTGACGGCGGAAACGGCGATCCTGGTGACGTCGTCCAGCTGGGACTGGGCGCTCGCGCTGATCCTGGGGGCGTCGGTCGTCCTGGTCGGGGCCGGTGCGTGGGTCTACTTCCGCCGCGAGGCGAAGTCGAGCTCCGGGGCCCGGTAGGGGCCGGCGGAGACCCAGGCGCCGACCGCCTTCGGGAGCAACCGGACGAGTCCCGGTGACTCCTTCAGAAGCTCGCGGACCACGTGGGTCGGGAAGTCGATGTCCCCGAACGCGACGATCGTGGTGGCGAGATGGGCGCCCTGAAGGGCGCGGACGATGCGGTCGAGCTCGTCGTCCGAGAGACGGGTGAAGAGACGCCGAAGGTACAGGGCCTTTCGGAACTCATCCCCGAGCTCGGCCCGCCAGCGCCGGTCGTACTCCGCGAGCGCTCCTTCCGAAAGGTCCCCTTTCGAGAGCGCCTCCGACGCGACTTCGGCCGCGATCTCCGCACACCGCATGCCGGTGAAGATGCCCCCTCCCGAGAGCGGCTTCACCTGGGCCGCGGCATCGCCGACGAGGAGGACTCGCCGGGCGTGGGTCCGGGGCAGCGTGCCGATCGGGATCCCCGAGACCACGTAGCCGGTCGGGTTGGAGAGACGACGGCCGAACCGACGTTCCAGGGAGTCGAGGAGCCGGTCGAAGTACTGGCGCGCGGGCGTCCCGTCGGCGTCCGCGGCGACCCCGACCCGGGCGCCGCCCGAGCCGTCGGGGATCCACCATCCGAAGAGGCCGGGCGCGAGCTTGCGGCCGAGGTAGACCTCGACCGTGTCGGGGTCCCCAGGGCTCTCGGAGA
>JBKQMS010000037.1:0-11775 GCA_052326485.1 Thermoplasmata archaeon | reverse complement strand
CCGAAGAGGTTCTGGGAGAGGAGCGTGGGGTCGTAGCTCTGGATCGTCTGGCTCGACTGGGGGAGCTCCCCGACCGAGGTGACGATGAAGATGAACGTGACGAGCGCGAGGGCGAGCGGGACCGCGTCGATGCCGGTCGCCGCCTCGCGCGAGAAGATCCGCTTGCGCGTGAGCATGACCCCGAACAGCAGGAGGACGGTGACGGCTCCGGCGTAGACGCCGAGCTGCAGGACCCCGAGGAACGGAGCCTCGAGGAGGAAGTAGATCGCGGAGATGGCCACGAAGAAGACCGCGATCCACAGGATCGTGTGCACCAGCTCCCGGACGAGGAGCGCGGCCACGGCCGTGACCAGGGCGACGACGGCGAGCACGAGGAACGCCACTTCCTCCAGGCTCACTTTCGGTTCCCCCAGAACAGGCATTCTTTGGGACAGACGCTGATGCAGGTGCCGCAGCGGACGCAGTCCGAGTCGTTGACGACCGGCTCCTTCCAGATCCGCTTCGGGACCTTCTCGCCGGGCTTCGCCTCCGGCTTCGGGATGTCGAGCATCGTGATGCACTGCGTCGGGCAGTCCCGGGCGCAGGCATTGCATCCGATGCAGAGCGGGACGTCGAGGAGGATCGAGTCCTCGTTCTCCGGCCGGGCGAGCCGGATCGGGTTCATGGGGAGCTTGGCGCGGAACACCTCGTTCATCCGCTGGGGCGAGTAGACCATGTCCGAGCGCTTCGTGACGGAGAGCTCGTAGCGCGTGGTCATGGTGAGGCACCCCTCGGGACACGCGTCCGAGCAGAACCCGCAGTAGCTACACTTGCCGTAGTCGATCTGCGGGCACTTCTTCGGGTGCTTCGGGTCCCCGCCGGGGACCGTCACCATCTCGATGCAGAGGTCCGGGCAGGAGAACTGGCAGAGGTTGCAGCTGATGCACGTCGCGATGTTCAGCGCGTGGACGCCCCGGTAGTTGTCCCAGACCTGGCCGAGCCCGATCGGCTTTCCGGAGGCGACCGCCACCTTCTCCCGGAACTTCGGGTCCTCGAGCCGCTCGAACGGGTAGACGATCGTCGACGGGCGGATGAGGCTCTTCGCGAACTGCCGGGCGGCGGTCGCCATCGGGCGGGCCACCCAGAGGATGGGGTTCTCGTTCGGTTTCTGTGTGGCGGTGACCTCGGCGGACACGCGAACCCCCCTAGATCCCCGGGGACGGCAGGCATCCGAAGACCGGCACGCACTTCGCCGTCACGAGAACTGCGGCCAAGAACACCGAGAGCAGGCTGAGCGGGATCATCCGGTTCCACCCGACCCGCAGGAGCTGGTCGGTCCGGACCCGGGGCAGCGACGCCCGGATCCATACGAACAGGCCGAAGACGAGGTACGTCTTCACCATGAACCAGAAGATGCCGGCGAGCGGGAACGAGGTTGCGACGCTCGGCACCCACGTCGGGAGCGTCCACCCTCCGAGGAACAGGAGCACGACGAGGACGCTGCCGACCAGGGCCCGCAGGTAGTCGGTGAACATGAAGAACGCGAAGAACATCCCGCCGTACTCGGTGTTCCATCCCTCGACGAGCTCCGCCTCGGCTTCGGGCAGGTCGAACGGGATCCGCTCCATCTCCGCCAGCATCGCCGCAACGAAGACGATGAGCGCGAGGACGAGCGGTCCGGCGAACCAGTAGTTCTGCTGTTCGTAGACGATCGTGTTGAGGTCGAAGCTCCCCGCGACGATCACGACCGCGACGACCGCGAGGAGGAGGGGGACCTCGTAGGCGATCATCTGGGCGGCGGAGCGCATCCCGCCCATCAGCGAGTACTTGTTGTTGCTCGACCAGGCGCTCACGAAGATGAAGAGAGGGGCGAACGCGAAGATCGCGAGGGCGAGGAGGAGCGTGAGGGGAAGCGCCCCGGTATCCCATCCCGAGGAGATCGGAAGGATCCCGAAGATCGCGAGGGACGTGACCATGTACGCGGTGGGGCCGAAGTAGAAGCCGAGGGAGTCCGCGTCTCTCGGCTTCACGGTGTCTTTGCGGAACAGCTTGAACCCGTCCGCGAAGTTCTGGAGGAGCCCGGCGAACCCTACGTGCATCGCCCCCCGCCGGTCCATGAACCGGCCGAGCAGCTTGCGCTCCCACCAGATCAGCATGATCGTGTTGATCATGGTGGCCGCGAGGATGATGACCGCGAAGATCAGGACCGCAAAGCCGGTCACGACGTCGGAGCTGGTCACGAACGCCCGAGGACCGCTCGGCAGGATCGACCCGAGCGCCGAGGCGATCAGGTTCGAGAGGTCGTAGGAGACCGAGTACAGGGAGGCTTGCGACATCGTCCCTCCCCCCTAGCGGTCCACTTCTCCGATGCAGGGGTCGACGCTCCCCATGATCGGAGGGATGTCCGCCACGCGGTACCCGACCAGGTACTGCCGGGCCGCGCTCAGGTTCGCGAAGATGGGGGAGCGGAACTTGACGCGGTACGGGTGTTCCGAACCCTCGTTGACGACATACGCCTGGGCTTCCCCGTGCGGTTCCTCGACCGCCGAGAACCCGAGGCCCTTCGCGTAGTTGCGCTTCAACAGGTACCCTTCCCGACCCATCGGGGCGTACGGGGCGCCGAGCCACCGCGGAAGGTGGTCGGCCATGACGGGGCCCGGGTGGTGTTCGAGCCAGTCGATGGTCTGACGGAGGATGCGGATGGACTGGCGCATCTCCTCCATGCGGACGAGATAGCGGGCGGTGACGTCAGCCCCATCCGCGACCGCGACGTCGAAGTCGACCGCCGCGTACTGGGCGTACGGCCGATCCTTGCGAAGGTCCCGCTTCACGCCGGCGGAGCGGAGCATCGGACCGGTGACGCCGTGGGCGATGCAGTCGTTCGCCTTCAGCACCCCGAGATGGTCGCACCGCTTGTGGAAGATGCTGGAGCCGAGGCAGAGCTGGTCGTACTCGCGGAAGCGCTCGGTGAGCCAGTCGAGGACCTTGCGGGCCTGGGGGATGAACGTCGGCGGGAGGTCGTTGCGGACGCCGCCGACCCGCATGTACTCGTAGGTCATGCGGGCGCCGGTGAAGCTCTGGTAGAGGTCGAGGATGAGGTCCCGGTCCCGCATCCCGTACAGGAACGGGGTCATGAGACCGATGTCGTTGACGAACGCGGCATACCACATGATGTGGGAGCCGATCCGCTGGAACTCCTCGCAGGTCATCCGGATGTACTCCGCCCGTTCCGGAGGGGTGATGTGGAGCGCCTGCTCGGACGCGAGGATGTACAGGTGCTCCCAGGCGAGGCCGGCGACGTAGCAGGTCCGGTCCATCAGGGTGACGACCTCGTTGTAGTGGCGGTCCTCGCTGATCTTCTCGATCCCGCGGTGCAGGTAGCCCATCTCGGGGTCGACGTCCAGCACCACCTCCCCGTCGATGCGGACGCGGAGGTTCCAGAGACCGTGCGTCATGGGGTGCTGCGGCCCCATGTTGATCCACATCTCAGACATGGCGCGACTTCACCTCCAGCTCCTCCGGTTCGTGGATCTTGAACGAGCGCAGGAGCGGATGGAACGCGTACCCTTCCGGCGTCAACAGGTGACGGAGGTCCGGGTGGTGGTCGAACGAGATGCCCACCAGCTCCCAGGTCTCGCGCTCGTGCCAGTTCGCACTCGGCCAGATGGCGGACGCCGTCTCTACGTGCGCGTCCGTCGCGGGCACGTCCGTCGAGAGAAGGACGTACTGTCGGTGGACATCCGACCAAGCCACGTAGAACACCTCGCGGTGGTCGACCCAATCGATCCCGCCGACCATCGAGAGGTGGGCGAACGCGAGGTCGTCCCGAACCGCCCGGAACAGGTCGAGCGCAACCTCCCGGCGGAACCGCACGCGACCGGCCATCCCCTCGAACGGCTCGACGCCCAAGAGGTTCTCGCCGAGCTTCGGAGCCAGAACCCGTGCCACGTCGTCCGGTTGCATCGTGCTTGCTCCCAGGTGCGGCGGACGACCCGCCTACTCCTTGCGCTCCCGGATCAGCTGTTCTAGTTTCAGAATCCCGTCCAGCATCGCTTCGGGGCGGGGCGGGCAACCCGCGATGTAGACGTCGACGGGAACGAGTTTGTCGACCCCGGGGACCACCGAGTAGGCCGTGCGGAACGGCCCGCCGCCGGTGGCGCAGTTCCCCATCGCGATGACCCACTTCGGCTCGGGCATCTGCTCGTAGAGCGTGATCAGCTTGTGGGCGACCTTCCACGTGACGGTCCCGTTGACGATCATGAGGTCGGCCTGTCGGGGAGAGGACCGGGCGACGACGCCGAAGCGCTCGGCATCCCAGCGGGCCCCGAAGGCGGCGGCGAATTCGATGGCGCAGCAGGCCAAGCCCCAGTGGAGGGGGAAGAGCGAGTTCCGACCCGCCCAGTTGAACACGGGGCGGATGACCTTCGCCTGTCCCTGTTCCGCGATGAGGGAGCTCAAGGCCTCCTTTGCGGCCGGGATGAACTCTTTGACCCGGAGCGCCTCGATCTCGACGAACGGAACCATGGGCTGGGTCGCCATCGGGAGCACTTCGCCGGTCGGGAACCCGCCCGTGGGAGTCTTGGCGGCAGGTGCGCCCTGCGCCGGGGAAGCCGTCAGACGACCCACCTCTTCTCGCCGCTCAGGGCGTAGTAGATACCGGTGATCGCGAGCCCGGTGAACGCCACCGCGAAGAACACCGGGAGCCACGCCGAGTTGGCGCCCCGGAACGTGAGCCCCCACAGCGCAAGGATGAAGCCGAGGACATCGACCGAGACGAAGACGATGGCGAACGTGTAGTGCTGCGTCGGGAAGTCGATCTGCGCTTCCCCTTCCGGTTCCTCGCCGCACTCGTACGTCGTAAGCTGGAGGTAGGAGCTCCGGCGCTTCGCGCCAATGACGCGGTTCGCCACGAGTGAGCCCACCGTAAAGGCGGTGGCAATGAACGCGAAAACCAGGAACGTGGTGACCCCGGCGTCCAACTGCTCCTCCTCCCACTGGGCGAGCGGAACGTCCGACTCTCGGACGTTATTTAACCTCAACCGGTTCTCGACCCAAGAACCGGTGGAGCGCGGAGTTATCAGCGTCTCCGGACGCCGTCGGCGTTATGCGTTCGCGTGGCTCGAACTCCTCGGTCCTGGATGGAGAGCTTCCGAAACCCGGTGACGCTCCAGGGACGGTGGATCCGCCTCGTCCCTCTCGCTCCGGGCCACGCGACGGCCCTGCGGGCCGCAGCGCAGGACCCCGAGATCCGCAGGTATCTGATCCCCGGGCCGGGCGAGACCCAAGAGGAGATGGAGGCCCTGGTCTCGCTCCTCTTGGAGAGGCAGAAGGCGGGCACCGACCTCCCGTTCACGATCGTGCTGCGCGCGGACGGTCGCCCGGTCGGGATGACCCGTTTCCTCCACGTCGATCGCACCAACCGGTCGGTGGAGGTCGGGGGTACTTGGCTCGACTCCGTCCTCTGGAGGACCCCGGTCAACACGGAATCGAAGTTCCTGCTTCTCCGGCACGCCTTCGAGACCGAGAAGGTCCACCGCGTCAGCCTACGGGCGGACCTGAGGGACGAGCGGACCCAGCGGGCTATCGCGCGGCTGGGAGCCGTCCGGGAGGCGGTGTTCCGGGACGACCGCCTCCTTTCGGACGGCTCGTTCTACTCGTCCGTCGCCTACGGGATCCTCGCCTCCGAGTGGCCGCGGGTGCGGAACGGGCTGGAGACGATGCTGGCTCACGGCTGGAACCCCCCCGAGCTGAGCGGCCCCACGGCCCGGACCGGGGGATCGGCGAAGGGCGCCCAACGATGAGCGGGAACGGCTTCCACCCACCGGTCACCCTGCGAGGCCGCTACCTCGAGCTCGTCCCGCTCGAGCGGGCCCATGCCGCGGGCCTCGCTGAGGCCGGCCGAGACCCCGAGGTCTGGCAGTTCCTGCGCATCGGTCCCGGTCACCCCCCCACCCCGGCCGAGATGGAGGCGTTCATCGACCAGTTGCTCGGCTACCAGGCGGCGGGGGAGGTCCTGCCGCTCACGATGGTCCTCCTTCCCGAGCGCGCGCTCGTGGGGATCATCCGGTTCCTCGACATCGACCGGCCGAACCGGATGGTCGAAATCGGCACCTGGCTCGACTCCCGGTACTGGCGTAGCCCCCTCAACACGGAGGCGAAGCTCCTGATGCTCCGCTACGCGTTCGAAGAAGAGAAGGTCCACCGGCTGCAGCTGAAGACGGATGCCCGGAACGTGCGGTCCCAGGCCGCGATCGAACGGCTCGGCGGCGTGCCCGAGGGGGCCCTCCGAGAGGCGCACCTCGTGCGGAACAACTTCTACCGGACGTCGCTCTACTACAGCATTCTTGACTCCGAGTGGCCCGCCGTGAAGCAGCGGCTGGAAGAGAGTCTCTTGAGGCCCTGGGTGGGACGCTCTTCCGCCTGAAGCCGATTTACGGGGGCGGGAAGTTCGGCTTCCGCTTCTCGGAGAACGCCCGGATCCCTTCCGGGAGCTCGATCCCCTGGGCCGCTTCCACGGCCCCCCGGCGCTCGAGCGCCATCTGGGCCTCCGCGCTCCCGCTGAACGCGGCGACCATGAGTCGTTTCACCCAGCCGTAGGCCCGGGTAGGTCCCTTTGCCAGCTCCTCCGCTTTCGCGCGGGACCGCGCCGGGAGCTCGGCGGCGGGGACGACCTCGTGGACGAGCCCCATCTCACGGGCCTTATTCGCCGGGATCCGGGTGTTCGAGAAGAGCAGCTCCTGCGCTCCGCCGACCCCGAGGAAGTGGGGAAGGAAATACGAGAGACCCCCGTCCGGGACCGTCCCGAGCTGAAGGAAGGCGGGGACCAGGACGGCCGTCTCGCTGGCGATCCGCCAGTCGGCCGCGAGGGCAAGGGAAAGGCCACCGCCCGCCGCCACGCCCGGAAGGGCGGCGACCACGGGCTTCGGCATCCCTAGGATCTCCCGTACGATGTGCTCCTGCTCACCCGTCAGCCGGTGGAAGAGGTCGGGAAGCGTCCCGCCGACGCGATGCGCCTCCATCACCGCCACATCCCCGCCCGCACAGAACGCCGACCCAGCTCCCGTCAGGAGGACGGCTCGGACGTCCCGGGCCATGCTCGCCGCTTCGAGGGCGGTTCGGAGCTCGAGCATCGTGGGCAGGTCGAGCGCGTTCAGGCGATCCGGCCGGTGGATCGTGATCGTGAGGACGGCTCCAATTCGTTCGGTGAGCACGGCGGGCATCGGGTTCTCCCGAGCGGTCAGGGGTCGGCGGGGCATATAGGCCGAACGGCCGACCTACGACCGCCCAGCGATAGAGAGAGGTCCCGGCGTCTCCCCCTCCGCCGGAGGGCTACCTGTGGGTTACGGACTCTGCGAGCTATTGGGCGGTACCCGGCGTCGGGCCGGCCGCCCATCGTCCGGGGAAGGCCCCGATGAGGTTGCGGTTTCCGCCGAGTCGGCTGTTCCGGAAGGGAACGCGGTTCCAGGCGGTTCTGCCCGCGAGGAAGGCGGCGGGGCGATCGCGTCCGCCGGCGGAAGCACGGGCGTGATGTTGGCCCTTGACCCTTTGGATGTGAACGGAGCGACGAACGCCGTAGACTCGTCCGACTCGGCCTTGATCTCCTCCTCGATCGTCTTGATCTCGGTCAGGAGCTCTTCCTGCCGCGGGATCGGCCCGAGGATGTCGTCCATCGTGCCGACGCGCTTCTCGAGGTCGTCGAGCATGTTCAGGTTGCGGTCGGGGACCTGCCGACTGGTCCCCAGATACTCCGAGGCACCTTCCACGAGGCGCGAGAACTCGAACGGGAACAGGATCTTCGTCGCTTGGCCGTCGCCGACCTTGGCGACCGTGTCGAGCGAGAGGACCGTGAGAGCCTTCGAATCGAGGACGCTCGCCCCGAGCGAGAGGATCCGCAGGCGTTGCGCCTCTCCCTGGCCTTCGAGGATCGTCGCGACCCGGGCCCCTTCGGCCTCGAGGATCTGGGATTGCCGAACCCCTTCGGCCTGAAGGATGCGGGACCGCTTCTGCCCCTCGGCGACGAGGATGGCGCTCCGCTTCTCGCCGTCGGCGCGCAGGACCGCCGCCCGCCGCTGGCGTTCGGCGGACGTCTGTTCCTCCATCGCGGTCTTGACGGGCCCGACCGGGTCGACCTCCTTGATCTCGACCGCGTCGACACGGACGCCCCACTTGTCGGTCGCTTCGTCGAGGATGTCTCGCAGACGCGCGTTGATCCGCTCCCGGTTGTAGAGGATTTCGTCGAGCTCCATGTCACCGATGATCGACCGGAGCGTCGTTTGGGCGAGCGCAAGCGTGGCGACCTGGTAGTTCTGGACCTGGAAGATTGCCTTCGGCGCGTCGACGACTTTGATGTAGATGATCGCGTCGACGTTGGTCGGGGAGTTGTCCTTCGTGATCACTTCCTGGCGGGGGACCTCGAGGACCTGCGTACGGAGGTCGATCTTGAGGACGCTCGCGAGCGGGCTCACTAGGTTGAACCCCGGGTTGATCATCCGCTTGTACGAGCCGAGCAGCGTGACGATCCCCTGCTGGTACGGCTGGATCGTGTAGATCATCCGCGTCAGCAGGACCAGGATGATCACGAACGCGAGGACGATTCCCACTATGACGAACGTGTAATCCATCGGAACCTCTCCGTTGCGCGTCGCGTTGGTACGACGACGGGGGGGCGAACCCCGTCGGAGGGTGTAACCCTTTCCGTCGGGGCGGGGGCCCGACTAGGCGGCCTTGGGAGGCTCGATCAGCACGACGGTCACCGAGACGCCTTCCCCGTGGACGACCCGGACCCGGCTCCCCTCGGGGATCTCGGCGGTCGCGCGCGCAGACCAGACCTCCGATCGGACGCGGACCTTCCCTTTGAGGGTGTTCGGGACGATGGGGACGATGACGATCCCTTCGGCCCCCACGAGCCCGGCGCTCGTGGTACTGAGCGGCCAATGGTTGGGGGCGACCCAGCGGTAGTATGGGATCTCGATCAGGGCGGCCACGATCGCGACCACGATGATCGCGATCGGACCGATGAAGCTGTTCACGAGAACATCGGGAAGGAAGAGGCAGAGGAACCCCGCCACGAGCAGGATAGAGCCCGGTATGAGGAGCAACGCCCCGGGGTGAACGAGCTCGAATGCGAGCAGGACGATGCCGACGATGACGAGCGTGATGCCGATGGTCGGGTCGATTACGGTCACGTCTCCCCTCGCGAGGGAATGACCGAGAGGGGATTAAAGGTCGGGGGTCGTCTCACCGTATGTACCGGTCCGTCGTGTCGAGGTCGAACCGGGTGACGACCTTGAGGCGACGGCCGGTACCACCCTGGGCGTAGGCGAGGAACGGATAGAGGCGCCAGAGGTCCCCTTCCGCCATGTGCGTCGCGGGATGGTCCGGTCCGAACGCCGTGCGGGTCACCCGGGCCGTGACCTCGCGAACCGACCGCTCGTCGAGATACCCGAGCGAGTGGAGGTACTCGTGAGCCAGGACGACGTAGAGGAACGAGTTGAGCTCGGTAGGGTCCCGAGCGTGGGCGCGCATCGCGTTGACGAGCCCTTCGTTCAGCACGATCAGGTTCCCGGTCACCTGCCAGTACGCGCCGAGCTGAGGAGGCAGGTCCGATAGACCGAGCCCGAGTCCAGGCCGCTCGATCCCGAGCACCTGTCGGACGGCGCCGCGCACGACCCGGAACACGGCGTCGTAGTCGGCGGGAGCGTCGAGCGCGCGAGCTAGGGCCGAGACCGGCCGGGAGGGATCCGGGGCCGCCGCTTCCGTGCCGCGCGTTGGACGGGCCGGCGTGGCCGAGAGGGGTAGTTGCATATCCTGGACAGCGCTCCCGTGGGGGATATAGGGGCGCTTACCGATAGGAAAGGAGCCTACCTCGCCCGTGGGCGGGGGTGCGGCGGACCCCGCTTTCCCCTGCCCCAGAGCCTAAGAACGGCCGGTCCCCTCTTCCCGGCGATGCCCCGACCTCATGACGTCGTCTTTCCTCGCCGTCGAGAACGCCTCGAGGACCGGCGGAAGGAAGGACAGCATCGCAAGCTGCTCGACGAGTTCTTCGACCACTCGACCCTCCTCGCGGTGTCGCGCCTCGTTACTCGAGGCCTGTTCGACTCCGTCGACTACCCGATCTCCACCGGGAAAGAGGGGGGGGTCTTCCGGGCGACGAGCGGCCCGGAGTTCCGGGCCGTGAAGATTTACCGCATCGGGAACAGCGTCTTCCGCCACCTTCCCCCGTACGCCCTCGACTCGCTCCGGCGGGAATCGAGCGTGAAGAATTTCGGCGGCCTGATCTTCGCGTGGACGCGTAGGGAGCACACGATCCTCGGCCGCCTCGCGGACGCGGGAGTTCGCGCTCCCCGGCCGTACGGCCACTTCCGGAACGTCCTCGTCATGGAGTTCATCGGCGGCTCGGATGGCATGGCGGCGCCACGGATCGTGGACGTGCCGATCGAGGACCCCGCGGCGCTCTACGAGGACCTCGTCCGACAGATCGGTCGGATGGCCCGCGAGGCTCGGCTCGTGCACGGGGACCTTTCCCCCTACAACGTGCTCCTCCACGAAGGGCATGCGGTCCTCATCGACGTGGCCCAGGCGGTCTCGGCGGACCATCCCGAGGCCGTCCGATTGATGGAACGCGACATCCGCAATTTCTCGAAGTTCTTCGGGCGGCTGGGTTTCGAGGTCGACCCGGCCGATTTCCTCGAGGCGGTCGGAGGAAAGTCGTTCGGCCCGCCCCCGGCGGAGGCCTAACTAGGCATGCCGACGCTCTACGCACGGATTCCCGAGGACCGGGTCGGGGTGCTGATCGGACCGGGAGGCCGGACCAAGAAGGCGATCGCCTCCGCCACGGCGACGCAGATCGACGTCGAGGCGGGCGAAGGAGAGGTCCGCGTCGTCGGTCCCGACTCGGACCCGATGGGGGTCCTCAAGGCCCGCGACATCGTCCTCGCCATCGGGCGGGGGTTCTCCCCCGAGCGCGCGATGCGGCTCCTTCGCGAGGACACGTTCTTCGGGGTCCTCGATATCAAGCTCGCCACCGGCCACCGGGAGAAGGCGGCCCTCCGCCGAATCCGGTCCCGCGTGATCGGCACGCACGGGCGGGCGCGCACGCGCATCGAGCAGCTCTCGGGCTGCTCGGTGAGCGTCTACGGTTCCACCGTCGCCCTGATCGGCAAGGAGGAGCAGCTCGACCACGCGACCCGGGCCGTCGAGCTCCTCGTGAAGGGGAGCGAGCACTCGACCGTCTTCCACTTCCTGTCCCGCCTCAAACGGGACGACGCCGTGAGGGAGGCGACCACCCCCGACGAGCCCGGGGACGCCGGAGGATAGCGCCGTGGGAAAGACGCTCACGCTGGAGGGGCCCCCCCTCGACTGGGCCCGACAGCAGTTCGCTCACTACTACGACCGCGCGTCGATCGCGCCGCCGCACCGGCTCGCCCGCCGCGAGTTCGCCGCGTTCCCTTTCACCACCGAGACGATGATGCGCCGGCACGCCACGTTGCGCACGCCGGAGGAGTTCGTTCGGTTCCTGCGGCGCGAGACCCCTCGGCACGTCTACTACTCGTCCGCGTACTACCGCCGCCCGGCGGAGCCGACGATGTCGGCGAAGGAGTGGCTCGGCGCCGACCTCATCTTCGACCTCGACTCGGACCACCTGCGGGGCGCGGAGAGCCTCGACTACGCCGGCCAGCTCGAGCTCGTGAAGACGCGGCTCATCGCGCTCGTCGACGACTTCCTCCTCGGGGATTTCGGCATCGACAGCGCCTCCACCTCGTTCGTCTTCTCGGGCGGCCGGGGGTATCACGTCCA
>JBKQMS010000036.1:0-6949 GCA_052326485.1 Thermoplasmata archaeon | reverse complement strand
CGTGGCTGTTTGGGCTTCCTGAGCGCTCATTAACCCTCGGTCGGTAGGCTCGGGATTTGGCCGGGACTTGCGATGCGCACGAGTGTTCATTCACACGTACCAATAACAGGAAACTATTCCTGCGAATCTCGCCTCTCGGCCTATCGTTCCGGGCCAACTGTCCCCGACAGGATTCCCTGCCGGAAGTGTGTTTCTGTGATCCCGAATCGCCCGTAGAACCGCGCCGCCTTTTGCCAGTCGCGCGCGAGTGTTTCCGCGAGTCCCGGCGTGGTCGCGACCACCGCCCGCGCGGCCTTCACGCGCTCTCGCAGGTCGCGCAGCCTCCGCTCCGCGGCCCGCTCGTCCTCCACCCGGGAGTCGTCGGGCAGGCCGCTCGTGATCTCGAGGAGGCTGAATTGCCGCGTCGGGGTCGTGATTACTAATTGATCCTCCGCGTCCTCGCTTTCGTCGGTCCCGCGGGACGGCTCGAGCGTCCCGAAACACCGAACCTCGGGGCCGACACTCAGTAAGCGAGATGACGCGTGGCGTACCGAAAGACTTGCCACCTCGCAGCAGGTTTGTCAGTCGCGCACTGTGGCCAACCAGAGCGCACCCAACAGGGGCAAGCCGATCCATAACACGGCGACCGTGGCCAGCAGACCGGCTGATATGCCCGCCAATGCAAACTGGGATCCTCCGTATCCGATCGTGCCCCACTGCGAGAGGAAGCCGGACGAAAGGTACGGAAGTTGCCCCGGCGAAATCGCCCACAGGCGGAGCTGGGTCGTTGCAAAGCCGACCGAGGATGAGCCAGGGGCTGTGCTCGATCCTTCGAACAATGATGTAACCGTTCCCCAGAGAACCCCGAAGGTAACCCCGACGGCACCCCCGGCGGCAACAACGGCTCTAGTTGTCTGAAAGACGTGGGAAAACAGGTAGATTATTCCCGCGAAAGCAAGGCCTTCGGCCAGCAGACTTCCGATAAGCGGGATCAAGAAAGTCGACGGAAGGGGCTGATTCAGGACCGTTTCAGCTGAGTAATCAAGGAACAACACATCAACCACAACGGTGCCGGCTACCAGCACTGTCGTGCTGACGTACCGGCTGAGCAGGATTCCCCTTCGCGTCACCCGCCGAACGAGCACCGGCTCCAGTGTGCCTGAGAGACGGGCTTGCGCATAAGTAACGTAGGCGATGGCGATCGCTGCGAGCGCCATAAGCGGCGGTTCCTCAACTACGAACGTATTGAGAATAGATCCTCCTGGGGGGGTCACGATCAGCGTGGCTCCGGGTTGAAACGACGCCCCGTTTAGAATCTGCCCAGTGTAGCTCACGGAATCGACCACACCCTGTTGAGGGTCGGTAAGCTCTACGATGACCCATGTGGCGTTGGGGGCTTGCGGTTGGGGAAAGATCGTTCTGAATCCTCCCAACACTCCGAGAGAATACGTTGGAAAACCAGAACAGTTCTGCGGTGGATTGCCTGAATCCGCGGAGGCAGAACTACAGTAGACGAGCTGGGCGCCATACGGGAGGGAGCCATTGGCCCCTGCCCAAATGGCGACTATACTTGCCACGGGATCGTAGTAGTTTGCCGAGACGGGTATGAGAGGATCCAGACCCTCTATCTCGCCTCCAGGTGCGGGGGCAAGACCGAACCCTTGGAGCGCACCGCCCAATTGCAGCGCGGTTGTTGAAACGCCCCCGTACGACACATAGGTCTGCACGGGGTAGCTTCCATTCTGAACGGGGACGACGAACTGGAGTTGCCCCGATGAATCGCTGACCTGGCTCACGTTGAACCATGACAACCCGCCGCTCGCGTTGAACCATGGACCGATTGAGAGCCCGACCGAGACCCCGCCCATGGGTTCTCCCGAGACACCAAAGACCCAAAGGTCGATGTGGTAGGCCCCGTCTTCGTAATAATCGAATCCGGAACCGTTGACATAAGTGGTGCCGGATTGGCCTGCCACTGCTCCATAGGCCAACGCGGAACCAACCACCGCAATGATCAGCGCTAGGACGGCAACTCGTCCGCAGAGAACATGGCGAAGGTCGCGAAGGTAAGCTTTCATGAATCGGCATCGATGGCTTGGAGAAAGTACGCCTCGAGCGATTGGTTCTCGGCCCGTGCTTCGTCAATCTTGTATCCCCGTCGGACGAGTTCGCTGACGATATCGGGTAGCGCCAGAGTGGGGTTGGCCAGGAGGATCGCATCACCCTCCTCTCTAACCGACCCGAGGCCCTGAAGAAACCGAAGCCCATCGGTGTCGATCTGCCGTATCTTTAACCGAACAAGAGGCGCCGCCGCCCGAGCCAAGTCGTCCCGGGTAACGATGCGTAAGAGATAGCCCTCATGGATCAATGCCACTCGGTCCGCCATCGCCTCGATCTCCGAGAGGAGGTGCGAGGAGAGCAGAATTGCTTTATTGAGGTGCTTTTGCTCGAGAATCCAGTTTCGGATGAAGTTCAATCCCTTGGGATCCAGTCCCGACAGAACCTCGTCCAGGAGTAGGTTGTGCGGATCCCCCATCATCATCGCGGCGATCGCGAATCGTCTTCGCATCCCGAGCGAAAACGTCCGAATCCTCTGGTTCTCGGCGGATTCTAGTCCAACTCGAGCGAGCAGCTCATGCGCTTGCGCTCTCCCAAATTTCCGCTCCAGGCCACTAAATCCAGCATAGAACGTGAGCAGATCCAGGGCTTTGGCTAACGGGTCGAAGGGGAAGAGTTCGGGTGCCCAGCCGATGTACTGGCTCGCTCGGACCTTGTCGCGAGCGAGGTCGAAACCGTCCACAGTAACCGACCCTCTCGTCGGCACCGAGAGACCCACGGCAACCCGAATCGTCGTCGTCTTTCCGGCTCCATTGAGTCCGACCAAGCCTAGAAGCTCGCCGTCTCGGATCTCCAAGTCGATATCCTCGATAGCGGGCAAGGATCGTCCCGGGAATCTCTTGGTGACGTCCCTAAGCGTGATCATATCGACCGCTAACGGTCATGCCGCATAGTCGACCGTAACTGCGCAGCCCAACCTCACTTGAAAGGCCTTCTGTGGCGGCGAAGACGGTATCCCGACTTCCATTAACACTGTAGCATCTTGTCCGACGCATGATGAGGCAAGCGACGGCCGCGCGAGTGAGTTTTCGACAAGTCAGAGGTCAAAAGATCCGGCCGGGACGCCGTATCGGAGCATCCCCTCCGTGATCCCGGACCGCGCGTAGAACCGCGCCGCCTTCTGCCAGTCGCGCTGGAGCGTCGCCGCGAGCGCCTGTGTGGTCGCGACCACAGCCCGTGCCGCCTTGACGCGCCCCCGCAGCTCGCGCAGCCTCCGCTCCGCGTCCCGCTCGTCCGCCTCCCGCGAATCATCGGGGAGGCCGCTCGTGATCTCGAGGAGGCTGAACTGCCGGACAGAGCGTCCGACGGTTCAACCCTGACCCTTTGTGAACCAGTAGATATCGCAGGTGGCGCACCGGTAGCAGAGCGGCATCTTCTCCCCTTGGTGCACACGTTCGTTGCCTTGCCAGTTAGAGAATTTCCATTCCTGTCCGACCCGACGCGCCTGTTTCCACAACAGACCTCGGGTCCCCCAGAGGTAGCCCGGTTCCATCGGATTGTGACAGTTCGGACACTCTTTCAGACTCGCGAGCAAAGAAATCCTCCAGATGGACGACCAGGATGAATCACGTTCCCTATCGGGATAAACTCCCGGTTGAGGGGGCTGCCGGGAACCCCCTGCTGGAACCGCTCCTCGGTGATCCCGAACTTCGCGTAGAAGTGCGCCGCCTTCTGCCAGTTGGCAGCGAGGGTTTCGGCTAGACCTGGAGTGGTCGCCACGACCGCCCGCGCCATCTTCACCCGCGCTCGCACCTCGCGAAGCCGTCCCTCCGCAGTTCGCTCATCCTCCTCTCGGCTGTCGTCAGGTAGGCCGCTCGTGATCTCGAGAAGGCTGAACCGCCGCGTCGGGGCCGCGACCTCCTCCGCGTTCTCGCCTTCGTCCGGCCCGCCGAACGCGACCCGCGACTCGAACCGCGTCCGCGAGTAGTCGCCGAAGCGGGGGCGCGGCGCGGAGTAACGGACGGACGGGACTGCCGGCGCCAGGACCGCGACCGAAGGGCTCGGCGGGCTCGGTCCGCGGGGCGGTTGATCGAGCATCCCGAAACACCGGACGTCGAGGCCGAGCTGCTCGCGCAGGATGCAGACGCGATCCGGGGTGGTCGTGCCGTGCCACTGGTGCCGCGCGGGGTCCCAGCGGAGGCCCATTTCGCATAGCGCGGCCCGGTTCGCGTAGGTCGCGGGGCTCCCAGGCAGGAGCACGGTGCGCTCGGCGTTCGCGGTCGAAGGGGTTGGCTGCGCGCTCGTAGCGCTCATTGCTGTCATCGATGCGGAGCAAGCGCGCAGGCCGTCCGCGGAGCGGCGCGAGCGACGCGGACGGCCGGGTCTCCATCATGTTCGCCGAGCGCAGCGAGGGGACGGTGAGCGCAGCTCGCCGCGAACTTGATGTGAGACGCGCGCGGTCGATGCGCGACAGCAATGAGCGCGGAGACGAGCGTCAGGAAGGCTGGAGATCAGCCCGAAGCCGGACCGCGGGTACCGCCTTCCACTGCGGGGATTGTCCTGAGTCCCGCGACTGAGCCTGGGGGAGTGAACGAAGGGCTTGGTTGATTCAAGGAGCCAGCCCGGACTGACGCGTCGATTCTGTGAGAGCCCTGGGGCCGCCCGAAGAGGGTGAATTGTGGCGCACAACTGTATGAGCAAGCGAGCGTGGAACCGCACCGTCCTCTACGCCTCGTCCCAATCGATCTGTCTTCCCGGGACGCCAATCGACCGAGCGTAATCCTGGGCTTGCCTCTTCCCCGCCTTGTCACCGACCCGGTACCGGAAGACTTTGCGGGGGAAAATCACGAACATCTCTTGTCCAACTCTGAAATGAGTGTACCACAACGCCGGGTTGTCGTCAAGAGTCTCCGAGAACTTCGCCGCTAACTCACCTGGCTCAAGCGAGGTTTCGAAGGTCACCACCGTCCAAGCGCTCGGTTGGTTCGGCGCGGCGTTGCTGACCGCATGTCGGTCCACTCTCACAAGGGTTGCATCAAGGTCTGCGAGCGACGAGCCAGGGCGCATGCTCTCTCCTATGATGTAAGCACGGATCATCGATGAGGGATTGCTAAGAGTCAGATAGACCTACCGGGAGCCCTGTGCGCGAAGTGGAAACTCGTAAGATTCCCTCAATAAGGTAAGTATGCCTCGAAGTTCAACTGGAAGGCGATGATTGACCTCTCCCGACCACCGGTTCGGCCGGGCCCTCGATTGGCAGGCTGGGTCATCTTCGTGGGGGTCTTGGCCGTGTCGTTTGCGGTCCTAGCCCTCGACTGGTCGCTTCTGGCTCAACCACCGGCAACTCAGCCGGGCGTTGTCACGCCGGCAGCCCGGGTAGCCCTCCTCGCCCTCGCCACTGTCGGTCTAATAGTCTTGCTGACTTTCTGGTACGCGGCCAATCGCCTCACGAAGGGGCGCAGTGTCTGGTCGAACACCCTGCTCGCCAAGGGCTACCCGGTAGGCGATCCAGAGTCGGGGCGCCGTCGTCAGTCGGATCCTGAAGAGCGAGCAGCGTGGAAGCGGTTCAAGCGGGGTGAAATCACGCGCATTGACTATGAGCGTCGGATGGCCTATCGCCGGTTCGTTCACGGTGAGGTTTCCATCGAGGAGTATCACGAAATCCTACAGGAACTGACCTCAGCAATCGGGGGCACGCCGCCGAGGACCGGCATTGTGACGGAGCACGAGAAAGATCGCTTACAGCGGTCCTAGAGTATCCGGCGCGATCAAGGTCGCGCCCGATCCGCTCCTCAGGACCGCCTACTCCGGTTATAAACAGCTCCTTGCCCACTCCTGCTCACATTGGGCCGCTTCCCGTCCCCTAGCCCCGGGTTGCCCGGGTCCTGGGCGCAGGGACCTTTTCGCACGTAGGGAATTCCGCACGCAGGGCTCCCTCGTTGTCGGCAGAAGGGACGAATCTATCGAGTGCCTGAGTTCGATGTCAAGACTTCGCGCAAACCCCTAGAGGCCCGCGGATCGCGGGCAGGTCGGAGAACGGGTTCGCGGCGTCGATTGCGGAGGCGCTCGGCGCGCTCATCGCGGTCATCGACACGGAGTGAGCGCGGAGGCGCGCCGAGCGCCGATCCGAGGCGCGAGGCGGGCCGTGTCGCGATAATGCTCGCGCGGGCGGCAGGCGCCGCGCGGGCTTTATCTGCGACCCGCGCGGTCGGGGCGGACCGCGATGAGCGCGGGGCGAGTCGTGAGGGAGAAGCGTCGCGACCGCCGTGAACACGCATGGAATCGGTATTGGACGGAAGTTCATCGCGGCGGACACGACCATCCGGGGGAGTTCACTCGGTGGACTGTTCCATTCCTGCGTTCGGCGAATGCGAGAAACGTAGTTGACCTGGGCTGCGGGCCAGGGCGCGACTTGAGCTTCCTGCTTGAGCAAGGGTTCTCCGTTACCGGTGTGGATTGCTCCGCTGTCGCGACGGAACTCGCCGCCAACGCAATCTCCCGACTTGAACCGGACATCCGGGGTCGAGGATGCGCTATCAACGACGATCTCCTTGACTTCCTGGCTCGCCTCGAACCCGCGTCCGTTGATGCAGTTCATGCGGCGGCCACCTACCAGGGACTTTCCGACCGAGAGGTGTCCGCATTGTTCGACCATGTCCACCGCGTCCTCGTCACGGGAGGTCTCCACCTCTGGTCGGTACGAAACAAAGAGCACCCGGGCAGGATGCACCCGGAACTTGTGCCACCGAACTTCCTCAAATTGGGGTTCACAGTGCCGCATCGCTTCTTCTCGGTCGAGGACGTTTCCCGGTTTCGCGGAGAACGGTTCGAGCAGCTTGCCTTGCAAGAGACTCCGGATTCCCACTACTACATGATCGCCGACCGCAAACGCGAAGAACGCGAGCCCCCGCCG
>JBKQMS010000035.1:0-8507 GCA_052326485.1 Thermoplasmata archaeon | reverse complement strand
ACGGCGCCATCACCGTTCCTGCCGTACAACACCCTCCCGATCGTCGTGAACTACACGATTGCGGTCGTCAACTCTTCGATCGACAACACGACGACCACGGTGTTCACGAACGTCACGGACCTGTCAGAGCATGGCGCGGTGCTCTCATCCACCGTCATGACGGTGGCCCCCGGTCAGACCGACTACACGTTCACGGTCGACTCGACGACCCTAGCGTGCAACAACGCAGCCTGCACGGGCCTGCCGCAGGATGAGTTCAGCGTCGCGGTCTTCGTCGGCGTGGACAACGTGACCCAGAACTATTCCAAGCTCTCGCAACCGTTCTTCGTGATCACAACCCCGCTGACGGCCTCCCTCGTGGCGCCGGCCGCGGGAAGCGCTGTTCCGACCGGGAACGTCACGATCGCGGTGGCCTACGTCGGTTCGTATGTCGCGGGCGCGGTCGTCAACGTGTACTCGGGAAAGTCGCTGGTCTTCACGCACTCCGTGATTGAGCTGACCCCCGGTTTGCCCGTCGGCGCGAGCTGGTTCGTCGGCACGCCCGGGACCTACAACTACTCGATCGTGATGACCACGGTGTACCTGCCGACCCTCCACTACTTCAACGGGACGCTGACCGTGATTACCAAGGGCGGAACGGTGTTCAAGAACCAAACCACCTGGTCCAACGAGTCGCTCATCAACGGGCTCACCGGCGCGGTTGCCGGGACGATGCTCCTGGTCGTTGGGCTGATCGTGGGCATGATCGTGGCCCTGGTCCTCGCGCGCCTCGTCATGAGCCGCCCCGCTGCCGCCCCACCCCAGCCGTGGGAGAGCAAACCCGGAGCGGGCGCGCCGAACACCTGCAGCGTCTGTGGTAAGTCGTTCGGTACCCCCGAAGAGCTCGCTGCCCACGGGAAGAGCGAGCACGGGATGCAGTAATCGGTCGTCGAGGTAGCCCCTCGGACCAACCCTTTCCTCTCTCTCTTTTTCTCTTATTCCCGAGAAAGGGGAGCCGTCCGCCTCCGGCCGGGGTCCCTACGCGAAGCGGAGCTTCTTGTAGGTGCGCCGCCAGGCGAGTACCTCGGCCGCGACGCGGTCGCCCCGCAGTCCCGCCCGGACGAGCAGGTCGGCGAGCCGCGGCATCTCTTCCGGGACGAGGCCGAGCCGACTCACTTCGGCGGTCCCGATCCGTGCGACGAGGTCGATGAGCAGCCGTTGGCGCTCGAGCCGACGGGCCAGCTCTCCGGCTCCGAGGTTCGCCTCGCGCCGGAGGCGGGCACTGTCGATGTGCAGCTGATGCGAGCGGGTGAACCCCTCGGCCTCTGCGACGAGCGGGAACCCTCTCTGGGCGAGCTCCCGGCCGAGCGTCTGGGCGTTGGCGACGACGGTCCGGGCGTACTCGGGACCGCACCGCTCGAGTTCGAGCAGGGTTTGGCCGAGGGCCGCGATACGGTTCCAGTGCGCGTTGTCGAAGACCCGCCAGACGAGAGCAGGGTCGAGCTGCTGGAAGAGGTCCTCCCGGTCCGTGACCAGAAGCCCGCCCTGAGGCCCCGGGAACGACTTGTGGGTGCTGCCGTAGAGGACGTCGGCGCCCTCGCGCAGCGGGTCTTGGAACTCGCCTCCGGCGATCAGGCCGAGGACGTGAGAGCCATCGTAGAAGACGAGGGCGTCGACCGCGTGCGCCGCCTCCGCGATCTCCTTGAGCGGGTACGGAAAGAGGAAGAAGCTCTGGCCGAGCACGACGGCCTGCGGACGCTCCCGGCGGATCGCGTCGACCGCGGCGGCGGCCTCGACCCGGTGGCCGGGGCCATCGGCCGGTAGCGGCCGAACGGTGTAGCCATAGACCGCCGGGATGAAGCCCGGAGCATACCCGTCGTACCCACCCTCATTCGGGGAGATGGCCAGGATCCGCGACTTCGGGGGCAGGAGCGGAACGAGCGCCGAGAGGGCGGCGATGTGCCCCGAGAGCGGTCGGGTCGTGGCGAAGCGGCTGTGGAAGAGCCGAGCCGCTGCGGCGTTCGCGAGCGCCTCGATCCGGTCGGTGTAGCGGGTGCCGGAGTAGCTGTTGTCGATCGTCTCCCCGTGGAAGTCCGACATGATGGGTAGGGTGTAGCGGCCGGCGAGGTCGCTGCCGAGATACCTCCGCGCGACGGGGGAGACGGCGTTCTCGCTGGCGAGCAGGTTGAACACTTCCCGACCGCGCCAGCGGTCGTGCGCCCGGACGAGCGCGGCGAGCCGCCGCTCCTCCTCACCCAGCATCCGAGGTTTCCGTCTCGGGGGCCGGGAACGCGGGACCGTGGGCAAGCTTGCGCTGCTCGCGGTGGCCGCATCGGGGGCACTCGAGCCCCTTCGGGCGATGGGCGAGCAGGTTGTGGCAGACCTGGCAGCGGGCGGAGACGACCCCCAGGGAGGACGGAGCCGTCGTCAGCTTGACCGACGGGTGCGACTGGAGGACCTTGGCGAGGATGATGTCGCCGACCGCGAACTCGCTCGACAGCGACTCGGTGTACCCTTCTTTCGCCTTCGAGACGTGGACGGTCCCCTCCGGCTCGCCCGGAACGGGCCGCCGGCTGGCAGAGGTCGTGAGGATCGTGCAGATCGCCATCGCGGTCTTGAGTTCGTCCACGCGCGCGTAGACGATCTCCCCCTCCTGGATCTCGGGCACAGCGTTCCGCGGCTCGACCCGGACCGTTCGGTCCCGTGGGTCGACGTGGGAGATCCCGAGGACCGACGCGTAGATCCGCCCCCGGTTCTCGTACGTACCTCGGCCCGGAAGGAATTCTTCCGCGGTCCCAAGGTAGTCGCCGGGGAGGACGAACTTCGACTCTTCCGAGGAGGGGGTCATGGCTTCGTTCCTGCTTCGATCACCCAGCGGTCGACGTCCAGCCGGACCTTCTCGGCCCGATGGTGCGGGAACAATCGGGGAAGGTCCCAACGCACCGGCTCGACCTCGACAACGTGAGCACCGCAGTCGAGCGCGAGTCGCGCTATAAAGGTTCGGGAGGTCGAGGAAGCGAACGCGCCGACCGAGCGACGAGCGAGGGAGAAGGCGCGGTCCCAGAATGGCCGGTCGGCGTGCCGCGTCTGGGCCCCGAACGGTGGGTTCATCACGACGACGTCAGCGGGGCGTTCCCACTGCGCGACGTCCGCGACCCGGAACAGGACCTTCACCTTCGCGACGCGAGCCGCGGCCCGCGCGATGGGGACGAGGGTGGCATCGATCTCGACCCCGACCACGGGGTTCGCCCCGAAGAGGGCCGCGCCGATAGCGAGGCGGCCGGTCCCGCATCCGAGGTCGAGCACGGAGCGACCCTCGAGACCGACGTGGCGGTCCAGGGCGGCCAGAAGGTCCGCCGCCGGCTCGGCGGGGGTCGCCACCTGCTCGAGGGCGGCGGCCGGGCGGGGTGGCGGGGGCACCGACTGGATTCGTCGGACGAGTTCCTCCCGCCTCATGAAGGGCCCGAGCCGGCTCGTAGAGAAGACGTTGGGGGGCCTATCGAGGGGGGCGAAGCGGGGAGCCGGATTTGAACCGGCGAACGCCTGCGCGGCAGGATCTCTTCGGCGTTGACCGCCCTTTAAGTCCTGCGCCGTTGACCGGGCTTGGCTATCCCCGCAGCACTACCGTGCGGCGGGAGCGACCGGTCCCTCTTCCTTCACCGCGCGCCCGGGGGTCTTCTTGACGGAGACCCGGCGCGGGAAGTACTTCAGGAGGACCACGTCGTTGACCGCCGACACCCATCGATACGGGATGTTGGTGGGTCGGGAGTCCTCGACTAACATCGGGCTGGTCTCGTCGACGTACAGACCGTCGATCTTGGCTGCCTCGACGTCGACGACCACGTTGTCGACATCTCCGAGCAGTCGGCCGTCCGGCGTGTAGATCTGCCGTCCCAGGAGTTCCGTCATCTCGACCAGCATAGTCCGTTACCGTCGGCGAGCGACGGGGCCGGCCCTTCTTATGCCTTTGGGCCGAGACGAACCCGACTGGCTCGTCTACGGAGCCCCCGCCCTTAGCTCGAGCCCGCCGAAGAATCGGGGGTCTCCTGCCGAACCTGGGATCTATAGAGACGAAGGAGCTCCCCGGTCGCGGTCGCCTCGGTGGCGCTCCTGTCATCCCGGAACCGCCCCGTGAATCGCGGGAAGCGAAGGGCGAGCCCGGCGCCAGGCCGGATGGCGCCGAGGCCGGCCCGATGGACCGGGCTCAGCGTCAGTTCGGCGCCCCGGACCTCGAGGACGACCCCGGGCCGGATCCATCGGTCAGGGGTCACGCCGGTAACGACCTCGGGTGGCCGCTCGTTGACCTCGTACCGGTGGAGGCGGCCGGGCATCTCGGCGAGCTGGGCATCGTCGAACCCGGAGCCGACCTTGCAGAAGCTCTCGAAGCGGTCGAGCTTCGGGTTGTAGACGGCGAGCAGGAAGGCCCCGTACCGGCCGGCCCGCCGGCCACGCCCCTGGAACCCGCCCACCACTACCCCATCGATCGAATCGGAGAGGCCGGCGGTGTACTCGCGCTTGTACTTGATCCACCAGAACCCTCGGGCGCCCGCACGGTAGGCGCTCCCGTCAGCGAGGGACTTGGCCATGACGCCCTCGCCGCCGGCGGCGATCGCCTCGTCGAAGAAGCTCTGGGCCTCTTCCTCGCTCGATACGACCCGCTGGACCGCGAGCCGCACCCGTTCGGTGGGCGAAAGCGCCTTTTCGAGGAGCGCCCGTCGTTCGGGGAACGACCTGCCGTAGACGGGGGTGCCGCCGAGCAGGAAGACGTCGAATGTGAACAGGCAGACCGGCACCTCATCGCGGACGCGGTCGAGGTCATGCTTGCGGCCCCGTCGCCGTGATACCTGCTGGAACGGCTGGATCTCGTCGGTGTCCGGGTCGATGGGCACGCACTCGCCCTCGAGGATCGCCGGGACGGACCGGACGGCCCGGGGGAGCTCCTCGACGAGCTCCGGAAACTGGGCGCTGATCTCCTCGAGCCGTCGCGAGAAGAGCCGGACCGGGCCGCTCTTCGGGATGTGGGCCTGGACGCGGAGGCCGTCGTACTTGTACTCGAGGGCTGCCCGTCCGTCCATCCGTTTCAGGACGGCGGCGAGGTTCGGCTCTCGCTCGGCGAGCATCGCGCGCATCGGCCGGCCGACCTCGAGAGAGACGGTGGCGAGGCCTTCGACCCCCTTCTCGACCAGGACGCCCGCGACCAGCTCTAGGTCGCTCGAGAGGTTGAAAGCCGCCTCGATCTGCTGACGGGCGGCCTTCGTCCCGTCCCCGAACGCTTCAGCGAGAGCATCCAGGATCGTCATCTCCCGGACGCCGACCCGCAAGGTCC
Organism: Thermoplasmata archaeon; assembly: GCA_052326485.1. Lineage (GTDB taxonomy): Archaea > Thermoplasmatota > Thermoplasmata > Lutacidiplasmatales > UBA184 > Lutacidiplasma. The sequence goes on along the minus strand of JBKQMS010000035.1, from coordinate 3,202 downwards.
CGAGGACGAACCGAACGATGAACTTGCCTTCGAGGGGGGAGGCACGGACGAGAAGCTCGGAGAGGATCTGGACCTTGATCTCCTGCGAGCCCGCGCCCTTCGCCTCCGCGATCCGGGTGAGCTCGGCGTACACCTCCGCTACTCGGAGCGGCGCGGTCTCCTCCAGGCGTCGAACCCCCGCGAGCAGCTCACCCGTGGTGGTCCCGAGGTCCCCGGACTCCTTCGTCCGTCGGGCGACGGTCGCCTCTTCGGCATGCGACGCGGTCGCGACCGCGCGTCGGGCTAGCGAGTCGGCCATCCCGAGCTCGATCCCCTCGTACTCCGGACGAAGGAGCCCCTGGGCGAGGTAGAGCACCCGCCCAAGGTCCGGGGGGCGGAGCGGTTGGATCAGCTCGACGAGGATGGAGCGCATCTCGAGGCGCTTAGAGGTCGTCTCGAGCCGCTCGAACGTCGCGCAGAGGTCAGCGAACCGCACGGGCCGCCCCCCTCTCCACGCTCGCGCGCAGACGCCGGAGGTTCTCGCCGATATCGTTCCCCTGGAAAGCGGAGTTGCCACAGACGAAGAACGTCGCGCCGGCCGCCGCCGCGTCGAACGCCGTCTCGGCGGTGATGCCGCCATCGATCGAAACGTCCGCCCCCGAGCTTGCCGCGTCGACCCGTTCGCGGGCGACACGGACCTTCGGCAGCACGTCGGGGATGAACTTCTGTCCGGAGAACCCCGGGTGCACGCTCATGACGAGGACCTGGTCCAACCGGTCGACGAGCGGTTCGACCGCGGAGAACGGCGTGTCGGGGCGGATCGCGGCGCCGACCGCGACCCCGAGACGCCGTCCTTCGCGGACCACCGCCAGCGGGTCCGAGCGGGATTCGACGTGGAAGACCAGCGTGTCGCCGCCCGCTTTGTGGAACGCCTCGAAGTAGCGCAGCGGGTCCTCGATCATCAGGTGGACGTCAAGCGGTCGCTTCGTGCGGGCTCGCACCGCCGCGACGAGCGCCGGGCCGAACGAAAGGTTCGGGACGAAGTGGCCGTCCATCACGTCCAGGTGGAAGGCATCCGCGCCGCCCTCTTCCGCGGCCCGGACCGCATCGCCCAAGGCCGCGAAATCCGCGCTCAGAAGTGACGGTGCAAGGCGAAGCCTCCGGCTGCCCTGCGACACGGGTAGCTCCATCTCGTAAGAGTATATATAGCGGCTTCGAGGTCTGGGTGCCGTCTCCCTTGGAGACGTGAGTGGGTTCATGTCGAGCGAAGACGAGAACCCGGCCGGTGAGACCTTCCGGCTGGGTGGAAGAGGGATGTCGATGACAGTCGCCATCGTGGTGATGGTCGTGGTGATCGTCATCTGCGGTGGTGCAGGGTACGCGGCCCTGAGCGCGGTCTCCAGCAGTGGGACCAACACGGTCAAGAGCTGCGCTCCCCTAGACAGCCCTGGCTGTGCGGGCCAGTCGGTACTGAATGACGTCGCCCTGACGGTCCCCTACCAAGCGGGATTCGGTCAGGCGGTGGCGACGCTCCAACAGGGCAACAGTCTCCCCGCCACCGTTAGTCTGACCGGCGGCGAAACGGCTTCTGAGTACATGATTTCCTGGGGCGATGGCACCGTCTATAACGGAACCTCCCCTACGACGAACCACGTCTACAGCGAGATCGGCGACTTCGTGGTGAGTGCCCAAGCGCTCGTTGGGGGGACTTGGCACTCCGGTCCCTTCTCCCTCTACCCGCTCGTCGTGACCCCGAACTACGCGACCCTTTCCTCGGGCTTCTACCCGACGGTCGCGACCACGTTCAGCAACGGGAGCACAGCAACCACTCAGTTCGGCTGGCTCTCCGGCCAGGGGTCCGTCGATGTCTCGGCCACCTACTCCGCCAACTCCACCGCTGCGGGCTACACCGACAAGGCTCCGACGCTCACCGCCACCGGCGGAACGCCGTCCAACCAGGTGTCCACACCGACCTCGGTCGGGGCGACGTACGCGTTCACGTCGGCCGGACTCTACTACATCACGATGGTCGGGGCCATCTCCGCGCCGGGCTCGACGACGATCTACCAGAACTACACGTGGACCGTCTACGTTGCACCCACGGGCGTCCTTCCGGCATGCGGGAGCTGCGCGGGTAAAACAGGCCCGCCGCCGGCGAGTCCGCACCCCGGTCAGATCATCTTCCAGGAGGTCGCCCCGGGAGGCGCCACCTCTGAGGACCCCTCGGTGGCGTACGACACGATCAGCTACGAGCCGATCATCAACGTCTACCAGTCGCTCGTAACGTACAACGGGAGCAGCACGGCCTCGTTCCTGCCCGAGCTCTCCACCTGCGTGCCCGGTCCGGGCTGCGCGGCGATGTACAGTGGGAACACCCTGATCGTCAACAACGGGACCTCGCCGGAGTACTTCACCTTCCCAATCGACCCGGCCGCGAAGTTCTATGACCCAGGCACTGGCAACAGCTGGTCGGTCTACCCGTCGGACGTGGCCTTCACGTTCGCGCGGACGTGCGGCTTTGCCAACCTGCCCGGGTTCGGTTCCCAGCCGGGCTGGATCCAGTGCCAGGCCCTGCTGCCGTTCGGGAACTCCTCGTGGGACAGTTCGATCCACTTCGTCTTCAACAACACCCCGCAGAACGTCCTCGGGTCGATCCTGATCAACAACACCACGTACTGTCCGTCCGCGGCGCTGGCGGCGAACGGCTGCGTTACCTTCAACGCCTGGGGTGGAGGGGCGGCCTGGCCGTTCTTCCTGCAGTTGGTCGCCGACCCCTTGGGCGCGGGTGTCGAGCCGTGCGGCTGGTTCACCGCTCAGGGCGCGACCGTTCCGGGCTTTACCGGAACCACCGCGGCTTCGGGCGACGGACCGTGCTTCCTCCCCGGAGGCGCGAAGGCGTCCACGGACGCGTCGTTCACGACCTGGATGTCGACCTTCCCCATCACCGGATGGGACACCTTCGAGGAGCTGGCGCTGAACACCCCGGGAATCCAGACGGGTGTCCAGTGGAACATGGTTGGGTCGGGGCCCTACTACCTCACCCACCAGCCGTTCGAGAAGACGGTCGGCTACACGCTCGCTCAGAACCCGGCCTACGCGCCCCCGACGGGATGCAAGGGCCAGGTCAACTGTGAGCCCCTGGCCGGCAAGACCCACTACGTGGCCTCGGTCAACGTCATCTACCAGGCGAGCGACACGATCGGCATCGAGGCGTACAAGGCCG
>JBKQMS010000034.1:0-13601 GCA_052326485.1 Thermoplasmata archaeon | reverse complement strand
AGGGAACGCGTGTCCGGAGAAGCGATGATCGCCCCGTTCGGGCCGGTCGAGTGGCGCAGCAGGAGAACGCTCGACCGATAGACATCGCGCGCCAACGCGCTCAGCGCCTCCGGCGGGTGCGGGAGCCGCCGCTGCACCCAGGTCTCCCAGAATCGCTCGGACTCCTGGATGAACCTCGCGGAACCGCCATTGCGGACGTAGTCCCGGACCTGGTGTACGGCGGGGAGGCTCCGTCCGGCCGCCAGGAACAGGCGGACCTCGACGTCGCGGTCAGGCACCGCCTCGAGGTCCCATTCCATCACGCTGTCGGCCGCCCCATGCGCGACCGACCGACCTTCGAGCCGCCCGTCCTCAGCGTCGACGTACGTCCCCTGGAGGCCTTTCAGGGTGTGCTCTCCGCAGACGGCGCGCGAGTACGGTGGGTCGGCGAAGAACTCGAAGAAGTAGCCGCGTTTGTAGTGGACCAGGGATGGGACGGTCGGGTCGACGAACGCGGTGTCCTGGTACATCGACTCGGCGATCTGGAACGCGTGGTAAGCGAACAGACGGACCGAGCGCGGCGAGTCCGCGCGGACCCGGAACACCCTCGCCACGAGGTCGTGGTTGGGGTGAACGTGGTCGCGCACCGAGATCGTGAGGCCGTGTCCCTTCCAGACCGACTCGGGAAGGTGTCCCGTGCCGTAGGGCATCTGGCGGATTTCGAAGCCGTTTCCGCGCCGCAGCCAGGTGAACTTGGAGCCGGCCACGTCGAAGACGCCGAGCCGGGCTTCCCGAAGGTGCTGGAATTGGCCGGGGAACGGATAGAAAAGCTCGTTCCAGTCCCCGTTCTCGTTAACGGTCAACAGCAGACGACCGTTGCCCGTCACCTGGGTGATCATGCGGCCGGAACCTCCCACCGGAAACCGCTCAGAAGGAACTCCCCCATCTCGGGGGAACTCCGGGGGCTACGAGGCCTTTAACGGTTCGGGTGGACCCGCCGTCCCGCCCACGGGCCCGAAATCACTTCAGGATCGGGACGCCGAGGCGGTCGAGGGCTCGCCGGCGCAGGTCGGTAAGCGCGTTCATGTAGTTCGCGTAGGCGTCGTACGGGCTCTCGTAGCTCGAGAAGTACTCGTGGACGCCCTGGTCCGCGCCGTGGCCGCTCACGTACATGTAGTAGAAGTGGTCGGAGGTGAGGAGCCTGCGCCAGTCGGTGAGGATGGCCGGGTCCTGGGCGCGGCGAGCGAGGACGCCGACCTTCTTCGCCGCTTCGAACGCGGACCGCTGGAGGTCATTTCCGAGCCAGGCGCCCAGGTCCCGGTTCTGGTCCGCCCAGCTCATCGTGTACGGGACGGAGAGGGGGGCGCGGGGAGGGAGCTCCATCGCCTCCTCGACCGTCGCCCAACCGAGGTGCGGGTGGCGGTGGACCTCACCCGGGAGGGCACTCAGGAACTCGAGGATCCCCGTCCGGGCCTGGTGATGCTCTCCAAATGTTTCGAAATCCATGAAGAGCCCGACCACCTCACCCGGTGTGGCTGCGAGCCACCGAGCGTACTTGTCCGCCGTGAGCGGGAACTCGCTCCAGCCGGTGGAGGAGAAGCGGAACCCCACGTCGTCGCTGAGCGGATAGTGCCGGAGTAGGAGCGCCACGGTCGGCGCCGGGGCGGCACAGTACGGGTAGGTTGCCGGCTCCCCGTGAAGAGCGCCTTCCCATCCTTCAGCGAGCATACCCCGGAACCGTTCGGCCTCGGCAAAGCGGGCCAAGTCGTCCGAGTAGGCGAGCTCGGTCATCCGAAGCGCCTTCGCCTTGGCGCCGAACTCCTTGTCGAGCATCTCCCGGTGCAGCGCGACCTCCTCGCTCAGCTCGGGAGGAGGGAGGAGGAAGGCGAGGGAGTGGTAGTACGTCTCGGCAAGGAAGGCGACGCGGCCGGTCCGGTACAGGGAGCGGAGCCGGTCGATCACGTCGGGAGCGGCCAGGCGGGCCTGTTCGAGGAAGGTCCCGGTGACCGAGAGACTGAACCGGAACTCGGGGAACTGATCGAGCGCCCGTTGGAGCCGGTCGAGGGCGGGGCGGTACGAGCGCTGCGCGATCCCCTTGAAGATCGACAGGTTCCGGTCGACGTCGAAGTACGGTTTGCCCGAGCCGAGGTCCAGGAACCGGAACCGCGCGAGTCGCCAGGGCTGATGAAGGTGGAGATAGAGCACGACCTTCAGGGTCGCACCCCCGCGGCTCGCATCGCGTCCAAGTAGACAAAGAGCGTCTCACGGGCTCGTTCGGGCCAACCTTCCCGGAGCGCCGCCCAGCGGCCTTGGTCCCCCATCGTCGCGCGGAGCGTCGGGTACTCGAGCAGCTCGGAGATCCGGCTCGCGAACTCGTCCACGTCCCAGAAGTCCACCTTGAAGACGGTACCCTGGCTCATCTCCGCTACCCCGCTCGTCTTCGAGACGATCGTGGGCACGCCCGCGGCCATCGCCTCGAGGGCCGCGATCCCGAAGGGCTCAACCACCGAGGGGAGGACGAACACGGAGGCACCCGCCAGGAGGACCTCGCGTTCCTCTTCACTGACCTTCCCGAGGAACATCACCCGGTCCCCGATGCCAAGCTTCGCCGCGAGCTGGATCAGGCGCTCGTACTCCGGACCTTCTCCGGCGATCACGAACAGGACGTCCGCGAACGACGGAACGACCTGGGCGGCCGCCCGTAGGAAAGTGTCGACGCCTTTCATCATCGCGAGTCGCCCCACGTAGAGGACGATCCGTTTTTCCGGGTCGATCCGCTCCAACCGTTCGCTCGGGCGCACGGCGTTGTAGATCACGCGGACCTTCGAGGGCTTCGCGCGGTACCGGTCGATGAGCTGCTGGCGGAGGTGCCGGCTGACCGCGATGACGCGCGTGGCGGCCTGGATCCCGAGTTCCTCTCGGTGGAGGATGTGGTCCCAGGGATGCCCGAGGGACCGGTCGTACTCCGTCGAATGAACGGTCATGATGAGGGGAACGTGGAGGCGACGAGCGAGGGCGATGGCGCCCACCGTTCCGAACCAGTCGTGGACGTGGATCACGTCGAACGGGTCGGTCGTCTTCAGTTCCGAGACCCAGCTGTTGTATCCGTCGGTCGAGTCCGTGAACGGGCTGTCCGGAGTCGCTCCCGCCCAGTACGCCGGCGGGAACTCCGGGGCTGGGCCGCCGGTCCTTTCACCCGGGTGTCGAAACGTCACTCCGGCTACCGGGGTGAATGGCCCACTGGTCGGGCTCAGGAACGTCACCCGGTGGCCGAGACGCGTGAGCTCCTGGCAGAGCTCGAAGCAGTGGACCCCGAGCCCGCCGGTGTGGCTCGGCGGGAACTCCCAGCCGACGATGAGGACATGGAGCGGACGAGGGGCTCCTCCGAACGGCGCGGGGACCGGTCGCGCACCGGGCGCCGTTGAAAGTGGGCGCCGGGACGGAGCGGAGTCCATGCGACCTCGAGGGCCCCCGGAGCTGGGGCGGTCCCTAGGTTCCCGCCGAACTCGAGGAGGCCCGCGGCCTCGACGGCGGGTCGGACGACGGGCCGAGACTTTGGGATGACCCCGACGCGGGCTGACGCTGGACTTCTTCGGTTTCTTCATCGAGGTCGGCCCGCGGCGTTCCTTAGGGGCGGCTCCACGAGACGGTGCGGGCAGATGAGCTCGCCGCTCGTCCGCAGACTCGGGATGGCCCGGGACGGGTGAGGTCCGGTCAGTACCCCGAAAGGAGCTCGCGGATCGCTCGCTCCGCATCCGGGGCCCGGGTCACCGCGCTCGCGACGAGCACCCCATCGGCGCCGAGCTCTATCGCACGAGCGACGTCGTGGCGGTCGTGGACGCCTGCCCCGCAGAGGACCCGTGTCGCGGGCGAGACCGACCGCACGGCGTTGACCGTACCCCAGACGACCTCAGGCCGCGCGGTGGACACGGCTCGGTCTCCCCCGATGAGCTCCGGCGGCTCGACCGCGAGGTAGGGAGGATGGGTCTCGGCTAGCCGACGGGCACGGGGAACGTCGGCGGCGCACACCACAGCGACCAGCTGCCGGGCCGAGAGGCGGCGGACGGCGTCCTCGATGTCCGCGATCGTCATGGGATGCTCCGAGTGGTTCACCAGACTTCCTCGGGCCCCGGCCGCTTCGATCGACTCGACCGGTACATAGCCGGTGCGTGCCCCGGCATCGCCCGGGTCAACGTGTTGCGCCACGACAGGTATCCCGACCGAGGCGGCCACCCACGCAAGGTCGGGGACCGGGGGGGCGATGGCGGTGGCTACGCCCGTCTCCTTTCCAAGAGCTTCCAACAGCTTCGCGATCCGTACCGCGGCAGGCCCGAGGTGACCCGGGTACGCCTTCAGGTTCAGCAGGAAGAGGGGGTGCCCGAGCGACGGGCCTTCAGTGGACGGCGGGGGCGTGGGCTCTCTTGGGGCGCGAGCAGATCGCGTATTCGTCTCCGTCAAAGAAAACCTCACGGTCGGGGTGCTTACGTTGGAGCTCGGAAATCCGGCTAAGGACGTCCTCGAGCGTGGTCGATTCGTCATTCGGGTCAATCCTCAGATGAACCGTCTTCTCGGGCCGCACGGTCGTATGACCCGTTCCCGGCATGAAGCTCCGAGGGGACGCCCATTGCCCGAGGGGCAATTAAGGATTCGACGGGCCCATTCTCGCGGGGAAGAGGGTCGGAATCGCGCGGGGAGCCGTCGAAATCATTGAAGAAAGTGCCTCCGCCTCCTCGGTGGCGGGCGGAACGACGAAAACGTAAATACGGGGGTCTGGTCAGCAACGCGAGGCAACACGATGGCAACCCCTCCCGCGGGAACTCCGGCGAAGGAAGGCCAGGCCGAACTGACAGAAGCCGAGATCGCGGTGCACTGGAAGGAGGAGGAGTCTTTCCTTCCCCAACCGAAGTTCATCGGTCAGGCCAACCTGACGGACCCCGCAGTCAACGAGCGGTTCTCGCTCGAGCATTTCCCGGAGTGCTTCCGGGAGTTCGGCGACATGCTGACCTGGGACAAGTACTGGACCCAGACGCTCGACTCGAGCAACGCCCCGTTCTACCAGTGGTTTACCGGCGGGAAGCTCAACGCTTCCTACAACTGCATCGACCGGCACCTCGAGCAGTACGGTAACAAGGCGGCGGTCATCTTCGTGGGCGAACCCGAAGGCGAAGATCCCGTCGCCCTCACCTACAACGACCTCTACTCCCGCGTGAACGAATTCGCCCTCCTCCTCCGGGATTTCGCGGGCCTCAAGACCGGGGACCGGGTCACCATCTTCATGCCGATGGTGGCGGAGCTCCCGGTCACCATGCTCGCCTGCGCCCGTCTCGGTGTCATCCACACGGTCGTCTTCGGTGGGTTCAGCGGTGAGGCCGCGGGTCGGCGGGCCGCCGACTCGCAGAGCCGCGTCCTGATCACCATGGACGGCTACTACCGCAACGGCAAGATGATCGACCACCTTCAGAACGCCGACGTCGCCTGCGAGACGGCCAAGGCCGAGGGTCAGGTCATCGACAAGGTCCTCATTTGGCCGCGGTACCCGGGGAAGGCATCGTCTGCGAAGCCCCTGGTGTCCGGACGTGACTTCCTCGTCAACGAGGTCTTGAAGCCCTACAAGAACCAGATCGTCGCCCCCGTGTCCATGCCCTCCGAGGCGCCGCTCTTCCTCATGTACACGAGCGGCACCACCGGCCGGCCGAAGGGCTGTCAGCACAGCACCGGCGGCTACCTGGCGTACGCCGCAGGCACTTCGAAGTGGATCCAGGACATCCATCCCACCGACGTCTACTGGTGCACCGCCGACATCGGGTGGATCACGGGTCACACCTACATCGTCTACGGCCCACTGGCCCTCGGAGGCACGACCGTGATCTACGAGGGAGTCCCGACGTTCCCGGATGCCAATCGGCTGTGGCGCATCGCTGAGAGGCTCGGCGTGAACATCTTCCACACGGCCCCGACGGCTATCCGTCAGCTGCGCAAGCTCGCTCCGGACGGGCCGAAGAACTACCGTACGAAGTTCAAGACCATGACCACGGTGGGGGAGCCGATCGAGCCGACCACGTGGCACTGGTTCTACGAGACCGTGGGCAAGGGGAAGGCGTCCGTCACTGACACGTGGTGGCAGACCGAGACCGGCGGGGTCGTCTGCACGACGAAGCCCGCGCTCGACAAGATGAAGCCCGGAAGCGCGGGTCCGGGTGCGCCGGGGATCCACTGCGTGATCTTCGACGAGAACGGGAACGAGATCCCCCCAGGCTCGAACCGGGCCGGGAACATCTGCGTCCGCAACCCCTGGCCGGGGTTGATGCAGACGATCTGGGGCGACCCGGAGCGCTTCAAGCGTCAGTACTTCACCAAGTACAACAAGAACCCCAACAGCAAGGACTGGCGGGACTGGCCGTACTTCGCCGGTGACGGGGCGATGGAATCCGCGGACGGCTACTTCCGGATCCTGGGCCGGATCGACGACGTGATCAACGTCGCTGGGCACCGACTCGGGACGAAGGAGATCGAGTCCGCTTGCCTCACAGTGAGCGAAGTGGCGGAAGCGGCGGTCGTGCCCATCATGGACGAGGTCCGGGGTCGACTGCCCGAGGTCTATGTCTCGCTGAAGCCCGGCGTCCAGCCCTCGAAGGCGATCGAGGACAAGGTCGTCAAGGCGATCGAGACCGAGATCGGGAAGATCGCGCGCCCGAGCGCGGTGCGGATCGTTCCGGACATGCCCAAGACCCGGTCCGGGAAGATCATGCGTCGGGTCCTCGCCTCGATCTCGAACACGATGGATGTCGGCGACATCACGACGCTCGCCAACCCCGACATCGTCGAGCAGATCCGGCTTCAGGTCCAAGGAAAGGGAAAGGTCCAGACGAAGGCCGCCGCCCCGGAGATCAAGGACTTCGCGGCCAAGTCCGAGTGATCCGCCCCCGGCCGCCGTCCCGCTAGGGCGGACCGGGCGTCCCGCGCGCCCGGAGCAGCGTCCCCCGGGCCGGAGGACCCGTGAGCAGGGGTCGCGGCCTACGGGCTGGATTCCTTCGGGAAGCGCCTGGGGGCGAACGTCGGGATCCGCGCGAGATGGGTCCCGGCGACCAGCGACCAGAGGAGCACGGGCGCGACGATCAACCGCTCCATGCCTCCCACCCCGAGAAGGAGGTCCACGTTGGAGACGAACAGGATCAGGGCGATGAGGGCGATCACTCCCGAGAGGAACGTGTAGGACCGGAAACCGTTCCACCGGGTGTCGCGGAACATCGCGAACGCCAGGACGAGCAGAGCGAGGCTGCCCCCGATGAACGCGAGTAAGGCGGAACCGGAGTGTACGGTGATGTTGACGTCCTCGGGAGAGAGACCCACCCCGACCGACCCAGCCCCAGAGAGGGCCAGAAGGGAGAGCCCGATGGTCCGGGACAGCCGCGCGGGGAACGCGGTCCGGATGAGGATCGCCGAGAGGATGACGAGGAGGCCCATGATGATGATCGACAGGTTGAACAGTTCGTGCCACGGCGAGCAGGCATAGTGGCCGGAGATCGAACCCGTGCCGCCGAAGACCCCACAGTTAACCGCGCCTAGGTCCGAGATGTAGTTCCCGGTCAGGCTGTACGAAGAGCCGTAGCCGACCTGGGTGACGGCCATCGCAACGATGAACAAGAGCGCGCCGAGGACGAGCAGGAGCGCGCCGTGGTGGACGGCCCGGTGGACGCGCGGACCGTACCGCTCCGAAACGGAGTACCCCGGCGGGGGGGTCTGTTCCTCGGCCACGAGGGACCTGGCCTAGTCCTCGCGAGCGTTCCGCTCGTAGGAGGCGTCGCTGGCCCGCTTCAGGCGGGCTCCGTCGCGGTCGCACGTGGGCCGGGCGCTCGGTGGGACGTCGATCACGTACCCACCACCGCACTTGGGGCACTCATAGTACGGCATCGGAACTCCGTCCTTAGGTACCGGTCTCTCCTATAAAGGGCTCCACCCCGCACGGAGCCGGCGGAAAGGCTATCGGCCCGGAGTCCCCCAGCCGTCCGTGCGCCCTTCTCGCCACCCCCATCCCACGGTCCCTTCCGAGCCGGAACCCGAAGCTCCCGAGAGGTTCCGAAACGCCGATTCGTACCGGGCCCGTCGAGAATGGTTGCGGTACGAGGGGACCGGCCAGCGCGACCTCTACCGCGAGCTGCGCGAGCGCTTCCTCGCACGCCACGCGGTCGATGGCGGCTGGGTTCTCGACCTCGGCTCGGGCCCGGGACGGTTCCTACCGTTCGCGGGGCGAGCCGGGTCTCGCCGGGTGGCGCTCGACATCTCGCGGGAGATGCTGGACCTCTTGCCGAATGCCTGGGTCACATCGGGTAGCGCGGCTCCGCCTCCTGACCGGGTCCGGGGGAACGCACTGCACCCACCGTTCGAACGAAGTCGGTGGTCGGAGGTAGTCGTCTTCGGGAACACTCTCGGATTCGCGGGAAAGGGGGCGGACAGGCTTTTCGACGAGGCGGGAGGGCTTGTTGCTCCGGGGGGAACCCTTGTGATCGAGATCGCCCCGGCCCCGGGAGAGAGGTCGCGCTACCTCGCTCGCCTGCCGCCATCCAGCGTGGCAAGGCTCCTGCGGTCACCTACGCGCGCGGTCCTCGGTCGGCTCGACCGGGAGGGGTTCCGCTCCGAGCCGCCCCGTCATGCGACCGCCGAATCGTTCCGGCGGTTCTCCGTTTCTGAGCTCCACGACCGGCTCTCCCGGAACGGCTTCGAGGTGATCGAGACCGTCGCAGTGGCCCCGGCCCTAGGGCCGGACGCGGAACGAATCGCAGCGGTCCGGGCGGACGCCAAGGCGTGGCCCCACCTTTTGGAGCTCGAGGAAGAAGTCGGGCGGCGACCGGAGCGATGGGGAGAGGCTGCCGCGGTCCTCCTTTCCGCGCGCCGCTCATCTTCGAAGCGTATGGTTAAGTAACCCGGCTCCCCCATCCCCTACTACCCCTTCCATGCCGAAAGAGGCGGGAGCCAAGCCTCCCGCGCCCGCCACACGGGCCGTGACCGTGCCCGCGCCCGAGGACCTTGAACTCGCGCAGAGCGACGCTCTCCTCCAGCTCCGGATCGGTCGCACGGCCCACTTCTACACCGTCGTCGCTTCCGCGTTGCTGGCGCTCGCCGGCGTTCTCATCCTGCTCTTTCCCAGCACCTTGCCGTCGATCGGCTCGGGAGCGACGGGCACCGCTGCGCTCGTCTCCAGCTTCACGCTCCTCTTCCCGCTCGCCGCGGGGCTCGTCCTCGCCACGGCCGGCCTCGTGACGAAGTGGGAGGTCTACCAGCTCTGGCCGTGGGAGAAGCATTTCTCGACGACCGTGGGCGCGCTCGCTGTCAACGTTCTCCTCGGGGTGGTCTACGGCCTGCGGGTCGCCGGGATCGGTCCTTTCTCCAACCTGGACCCGTTCTTCCCCTGGTTCTACGTCGCAGAGCTCGTCGGGATCAGCCTCGCGCTCGTCGGCTTCGTCCTCACCTGGACCGCCTGGAGCGGCCGCCAGTGGATGAGCGCGATCACCGCAGTCCTCCCGGTAGCGTCGGTGCTGCTGGTCTACTTCCCGCCCTCCTCGGATGCGCTCGCGGTGAGCCTCTTCCTTTCGGCGATCCTCTACCAGACGTCTGGCTCCTTCCTCCACCTCATCTCTTCCGGCACCCGGGTCCACCAACGAGAACTGATCACGTCCGGCCAGAGCCGAATGTTCCGACTCGCTGACGAACTCGGACGGAAGGAGGAGGCCCTCCACTTCCGGGAGTCGGCGCTCGTTCGGCGCGAGGCGACGGTCGAGAACACCGACCTCTCCGTCCGCCGTCAGTACGATTCTCTCAAGGAAGCCCGCGCGCAGCTCGACGACCTCGAAGAGGACTACCGCAAGCGCTCGGACGCGCTGGTCGAAAAGGAACGGGCCTGGGCCGGCCGCATCGCGGAGATGGACGGGAGGGACCGCTCGGTCGAGGACAAGACGAAGGCGCTCGAGCTCCGCGAGCAGGAGATCGGTCGGTTGGTTCCCCAGATCTCGACCCGGGAGGCTCGCCTCATCGAGGAAGAGGGGGCCCTGACCCATCGAGACGTTGAGCTCACCCAGCGACAGGGCGCGCTCGAGCGTCAGATGGCGGACCTCAAGGAGACCGAGACCCGGCTCACCGCGCGGGCTGCGGAGCTTGAGCAGAGGACCGCGGACCTCCTACGACGCGAGGGTGACATTGCCGCCCGAGAGGCCCGAACGAAGGCTCGACCGGGCCTATCGGTCGCCGCGAACCAGGAAATGGTCGCGCGCGAGGTTCAGCTTCAGCAGCTCAAGGCCGCTCTCGACGAGGGGAACATGGCCCTCGCTCGGAAGTCGCGCGAGGCGGGCGAGCTCTCCAAGGCCGCCGAGGACTCGCTCGCGCGGGCCGCGCGGAAGGAGGCCGAACTCGCGTCCCGTGATGCGGGGTTGAAGCAGCGCGAGGCCGAGCTTGCGGACCTCCTGAAGGCCGCCGACGGTCGGAGGACGCAGTACGACGCGGCGGCGCGCGATTACGAAACGAGGCTCGGCTCACTCGGCCGAGACCAGGTCTCGGTCGCCCAGAAGGCCGCGGACCTCGAACGCACGCTGAAGACCCTCTCGGAACGCGAGAGCGCGCTCTCCGACCGAGAAGGCCGTCTCAAATCGCTCGGCGAGCAGCTGGAACAGCAGGAACAGGAGCTCCACGAAAGGTCCCGCTCGCTCGAAGCCGCCGAGGCCGAGGTGAGCCTTCGTCGGCAAGCGATCGGGCGCGGAAGCGACCTCTCGATCGCCGGCCTCGCGGCAGTGGCCGCCGCCGACCAGCGGGAACGACCCCCGGAGGCCCCTTCGCGGCGCGCCCGGGGGGCTCCCGCCGAAGGGATCCGCGACGTAGCCGAGACCGGGACCGGAGACGCCGACACCTTAGCGCGTCCGGCGGGTCGCCGCTTCCCGGACCGACTTCCGAGCGGGATCGCGCGCCTCGATGACCTGCTTCTGGGAGGGATCCCCCCTCGCTCCCACATGGTCGTATTGGGGGACGCGTTCGTCGGGAAGGAGGTCGTTCTCTATTCGTTCTTGGCGGAGGGCCTCAAGCGAGGCGAACCCGTCCTGATCGTCACCGCGGCACGCTCCCCGGCGGAGATCGCCGATGCGATGGGCGTCGTGCTGCCCCAGTTCCGGGAATACGAGCAGATGGGCATGGTCCGATGGGTCGATGCGTCCGGCTCGGGAACGTTCGGAACCGCGAACCGGGCGGTCGTCAAGGGCGCGGAAGACCAGGCCGGGATCCTCACCTCCATCGGGGCTGTCGCGGCGAGCTTCGAAACGTCCGAGGCCGGTCCGTTCCGGGTGGCGTTCCTCGGTCTATCCGCCGTCCTCGGCCATGGGGACGAGCGCTCCGGGTTCTCGTTCCTCCAGAACGTGGTCGGGATCCTGAAGCCGCGACCGGCGCTCGCGATGTACTCGCTCGAGGCGGGTGCCCTTTCCGAACCGACGGTCAAGGGCTTCCTGGGCCGGATGGACGGCGCGATCGTCTTCCGTCAGGAGCGCGACAAGACGTACCTCGCGGTGAAGGGACTGGGGGACGTCGAGACCCGGGACTGGGTGGAGTGCCGGGCCACGAACAGGGCGCTCATCATCGGCTCGTTCGCGCTCGAGCGGATCCGCTAGCGGCGGGACCCTCGTACTCCGAACGGTCCACGACGTAGCGAGGTTCCTCTCCCGCGAAGAACCGGCGAAGGTTGGCGACCGCGCGCTCGAGGACGTAGGTCTCCACTCCGGGGCCGAATCCCGCGGAGTGTGGGGTCCCCACGAAGTTCGCCAGGTCCGTGAACGGGAACCGGTGCTCAATACGGCCACCGGCGAAATCCTCGTGCCACCAGACGTCAAGCGCCGCCCGGAACTCCGGATGGTCCAGGAGATGCCGGTACAGCGCTTCCTCCCGGACCGTGCCCGCCCGTCCCACGTTGACGAAGATCGCAGTGGGCCGCATCGCCGCAAGGACGGCCGCGTCGATCGTTCCTTGGGTCGCCCGGGTGAGCGGCCGGGTGTCGAAGACGTAGTCTCCCTCGCGTACCGCCTCGACCAAGCGGTCGGCTGGGAACATCCCGACGCAACCCGGAGCCATGCGTCCCGAACGGTTGAGTCCGATCACCCGGGTCCCGAAACCGCTGAGGCGGTTCGCGATCGCCCGGCCGATCTCGCCGTACCCGAGGATCACGGCGGTCCGTCCCCAAAGAAGCCGCTGGACCGGAGGTGGCCGCAACGTGCCGGCCCGCACGAGGGCGTGCGCACGAGGGACCTCGCGCGCCGCGGCCAGCGCGAGGGTGACCGCATGCTCCGCGACGAACGGGGCGTAGGCGCCCACGTTCCCAGCAAATCGGACGCGTTCCGGGAACCGATCGAACGGAATCCCGTCGACCCCAGTGTACACCCTCTGGACGAACTTTAGCTTTGGCAACGACCGCACGTCCAGGTCCCCGAGGTCCCGCTCTACAGACCCGAGGAGCATCGCTTCCACTTCGTCCCGACCGCGGGAAGGACGCTCCGAAACGTACTGCCAGTCCACACCGGACAACCGCTGTCTCAGGACCTCGCCCACCTCCTCTCGAGGGCGAACGGCCAGGAGGAGACGGGGCTCGCTCATGCTGAGACTCCGGTGAACCGTACGGGTCTATGGGGTTGACGGGGGACGACGAAGGAAGCGGGCCGGTCGACGTCGGTTCCCGCCAGGGTTCCCGGCGCGGCTCGCCCACTTATACAGGCGGAGGTTTCGCGCCCGCGTTCGATGCCCGCCGTGACGCTCGACCTCTGGCACACGCTGATGTTCCTCCCTCCCGAGGACGAGGAAGCGTACATGACCCACCAGCTTGCGATCGGCCAGGAGGTCCTCCGCTCGGCCCCCCGACTCCCGGGAGCTCCCGAGCTTTCGAACGGAGACCTGGGCCGGGCGTTCGAACGGGCGTACGAGGGCGCGGTCGCGCAAGGCGTCGGGGGAAGGACGGTCACTCCCGCAGAACAGCTGGTCCGGGCCGCGAAGGAGACGGGAAGGGACGCCGAACCGCGTGAGTACCTGTCGAGACTGAGGACCTTGGTCGAGAGCACGCCGTTCCGGGTCGCCCCCGGGGGCCTCGACCTCCTAGGTGAGCTCCGCGGTCTCGGCTACCGAATCGGCATGATCTCGAACACGATCGGGGAACCCGGAGAGTTCCTGCGCCCCATCCTCGCGAAGATGGGGTTCGATCGGTACGTGGAAAGCTACGTCTTCAGTGACGAACACCCTTGGACGAAACCGTCGCCGGAGATCTTCCGTGTCGCGCTGGATCAACTCGGTGTGAATCCTCAGGAAGCGGTCCACGTCGGGGACGGATGGGCGGACATCGAAGGGGCGCGTCGGGCCGGCTTCCGGGGCGCGGTCCTGTTCACGGGTCTCCAATCCTACGGTGAGCGGTACCGCAAGCTGTTCTTGACAGAGGTTCCGGGGGATCCCCCGGCCAAGTATCGGACGAACCGTCTCGAGGACGTCGCGCCGATCGTGCGACAGCTGTTGCCGCTCGCGTGAGGAGTCGTGCTGGGCGACCCTACTCTTCGCCCATGTGACGGGGCTTCGGGACCACCTTTGGCTGGTCGGCGTCCGTCGGCATGCCGGTC
>JBKQMS010000033.1:0-3101 GCA_052326485.1 Thermoplasmata archaeon | reverse complement strand
TCGCCTCGGGCGTGGCCCGGATCCTGCACGGGTCGGCCGAGATGGAGAAGCTGAAGCCGGGCGAGATCCTGGTCACTTCGATGACGACCCCGGACATGGTCCCGGCGATGTCCCGGGCCGCGGGGATCGTCACCGACGAGGGAGGGATGACCTGCCACGCGGCCATCGTGTCGCGCGAGCTCGGCGTCCCGTGCATCGTGGGTACGCGCGAAGCGACGAAGCTCGTAGCGGACGGCGGCGACATCACGGTCGACGGGAAAACCGGGTCTGTGTACCGAGGGATCGTTCACCTGGGAAAGTCCTCCGCCGCGGCCGGAGCGTCGTCCTCGGCCCCCGCGTCCGGGCACGCGCACGAAGGCACCCCGATAACAGCGACGAAGATCTACGTCAACGTCGGAGTGCCCGAGAAGGCCGAGGAGTACGCCCGCCTGCCCGTCTCCGGGGTCGGCCTGCTCCGGATCGAGTTCATCTTCACGGCGCACATCCGGGAGCATCCGCTCGCGCTCCTCAAGAAGGGGAAGAAGGACGAGCTCGTCCAGCGCCTCGCTGACGGGATCGGGAAGGTCTGCCAGGCGTTCCATCCGCGACCCGTGATCATCCGCACGTCCGACTTCAAGACCAACGAATACCGGGGGATGCCCGGCGGCCAGGAGTTCGAACCGGTCGAGGAGAACCCGATGATCGGGTGGCGGGGCTGCTCTCGGTACATCTCCCCCGTCTATCGGCCGGCGTTCCTCTGCGAGCTCGAAGCGATCCACCGGGTCCGCACTGAGATGGGCCTCAAGAACGCCATGGTGATGCTGCCGTTCGTCCGGAACACCTGGGAGCTCGAGGAGATCACCGAGATGATGCGTGCCCAGGGCCTGCGCCGGTCCCGGGACTTCCAGCTCTACCTCATGGCCGAGGTCCCCTCCGTGGCGCTGCTCGCCCGGGAGTTCTCGCAGCACTGCGACGGGTTCTCAATCGGGTCGAACGACCTGACCCAGCTCGTCCTCGGCGCCGACCGCGACTCCGAGACGCTCGGCCGGATGGGGTACTTCGACGAACGCGACCCGGCGGTGATGCGCGCGATCCACATCCTGATCGAAGGCGCGCATGCGGAGGGGCGTACGGTGGGGATCTGCGGGCAGGGACCTAGTGTCTACCCGGAGTTCGCGGAGTTCCTCGTCCGGGAGGGGATCGATTCGATCTCGCTCAACGCGGACACGGTCGTCTCCACCATCCGCACGATCGCCTCGCTCGAGCAGCGCCTGAAGCTACAGGGCCTGCGCGCCCGGGCCTAGAAATCCCTCCCCTCTCTCCCCGCTGGCGCGAAGGTGTGGGGATTCTGCGTGCGGCTGGCTCTCTCGTAAGGGCTCCGCATGCTCGGCAGCAACCTTCCATAGCCGACCGGGCAGGGGGGACTTCCCATATCAAAGCTGAAGGGCAGGCGTGGCTTAGCGCTGAATAGCTGGCCTCGAGGAAAGGCGGTCACCATGGTCCGAAAAAGGACCGGCAGTCTTCTCGGCGCGCTTTACGTGCTCGTAGGGGCAGCCCTGCTGGGGTCGGCCCTCTTCGCGCCTTGGTACTACTACGACAGCTACTCCGAGCAACATTGGGAAACGCCTGGGGGCCCCAACTCCGTAGCGGTCGGACCCAGTGAACTCTACTTCTACCTCTTCGGGCTGCCTGGAAGCGGATCCGTTCAAACTACGTGCCCCAGTGGGAACATCTCGAACTTCTGCCCAACCTCGTCCTCGTACTCCCATGCCGGGTTGAACAGCACCGGGCAGGTCGCCGCCCTCACTTTCGCGCTGGCGACCGCGGGATTTGCGGTCGCCGCTATCAGCGGTGTGCTCGGCGTGATCTGGCGGGGAAAGGCGCGCACGGTGTTCCCAGAGCTGATCCTCGCCCTGGTCGCCGTTGCGCTCGTGATTGCGGCGACGGCCGTTTTCGCGGTCCTCCTTCCCGGAGCGTTCGCGCACGATCTCTCGGCGTCCCAGCGGGGCTACGAATCGAGCGGACCCTGGTCATCGTTCTCGGGGTCGACGAGCTTCATCATTCACATGGCCTGCCCCTTCCCCGGGTGTCCCTCAATCGGCACCTCGTGGGGGCCGTCGATTGGGTGGTCCTTTTCGGTCGCTGCAATCGGCGTCCTTCTCGTGGGGGCGGTAATGATGGTTCGGTTTCGAGAGGAAGTTGCGGAATCCGCCGAGGCGGTCGCTTCGGCGGAATCTGCGCGCGGATCGAGCACGCGGAACCCCGCGAGGTAGCGGTCTCGGAAGCCGGACCCGCCGGCGCGCTTGCGCGGGAAGCGGTTTCACGTAACAGTGCAGAATCGCGATACCGTGTCGGGGTCGTCCGACGGTGGGATATCTCTCGCCGGATGAGGGATGCTTGCGTCGCGGGTCCCTCGTGAGAGCGGGGACCGGCGATGCAGGCGACCGCGGAGGCTGTTGGCGGAAATGCCTGGTTTAGGACGGCAACTTTCAGTGGGACTCTCTGGAAGGACCCTCGATCAACTGAGACATCTCCGCGGGGTACCCCTCTCGATCCCCGCATTCTCGCGTGTTGCAACCAGAGATTGCGTCCCGGCCGAGTCTGCTTGACAAACTGAGAGCGCATTGAGTCGGCCTTCTGCTCCAGTTGCTGACTACAACGCTTCGACCTTTCCCCGATGGTTTGGGAATTGTGCAAGGGCCAACGTGTGACTGATTTGACCTCACATCACGGAGTCTTGCTGAAGAATTAAATACGCGCCGGTCTGGTCGACACCCGACCGGCAGGGTTCTCTGTCGGAAAAGTGGGTGGGTTCATGTCCAGCGAAAGCGAACGCTCGTCCGGTGATGTTGGCCGTCCCTCTAGCCGAGGGATGTCGATGGCAACGGCCATCGTGGTATTGGTCGCCGTGATCGTGGTTGCCGGTGGCGCCGGGTTCGCGGTGTTGAGCGCGACCTCCAACAGCGGGACCCAGACGGTCAGCACGTGTTCCCCCATGAGCAGCCCGGTCTGTCTGTCCTCGTCCGGACTGACGGATGTGATGCTGTCGGTCCCCTACGGTGCCGGCTTCGGCCAGGCCGTCGCGAGCACAACTCAAGGACAGAGCATACCGGCGACCGTCG
>JBKQMS010000032.1:0-8970 GCA_052326485.1 Thermoplasmata archaeon | reverse complement strand
CTGTTGGACGCCGCCGAGAACCCGTTCCCGACGGCGAACGTGGTGCTCTGGAACTCGTCGGACAACCTCGTCATGTCCAACACCTTCGTCCCGGCGTGGCTGGCCCCGGCCTACGAACTGAAGTGCGCGGGGGTTTGTCCCGCCGTCGCCTGCGACACCTGCGTCCCTCCGGACGGGCTCCTGCTGTATGGAGGCACGAACAACACCATCTGGGGGAACACGTTCCGAGACCCGTCACCCCCCCCGAGCGCTCCGCTCGAGTATTACGCCGGCCTCGCGGAGGCGGAGCGCGGCGACCTGATCTTCAACAACATCTTCCTGGTCGACAACCCCACCGTCTACTTGCCGTTCGATATCTACAACAACTCGTGCTGGGCGGGACTCGCGGGCAACTGCTTTCCGCCGCTCCCGCCAACGTACGCCGACACCTGGAACGTCACGAACCAGTCGGCGAGCAATGTCGCCGCGACGGTGAACGGGTTCGCGCTCTCCGGGAACGTCCTGGGTCCGGGCTGCGGGAACCAGGGCGGGAACTACTGGCAGGACTACGGGACCCCGCCGAACCCGTACGGTGCGCTCCCGTTCGTCAACGCGTTCGACTACACGGCGCTGCTCACGGCACTACCGCCCGGGACGTCACCCACGCAGAACAGCATCCGCATCGGGGGAGACTATGCGCCGCTCAATCGAAGCGCCTGCCCCACGCCCTCGAGTCCGTTCGGATCGGTCCTCCTGAACCCGTACGCCATCGGCGGGCTGGTGACGGTCGTGGCGGTCGTCTCCGGCGCAGTGGTGCTGATGCGTACCCGATGGAAGATGCGCCCCGCCCCTTGGCTCCTCCCTCCGGCGGGAGGCGCGACGGCGTCACCGCAGGGCGAGGTCTCGACGCCGGGCGCCTCAGGTGTGGTCTCCGCGCAGGTGGCGCTGGCGCCACCACGACCGACCCTCCGGGAGCGATGGGCTCGGCGGCCTCCGAGCCTCGGCTTCCTCTTGGGCGCCGGGATGCTCGCGGTCTACCTGGTCGCGGCGGTGAGCGCCGTCTTCGTGTTCGGAAGCTCGCTCGGAACCCTCCCCAAGAACGAGTCGTGGGTTCCTCCCTTCAACCCGATCGGCCCCTCGGCCAGCCACCTCTTCGGGGTCATGCCCGGGTTCGGGACGGACCTGTTCAACGCGGTCTGGCGGGCCACGCCCTGGGACCTCGCCATCGTGGCGGGCATCCTGGCCATCGACGTGTTCCTGGGGTTCTTCCTGGGAGCGATCGCTGGTCTCGATGAAGGGGGTCTCGCGGACGCGATCGTCACCTTTGTCGGGGACTCGCTCGGCTCGATCCCAACCTTCCTCTTGGCAATCGTCGTGTTCGCGGGCCTCCTGACCGTGGCGCCGAACGCCGTCGGCCTTCCTGTGTTCGTCGCGGTCTTCGGGATCATCCTTTGGCCCACCATGGCCCGTACCGTTCGGGAGCGGGCTCGCGCCATCGCCCACGAGCGGTATGTCGAGGCGGCGCGCGCTTCGGGTGCCTCCTTTCCCAGCATCCTGATTACCCATGTCCTGCCGAATGCGCTCGGACCGGTCCTCGCCCAGTTGCCGCTCGACGTGGCCCCGATCTTCTTCGTCCTTTCCGCCTTCCCATGGTACTACAACTGTCAGTTGCCCGGGGGACCGCCCCCACCTCCCGGTCATCCCCCGCCCCCTCCGGTCCCCTACCTCGTGCCCAGCCTACCGTTCTTCTCACCGCTACCCTCTATCCAGTTCCCCGAGTGGGGGTATCTCCTCGGGTTCGGGACCTGCGAGGGGTTCAGCTTCCCGGGAGGCTTCGACTACTGGTGGATGTATCTCTTCCCGCTGCTCGCCATCGTGGGCCTAGGCGTGGCGCTCGGGCTCCTCTGCGACGGGATCGAGCGGTGGCGCCAATTCAACCGATAGTCTTCCGCTGGGAGGCCGTGCGGGGTTCGGCTGCCGAGGGCGGCCGGACGGCATGCGACCCGAATAGCGTACGTTCGGGCCCAAGACCAGCTCGCCGCTGCCGACCGATGTGGCCCAGGACCTCTCTCCCCCTACGATGGACGCACCACGGCCGCGGCCAACGTCGTTCCCACGCCGAAAGCCGGCAGCGCGGCGAAGCCCGCTGGCGCGGCGGTCGGATGGGGAGTGACGAAGATCCCCACCCCGATCGCGTTCCAAACGGCCGAGTTGTTGAGCTGGGCAGAGAGACCGGCGACCGTGCCGTTCTCGAAGGCCGAGAACGTGCCGAATCCCATCCCATCCTCGAACGGTCCGGCGGTGTTGTCTCCGGTGTCGAGCAGGGTCTCTCCTGTGACCCCTCCCGAGGCCGCAACGAAGGGAGCGTCCTTCTGCTGGCCGGACACTCCCAGGAGGAGGAGGTCGTTGGCGTGAACGGTGGCGATACCGACGGAGGCGACCTTTCCGACCCCGCTTGCCGTGTTGTTGCCATCGACGGTAGGGATTCCCGAACCGGTCACATCCACGACCGCGACCGACCCGCCCATCTTGGTCGCTCCCCCGGAGAATGACACCGAGACGTTGAGCATCGTGTTCTGGAAGACAGGCTCAGCGACGTAGAGGTCCTCGGTGTGGTTCTGAGCGTAACCGGTCGACGTGACCAGTACGTAACTGTCGCCAGCCGTGTCGGTGATGGAAGAGACGTAGCCGCCGCCGATTTCGGTGTTAACATAGCCAACGAACACATACACCGCACTTCCGGCGAGGACGCTGACCGCTGGCGTTGTGGTAGCTCCGGCGGCAGAGCATCCGTGGCAGCCGATGATTCCGACCCCAATCGCGTTCCATACCGCCGAGTTGTTGAGTTGCGCGGAGAGGACCGCGCTCGCACCGACCTCCGAGGCCGAGAACGTTCCAAGTCCCATCCCATCCTCGAACGGTCCGGCCGTGTTGTCTCCGGTGTCGAGCAGGGTCTCTCCCGAGGCCGCAACGAAGGGGGCGTCCTTCTGCTGGCCGGACACTCCCAAGAGGAGGAGATCGTTGGAACTGTTAGTGTGCACCGCCACCGAGGCGGTGCCTCCGACTCCGCTTTCCCAGTTGACCCCATCGACGGTGGGGGTTCCCGACCCGGCCACGTCAACGGCCGCGACCGACCCGCCCATGGTGGTCACTCCCCCGGAGAATGACACCGAGACGTTGAGCGTGGTGTTCTGCGGGACGGGCTCGGACACGTAGAGGTCCTCCGTGTGGTTCTCGGTGTAACCGGTCGAGGTGACGAGCGAGTAGCTGTCGCTGGCCGTGTCGCTAATCGACGAGACGAGGCCGCCGCCGATCATCTCGTTGACGTAACCGACGAACAGATAGACCACGCTTCCCGCGAGGACGCTCATCGACGGCGTGGTTGTGGTGGGGCCCGAGTTGACTGCCCACGCATGACTGTAAACTGACACTGGTCCAATCGAACCCGTCTGAGGCGCGCCCGAATTGACCGCCCAGGTGTGACTGTGGACGGACGCGGCCGAGCTTACCGGAGTGGAACCTCCCCCACTGTTCGACGCCGGTTGGATCACGGCGCCCAGCAGGAGACCGAGGACCATTCCGACTGCGACACCCACGACCACGAGCAGGATCTTCGAGCCGTTCGATGAGGACCCGGGCAACGACACGGGGATCACCCGCAGGGGGTAGTACCCTGGACCCTTAATGGGTGAGAAGGCCGCCCTCACGCGAGACCGCGAGCATCCCGGCACGATGACGGAATGGACTGGTCGGGATTTGAACCCGAGGCCTCCGGTTTGCAAAACCGGCGATCTTCCGAGCTGATCTACCAGCCCATCTCTCGGCGAAGGGACCGACCGCCGTCTTAGCCTTTCGGAGGAGAGGCCGTGACAGATTCCCAGACCCGGTCGAGCTTCGGGACCGTCGGTCGTCGTCGGATCTCGCTCGGTTCGACCCACTCGGCCCGAGTATGTTCCCAATCGAGGCGGACCTCTGTCCGCCGGGCACGGAATCGGAACGGGTGCACGATGAACACCCGCAGACCGTCCCGAGCGAGCACCGGGGCGCCTTCGGCCAGCAGGTCGAGGTCGTCGGCGCTGAGTCCCGTTTCCTCGAGGATCTCTCGGAAGGCCTGCTCGAGCGGGGTCGCGGCCTCGAGGAACCCTGAGACGCCGGCCCAATGACCCCGGAACGAACCGACCTTCTCGGAACGCTCCAGCAGGAGGATCCGACCGTCCGCTCGTTCGAGGAACGAGGTGACTACACCCACCTCCTCGACACCCTCGATCCGGAACCGGCCCAGCGTACCGTTCACCTCGACGACCTCCCCTTCCCGCAGGATGTCGGGGTCGACCCGGGCGACGGTAGGGACCTTCCCACGAGATGCCATCTCGGGCGGAACTCCGTGGAGGAGGACCGCCACGACCCCTTCGGGAAGCGGCTGCTCCGGTGGCCACCAGAGGGACGGGAGCGCGAGAACCTCGGGAGCGGGTCGATCGGACCTCCAGTGGAGCGGGTGGTCGACCAGGTGGACCGCTCCCGTCGCCTGGCCGGGGGCCACACCGACCGCGGGCAGCGCCATCGCCCGACGGATGTCGGGCTCGCTCATCGCATTATGGGAGGGCGTCGGCCGAGCGCGACAAACGCCTTCTACCCGAGACCCGTCGGCCCGCCGTGCGGCTGAGCGCCTTCACGGTCGTCGACGAATACCCGTCCGACCCTCCGGCGGACCGCCTCCTCGACGTGATCCGCCTCGCCGAAGCGGCCGAGGAGGGGGGCCTCTCCGCGCTGTGGGTCGCGGAGCATCACTTCCACTCCGGCGGTGTCTCCCCCTCCCCGCCGGTCCTCCTTGCGGCCCTCGGGGCCCGGACCCACCGTCTTCGCCTGGGCGCGCTCGTGAGCGTCCTTCCGTTCCACCAACCGATCGAGCTCGCCGAGCAGTACGCCATGGTCGACCATCTCCTCAAGGGTCGGTTGAACCTCGGGGTCGGCAGCGGCTACATTCCCCTCGAGTTCGAGGGGTTCGGCGTCGACCCGGAGGAGAAGAGGGCGCTCTTCGACCGGGCGCTCGAGACGATGCTCGCGGCCTTCGAAGGGAAAGAGGTACGGTCCGACGGGCCACGCGCCGTCCCGGTCCGGGTCAACGTCCGTCCCGTCCAGCGGCCGCATCCCCCGCTCTGGATCGCCGTCCAACGTCGCGAAGCGATTCCCTACGTTGCCCGTAAAGGAGCGTCGGTCGCCTTGGTCCCGTACGCCACCCTCGCCAGTTGGGCCGAGCTCACCGAAGAGGTGCAGGAGTACCGGACCCACCTTTCCCCAGGAGTCCACGGCGAGGTGGCGGCCGCGCTGCACCTCTACGCGGGCCCTCACCCCGAACGGGCCCGCCACGCCCTCCAGCGATACCTCGACAGCCGGCTCGCGACGCAGAGTGCGTTCTACCAAGAGAAGGTCCGACGGGACCCGACGTCCGCGAACGCTGCGACGATCGAAGAGGCCGGGTGGGCGGTCTTCGGTTCCGCGGCTGAGGTTGCGGGTCGGCTGCGTGAGTTCGCGATCACGGGGGTGGACGAGGTCCTAGGTATCTTCGACTTCGGGGGCCTCCCGAGTGACGAGGTCGCCCGCTCCGTGCGCGCGCTCGGGGCCGCGTTCGGGTCGAACCCTCCCCCGACCGAATCGACTTAACCGACGCCCTCTTCCGGCCCGCGAGAGGAGCTATGCCCGAAATCCTGCCGGGAATCCACCTCGTCGAGGGATTCGACCCCGAACCGGACTTTACAACTCACGTTTACCTCGTGAAAGACAAAGGAGCGTCCTGGACCCTCATCGACACCGGCCTTCCCGGCGCTTCCACGGCGATCTTGGCGTATCTCGCCAAGATCCACGTCGAGCCGTCCTCGGTGAAGAAGATCCTGGTCACGCACCTCCACCGCGACCACACCGGCTCGCTGAAGGTGATGCTCGAGAAGACCCATGCGCGCTCCTTCGCCCACTGGATCGAGGCGGCGTACATCGCGCTCGACCCGATCTACGATGGTCCCGGGAGCCCTCCGGCCGAGCCGGTGGTCGTCGACGAAGCGTTCAAGGACGGGGACCCGATCGACGCGGCCGGGGGCCTCATCGCGTATCACACGCCCGGTCACACGCCCGGACACGCTTCGTTCTACCAGCCCGAGCGCAAGCTCCTCTTCTCGGGCGACCTGTTCTTCGTGGACGGAGCCACTCCGTCGCTCACCCCCCCTGAGTTCACCCATCACATCGCCACCGCCAAGATCTCCGCCCGCCGGATGGGCCGGCTTTCCGTCGACTCCCTCCTGAGCTACCACGGCGGCCCGATCTTGAAGAACGCCGGCGGCGCGGTCCGGACGCTCACCCAGAAGCTCTAGAACGGGAGGGGCGGCGGCCGCCGGGCCGCCACCCCGTCGCGACGCGCGAGTGGGACTGGCCAGATTTGGACTGGCGTCTCGGAGTCCCGAACCCCGAAGGATGGACCAAGCTACCCCACAGTCCCGGACGCGATTTTGCCAGCCGCCCCCGCTATTTGAACGTGAGGGCGCGGGACGCGACCGAGAGGGACGTGGAAGGCTGTTTCACGACCTCTCCCGCCGGCTTTACATTCGGGGCATCCGATAGCGGGTCCGAGCGGAGATGGCTGTTTCCACGTCCGTCCCCCCGATTCCCGGCCTCGCTCCCGTCGGCTCGCTCTCCTGGAGCGTGCCGGGGCTCGAGGAGGACCCGACGATGTGCCTGCGGTGTCGCTCGGCGCAGCTCCTGTGCGGGAAGCCGGTCTGCCCGATCCTCGTCAAGTATCGCGCGTTCGAGAAGACGCTCCCGATGGTGAACGGGGTCGACCTCGAAGGAACGTCGCCCCCTGCGCTGTTCGTCGGCCGGTTCGGGTACCCGAAGGTCTCGGTCGGGCCGCTCCTGAGCCCCGAACACGGCTCGACCGAGCTCTTCGACACCCCCGAGGAGTGGGTCGGTCGGTCGGTCGCCGAGGTCGTGTCGTTCCGGACCGGCCTCGTCCGCGGCACCACCCCGATCCGAGTGACGGATGCCGAACGTCCCATCCCGTTTCTGGAAGAGCTCCAGCTGCTCGGGATCGCGGGAGAGACGGTCGACAGCGAGGCCCATTTCCGTCGCCCCCCCCGCGGTCACCTCTCCCTTAGCGATTCGACGCCTCCGTTCGGGCCGTCGGCCCCGATCGAGACGATGCATCTCGACGTCCGGCGGGTCGACCCGCACCTCGACCGATTGACGTCCGATATCCACGCCAACGCCCGCGTCGCGGTCGAAGAGCTCTACCACCGAGGCGTCCGTGTAAGTCGGATCCAGCGAGCGTTCAGCGTCGGGACGCTCGGCCGGCGGGGCCGTCGACGCCTCGTCCCCACCCGCTGGAGCATCACCGCCGTGGACGACCTCCTCTCCAAGATGAACCTCGAGCGGGTCCGCGACCTTCCCGAGCTCTCGGAGATCCTCGTCCACCGGTTCACGGCCCTCGACAACCGTTGGGTCATCGCCTTCCTTCCGGGTTCGTACCGGTACGAATCGATCGAGGCCTGGTATCCGAACACCCTGTGGAACCCGAACCCGAGCCGGATCGTGATGATCGGGGACCACGAGGGGTACCAGGGCCGGACGACGTACGCGTCGATCGGGGGCTGCTACTACGCGGCCCGCCTCGCGACGAGCGAGGCGCTCCTGTCTCTCGGCCACCAGGCTGGAGTGGTGGTCCTACGGGAGGTACACCCCGGTGAGATCCTCCCCCTCGGAGTGTGGAATGTGCGCGAGCATGTCCGGGCCGCGATCGCCCGCCCTCCCGAGAAGGTCTCCTCGCTCGCAGAGCTCTCGGAACGCATCCGAGAATCGTTCGCCATCCCGCTTCCCCGCTGGCTCACGGCCAGCGCCCTCCTGCACGAGGCTCGGACCCAGCGTCGCCTTGAAGAGTGGCTCCCGTCCGGGGCGTAGGTCCGGCTCGGATTAGGGGAACCGGGTGCCGCAGCGGCCGCAGAACGGCTCTTCCGCCCCGCGGGACGCCCCGCAGGTCGGGCACGTCAACGGGACCCGGGGACGCCCGCATCCGCGACAGAACGCATCTCCCGAGAGGGTGGGATACCCGCAGTCGGGGCATCGCTCGCCCCCGGCCGCAGCCTCGGCGGCTCGGGTCGGGTCGGACGGCGTCGCACCGCCGTTCTCGGTTCTCCTCGAGGTCCCCGCGGTCGCGCCCCCCGGGGGAGGGAGGGTCTCGAGCGTTCCGCCGAGGGTTCGCCGTCCTCTTAGCGCGAGGCGGAACGCGGTAGTGTAGTCACGCTGGTCGAACGCGGCCGATGCCTGGTTCTTCAGTTCGGTAGCCTCGGTCGCCGCGGCCTCCCGCGCGCGGTCCGTCGGGAGGGTCTCGAGCTCCTCACCGAGAAGGCGGAGCTGGAACTGGGACTCCGCCCGGTTCTTCGGGATGGCGGGACGATCCGAAGTCGACGAGGCGGAGACGGCGGCGGCCGGAGGCGCGGCCCCGCCGGTCTTCGATGGGAGAGCGGCTCCCGGCCCGACCGAGGAGAGCAGGGCACCGGTGGTCCTCGCGCCTTGCTGGCGAGCGTTCACGAGCGCTTCGTGCGCGGACTGGGCCACCTGGTAGGCCCGGTCGTACTGGCGGGTGTCGAACGCTCCTTGGGCCTCGGCGATCAGCTCCTGGGCCCGGTGCACGTCGACCCCCTGACCGACCAGGATCCCCGCTTCCCGCCGGGCCATCGCGAGACGGTTGAACGCCCGGTCCTGGTTGAGCACGGGCCGATCGTTGAGCTCGGACAGGAGCGTGGACCGTCGTTGTCGCAGGCGCCGTTGAAGATAGAGGAAGACCCCCGCGAGAATGGCGGCGAGCACGACGATGAAGACGATGAGCTCGATCTCGAGGGTGGTCACCATGTCTTCCCCGGATTCTCCTAAGCCCGGCCTCGGTGAAGAGGGGCGCTGAGCCAACCAACTAGGGGTCGGTCGGGTATTTAGAACGAGACTAGAGGGGGG
>JBKQMS010000031.1:0-174354 GCA_052326485.1 Thermoplasmata archaeon | reverse complement strand
CTGTTGGACGCCGCCGAGAACCCGTTCCCGACGGCGAACGTGGTGCTCTGGAACTCGTCGGACAACCTCGTCATGTCCAACACCTTCGTCCCGGCGTGGCTGGCCCCGGCCTACGAACTGAAGTGCGGGGGGATCTGCCCCGCGGTCTTCTGTTTCGTCTGCGTTTCACCGGACGGACTCTTGCTGTATGGAGGCGCGAACAACACCATCTGGGGGAACACGTTCCGTGACCCGTCGCCCCCCCCGAGCGCTCCCCACGAACAGTACGCCGGCCTCGCGGAGGCGGAGGGCGGGGACCTGATTTTCAACAACATCTTCTTGGTCGACAACCCGACCGTCTTCCTGCCGTTCGACATCTACAACAACTCGTGTCCCGACGGCTACGCGGGGGACTGCGCTCCGCCGCTCCCGCCGACGTACGCCGACACCTGGAGCGTCACGAACCAGTCGGCGAGCAATGTCGCCGCGACGGTGAACGGGTTCGCGCTCTCCGGGAACGTTCTGGGTCCGGGCTGCGGGAACCAGGGCGGGAACTACTGGCAGGACTACGGGACCCCGCCGAACCCGTACGGAGCGCTCCCGTTCGTCAACGCGTTCGACTACACGGCGCTGCTCACGGCACTACCGCCCGGGACGTCATCCACGCAGAACAGCATCCGCATCGGGGGAGACTACGCCCCGCTCAACCGCAGCACCTGCCCCACGCTCTCGAGTCTGTTCTGGTCGGTCCTCCTGAACCCGTACGCCATCGGCGGGCTGGTGACGGTCGTGGCGGTCGTCACCGGCGTAGTGGTGCTGATGCGCACTCGATGGAAGATGCACCCCGCACCTTGGCTCCTCCCCGCTCCGGGCGGGACGGTCGCTGCCGAGCCGGGCAGCGGGCCAACGGTCGACGTCGCGAAGACTCCTCCCGCCGAGCGGGTGACGCCTTTCTCACGACCCAACATCCGAGAGCGCTGGGCCCGACGGCCCCTGGGCGCAGGGCTCTGGGCGGGCCTCGGCATCCTGGGCGCGTACATTGTGATCGCGCTGAGCGCGTTGCTCGTCTACCACAATTCCTTGGAACAGGTGCCGACGAACGCGAGCTGGATTCCTCCTTTCAACCCGATCGGACCTTCGACGGCGCACCCGTTCGGGGTCCTCCCCGGCCTCGGGACCGACCTGTTCCGTGCGCTCTGGCAGGCGACGCCGTGGGACCTGGCGATCGTAGCGGGGGTCCTCGCGATCGACGCCGGCCTGGGTTGGGTGCTGGGAGCGCTCGCGGGGATGAACGAAGGGGGAGTGCTCGACTCGGTGGTGACGTTCCTCGGGGATACGCTGGGGGCGATCCCGTCGTTCTTCCTCGTGGTCGCACTGTTCGCCGGATTGGCGACGGTCGCACCGACCGAGGTGGGCCTCCCCGTGTTCGTTCTTCTCTTCGGGCTGGTCATTTGGCCCACCACCGCCCGCACGACCCGAGAACGGGCCCGCATCGTCGCTCGGGAGCCGTTCCTCGAGTCGGCCGAGGCGTCCGGGGGCGATCGACCGTACCTGTTCTTCCGCCACATCCTGCCGAACTCGATCTCGCCGCTGCTCGCCCAGGTGCCGATCGACGTCGCGCCGATCTTCTTCGTCCTCACGATCTTCCCCTGGTTCTGGGACTGCGCAGGGCCCGGCGGCTCGAAGGGGACCTACTACCTGATCGCCTCGCTGCCCCCGTATTCCCCTCTTCCCGCCGTCAACTTCCCCGAGTGGGGGAACCTGCTCGCGGTCGGCACGTGCGAGGGGCTCCCCATCTCGACCGTGGGCACCACGTACTGGTGGATGGTCCTCTTCCCGCTCCTCGCCATCATCCTCCTCGGTATCGGGATCGCGCTCGTGTGCGACGGGATCGACCGGCGGGTCAACAGTCGCCACCCGTAACGAATCTCGCGCGGTGCCCCAGGCCAGTTCGTAGGCTCGGCCTATTTCCGCCGGCCGCGCGCCCGCACAACGTCCTCGCTCGATGCGGCGTCCCGCGACCTAGGGCGTCGTCGTCGGAGCGTTCCACGGCGTGCTCAGAAGAGCACGGTCCAGACGAGCGCGGCGAGGAGGAAGGCGACCGCGAGGACCGCGAGAACGGGGAACACCCATATCCCCGACGGTCCGGGACGATGGGCGGTGGTCGGCGGCGGGGGCGTCCGTGCGGCCTCCGCGATGTTCACGAGGAATGCGGCCAGTAGGAACAGGAACGGGAGCACCAATCCGAAGGCGAGCAGGAAGAGGGATCCGACGAGCCCGATGCCGGAAAGGAGCATCGGTCCGGGGATGGCCTCCCCTCGGCTCGTGGACGTCGTGGCTTCGGCTCCCGGGGGAGGGGACTCGGGGGTGACGGACGGTGACGCTTCGACCGGCTCGTACCTTGCCGTGGGGACGCCCCACGTCTTTCGGTACCGCCAGTAGAAGAACGCGACCACGAGGGCGTTCACTGCGAGCACCGGCCCTAACCTAAGGGCCACGTCGCCCGCCGTGATCGGGAGCCCGGGGGCAAGGTCCCCCCACGCGGTCATGAGGATGAAGAAGCCCACGAGCGAGTTCCCGAGGAACAGGAAGATGGGTCGGTCCCTCGGGTGCACGTGGCGCGAGCGGTCGATGAACGGCAGGAGCAGGAGGAAGAGGACGAGGACCACCACGAAGAGCATCGCGTCCTCCGGCGTGACCCCGACGAAATCGACGAGCTTGAACACCCAGAGGAAGTACCAAGCCGGGACCGTCACCGGCTGGGTCGCCCCGACGTTCCCGGCGTACGTAGGCAGCTGCCACACCCAAAGCGAGGCGACGCCGAGGAGCACGCCGACGTAGAGGAGGCCCCACTTCACCAGGTACAGATAGACCCGCGGAAAGAGCGAGGTCCGCTTGTGCAGGAAGACCAGGACCGCGATCGCCAAGGGGAGGAGTACGACGTGGAGGGCGAACATCCGCGACAGGAGACTTTGGTCGGTCCCGTCCCCCGCGATCAGATTGGCAAGAGGGGTCCCCACCAGCGGTAGGGACTGCACGAGCGTGACGCTGACCCGGGTCGCGTTGTAGGAGAGCTGGGTGTACGTCAGCAGGTAGCCCGTGAACCCCATGCCGAGGACGAGGAGGAGGAGCACGACCCCAACGACCCAGCTGCCCTCGTGTCCGGGCTTCTTGTACGCCCCGACGTAATAGCCCCGGAACAGGTGGATGAACAAGAGGACGATCACGGCGTAGGCGCCGTACAGGTGGCTCGTGAGGAGAAGACTGCCCAGCGGGACCGAGTTCGCGATGAAGTAGGTGCTGCACCAAGCCGCAGGGGACGAAGAGAGGACCCCGGAGGCTTGACCGCAAAGCGTGTAGGTCGGGTAGACGCTGGGCTGGTAGTACAACAGCAGCAACGCCCCGCTGAGGACCTGGTAGGCGAACGCGGCGAGGACGAAGGCGCCGGTCCAGGCCGAGGGTTGGAAGCCCCCTTCCTTTTGGGATTCCGGTGGCCCCTTGACGAAACCCACCTGACGCTCGAACCAGGCCCAGACCCGGTCGAGGACCTGATTGAACCGCTTCTCGAACGACACCGACCCTCCTAGGGGAAACTACACAGGATGACCGGCGATTGCCGCTGAAGACGAGAGGTCGTCCCGACCCCGGTCCCTCCCTGCAAAGTGTTGGTATGCCCCATGACCGAGGGTCCTGTGACGCCGATAGCCCACAGCGAATCGTCGCCCTTCTTCCACTGGAGGGTCACCTGGGGGAGCGGCTGCGTTGCCGGGCCCGTCAAGTTCGACGCTCCTTCGGTGGCGTCGTAAGTGGAACCATGGCAGCTGCAGTGGATGTAGAAGCCGAGGTTCCCGAAGCTTTTCGAGCAGGTCCCCGCTGGGTAGAAAGCGATGCTGGGGACCTGACAGCCTAGATGCTGGCAGATGCCGCTGAACGCGACGATCGAGCCGCTCGGCCCGACCCCTCCCTTCACCTGGGTGGCACCGCCGCTGCCCCCCGACGGAGGGGCCAGGTTGATCAGCAGGTTCGGTTCGTTGGAAAGCGGGTAGTTGAAGGTGAGAGCATCCGGGGTGGTGACGTTGTACTCACTCATCACTTTCGAGGCGGTCAGGACCGACCCATCCAGGTCCTGTAGCTGGACGGTTGGGTAGCTAGAAAGGCCGACGACCGGCGGCCGTCCCGCGTACCGGAGCGCACCTCCGATTCCACCGCCGACGGCCCCGATGACGCCGGCCACGGCGACGAGCTTGAGGAAGTTCCTTCGGGCCTCGTCGACGGAGTCGTCCTCCTCGGGCGGACGGTTCGCAGCGCCGACATGACGAGCTCGGACCGGCGTTCGGTACACTCTCCCAACGGGGACACGCGCGGCGGTGCCCGCGATCGACGCGAAGGAGGGACACGTCGAGCATTCCGGGTTCATGGGTCCCGGCTCCGATCCTCGGAGGTGGCCTCGGAACTGCTTCGGCGGTAGACCGCCCACGTGATGGCGATCCCGATCAGGATCACGGCCACCTCGACTATGGTGATCTCGTCGTCGACGGAGAGGGTCATCGGAGACGCACCACCTCCCCCGGCATCGAGGTCGTCGCCACCCACCAGGTCCCGGGCCCCAAGCCCGCTCCCAGGGTCTGGGTCTCTACGGCCCACATGCCCACGAGCTGGACCTGGGTGATGACGCCCGGCAAGGTGGGGCTTGCCAACAGCGCTGCCGGGGAGGCTACGAGGGGTTCGGGACCGAGGAGCTCCGAGCGGATCGCGCCGGTGGGCGTGCCCGGGCCGATCGGGAGCCCAGCGGACGCGGTGACCTCGCTCATGATCTCTGCCTTGACCTGGAGCATCCGAGCGTACCAACGTCCCATCTGCCGGACGAATTGCTGACCCTGCGGACCGAAGAACAGGAGCGCGCCCACGCCCGCGATGACGATCCAATCGATCTCCGAGAAGAGGGCCATTTGCTCACCCCGTCCCAGCGGCTACGCGAGGAGGGGCGCGTGTGGTGTCCCGTCGAGTCTCCCACCGGGACGCGAAGTACGCTCCCCCGAGGTACAGGCCGATCATGGGGGTGGCGATCAACATCATCGTGATGCCCGAATTGTCGGGCGTGATGACCATCCCGAAGATGAGCGCGCCGAGGACCGCGCCCCGCCAGTGCTTCCGCCAGGCGGCGGCCTTCACCACTCCGAGCCGGGTCAGGGCATAGACGAAGACCGGGAGCTCGAAGACGATCCCGAAAGCGAGCGAATAGACGAGCGCGAAGGTCACGAAGTCCTGGACCCCGAGCACCGGCACGAGGTTCATCGCCGAGACATAGAGGAAGAGCAGCCGGAACGTGAACGGCGTGATGAACAGGATCCCGATTGCGGTCCCGAGGGCGAAAAGACCCGTCGCGGGGATTCCGATCTGGCGGATCAGCGCGCGCTCGTTACGGCGTAGGGCGGGGATGAGGAAGGCCCCGACCTCGTGGACGATCCACGGCATCCCCAGGATCAACGTGAGGAGGAGACCGATCTCCATCTGCGCGAAGATCGAGTCGCCGACGCCCACGTTCAGGAGTTTGACGCCCGGCGGAAGCATCCAGGCGACCATCGCGAGGAACACCTGAGCCGAGACGTTGTAGAACGGGTTGGGCCAGGGATAGGCGAACGGAACGGAGACTCCGAACAGGGGGATCGTGACCGGCTTCAGCTCGAAGAAGAGCAGGAACCCGAAGAGCGGTCCTAGGACGAGGGCGATCCGAATGAGCCGATGACGCACTTCCGCGAGGACGGCGAGGATCCGGTCAAGGTCTCGCATCAGCCACGGGCCTCTCCCTTCGGCCCCGAGGCGAGGAGGTCTGACGGGGACGGGGCAGTTCCTCGCTCCGACCCCTCGCGCATGCCGGCTCGCGCCGTCCGCGCTAGTGGACCGGGCCCGCGGGTGCGGGCGCGTTCGCGGCCGCTGCCTGTTCGGCCTTCAGTTCGCGCTCGACCTCTAGGCGGCCCTTCTTGAACTCGCCGACCGAGCGCCCGAGGCTGTGCGCGAGCTGCGGGAGCTTCGAGGACCCGTAGAACAGTATCCCCGCCACCACGGCAATAATCAGCCAATCGTCGATTGAGTCGAACATCCCCCCGCCTCAGGGGTCTCCGACTTTTTTGCCACTATTTAATCCACAACTCGGAGTGGAACGACCGGTCGGGTCTCGCGCCGGCGGCCGAACGTCCTCCGGACCGCGAACAGGTGGGTCCGTCGACCGCGCGTTTCCCCACGCGAACGAAAGGCGCGGGCAGGCAAGCGAGGGCCGGGGCGTGCCGGCCCGGAGGTCCCAAAGACCTAGGAGCGCTTTCCACTCCCTAGCTATCGGCCGGGCCTGGCTCCTTGGTCTCCGCTGGACACGGTCCTGGCCCGTCCGACCGGATCGCGAGACGTCCTGGGGGGCGCGCGTCGGCGTCGCCAGACGACGTACCCGAGGATGAACACCACCACGAGGACCCCGAGGATCGCGGCGTCGATCGGGCTGAAGGTGAGGTTCGAGCTACCGACGGTGACGCGGATTGGCGGCAACGTGACGTTCGATGGCACATTCATGCCGAAAGCGATGAAGCCGTACATTCCCTCTTGAAAGTGGCTCGGCAGGGTGCATACGAACTCGTACCACCCGGGGCCGGGAGATTGGAACGAACTGGTGTTCCGGGGACTGCTGGGGGTGACGTTCAGGTTGAACAGCGCCGGAGGGTGGTTCCCGAAGGCCAGGCTGTCAATCTGGGCCTGTGTATCGGTGTTCGGAATCTGTACGCCCTCGACTCCGAGGATTGTGAACGAATGTCCCTCGGGCATCGAGGAATTGTCCACGAAAGTGACGGTGATGGTCGCGTGGGTCGGTGTGTCGTTGAACTCGTACTGGGAGTACCCGTAGTCCCCGGTCGCCGCCACGTAGATGGAATCCGTCGCGGTGGCGGGGGTTTGGCTCGTCGCGTGCAGGGGGGAGGCGTTGATCGGTGCCGCGAGAACCCCTACGGCGAGGAGGACGACTACCACCAGCGTCGCGACGCTCCGCCCGACCATTCTCCCTCTGGAACCTCTAGGGCGAGCCGGGAATGCGAGCCGGCGTGCATAATCCCTTCGTGTGCGTCACGGACGCACCCTCGACGCACCTGCTCGCTTCTCGTCGGACCCGTTGGGGAGCCTCTTGCGCCGTGGGGAGAACGAGTTCGAAGTCGGACTAGAAATCCGATCTACCGGGGGGCAATAGCCACCGGGTAGGCCTCGGGTTTCGCGCGGAGGTCTCTCTCGACCCGAGAAAGATTTAAACCCGAGGCGAGGGCTGTTTTGGTCGCTGGCCGCCGGGGCGCCACGGCCTGCGGGGCTTGCCGACCCGTCCGAAAGTAGAGATAGCCCAGAGCGGTCTATCGAGGGAGGAGCGCACCGTGATCGAGGCTCGAACCGACACCCCCGGATCGCCCGGGGCCGTGCCTCGGCATCGGGTGTCGGACCTCGAACAGTGGACCACGGTCACCGTGCTACAGCTCGGGAATTACCTTCGGACCAACCGGTTCTACGGGCTGCTCGGCTTTGTGACTCTGATCTCGGCGCTCACGCTAGCGTTCCAGGTCAACACGGGAATCGACGCTGTTCGGTATTATCAACTGAATCAGTGCTCCGAATACCTGAGCAACTTCCTCGCGTACACCGGTCTCTGGGTGATTCTCGCGGCCGCGTTCTTTGGCGGGGACGCGTTGAGCGTCGACTTTTCGACCGGCGCGGGGTACTACATGCTGGTCCTCCCCATCCGGCGCCCCGTCCTCCTCGCCGGCCGGTACGCCGCCGCGACCCTAGTGACGCTGGCGATCGTCGGTGTCTCCTACCTGTTCTCCATCGGTGGGGCCATCTACTTCTTCGGGGCCGCCACCGTCCCCTGGACGGTCTTGGCCGAATCCGTTGGGGTGGCCGCCGTCTTCGCCCTGGCGGCGCTCAGCGTTGCCTTCTGTGTGAGCGCCTTCATCCGCTCCCCGGCGGCGGGCGTGCTGGTCACAGTGCTGGCCCTCTACGTGGGGTTCACCACGCTGACCGCGGTGGTCCAGCTCGCGGGAATCGAACCATGGTTCTCGTTGCCCTACGCCGGAGGCGCCATCGCGTCGATCCTCGATACCGACTTTGTCCACCAACAGGCGATACCCGTGGGGGCAGGCCAATTCTTCTATTCCTGGGTCGCGACGGTGCCCGAGGGCCTCGAGATCATGGCGGCCTACATGGTCGTCTTTCTGCCGCTGAGCGCCTATCTCTACCAACGCAAGGAGTCCACCGGGTGACCCATGGGCTCGTTCGAGGTCTCGGCACTGTCGAAATCCTTCGGCGCGGGCCTGCCCGCGCTCAGCGACCTAACGTTCCGGTACGAAGGTGCGGGAGCGGTCGGCTACCTCGGGCCGAACGGCGCCGGGAAGACCACGACCCTCAAGCTGCTCGTCGGCCTTTTGCGCCCGACGAAGGGGCATGCCTACCTCAACGGGGTCGACCCGATGACCGACCGGAAGGGAGCCCTTTGGGACGTGGGGGCGCTCATCGAGACGCCCGAGCCGTACCCCACGCTCAACGTCCACGAGGCCCTCGACGCGGTCGGGCGCGCCCGCGGGCTTTCCCGAGACGACGTGGACCGGGAGGTCGACCGCTGTCACGAGCTCCTCGACCTGCCGCCGCTCGGCCAGCGGGTCGGCTGGCTTTCCAAGGGACAACGGCAGCGCGTCGCGCTCGCCTCCACGCTCATGGGGGACCCCTCGGTGCTCCTACTCGATGAGCCGACGAGCGGTCTCGACCCCGCGGAGCGCGTGCTCGTCCGCCGCCTCTTGAACCGACTGAAACGCGACCACCTGCTGTTCATGAGCTCCCACCAGATGCTCGAGGTGACCGAGGTGTGCGATCAACTGGTCTTCCTCGACCACGGCCGGGTCCTGCTCCGGGACCGCGTCGACCGCGTGGCCGGCCGGATCCGCCCCCGGGAGGTGGACGTGGAGTTCGAGCGCCCGGTCGCCCCGGAGGCGATGGCGACGCTTCGGGCCCTCGCCCAAGAGGTCTCCGCGCTCTCCGATCGGCGCTGGCGGATCTCTTTCGACGGGAGCGACGAGACGCGGGTCCGTCTCCTGGCCCTGTGCCAGGGGGTTGCCCCGGTCGTCCAGTTCGCCAACACTTCGCTCGTTCTCGAGGAAGCCTACCTCGAGCTGATCCCGAAGGCCCCGGAAGAGGCATGACCGATTCGAACGGACCTCCGGTTTCTACGGACCCGCCCGTCGGGCCACCGCCTTCCCGGGACCTCGAGGGCACGAACGAACGGTCCCGGGCCGGAACCCCTGCCCCCCCCGGTTCGTTCGATGGACGCGCCCGCTCGTTCCGCGAGGAGCAGACGAAGCGCCGGAGCGCCCAGAGAGAACGCATCGGCACGTTCCTGGTCGTCGTCATCATCGCCCTCGGCGTCTACACGATCGTGACCGCGCGGCCGTATTCCGCGTCGTCCCGGTACCAGTTTCCACCTCTCGGTCCCGAGATTGTCGTCAATCTCAGCACCCCCTCCGGGGCGAGCCCGGTGACGTGCACCGCGGGCGGGACAGCCTACACCGAACGCGTCCCATGGACGAACTCGACCCAGCCGGTCAGTACGGGTGACGTCAGCGTCCGGGTCTACGAGATCTTCGACGGGGACACCATCGGGGATCCCAACGCCGTAGCGAACGTGACCTCCACGAACGTCTGCGCGGGCGCGCCCCCGGACTCTACGGCCTTGTGGTACGTCGTGCTGGCGGCGCCGAACGGTACGAATCTTCTCACCTACACCGGAGGCCATCAATGGACAGCGGTGACGCCCGGTCCGTCGGACATCGAGGTCGAAAACGACTCGGCGCTAATCCTGGTCACCAACTTTTCGCTCGCGGGGAGCGGACGCGGCATCGCGGTGCTGGGGTTGTCCGGCACTTCCCAGATCCGGGGGACCGTAGCGCTCTGACCGCGCGCCTCCTCCCGGCTCGGAGCGTCGCGCCGGGAAGGTCCTTCCACCTCTTCGGCCGCCGGCGATCTGCGAGAGCACGGGATGGGCCGTGCCGGCTCAGACCGCGTGATCCGGCCCGGGCGAGGCACGCTGACGCCTCGTCATTCCGACCACACACAAAGATGAATACCCCCCGATTTGGTGAAAACCCGTTCCGTGGCCGGGGGTAGCCACCGAACGAACGAGCGTCCTCGCTAGGTCCGGTCCCAAAGGGTGGTTTCCGTGGTCTTCAACTGGACTGACACGCTGTTCATGATCATCGCGACCGCCCTCGTGATGTTCATGACGCCCGGGCTCGCGTTCTTCTACGCGGGCCTGGTCGGGCAGAAGAACTCCATCTCGATCATGATGCAGAGCTTCGCCGCCCTAGGGGTGACGACGCTCATGTGGGTCTCCGTCGGCTATTCGCTCTGCTTCAGCGGGGACTTCCACGGGGTCATCGGCAACCTCAACCAGGCGTTCCTTCTGAACACCTCCTCCGCGACCGCGTCTCCGGTCAGCTCCGGCATCCCTCTCTACATCTTCTTCGCGTACGAGATGATGGTCGTCATCATCACCCCCCCTCTCATCACCGGGGCGTTCACGAGTCGGGTCAAGTTCAGCGCCTACCTCGTGTTCCTCGTCTGCTGGCAGCTGTTCGTCTACTACCCCATCGCCCACATGGTCTGGGGCGGGGGCCTCCTCCAGGCGTGGGGTGTCCTCGACTTCGGAGGCGGCATCGTGGTCCACACGATCGCCGGGATGAGCGCGCTCGCCTGCGTGCTGTACCTCGGGAGCCGGTACGTCCGGGACAAGCCGCAGAACCTCCACATGGTGGGGATCGGGATGGCGATCCTCTGGTTTGGGTGGTTCGGCTTCAACGCCGGGAACGCCTACGCGGTCAACAGCGTCGCGGTGGTGGCGTTCCTCAACACCGCTATCGCCGGAGGGATCGCGAGCTTCGTTTGGATGATAATGGACTGGGCCTTCGAAGGGAAGCCGAAGTTCGTGGGGTTCCTGACGGGGGGCCTGGCCGGGCTGGTCGTCATCACGCCGGCCGCCGGATACGTCTCGCCGTCCGCCGCGATCCTATTTGGGGCAGCGGCCGGGATCGTCTGCTACCTGGCGATCGGGCTCAAGAACCGCCGGCACTGGGACGACGCGCTCGACGTCTGGGGCGTCCACGGCGTGGGAGGGATGCTCGGGATCGGGCTCCTCGGCGTGTTCGCCTCCCTCAGCATCAATTCGGGGGGAGCCAACGGCCTGTTCTTCGGCGGGTCCACGTTCTTCGCGAAGGAGCTGGCCGCCGTCGCCTTTGCCGCCGCGTTCGCCTTCGCGGTCACCTACCTTATCCTCCTCGGGATCGACCGACTCATGGACGTCCGGGTACCGAAGGAGGTCGAGCTGGCCGGGCTCGACATGGAGCTCCACGGCGAGCTCGTCCACGGCGTGTAAGCCCTCGCTCCTCGCCGGACCTCTCCAACCCCCTCGGAACCGGAACGCTGGCAAGGGCCCGGTGAAGCTCCAATCCCGTCCCGGTCGCGAATCGTCCGGCGCGGTGCCCTTGCGAAGGGGGGATGGAGTGTGCCCTCTGCTCGTGGCACCCGGCCCGGACCTCCGGTAGGAAAGGGCACTCGGCCGGGCCGGGTGTTACGCTAGCTCGCGGTCACGATGGCGGTCCGGAACCGCGGAAGCGGCCTTCTTCGAGCTCCACTACTCCGAGGCGGGGTAGTACGCTTCCTCTCCGAAGTGGACCTCGTCGAGGCCGGCCTTCTCCTCCTCGGCGCTGGTTCGCAGCGGCGAGAAGAAGTTGATCACCCGTAAGATGACGTAGGTTCCGAAGAACGCGAAGGTCGCCACGACCGCCACCGCGAACATCTGGAGCAGCGCGAAGTGGACGTTCCCATAGATGAGCCCGTTCTGGCCGGCGGAGTTGATCGCTACCGAGGCGAACAGCCCCGTCGCGACCGTTCCCCACATCCCGCCGACACCATGGCAGGCGAACACATCGAGAGAGTCGTCCAGCTTGGTCCGTGCCCTCCAACTGGCCACGAAGTTGCAACCGACCCCGGCCACCACTCCGATCACCATCGCCAGCGCGGGACTCACGAAACCCGCGGCGGGAGTCACCGCGGCAAGACCGCAGACGAATCCCACGCACATTCCGACGGCGGAGGGTTTGCCCTTTCGGACCCAATCCAAGATCATCCAGCTCACGCCGGCGGCCGCGGCGGCGAGGTTCGTGGTCACCAGGGCGTTGACGGCCACGTCGTTGGCCGACAGCGAGCTACCGGCATTGAACCCGAACCAGCCGAACCATAGAATGGCGGTTCCGAGGATGACGTACGGGACGTTGTTCGGGCGACTCTCCCTTCCGAAGTCCACGCCCCGCCCGATGACGAGCGCGGCGGCTAGGGCGCTCACGCCGGCGGTAGTGTGAACCACCATCCCACCGGCAAAGTCCTCGACCCCCATGACCTTCATCCAGCCGTCGACGCCCCAGATCCAGTGCGCCACCGGGAAGTAGATGAACGTCACCCAGGCCAGGATGAAGATGAGCAGCGGCTTGAGGCGGATACGCCCGGCGAACGCGCCGATGATCAACGCTGGGGTGATGGCCGCGAACTTCAGCTGGAAAGCGAAGAACAGGAGCGCCGGGATGGTGGAGGAATACGCTGTATTGGCGGAGGAGCCCACCCCGTTCAACGCGAAGTACTGGAAGTTCCCGATGAACCCTCCCAGCGAGGAACCGCCGAAGGCCAGCGTGTACCCCCAGATGGCCCAGGCCAAGCTCACGACGGCGAAGATGGCCATGCACTGAACGATGGTCGAGACGAGGTTCTTCCTACGGACCAGGCCTCCGTAGAAGAACCCCAATCCCGGGGTCATGATCATGACCAGCGCGGTAGCCGCGATGACCCAGGCAATGTCGCCGGAGTCGCAGGCGATACCTGGTGCGAGACTCGTTGGCGGGATGCAGATTACTACCATCCACTTCTCCTCAGCCGGCGGGCGTTGCGGGTTTTACAATCTCAGGTTATGAAGGTTGCCTGAATTTGCCTCGCGCCGGCGCGAGCCGTCGGCGGGGGCTACGAGGGCGAACTCGCGGTCGATAGCGACCGGACGACGCCCTGCCGACCGACTATCGACGACCTTCCCCGCGGGATCTTCGCCGTCGTTCGCACCTTTCCGACTGATGATAAGGCGGGTTCTCGCGCCACCGGCGACCACGTACGCCCGAGGCGCCCTCGACCCCCGGGGCCGGAAGAGCGAATGGCTACGCTCGCGACGTCAGCTTCTGGCAGATCGTGCAGATGTGGAGCTGGACCTCGACCGTGGGCTTCGAATCTCCGGGCTGCCGCCGAAGGGGTTCGCGGTCGCCCCCTGGGCCGGTCTGCCACTTGAGGGAATAGGCATCGACGGACCAGTCGACGGGAAGGAAGTGGCTCACCGTATCGAGGGATAGCGGGGACTTACCGCCAGTGGCGAATCCCCCCCGGACCTGGTTCAACCCCTCCTCCAGTTTGGAGGTTAGGCGGCGCTCCTCGGTGAGAAGCTCCTCGACCAGCTCGCCGATCGACTTCGTCTCTCCCACGCTCTTCTGCTCCGCGTGGGCGATCTCCATCAACGTGTCGATCCAAGGCATCAGTTTCTTGTAGGCCATCGGGTCGCCGAAGACCTGCTTTGCGTTGATCCGGAAGTGCGGGTCCCCGCTCTCCTCGTCCTTGAGCCGCTGAAGGAAGGTGATCTTCCGACGCTGCTCGTCGATCTGGCTCCGCGCGTTGCTGAAGTACGACAGATACACGCGGGTGCGGATCTCCTCGTTGAGCCGGTCGAGATCGACTTGCGTCCTTCTGCAGAGGTAGCACGCGTCGTCCATCGCCGTTTCTCGGGTCGCGGGGACTCCGGGGGAGGTATTAGCACTTGAATTTAGCGGCCCGAAGCGATACAGCGGGGCGGGAGGGCCAGAGGGAACTCCCTAGCACGCGGGACAGCGGCAGAAGCTTCCGTAGTCGTACTGGCGGTCCTGGTGCGTGTGACCCGTACCCCAGCATAGCTCGCAGCGTTGCTCGGTCGCGAAGCAATCGTGCCAACGGATGCCGTGCTCGTTGAGCAGGCGCCGGCGCCTCTGTAGGAACTCCACGATGGAATGCTCGGCGATCACCCCGAGCAGAAGGTAGGCGCTGCACAGCAGACCGACCCAGGCTCCGAGGACCAGCGATAGGCTCAGGAGGGTCTGGAACGCGAACGAGGCGAGGTTCGCGGACTGCCAGACGCCGACCCAGAAGACAACGCTCATGCCGAGCAGTGCGACGGGGCGGTAGCGGTCGTACGTGGGGATGTCGAGGAGGGTGAGAACGGGTACCGTGGTTTCGGTCGTCGGCGCGCTAGGAGTCTCCGCGGTCCCCGGCAGGGGAGGCACAACGTTGGTGGTGGCTACCGCCAGGAAGTAATCTAACGCCGCGTCGCTGCCGATCTCTCGAATCACCCCGGAGGTTCGGAGCAGGCTCTCGGCCGTGAGCTCAGCGACGGCCTTCGTGCTTCGGATCACCTGGAAGTACTCCCGGGCGGGGCCCTTCCCAATGGTTTCGGCAAAGAGGAGTACCCCTTCGGCCGTAAGTTCCGAGGCGGACCCCGTTTCCCGGACCGCCCGGAAGTACTCCCCTGCTACGCGACCGCCCAGGGAGTGGGTGAGCGTGAGGACCTTCTCGTCCGTGAGCTCCGCCACGGCCTTCGTTTCTCGGATCGCCAGGAAGTACTCCTTGGCGGCGTCGCCGCCGATGGATTGAGCGAAGGCGAGGACCCTCTCGCTGGTGAGCGCGGCCACCGCTTTCGTCTCCCAGAACGCTCCGAAGTACTCCACCGCGGCGTCGCTGCCGATCGATTCGGCAAACGCGAGGACCTTCTCGTTCGTGAGCTCCGCAGCCGCCTTCGTCTCCCGGATCGCCAAGAAATACTCTACGGTCGCCGGGCTGTCGATGGACCGGAAGAACTTCACTGCCTGAAGAACCCGC
Organism: Thermoplasmata archaeon; assembly: GCA_052326485.1. Lineage (GTDB taxonomy): Archaea > Thermoplasmatota > Thermoplasmata > Lutacidiplasmatales > UBA184 > Lutacidiplasma. Next base: position 159,375 of record JBKQMS010000031.1, on the reverse strand, counting down.
TCGTTCGTGAGTTCGTGGACCGCCTTGGTCCCCCAGATCGCCCAAAAGTACCATTCGGCGGTGTGGCGGTCGACGCTGCGGGCGAACGCGAGGACCCGCTCGTCCGTGAGCTCTCCGACGGCCCGGGTCTCTGCGATGGCCCGGAAATAGTCACGAGCCGCCGGGACGCCGATGGACGTGACGAAGTCGGCGATCTCCGACAGCTTCTTCGCCCGCTCGGTAGCCGTCCGGAACCCTTGGTCTAGGAAGGCGACAATGAGGTCCAGCTCATCCTGGCGGCAACCGGCCTTCACGAGCGTCCGGAGGGCCTTCTCGCGGACGCGTTCAGGATGCTGCTCGAGCCGTCCGCCCGCCAAGAATGCACCTCAGGCAACGAATCATCCCGATAGCCACGATAAGTCTTCCGTTCATCCGGCTCTCGACAGCTCCTGGGCGCCCAGGTCGGCCGCTCCGGATGTGGCGAGCCCCTTCCATCCGGCTTCTCGGTTCCTCCGGTCCGAACGGCATAGGCCTCGGCTCTCCCGGCAGGACCGCGGGTCATGAACGACAGGGCCACCAGACCCGTCGATGACGAAGAAGCCCGGCGAGCGCAAACCCACGGCCCTTGAAGGCTCTCTTCCGACCTTCCCGTCCCCTCTATATCGACCGTTGAGGTGGACCGTACCGGTGTCTTTCTGATGAGTGTCGCCGGCGTCGACCCCCGCCACCGATCGCGCCCGCCCTGTCCATAGAGGCGGGCTGACCTGACGATGCCCGATCCGCAGCCCCCGGCCCGCGGCAAATCTCCCGGACACCTCGCCACGGAGGGCTCCGGTCCGCCTCAGGGGCTCGTGAGATACGGCAAGTTCGTGGTGGTAGGGCTCACCGGCGTGGTCGTGAACCTGGCCGCATTTGTCCTCACCATAGATGCCATCTCCGGCACTCCCGTATCGAACTTCCTTTCGAGCGCCCTCCACTATGCTTCCAAGACGGCGGCGAATCCTCTCTTGTACTTCGTGGCGAGCGCGGTGGCGTTCGTCGTAGCGACCCTGTGGAACTTTGCCCTCAACAGCCTCTGGACGTTCCGGACCGACGCGGACCACCAGCACTCCCCGGCTCGTCGGCTCGGCCTGTATTTCGGCGTCTCGGTGGGTTCGCTCTCGGTCAACGAGGTCGTGCTGTTCGTGACTGGAACCATCCTCCCCCCGTTGATCGGACAGGGGATCGGCATCATCGCAGGAAGTGTGGTCGGGTTCGTCGGAAACAATCGGTACACCTTTGCGGAAGTCCAGCGCGCCTAGGCCGGCCGCCGAATTCCGCGGTAGCCGTTGGGGCTGGGCCGCAGCGGCGGATAGTTCTCTGGGGACCGCGCGCGAAGAGCCGACCCGTGGAGAGCTTCGGTCGAGCGAGGCTAGCGGATCCCCGGGTCGGGGTCAGACCGAGGAGGGCCCTTTCCCCGCGCTGAGCGCCGCTTGGGCCGCCGCCAGCCGGGCGACGGGGATCCGAAACCCCGAGCAGCTGACGTAATTCAAGCCCACGCGGTGGAAGAAGTCGATGCTCCGCGGCTCGCCGCCGTGCTCGCCACAGATCCCGATCTCGAGACCCGGTTTCGTCTTCCTTCCCTCGGTGACGGCGAGCTCAACGAGCTTCCCCACGCCGTTGGCGTCCAGGACCTCGAATGGGCTCTCGGGGAGGATCTTCGCCTCGAGGTACTTTGCCATGAACTTCCCCTCCATATCGTCCCGGCTGAAGGCGAACGTCGCCTGCGTCAGGTCGTTCGTTCCAAAGGAGAAGAAATCGGCGTAGACGGCGATCTCCCCCGCGGTCAGGGCGGCCCTCGGGGTCTCGATCATCGTCCCCACCTTGTACTCGAGGGTCTCGCCCAGCTCCTCGAACGTCTTGTGGGCGGCCGCGTCGATCACTCCCTTCAGGAGGATCAGCTCCTCCTTGTCGCTCACCAGGGGCAGCATGATGCTCACGCGGGCCGTTTCGCCCTCCTCTCGGCGCACCTGCACGGCGGCCCGGAGGATCGCCTCCACCTGCACCTCGTAGATGACCGGATAGGTCACCGCGAGCCGGCAGCCGCGGTGACCGAGCATCGGGTTGTGCTCCGTGAGCTGCCCGAGCTTGCCCAGCATCCTTTCCCACCGATGGATCTCCGGCGGCCACACGCCGCGCTTCCAGAGGGCATCGATCTCGGCCACCACCTTCTCTCGTTCGGGGAGGAATTCGTGGAGCGGCAGGTCCAGCAACCGAACCACGACCGGAAGTCCCTTCATCTCCCGGAAGATCCCGAGGAAGTCGTTCAGCTGGAAGGGGACCAGTCGCCGTAGCGCGTTGCTCCTCTCCTCGTTGGTCTCGGAGAGGATCATCTCCTGCATGATCTTCAGTCGGTCGGGCGCGTTGAACATCCTCTCGGTCCGGCACAGGCCGATCCCCCCGGCGCCGAACTCCCGGGCCCGGGCCGCCCCCTCGGGGGTGTCGGCATTGGCGTACACTCCCAGCCGCCGCATGCTGTCGGCCCACTCGAGGATCTTCCCGAAATCGGGGGTGAGCTGCGGCTCGACCGTGGGCACCACGCCGAGCATCACCGAGCCGGTCGTGCCGTCGATCGTGATCATGTCCCCTTTCTTTACGACCCCTCCGCCCTCGATCTCGAAGTACCCCTCCGGGGCGTGAATCCGTAGGGTGCCGCAACCGACCACGGCGGGCTTCCCCATTCCCCGCGCGACGACCGCGGCGTGAGACGTCATCCCGCCCCGGGCGGTCAGGACCCCCTGCGCGGCGATGATGCCGGTGATGTCGTCCGGCGTCGTCTCGGGCCGGACGAGGACGATCTTCTCCCCTCGGGCCCCCATCGCGGTGGCCTCCGCGGTGTCCAGGACGACGGCCCCGGACACGGCGCCCGGGGAGGCGTTCAACCCCTTCGCGACGATCTTGACCGGAACGGAGGGGTCGATCGTCCGGTGCAACAGGTGGTCCACGTCCCCCGGGTCCAGCCTTCGCACCGCGTCCTCTCTCGAGATCAGTCCCTCGTTCGCCATCTCGTAGGCGATCCGGACGGCGGCCTGCGCGGTCCTCTTGCCGTTCCGGGTCTGGAGCATGAACAACTTCCCGTTCTCTACGGTGAATTCGAAATCCTGCATGTCCCGGAAATGTCTCTCGAGCTTCTCGGCCACCCCGTCCAGTGCCGCCCGCAACGAGCTATCGATCGACTGGACCGGGACCGGGGTCCGCGTCCCGGACACCACGTCCTCCCCCTGGGCGTCCGTGAGGTACTCCCCGTAGAGCTTCCGCTCCCCCGTCGAGGGGTTGCGCGTGAACCCGACCCCGGAGCCCGAGGTCTTTCCCATGTTTCCGAAGACCATCGTCTGGATGTTCACGGCCGTTCCGAGGTCGTCCGCGATCTTGTAGTACCGGCGGTATTCCTGGGCCCTCGGGTTCTCCCACGAGCGGAAGACCGCGTTGACCGCCCCCTCGAGCTGCTGCCAGGGGTCCTGGGGGAACGGCTCGCCCGTCCGTTCCCGGACCAGGTCCTGGAACGCTCGGACGACCTCCTCCATCTCCCGCGTCGGTATCTCCGGGTCCTGGGTGACCCCTAGTTTCTTCTTCCGCTGGTCCAATAGGGCCTCGAACTCCTCACCGGGAACGCCCAGCACGATCCTGCCGTACATCTGGACGAGCCGTCGGTACGCATCCATCGCGAAGCGGCGGTCGTTCGCCAGGGTCGCCATCCGTTCGGCCACGCGGTCGTTCATGCCGAGGTTCAGGATCGAGTCCATCATCCCCGGCATCGAGAACGGTCCTCCCGAGCGCACCGAGAGGAGGAGCGGCGCGTCCCGGTCGCCGAGCCTCTTGCCGGTCTTCCGCTCGAGCTCGGCGAGCTTCGACCGGATCTCGCCGAGAAGTCCGCTAGGGACCTGCCCGGCGCGAAGGCACTGCTTGCACGCCTCGGTCGTGATGATCAGGCCCGGCGGGACCGGGAGGCCGATCGACGTCATCTCGGCCAGCCCGAACCCTTTGCCGCCGAGAGCGAACTTGTCCAGTCCGCGTGCCTCCTCGAAGAGATAGACGAACACCATGGGTACTCACGCTTCCGGTTCTGATAGGTATTCCCCTTTTCGGTAATCCGGACGAGGCGTCGAAGGCCGCGTTACCCCCCGTCGCACTGCGGTACCGACCACGACCGGTCCGCGACCTAAAGCGCTGACCGCCGAAACGACCCCTCAGCCTTCGACCCGCCCGTACTGGATGAGGCACCAGGCGAACCCCACCAGCCCCGCGGCTGCCAACACCTCGGGAAACAACGCCGTTAGCCGACCCTCGATAAGGAACATGCTCCCGATGCCGGCCGCCACCACTCCGGCGAGGATCCCGGCGACGAGCGCCTGCGAAGCGCTTCGGGTGACGACCCCGGCTGCGGCGGTGACCCCGCCGAGGAACACGAGCAGTCCCAGCAACCCGAGGGCCAAGTGCGCCGGCACGATGATCGGCGTCGGGGCGGTGGACGACGTGGTGACGAGAGCGCCAGCGAGCCATGCGACCGCGACCGCTCCGATGCCGTAGACGGCAATAGCGCCTCCGACCACCACTCCCAATCGGCCGGCGAGAGCGCTCGCCCGGGGCTGCGGGAGCGCAAAGGTCAGGTAGTGGGTCCGGAGGGCTAGGTCCTCTCCCACCGCGAGCGCGGTCAGGTCGAGGACGACCAGTGCCGCGAGGCCGGCGGTGATCAACAGACCCAAGACCTCGGCCGTGCCCGAGGACGGAACTCGAAGGTACAGGTCCGCGATCCCGCTGCCGATCGGTCCCGCAACGATCGGGATCAGAAGCAACCAGATCCGTCGGGAACGGCGGAGGCGAGTGACCTCCCAAAGGGCGTTGTGGCCGAGGGCCGCGACCTCTCCGTTCATGTGGCGTCCTCCCGGCCGACTCGCTCCATGTATCGACGGGCGAGATCCGGCTCGGGCGTCGAGGCGCTTACGAGCGGCAGACCCGCTCGGACCACCCCGGCCAGCAGACCTGCCTGCTCCGCATCCCCGCCCGAGATTCGTACGGTCGCCTGTCGGGGTCCTTCGAGCGTGACCCCGACTCCAGCCCCGACGGCGCGGGCAACGGACTCCTCGCTCACGTCCGAGCCGAAGCGCAGCCGAACGGTCCTTCGAGCGCCCTCAGGGCCTCGATCGGACTCGAGGTTCACGAGCTCGTCTCCGACCAGGACCCCGCTCCGCAGGAACAGCACCCGGCCGCAGACCTCCTGGACATCTTCGAGGAGATGGGTCGAAAGCAGGAGCGTCAGCCCGTTTCGGGAGAGGCTGCGCAGCAGGTTCCTGAGGTCGTGTCGGGCCGCCGGGTCGAGTCCGAGGGTCGGCTCGTCCAAGAGCAAGACCTCGGGATCTCCGACCAGGGCCGCGCCGAGGAGCATCCGACGGGCTAGACCGGTGGAAAGAGACCCGAACGGGCGGTCGAGACACTCGGCCACGTTCATCGCCTCGGCGGCGCGACGGGCGGCGCCGACGCGCTCCGCGGACGAGACTCCCTTGACGCGGGCCACGTACTCCAAGAGGTCGGCGCCCGTGATGTACGCGGGAACGCCGGGGGTCTCCACGAGCGCCCCGAGCCGACGGAGCGCGCGGACCCGGTCCCGAATGGGGTCGAGACCCTGTACCCGCACCGAACCCCGAGTGGGGCGGGAGAGTCCGGCAAGGAGCTTGAGGGTCGTCGTCTTGCCGGCCCCGTTGGGTCCGAGGTAGCCGACGGCCTCCCCGCTCCGCAGCGAGAAGCGGACGTCTCGGAGAGCGTCGTGGTCCCCGTACCGCTTCCAAACCGCGTCGACTGTCAGGATCTCCGAGGGCACGCCGATTCAAGCGTGACGGGAGAATATCATCCTCGCGGTCGAAGCGCGAAGGCGCGACGTCAGGGAGCCGCCCTGCCCCCGGTTGATGAACAAAGCGAGAATGGTCTCCTCCTGCATTCTCCTGAGGTGATGTATCGAGCCCTCGGCGGCGTCGAGGGGCGGCCCGGGGTACGCCGCGTTACTCGATCGGACTTAGACGGCGATCACGCCCGGGTGGGTTTCTTCGGCTTGGCCTTCGAAGGTCGGCGAGGGGCGTGCCTAGCGCTCTCGGCGAGTCGGGCTTGATTGAGCGCGACGGCCGCGCGTACCAGGTCTTGGAGGGCGGGCTCGTTCAATGTGTCCCTCTCGAAGAAGTCGATGGCCCGCCACACATTGCCCCCGAGGCCGGCATTGAACAACTTGGCCGGGTCTGGGAGCTTCGCCCCCTGTGCGAACGTCAGCTTCACCTTCCCCGTGTGGGGATTGGCGAGAGCGACCATCCCGTCGTGGTACCACACGGGCGTCCCCATCCATTTCCATTCCAGGACCATATCGGAGTCGGCCCGGCTCATGAGCCGACGGATCCGTTGGATCAGGTCACCGCGCCAGTCTCCCAGCTCCGCGGTCAGTCGGTCCAGGTTCTCAGAGGGTGTCGCTCCGCCCATGATCTCGGGGTCAGGTCACGACCGATTTAAAGACCGAGCGAGAGAGCCCCCGGGGCGCTTCTCCGGGGCCCACCGGAGCCGCGCTGCCCCGCCAAGTCTCTCCCGCGCCATCGCGGGTTATCCACCGCGGATCGTCCAAGCCGCATCGCCCTACCCTGTCGGGTCGGTGGGCGGTTACTCCCCCCGATGTTAAACAAAATTACACAACACATAAATATCTGTTAAATTTGTGTTATACGCGTGCGGAACGCCCGAGCCAGCGCTCTTGCGACTCGATTCCTCGGAGTTCGCCTCACCTCTGAGGAGGAGTCGCTTCTCGACGGCTTCCAACGGGACCACGGGCTCTCGACCCGCTCTGACGCGGTGCGGGCGCTCGTGCGGATCGCGAGTGAACCCCGACCCGGCTCGGTGGAGTTGCCACCGACCTTGCGGGGGGAGCTCGAGGAGATCGTTGAGAACGGCTACGCCCGAGACCTCGAGGGCGCGATCGCCCTCGTCACCAGTCTCGGCCTAACGGAGCTCGCTCGGACCCACTCGGAACGGCTTCCGGCGCTGCGCGAGCACGCGCGGTCCGTGAAGGAACGACGAGAGGGACGACGCCGGGCGGACCGCGAGGGGCGGGGGCTCCTCGGGCGCTAGCCTCCGGGAACGGGGAAGGGTTGCAATATGGAGTCGATGGGAATCGCCTGGAGCGAACGGAGCGGGTTCATTTGTCGACTGTGCCGGCAGGATGCTAAGCATAATGAGGTGCTGCACGTGTCCTACTGTCCCGTCCACGGTCTGAGCTCTCCGCTGGACCAGTTGCCGTGGCGGCCGGAGGCGAGAGTATCGCGCGTCTCTACACCCGGAAGGGCGACCGTGGGACCACCGCTCTCGCCGGTGGCTCGCGCGTAGAGAAGGACTCTCCTCGCGTTCACGCCTACGGGGCGTACGACGAGCTCGGGGGCCTCCTCGGGCTCGTCGAGGTCGAGCTGCCGTCGGACCTCAAGGAGATCCGGGCGGTCGTGCGCCGCCTTCAGAGCGAGCTCTACGTAGCCCAGGCCGAGCTCGCCACTCCGCCGAAAGGTCCCCCGGCGAAACATCGCATCGAGGCCCGCCACGTCGTCCGTCTCGAGGCCGACATCGAACGGTTCAGGTCGTCGCACTACCGCCTCCGTTCGTTCGTGCTGTCCGGCGGTTCGCGCCCCGGGGCCTTGCTTCACATCGCTCGAACGATCGCGCGGCGCGCCGAGCGCGAGATCTGGGCGCTCCACCGGACCGAGCCGCTTTCCCCCGAGCTCCTGCGCTGGGCGAACCGTCTGAGCGGCCTCCTCTTCGCGTTGGCTCTTGCCACGAACCGCGCTTTGGGAGTGAAGGAGGTCCCTCCGGATTACTCGGTCTAATCCGGGGGAGAAACGCGCCGTGGAGATCGGGATCGTCGGCAAGCCGAACGTCGGAAAGTCGACGTTCTTCAACGCGCTCACCCTCCTCGATGTGCCCATGGCCCCGTACCCCTTCACGACGATAACTCCGAACCGCGGGGTCGCGGCGATCCGTGCCCCCTGCCCTCACACCGAGAAGGGAACCCCCTGCACGCCCGGGAACGCGAAGTGCGTCGATGGGACACGTTGGGTCCCCGTGAACCTGGTGGACGTGCCTGGGCTCGTGCCCGGCGCGCACGCCGGAAAGGGCTTGGGTCACAAGTTCCTCGACGACCTCCGAGCGGCGGACGGCTTCGTGCAGGTCGTCGACCTTTCCGGGGCCACGGACGAGGAAGGACGTCTCGCCGAGCACGGCAGCCACGACCCCGCAGAGGAGGTCCGCTGGCTCGAGGACGAGCTGGTGGCCTGGGTCGCGGAGATCCTTAGCCGGGACTTTCTACGGCACGCGCGCGGGACGGAGCTCGACGGCAAGAAGGTCGAGGATTTCCTGACGGAGAGGCTCACTGGGCTCGCGATCTCACCGAACGCGATCGCGGCCGCGCTCCGCGGGTCGACCGTCGAGCGCGCGCACCCCTCGAAGTGGACGGAGGAGGATCGCTCGCACCTCGCTCGACAGCTGCTAGAGGCGTCCAAACCGCGGCTCGTCGCTGCCAACAAGTGCGACCGGGCTTCGAAGGAGGAGGCCGATGCCCTCGCCGGCGGGGTCGAGCCCATTCCTTCCGTCGCCACCGCGGCCGACGCCGAGCTCACGCTCCGGCGTGCGGGGCGGGCGGGGCTGATCGACTACCGTCCGGGCGATCCGATCTTCCGCGTCCGGGACCCGGCCCGACTCTCTCCCGCGCAGCTGAAGGCGCTCGAGGGGATCCGTGCGATCCTCGCGACCTGGGGATCGACCGGTGTCCAGCAGGCCCTCGAGCAGATGGTCTACTCCCGCCTCGGGATGATCGTCGTCTACCCGGTCGAGGACGAGACGCACTGGACCGACAGCCAGGGCCGGGTTCTTCCGGACGCGTTCCTCGTGCCCGCCAACACCCCCGCGCGGGCGGTCGCCTACCGTGTCCATACTGACCTGGGGGAGCATTTCATCCGAGCGATCGACGGGCGAACCCACCGAGCGATGGCCGCCGACCATCCCCTCGGGCCGAACACGGTGGTCCGGATCGTCGCGCGAAAGTGAACTGGTCCTTCAGCGACGGGAATTCAGTCCCCGACCAGGGACGCCCCTTCTAGGGTCGGCCGCACGACGTACGGCAATGCCCCGGCGCGGGCGAGCCGTCGGACCAGCTCCGTTTCCCTGCCGGGGATCGGTAGCACGACCACCGAGCCGCCGGCACCCGCGCCGGTGACCTTGGCCCCTTCTGCCGCCGGGGCCGCGGCTTCGAGAAGCGCCTCGAGGCGCGGATGGGAGACCCCAACCTCCCGGAGCAGCTCCTGGTTCCGGTGCAAAAGCTCGGCGACCGTCTTGCGATCCCCACGGCCCACAGCCCCGATCCCCTCTGTCGCCACGCGACGGAACTCTTCGAGGAGCTCGGGTCCGCCCGGTGCGGCTAGGCGGGCCCCGACTGCGCGCACCGCGTCGGCGGTGGAACGGGGTATCCCGCTAAAGGCGATGACCCAGACCCATCCGGGGTCGCTCACGCGGCGCACTTCCCAGCGATGGTCGGGGGAACGGACCGACCACAGCGGGTCGCCCGGGCCACCGTTGATCGCCACGAAGCCGCCCGCGACGACCGTGCTCGTGTCGCCGGGGCTTCCGACGCCCTGGGCCCCCCGCTCGATCTCGAAGCTCCGCTGCGCTAGTGCGGCCCGGTCGACCCCGCCCGTCGCGGAGGCGAGGGCGGCGGCGAGCGCGGCCACGAACGCCGCCGACGAGCCGAGACCGGCGGACCTCGGGATACGGGAGACGGCCCGGACCTCGATTGGGGGCCGGTCCTTCCAGGCGAGCTCGAGCGCCGACCGGAAGTAGGCGTTCCGCTGCGCGGCCTCCGCGTCGGAGTTGAGCCGGGAGCTCTCGCCCGCGGTAACGAAGACCTGGGTCGTGAGGTCGACCGCGAAGACGAGCTCGGGCGCGCCGTGCACGACCGCATGCTCTCCGAAGACGATGCACTTCCCGGGAGCGCGCGCGGAGAGAGGAAGCGAGCGAGCCGGGATCGCGGGGAGTTCCTCGCTCATCGGCGCCGACGACCTCCTACGATGCGCTTTCCCCGGGCGGACGGGACGATCCGCTGAGGCGCCGCGCCGGGCCGGGCGGGGAGGGGAAGCCCGAGGAGGCGCTCGAGCGTGACTGCCACCGCGGCCACTTCGCTGTGCGGCTGATGTCCCACGGCGACGTTGTACTTCGCTCGCCGATAGAGCTCGGGCGGGACCTTGGCGCCGCCCACCACTAGGAGGATGCGGCGAAGACGGGCGAGCCGAGGGAGGTTCTTCTCGAGCGGAAGGCCGTACATCGTGAGGTGAACCACGGTCCCGGGGAAGGTGCGGAGGAGGCTCTTCCAATCATCGACCGGGACGACCGCGAAATCGCCCCCCCAACGGTCTGTCACCGCGGCGATGCGCTCGGCGAGGGCGTCGTCCCGCGGGTGCAGGTACATCCGCCGGGCCCCGAACGCCCGGGCGGCCAGCGCCACGTGAGTGGTGAGGCGGGGGTCGCGCCCCGGCCGGTGCCCGACCCGGAGGACCGAGACCTCGGGGGGAGGCCTACGTGCCGAGGGGCTCTGCGACGAACCGCTCGATCCGGTGGCCACGGTACTCCAGTTTCTCCGAACGCTTCACGAGCGCCTTGAGCCGCGTCGGGCTCATCCCGAGCTCCTCGGCCACGTCCGAGAAGAACCGGCCCTCGGTCCCGACCGCGTCGTAGATCTTCTGCTCGTACCTCGTGTACTCCCGAAGGGGCATCATCGCGATCGCGAGCACCTCCGAGATCTCCGCGAGGGGAGAGGTCGTGCTGATGTTGATGGTCGAGTAGTAGAAGTGGTAGCTCTTGTCGGGTTGATGTCGTCCTTCGCGCGCGACCCAGCGCGTGTCGATCAAGCGGAGCTTCTCGAAGAACGCGAGCGCCTTCACGCCGTCCTCGCCGAACTCGCGCTTGACGTCGTCCAGGGTTAGCCAGTTCTCTCCGAGCCGCTGGACGAGCTTCAGCTTCACCGGCGAATCGACCGCCCGGAGGATCGGGACGAGGTCGCTCACGTCGTTGACCACCTTGATACGGTGCATCGTCGCGGACATGTTCACCGACCCGGCTCCGGGGGGCCCCGGAGCGTCTCGAGCAGCATTCGGCGGTACTTCCCGTAGCGGTCCCCGGGATCGAAGCGGGCCGGGTGCGGCGTTCGGGTAGGGATAGAGCACTTCGGGCACCTCTCTCGGAACGTGTACCGCTCGCACGAACGGCACACCCGCAGCACGGAACCCGTCATGCGCGGTCGAACGTCCCCTGCCCACCGGCGCTCTTGATCGACTTGAGGGTCGCTTCGGTGGCCTTCTTCAGCGTCTCCTCGGCGATCTTGTATTGGGTCGCCTGCACGCGGATCCGGTATCGTGGCGCCCCGACGTACTGGACCTCGACCGCCTCGGGGTCGACCTTCTCCGCCGCCAGGAGCGCCGCCCGGACGTGCTCGAGCCCATCGGGCGTGGGGTCGCTCACCTCGAGCGTTCCCAGGATCGTGACGTGGGGCGGGACGATGTTCTCGCGGGCGACCTTGAGGAAGGCGGCCGACCAGGGCGCCTTTTCGTTCTCCTTCTGGAATCGCTTCGGGTCGGCGGCGGCGACTTCGAACGCCTGGAAGAGCGAGCCGTACCGTTCGATGAGGACCGGACCGAACTGGTCGGCCGCCTCGATCGCCGTGACCTTCAGCGGCTGCGCGACCTGCTCCAGGAGGCGCATCGCCCGCTGCTCGTTCTTCCACGCCTGGACCTTCTCCCGGCGCTGGTGGTCGTTGATCCGCTTGAGCGAAAGGTCGATCTGCGACTTTGCAGGGTCGACGCGCAGAACGCGGGCGACGATCTTCTGGCCCTCGCGGATGTGGTCACGGATGTACTTGACCCACCCCGTGGCCACCTCGGAGAGATGGATGAACGCCTCCCGCTTCGCGTACTCGTCCAGGGTGACGAAGGCGCCGAAGTTCCGGATCGAGGTCACCGTACCGACGACGAGTTCGCCTTCCTCGGGGAGCTCCGGGCGCAGAGGCATCCGATGTCCGCGTCCCCGGCTAGGCCGTCACCGGGCGGACGAGCTCGCCCCGGAGCTTGGCCTGGCCGCCCGTCGGCGTCGCGAGGGTCGCGCCGCAGACGGAACAGTTCACGACAGTGGCGGGTCGGCTGAAGATCGTCTGCTCGGTCGAGCAGTCCGGGCACTTCACGACCCAGAATGGAGAAGGTCCTCGCATGTGCAATCCCCTAGTGGTGCTCCACGAGCTCGAGCTGGCTCGCCCGCCAGCTCGCGGGCTGGACGGTGTACTTGCACTTCTTGCATCGGAACCTCAGGTTGACCCGCCGCACGGCCTTCGCCCGACCTTCGGGCTTCGGACGGGGAAAGCCACCGTACCCTCGGGTGGCCCGGCGGAACCGGCGCTGCCCCCACTTGAGCTCCGAGGCAGGCCGCTTCTTGGCTTTCTCGACCTCGTGGGCCGTATGCGTCTTGCACTTCGGGCAATAGGTCGAGACGGTCTTCGGGTAGTGCATCGGCGGCCCGCGAGGCCCGCTCCCTATAAAGCCATTGGGGCGGCCTTCGAGGTGGCCCGACGTGCGTGGACGACCTGTGACGATGCCCTGCCCCGTACCGGTGGGTTCGGGTCGGCATCGACCCCACTCGTCGCCCGCTATGGCCCCGGACGGTGTCCGCCGAGAGAGAGCGAACCGAACGCTTAAGTAGGGAAGCCTTTTCGCGCGACCGCGTTTCAGCGTTTCGGAGGAGACGATGCCCGACCGTTCTGCTGTGGAAGTGGTTACCGAGGCCCTCTCGAAGGCCACCGAGCGGAAGGAACGCAAGTTCTCCGAGACGGTCGAGCTTTCCGTGAACTTGAAGGACCTCGACTTGACGGTCCCGAAGAACCGCCTCGAGGACGAAGTGCCGCTCCCGAACGGCCGCGGCCGGGCCGTGAAGGTCGCCGTGTTCGGCTCGCCCGAGCTCTGCCAGAAGATGCGGGGCGTCGCCGACCTGGTCGTCCCGGCGAACGAGCTGGACGAGTTCGCGAAGGACAAGAAGAACGTCAAGAAGGTCGTCAGCGACGTCGACTTCTTCCTCGCGGAGGCGACGCTCATGCCGACGATCGGTAAGCGTCTCGGTGTCGTGCTCGGGCCGCGCGGGAAGATGCCGCGCCCGGTGCCTCCGGGGAGCGACCCCACGAACCTCGTGAACGCGCTCAAGCGATCGATCCGGATCCGCTCCAAGGGGAACCGCACGTTCCACGCGCCGGTCGGCACTCGGGCCATGAAGCCCGAGGAGATCGCCCAGAACGTCGACGCCGTGCTCACGCGGATCATGGGGAAGCTCGAGCGCGGCCGTACGAACATCGAATCCGTGTACGTGAAGACCACGATGGGGCCGGCCGTCCGGCTCTGGTAGGAAGGTCGCGATGCCCGGTCGTGGGTCCGTTCCGCCCGAGAAGATCGCCCGCGTCGACGCGCTCGCGTCGGTCATCGTCTCGAAGCCGATGGTCGCCGTCGTCGGGATCCGCGGCGTTCCCGCGTCCGCTCTGCAGTCGATGCGTCGGGAGCTGCGGAACCGGGACCATCCGATCACGGTGGCCACCAACAGCACGATCCGCCACGCGCTCCAGAAGGCGATGACGGAGCGGCCGGCGTTCGAACCCCTCCTTGGCCAGGTCCAGGACCCTACGGCAATCCTCTCCGCCGAGGGGAACCCGTTCTCGCTCTACCAGGAGTTCCTCCGGACCCGGTCCCCGACCCCCGCGCGCGGAGGCGAGGTCGCTCCGGCCGACATCTTCGTTCCCGCGGGGACCACGAGCTTCAAGCCGGGACCGATCGTCGGAGAGCTCCAGCACGCGGGGTTCCCGGCGGCGATCGAGAAGGGGAAGGTGATCCTGAAGAAGGACACCACGATCGTGAAGGCGGGCGCGACGATCTCACGCGAGGTCGCGGGCCTCCTGACGCGGCTCGAGATCTTCCCGCTCGAGGTGGGCCTCACGCTGCGCGCCGTCGTCGACGGTTCCACGTTCTATCCCCCCGAGGTCCTATCGGTCGACCTCGACGCGCGCCGGGCGGACCTGGCCCGAGCCGCGGCCCACGCCATCGGGCTCGCGGTCGAGCTTGGCTATCCGACCCCCCAGAGCATCCCGCGTCTCGTCGCGCGCGCGCATCGCCGCGCGCTCGGGTTGGCGCTCGCGACCGGGTACATCACGAAGGAAACGATCGAACCGCTCTTCGCGAAAGCGATGCGCGAGGCCGCGGCGGTCGGCCGCTTGACGGGTCACTGAGGGTTCCCCCAGAGTCCACGGAGTGAGAACAATGGAGTACGTGTATGGTGCGTTGCTGCTCAATGCAGCCGGAAAGCCGATCGATGAGAAGGCCCTCACCGGGGTCCTGAGCGCGGCGGGGGTCTCCCCCGACACCGCCCGGGTGAAGGCGCTCCTCGCTTCCCTCGAAGGGGTCAACCTCGGCGAGGTCCTCGCGAAGGCCGAATCGTTCGCGGCCCCCGCCCCAGCGGCGGCCCCGGCCGAGAAGAAGGAAGGCAAGGGCGAGAAGAAGGAAGAGGAGAAGAAAGAGGAAAAGGGCGTCTCCGAGGAGGAGGCGGCCGAGGGGCTCTCCGCCCTCTTCGGCTAGAGCCGGAGCCGGCAACAGCGCACGGCTTAAGTCCCGCAGTTCGGTGGGTACGACCGGAGGTCCTCCTCCGGCGTTAGGTCGTGCCATGCCTCCTCGAGAGTTCTGCGGCGTCGTGGGGGTCTCGCTCCAGGGAGCGGGGGCCGCACCGTTCCTATTCCGGGGCCTCCGGGCCCTCCAACACCGGGGCCAGGAATCGGCGGGCATCGCGACCACGAGCCACGGCGTGATGCACCACCAGAAGGGGATGGGTCTCGTCCACGAGATCTTCACCCAGGAGCTCCTCGACTCCCTACGGGGCTCGAGCGGGATCGGGCACGTCCGCTACCCCACGACGGGAGCGACCGACCTCGAGAACGCCCAGCCGATCATCGTCAAGATCCGTGACGAGGACGGCGCGATCGCGCACAACGGCGACATCGTGAACTTCGAGCGGGTGCGCCGCCGCCTCCAGGCCCAAGGGGTGGACCTCCTCGGGAACGCGGACACCGAGATGATGGCCCAGTCGATCGCGCTCGAATTCGGGCACACCCGCGACCTCGAGGCGGCGATCCGCCGCGCCTGTACGACCGTGGTCGGCGGCTACGCGGTCGTCTTCCTCGTGGGGAACCGGGTGTACGCGTTCCGCGACCCCCTCGGGATCCGCCCTCTCGTCTTCGGGACGTTGGAAGGCGGCGTCGCGGTGGCGAGCGAGTCGGTCGCCCTCGAGATGATGGGCGGAAAAGCGATCCGCGACGCTGAGCCGGGAGAGGTGCTCGTCCTCGAGCGGGGCCAGCTCGCGCATACCTCGAAGATCCCCAACAATGGGGAGACCGCGCACTGCATGTTCGAGTGGGTCTATTTCTCCCGCCCGGATTCGGTCGTCGATAAGCAGCCCTGCTACGACGTCCGGTACCGCATCGGCCAGCGCCTTGCGAAGGAGGCGCCCGCCGAAGCCGACCTGGTCGTCCCGGTGCCGGACTCGGCGCGGCCCCAAGCGCTGGGCTTCGCCGCCGGCACGGGGATCCCATACGCCGAGGCGCTGATCAAGAGCCGCTTCGTCGAGCGCACGTTCATCCTCCCCGACCAGAAGCGCCGCGAGCAGGAGGTCCTAGTGAAGCTGCACCCCGTGCCCGGTCTCCTCAAGGGGAAGCGAATCGTCCTCGTGGACGACTCGATCGTCCGCGGCACGACGCTCCGCGCGATCCTTCTGATGGTCCGCTCCGCCGGCGCGGCCCACGTCGACGTCCGCGTGGCCTGTCCCCCGATCCGGGCGCCGTGCTATTTCGGGATCGACATGAAGGACCGGCGCCAGCTGATCGCCCACGACCGCACCGAAGAGGAGGTGGCCCGGCTCGTCGGCGCGGACAGCGTCCACTATCTCTCCCTCCCCGGCCTCGTCGAGTCGATCGGGCTGCGGGCCGACGAGCTCTGCCTCGGTTGCCTCACGGGGAAGTACCCGGTCGAGGTTCCCGAGGAACGCCATCGCTTCCAGAAGTCGCTCGCGGAGTTCTAGGGCGTGCGGCCGACGCTCGTCGTCGGAAGCGGACCTGACCTCTTCGTTGCCGGACCCGAAGGCGCCCGGCCCGCTGGGCCGTTCTCGCTCGACCCTGACCCCCACCGCGCCGCCGCCCGCTTCGAGACGCTGGCCCCGTCGGATCTGCCGGACGACCTACTTGCCGCCCTGACCTCCGTTCCGGAAGGCTCCCGCCTCCTCGCATCCCCTCCTCGGCTCGCCCGTGCGATCGCCGAGGCGGCGGGCCGCCCGGTCGGGACCCCGACCGCCGAGGATCTACACCGAGCCCGTGCGTCCATCCCCCGAGCGGACGGCGAGGCCGAGCGCCGGTTCTTCCTAGCGCTGGGGCACCTTCGGCTCGAACGAGCGCTCCGCGCCCCTGAGGAGGTGCTCATCACCCTCGCCCGGGAGGAGGAAAGAGTAGAACGGTCGGTGGGACGGGAGGCCCGGGCCGCCGAGTCGTTCATCCCGGTCCCGGATTCCCCCCTTGACCGCCATCTCGTGGCCTGGGGACGAGCCCGAGGCGCGCTCGGCGACCTCGAGGAGGCATTGCGCGAAACCCTCGAAGGCGAGGCCCAGCGCCTCGTTCCGAACCTCTCCGCGGTCGTGGGGCCCCGGATCGCCGCGCGCCTGGTTGCTCTCGCCGGAGGGGTGGGTGCGCTCGCGCGAATGCCTTCTGCGCGGATCCAACTGCTCGGCAGCCGACGGCGTCCCTCGGCGGAACGGGGCCCGCGGTTCGGGATCCTCTATCGTGCGGACCGGCTCGCCGACGTTCCGATCGGCCGACGCGGGGCGTACGCTCGCAGCCTAGCGGCGATCGCGGCGATCGCGGTCCGCGCGGACGCGAGCACGCACCGGGACATCAGCGCCGGGCTCGTCGCACGCCGGGACCGCCGCATCGAGGCGCTGAGGAGGAAGCGGCGATGAGACCCGGCCGGAACTTCCGCCCACACGCGGACTCCCCACGGCTGCTCGAGGTCGACCGCGTCGAC
This sequence comes from Thermoplasmata archaeon, assembly GCA_052326485.1. Classification (GTDB taxonomy): domain Archaea; phylum Thermoplasmatota; class Thermoplasmata; order Lutacidiplasmatales; family UBA184; genus Lutacidiplasma. The sequence goes on along the minus strand of JBKQMS010000031.1, from coordinate 142,216 downwards.
CGGCGGGAGCTCTGGACCGAGGCGGTCGGCGACCCGCCCCCGGTGTACGGGGAGCGGTGGACCGAGGTCGCGGAGCGTCGCTATCGTTCGTTCGAGCCCGGCCGGTCCAAGTTGGCTGCGGCGGTGGTGCGCGGATGGACCGGGGACCTGCCGGCCCCGGGTGAGCGCTGGCTCTATCTCGGCGCGGCGACGGGCACGACCGCCTCCCACGTCGCAGACCTCGTCGGGCCGGACGGTCGGGTCTACGCGGTCGAGCGGAGCGTCCGACCGTTCGCGCGCCTGCTCTCGCTCTCGGCGCGGTGGCCGAGCCTCCGTCCGATCCTGGCGGACGCCCGGGACCCGTTGGCGTACGCGAGCCTCGTTCCGCCGGTCGACGGGGTCTACGCCGACATCGCGCAGGCCGACCAGCTCGACATCGTCGTCAAGAACGGCGAGCTCCTCCTGACGGGGGACGGGGCCCGACTGCTCATCGCGCTCAAGACCGCGAGCATGGGCCGGCACCGGTCGGCCGTGGGCCATCGCGAGGCGGCCGAACGAACCCTCGCCGACACGGTCTCGCTGTTCGCCTCGGTCCCGCTCGAGCCGTTCCACAAAGGGCACTTCATGGTCGGAGGGCGCTGGGGACGCTCCGCGCGTCTCCCCGTCCGAGAAGACGCCCGACCTACGAGGCCGCGCGAGCGCCGCCGCGGACGACGAGCACAGTAACGATGTCCTCGTCGGATAGGATGTGGTCCCGCCCCACGGTCTGGCCCGGGAAGCGCGCGCTCTTCCCCCATATCTGGGCCGCCTTGAATGTCCGACTGAGGTCCCCCGGGAGCTTTCGGAGGAGCTCGGTGACCGACTCCCCCTGACGGAGGATCACGGGCTCCTCCCGGTCGGGGGGCAGCCCGGGGGGCTTGACGTAGATCCGGATGAACTTGAGGGTCGTTCCGATCTGGTCCACCAGGACATCCAATCCCGTCCCGGCGCGGGCGGAGATGAAGGTGGGCTCGTAGGGGCTGAGGGCCGCAGCGAGCTGGGTCCGCTCCTTCGGGGTCATCAGGTCGGACTTGTTCACCACCATGATCGCCAGCACGTAGACGCGGTTCCCCGCGAGCACGTCGATCAGCTGGTCAGCCGTGGCGTCCTCGCGGAAGACGATCGACCCGTTGTGAAGGCCGAACTCCCGGGCGATCTGCGCGGCTCCGCCGCCCGCCAAATGGGTCAGCCGCACGGTGCTCGAGACCGTCAGGCCCCCCCGGTCCGAACGCTGGAGCACGATGCGCGGTGGCCGCTGGTTGATGCGCACGCCGGCTCCCTCGATCTCAGCCGTCAGCGCCCGAAGGTTCGGATGCTCCGGGTCGATCAGGAACAGCACGAGGTCCGTGGACCGCACAACCGACAGGACCTCGCGGCCCCTCCCGCGCCCCTTCGAGGCGCCGGGGATGAGACCGGGCATGTCGAGGATCTGGATCGAGGCTCCGCCCCAGCGAAGCATTCCTGGGATGATCGAGACCGTCGTGAAGTCGTACGCGGCCGCCTCGCTGTTGGCGGCGGTGAGACGGTTCAGCAACGTCGACTTCCCCGTGGAGGGATAGCCGACGAGACCGACCGTGGCGTTGCCGCTTTTGCGGATCGAGTAGCCGACGCCCCCGCCCTTTCCCTTGGCCCGGGTCTCGCGCTCCAGCCGAAGGACTGCGAGCTTCGCCTTGAGCCGCCCGATGTGCAGTTGCGTCGCCTTGTTGTACGCGGTGTTGCGGATCTCGTCCTCCACCGCGAGGATCTGTTCTTCCAGGGCGGACATTTGTGTCGGGGCGAGCTCCGTCCCTTGGGGGCGTAGCGGATACTTGAGAGTGACGCGATAGCCCAGAGTTCACGTTCCGTGCCCGTTGACACCTCCAAGCCCTTCGGCAGGATCGGGCCGGCGTGTCCCGGCGGCGGCCAGAGCCCACCGAGAGCGAGAGTTTCTCGGAGTGGCAGCTGGTTCCACATCCCCCGCGAGACCGACGCTCCGAGGAGCGGTCGGCCTTCCGGGAGCGGCTCACCGCGGCCCTCCGGGTCGGGCACGGGCTGGCGGCCTCATTCGAGCTGCATCTCGTTTCTGGCCCCCTACCCACGCTGACGCTGCGGTGCCCCGATCCGGCAAGTTCCCGGTGGGCCAGCCGGATTCTGTTCGCGGCCTTCGGGCGCGCCTCCTGGGTCCATCGGCTCCCTTTCACCTCTGACCCATGGTCCGACGTTCGTTGGGGTTCGAGGCTCCACGACTGGCCGGAGCCGCTACGAGAGCCCTCCGACGGCCCATCCGCGATCGACTGCCTCGCCCTCGCGCTGAGCGGGGTCACCCCGGGCATCTCGGTCCGATGGAGGTTCAATCCGTGCCCTGCCACCTGGAGCCGTCCCCGTGACTTTGGAGTGGATAGGTTCGTGCCGGCCCACGGGGAACGGCGGCTCGGAGAGAGAACGACGCGCCCAGACCGACCGGAAACACCCCCGGTGGCACGGGCGGTCCCGCTCTTTTGGAAAGCGACCGTCTCCGTCGCGCTCCCTCGGCAGGAGGCGGACGACCCCGCCTCAGCGAAGCGAGTCCGGTCGGCGATCGAGGTCGCCCTGCGGTCGGGCCGAGCGAACGGCGTCCGGTTCTCTCGAGGCCGCCGCCGCCTCCCGTGGCTATCCCCGGGGTTCCTCCTGTCGGAGGACGAGCTCGCATGCGTCCTGCCCGGCATCGAGTGTGGCGTGGGTCTCCCAGAGGGGCAGGGGGTCGAAGGACTGCCGGTCCTTCCCCTCGGCCGTTCGACGGCCGGTCGCGTGGTCGGTCCCCCCGTGGAGACCGACCAGGGGCGTCACCTCGTGGTCCTCGGAGAGACCGGCATGGGAAAGAGCTCGACGCTGGTCGCGATCGCCCGGAAGGCGTCGACGCTCGGCGGCGTGGTCCTATTCGACCCCCTCGGGGAGACCGCACGGTCGTTCCTTTCCGGGCTCTCGGCGGACGAGCGCACCCGACTCGTCGAGGTCGCCCCGCTTGGCCGAGCGGCGGGGATCAACGCGCTCGAGGGAATCGGGGGGAAGGAGACCGACCCCGTCCTCTCCGACCGACGGCTCAACGACATCGTCCACGCCCTCCGCCGGGTCCGTTCCGGCCGGTACGTGGACTCCCAGTACTGGGGCCCGCGACTCGAGGAGATGCTGACCCGTGCCGTCAGCGCAGCCGCGGCGTTCCCCACCGGTACGCTCGTCGATGCCCACACGCTCCTCGCCACGGGAGGGAGGACCCGCCAGGTTGTTCCTCCGGAGGCCCAGGACGCCGTCCGCGACCTGGCGGACCGTGTCCGTGAGCGCCCGGACGACGCGGAGGGGGCTCGCCGACTGCTCTACGAGGTGGTCCGAAGCCCGGTCCTCAACCGCATGCTGTGCGAACGGAGCCCCGCGCTCCACGCGAGGGAGCTCGTCGAATCGGGCCGGATCGCGGTCATCTCCGGTGACGCATCGGCGGTGGGCGAATCGGTCGCCCGCTACCTGTTGGCCGTCTACCTGGCCCTGGTCTGGTCGGAGCTCCTCGCGCGGCCCTCCAACCCGAAGACGTTCGTCGTGCTGGACGAGTCGCAGTGGTTCTCGCACGAGGGCCTCGCCGAGATGCTCCGGCTCGCCCGTCGAAGGAACGTGCACGTCATCCTGGCAACCCAGACGGTGGGCTCTCTCCCCGAGGCGGTGGCCGATGCCGTTTGGACGAACGTTTCGGACTTCATTGCGTTCCGCGGCTCTCCCGAAGAGGCCCGGGAGCTCTCCCGGACCACGCACAGTCTCTCGGTCGAGGAGCTCCTCGCCTTACCCCGAGGCCACGCGGCCGTGCTGCTCGGGAAAGGGAGCTCCGTGGACTGGGTGCGCACTGTCGGTCGACCGACGGGGCCCGACCGAGGCTCCCCCGAGAAAGGGGGCGTGCCACCGATTCCTGCAGCGCCTCCGGGAACCGGGGAGCCAGGGCTCGGGACCGAGAGCGCGCCCGCGACCGTCGACGAGGTCCTGGCCTGGATCCTCGAACGAGCGCGCGCCCAGCCCGCGGGAGAGCCCGTCCGGGTGAAGCTCTCCGAGCTCAGGAGCTCGCTTGACCCCGGGGGCCGGGCCATTCGAGAGGCCGGGGCGAGGCTCGGCCGGGCTGGGGCCATGGTCTCGGGCGCGCGTTCGGACGGGAGCGCGGTCTGGGTGGTCGACCCGGCGAGGATTCCGACCCTAACGGGGATGCCGCCCTCCGTACCCTCCTCCAAAGGTTCCGAGCGTCCACAACCCTCTTAGGGACGGAGCGGCTCGTTCTACCGATGGAACTTCCCCCCGTTCCACCGCCGGCGACCCCGACGGTGACCCCCGCGGCGGACGGGTTGCTGCCGCCGGCCGTGGTCCTGGAGCGGTGCCAGTCCGGCATCGAGGGGCTGGACAGCATCCTGGAAGGCGGGATCCCGCGCGGGAACATGGTCCTCGTGGCCGGCAGCGTCGGCACGGGGAAGACGACCCTTTGCCTCGAGTTCCTGGTCCGCGGGGCCGAACGGGGAGAGCGGTCGCTGTTCCTGTCGGTGACCGAGGCCTCCCGTAAGCTGATGCAGAATCTCTCCACGTTCGAGTTCTTCCACAAGGACCTCGTGGAGCAGGGGTCGCTCGTCTTTGTCGACCTTCCGAAGGCGTACGACCGGCTCGGACTGGGCCGGGAGGAGCTTACCAGCGAGGAGATCGGGATCGTGCTCCGTACGATCCGGGACCTGGTCCAGTCGCTGGGGATACGCCGCCTCGTCCTGGACAGCCTCACTTCAGTCTGCTACCGGATCCGACGCGAGGAACAGATCCGGGACTTCATGCTTCGTCTCGGGCAGGAGTTGAACGAGGTCGGCTGCACCTCGCTGCTCGTCTCCGAGATCGGGCCGACCCCGGGCCGGTACTCCCTGCACGGCGTCGAGGAGGCGATCGTGGACGGCGTCATCCTTCTCTCGAACTCCCACCGGATGGGCGACATCCTGCGCATCCTCCAGGTCATCAAGATGCGCGGAACGGCGCACTCCCACGCTCAGTTCGTCATCCAGCTGACCCCGATCGGGATCCTGATGGCCCCGCACCTCAAGGGCGGGCGGGAAGGAGGCACGTAGCCCGTGGCCCCGGAAGTGGACCTCGGGGAAAGGCTTCGGGGGCTCCCGAGCGGCAGCGCCGTGGCCCTGAAGCTGGACCCCCGCGAGTACGCCGACCACTACTTCGCGGTCCTCAACGCGACGCTCCGGGACGTCGGGAGCGAGACGGACGCCCACACCATCTACCTCACCGTAACGAACCCGGCCGCGTTCGTCTGGACGCTGGCGCAGGCGCTCGACGTCCCGGCGGATCGGATCTCCTTCGTCGATGCGATCAGCCACATCATGATGAACTACGCGAACCCGCTCCCGAACGCGACGTATGTGGAGAGCCCCCGGGCGCTCGAGGAGATCATGCTCCGCATCGAGTACCTGCTCCGGAAGTTCCCGCATCCGCGCGAGATCGTCGTCATCGATAGCGTGAACTCCCTCGCGATCCACAACCAGCCCGAGCTCCTCTCCGAGTTCTTCCACATCCTCCTGAACAACCTGAAGTCGCGTCAGGTGCTCACGCTCGTTCTCGAAACGTCCGAAGAGGAGACCACCGGGATCGAGCAGATGCTGAACCTCGTGGTCGACGAGACGATCGACGTGGGGCGGGTGGGTCGTTAGCCATGGCCGAACCCGACCGGATCTTCGGCATCCCCGAGATCGACCAGCCGGTCTGGACGGCGCTCCCCCCGGGGTGGCTCGCCGTCCTCTCCGGGACCTCGGGCTCCGGAGCTCCGCTCCTCGCGAAGCAGTTCGCCCACGCGGGCGCGGGGCCGGTCCCGGTCCTCTTCTACACCACCTACGAGCGGACGGAGGACGTCAAGAAGGCGTTCGACGACTTCGGATGGGACCCGGACGAGATCCGTATCGTCAACCTGGCCGACGAGTACTTCGAGCGCGTGCTCGTCCGAGGCCTCGAGATCGCCAAGGCTCGGGAGGGCGGGATCGCGCTCGACGACCTCGTCGATGTCCGGCCGCAGGACCGGGTGCTGACCCCGTTCAGCCTCACGAACCGCATGCTCTCCGACCTCGCGAACATCGATTCGCCGTTCCGGATGGTCGTGGATTCGGTCGATTTCTTCCTCGAGGTGATGGAGCCGCACGAGCTGACGACGGTCGCCCGCCAGATCCGGCACCGCTGCCAGACGATCGGCGGCCACGCGCTCATCACGGCCCACTCCGTCGCCCACGAGCGGGCGGTCTTCGGGCTCCTGCAGGACCTCGCGGACGTCGTCTTCGACCTGTCGGCCGAACCGCGGCACGACCACTACGAGCACGCGCTTTCCGTCCAGAAGGTGGGGAACCGACCGGACCTGACGCGCATCTGGAACGCCGAGATCGGCGAAACCGGCTGGCACGTCGAAGAGCGCACGGACGGTCCGCGATAGCGGCCTACCGAGCGGTAAGCTAACCTTTATCCTCCGACCCCGGCTGCTTCGGGCGAGGTGGAACCCCCGTGGAGGACGTCGTCATCCGCACGCTCGAGAAAGTGGAGCTTCGGAACCCGGTCCTCATCGAGGGCCTTCCGGGCGTCGGGAACGTGGGGAAGCTCGCCGCCGACTACCTGCGCGAGCAGTTGAAGGCCAAGCCGCTCGCCACCATCTATTCGAAGTTCTTCCCTCCGCAGGTCTACGTCAACGAGGACGGGATCATCCGCCTCGTTTCGAACGACCTTCACTATTGGAAGGGGCCACCGTCCGCGCCTCGCGACATCCTCGTGTTGGGCGGGGACTACCAAGGGATCTCTCCCGAGGGCCAGTACGAGATCACCCAGCGGGTCCTCGACTACTGCCACGGCCTCGGCGTCCGCGAGGTGTTCACGCTCGCCGGCTTCGCGCAGGGCCGCGTCGTGGACGACCCGCGCGTCCTCGGCGCCGCGACCAAGCCCGAACAGGTCGAGGCGATGAAGAAGTTCGGCGTGGTCTTCTCTCGGAACGACCCCGGCGGCGGTCTCATCGGGGCGAGCGGGCTCTTCCTCGGCCTGGGGCGCCTTTTCGGTATGGAGGGGGTCTGTCTCATGGGCGAGACGAGCGGCTACTTCGTCGACCCCCGCAGCGCGCAGGCGGTCCTCAAGGTCCTGGCCAAGATCCTCGAGGTCGAGATCGACTTCACGGCGCTCGAGACGAAGGCGCACGAGATCGACCGGATCGCCCAGAAGATCCACGAGGCGGAGGCGCGGTCGACCGAGGGCACTCCGCCCTCCGGCCCGGCTCCCCGAGAGGACCTCGGGTACATCGGTTGAACGTCCGACCGATGACCGAACCGGCCCGCGGAGTGTCGTCGGCCGAGGAGACGTCGCGCCACGAGCGGGTCCTGTCCTTGCTCCAACGAGCCGCAGACCCGGACGGGTTCGTCCCATTCGACCGGTTCATGGACGTCGCGCTCTACGGCGAGGGCGTAGGCTTCTACACGCGCGAGGATTCGCCGTTCGGACCGGAAGGGGATTACTACACCGCGGCCCACGCGAGCCCGCTCTTCGGCCGCGCGATCGCGGAGCGCGTGCGGTCGGTCGTGGCGGAGACCCCGCCGGGGCCGCCGTTCCGCGTCCTCGAGATCGGACCCGGGGACGGGACCCTAGGAGAGAGCGTGCTGAACGGTCTCGCCCAGGACCCGGCGGTGGCGGAACGGGTCGAGTACGTCCTTGTGGACCGGTCCCCCACCCTCTCCGTCCGGGCGTACGAGCGGGTCTCGGCGGCGGGCCGGTCGCTGGGAATCCCCGTGAAGGCCGCGAGCGGCGTTGGCGCGGATGGGCCGTTCCAAGGGTTCGTTCTGGCGAACGAGGTCCTGGACGCGCAACCGGCCCGGCGGCTGCTCTGGGACGGAGAACGCTGGCAGGAGGTCGGGGTCCGGTTCACGGACGACGGGTTCGTCCCGGCCGCCGGTCCTCTCCGCCGCAGCGTGCCGCCCCCCGAGCTCCCGCTGGCCCCCGAACCCGGAACGCTCGTCGAGGTCTCCCCCCTAGCCGAGGCGCTCCTCCGCGAGGTAGCCGACCACCTCGTAACCGGCCTATTCCTCGTGCTCGACTACGGGATGGAAGAGTCCGAGCTCGTCAGCGCCCATCGCTCGGGCACGCTCGCCGCCGTCCGGGGGCACCGCTTCGTCGACGACCCGTTGGCGGAGCCGGGGACCTCGGACCTGTCGGTCTTCGTCAACTTCACCCGGGTGCGGGCCGCCGCTGCCCACGCGTGCCTTCGGGAGGTGGCGTTCCGACGCCAAGCGGAAGCGCTCGGCGAGTGGGGCTTCCCTCGGCTGCTCGAGGAGGCAATCCGGGCCGCCCCGTCGACGGAAGCAGAGGTGCGGGTCCGTCTCGCGGCGAAGAACCTTCTTTTCGGGTTCGAACGATTCCACGCGCTCGAGCTGGCCCCGCCGGACCGCGCCGGCCGTTCTCCGACCGTTACGTGACGGGGCGGTTCGGCGAGCTCTCGAGCAGCTCCACGACCTTCGCCTCGGCAAGGATGCGGGCGGTCTCGGGCGGCAGGGAGAGAACGTCGTCGGCCTTGAGGTCGACCGTTTCCGACCCGACCTCGACCGGGCGCGAATCCTTGAGCACCCGGACGTGAACGAGCGAAGGTCGAGGTCGGCTCGCCGTCGGCGCCTCGGGGCTTCGCGCGGGAGGCGCGGACGCCGGTGCCGCCGCTGTGACCTCGGCCGAACGGGCACCCGCCGGAGCGATCGGGCCTGGCGTGGGCTCGATGTAGGCCGCCGACGAGCGACGGTGGTCGAGGAGGACCGAGAGGACCTGGTCGAACATCGCGCGCTCCTCGGGCAGAGCGTTCACCAGGTCGCGGCTCCCTCCAATGCTCGCCTGGAACGCCGCGTTGAGGACCTTCTGGGCCCGACCTTCGACGATGTCCCGGGCGACTTGGATCGCGCGCTGGTAGGTCTGGCGGGAGATGTCCCCCTTCCGACCCGATGGATTCTCGCGCAGCTCGGACTCGTAGGACCGGCGCAGCTCGGCGAGGTAGGTAGTGGTCGCGGAGTAGAACTCCGGAGGGAGCTTCGCAAGGCCACGAACGGCGAGCTCGTTGCGGCGCCATTCCAGCAGTTGCGTGAAGTGGTCGGCCATCGGCTCTCGCGGGATGGGCGGACAACCGAAGGACTATAGGAGATGTGCGGTCTTGCTCGGGTCTCCGCCCGCGTCTCGGTCGGCGGGGAGGGGCGCGGTTCGATGGCGACGGTTCGAGACCCGGCCGCGTTGTTCGATGAGTTCTGGGAGCTGTGGGTCCGTCTTCAGAGCGACAGCCGCGCCCCCGGCACCGTGGTGGTCGTGGAGGGGGAACGCGACCGGCGGGCCTTGCGCCGGCTCGGCCTTCGAGGGTCGGTCGTCCTCGTCCACCGAGGACGGACCATCTCGGAGACGGCCCAGCATCTCACCGCGACCGCTCGCCACGTGATCATCCTCACCGACTGGGACACCGAGGGCGGGCACCTCGCGCAGCGGCTCAAGGAGTTCCTTGGGGTCGGTCGTTCCGGAGCGGACCTCGAGCACCGGCGGCGGCTCGCACGGGTCCTGCGGGGCGAGCTCGTCCATGTCGAGGGGCTCTACGGCTGGGCGCTTCGAACGGCCGAAAAGGGCCACCGGTCCCTCGGACAGCTGCTCGAGCTCGCCGAAACGGACGACGAGCGTCCTACGGGATGACCTTCATCTGGGTCCGCCGGGTCGCGCGGCGGTTTCGGGCCCTCGAGGGTCGGAACCGCTCCGCCCCCTTCCCCTTCCACCGGAGGCCACGGCCCTCGGTGCCCGCGCTCGTGAGACCGCGATAGGCACGTCCCTTCTGGACGGGAGAGGCGATCCACGCGATCTTGGGGTCCGCGAGGATCTCGGGGTGCGAGGGGTCCACGAGGATCACTTCGAAGAACTTCTGTTTGCCGTCCTCGCCCACCCAGTAGGAGTTGAGGACCTCGAGGTTCGGGTAATGCTTCTGCGCCCGCTCCTCGGCGATGCGACGCAGGCTCTTCGAAAGCGTCATCCGGAGGATCCCTTTGTGCTTCGGGCGACGCCCCGCGATGATCGCGCGCTTGCGCTGCCCGCCCCGGCGGACCCGGACGCGTACGACCACGTACCCGCCCTTCGCCCGGAACCCTACGGCGCGGGCCCGGTCAAGGCGCGTCGGATGCTCGACCCGCGTGACCGTGCTCTCCCGCCGCCAGTGCAGGAGACGCTCGTGCCGGAGGGCGGCTCCCTCCTCACCCAGCGTCTGCTGGAACGACTGGGCCATGTGCCGGTACGCAGAGCTCGCCATGGGACGCGGCGCGGGGGACCCGGGCCCCAATTATAAAGCTGCCGCCGCTGACGAGCGTTCAGACGCCGCCGTTCTTCGCGACGCCCGCCCACGGAAGGCGGGACTCCGCCGGTCGGACGACCTTCGCGGTCGCGTGGCTCTCGGTCGCGATCGCCCGCTCGAGGTGGCTCGAGATCTCCCGAACGAGCCGGTCCATGCGCGGACGCTGCTCGGCTGGGACCTCCGTGGGCGTCTCCCACACGAGCGCGGCGCCACCGCTCGTTGGGTAGAGGCGGAACTCGAGGGCGGAGGCCGCTGGGGGGACGGCCGGGTTCATCTTCTCGAGACGGCCCTTGACCCGGCTCTCGCTGGGCTCGGACGTCTCCGACCTCTCGACCGTGTAGCCGATCGTGCCGAGGAAGTCGGCGAGGTACGTCGCGAACCGCTCGCGACCGATCCCGCGGACCCTCAGCCAATCGCCGTTACCTTCTCCCATGCTCCTTGCGGTCCAACGCACGCCCGTAGCTCTTGAAAAGCCCTAGCATCATCCGTAGCTCCGCCTCGGAAGGCGTCGCACGGCCGAGCACGCGACGGAACAGGAGGATTAAACCCCGTCGTTTGTGCGCGGGGTATCCCGTTCGGGCGAGAAGCTCGCCGAGACGCTCGAGGAACAGCTCCTTCTCGGGTCCGTTCAGCTCCACGACCTCGGGAGCCGGGGTGGTATCGGGGTCGCTCGGTCCCCGGGCTCGGTGGACCGCATAGAGGACGATCGCGACCGCGTGCGATAGGTTGAGCGTCGGGAACTCTCGGTGCGCGGGTATGTGGACAATGAGGTCGCAGCGAGCGAGCTCCTCCCGGGATAGGCCGTTGTCCTCGGGTCCAAAGACGATCGCCAACCGCCCCTCGAGCGTTCGGACCATCTCCCCGAGGCGCTCAGGGCTCACGGAGCGGCGCAGGTAGGCGTTCGACCGTCCCGTGGAGAGGTCGGTCGTTCCGATCACGAAGTCCGCGTCTTCGACCGCCTGGTCGAACGAGCGGGCGCGGACCGCGGTGCGCAGGAGCGGCAGGCCGGCCATCGCCCTCCGACGGGCGACCGTGCCGACCTTAGCGCGGGAGGCGGCCAGCACGAGACGGTCGGCGCCGAAGTTCCGCGCGAGGCGCGCGACGGCTCCCACGTTGCCGTCCTCCTTCGGGCGGACGAGAACGACGTCGATCTGTCGAGTCATCCGGCCGTTCCTTCCGTGAAGAGGCGGCGGAGCATCCAATCCGGGTCGAACGGAACAAGGTCCCCGTACCCTTGGCCGGTCCCGACGAACAGGATCGGTTTCTTGGTGACGAACGTGGCGCTCAGCGCTGCGCCTCCCTTCGCGTCAGCATCGAGCTTGGTGAGGACCAGACCGTCGATCCCCACGGCGAGGTCGAACAGCTTCGCCTGCTCGATCACATCGTTCCCACTGAGGGCGTCACCGACGAACAGGGTGAGCGAAGGCGAGACCACGCGGCGGATCTTCTTCGCCTCCTCGATCAGGTTCTCGTTCGTGTGCTGGCGGCCGGCGGTGTCCACGAGCACCACGTCGATCCCCTTCGCTCGCGCGTGCTCGACCGCGTCGTACGCGACCGCGGCCGGGTCGCTGCCTTCCTGCTGGCGGACCACACGGACCCCGATCCGTTCGCCGTGAACGAGCAGCTGCTCGATCGCTCCGGCGCGGAACGTGTCGCTGGCGGCAATCACGCTCGTAAGCCCCTGGGTACGGAGCCATCCCGCCAGTTTCGCGATGGTGGTGGTCTTTCCGGTCCCGTTCACCCCCACGAACAGGATGACGTACGGCTTTGGCGTGCGCTCACGGACCGCTTTCGCGAGGTCGATGGGCGGCCGCGCCAGAATCGTCCGGCAGGAACGCTCGAGGCAGGTCCGGATCGCCTCCTCCGCATCGACCCCGAACCGAAGCTTCTTCCCGGCGAGCTCTTTGCGAAGGTCCCGTCGGAGCCGTTCGATCACGGGAACCGCCACGTCCGACTCGAGGAGGACGATCTCGAGGTCGTCCAGCACATCGTCGATCGTCCCTTCCTTGAGACGACGCCCGAGGAACCCATCGGTGAAGACAGTCGCATCGCCCTCGGCGGGGGATGGACCGGCTCCGCCCGAGCCAGACGCCGGAGACTGGCCTTGATCAGAAGCCGGAGGGGTAGCAGCGGGTCCGGGGTGGGGAGCACCGGTTTCCGGGGCCGGTTCGGGGGCCGGGGAGGACCCTTCCTCGGAGCGCCTGAGCCGCGCCTTAATCGCTGCCCACATCGGTCGGCGCGCCGCTCTCCCGAGCGATCGAATCGAGTCGCGAGGAGAGAACCTGGATCCGTTCGTCGAGGCCGGTCATCTGCTCCTCGAGGTCCCGGAGCGCCTGCTCGATCCGAACGGTCCGGTCCGCGAGGAGTTCGACGACCTTCGGCCGTTCCATCTCGACGACGACACCGGACCCCACACCGACCAGCACCGGCGCGTTCCGGTCGACCGACCCTCGCACGAACGTCTCGCCCCCGAGGGGGAGCAGGAACTCGGCGGTCGTCGGCGCGCGGTCGACCCCTTCGAGGCTCTCGCGGGCGCGAACATGGTCCTGGCGCGAGGCGCTCAGGATCTCGTGCTGCTGAAGGAGGGCGTTGAGCTGGTTCCGGTACGCGTCGAGGCGCAGGAGGTCCTCCTGGACCTGCTGTTCGGTCGCTCGGGGGGCGGTCGCGCTCATGCCGCCGGGACCTCAGCGACCGAGCTGATCCGTATGTGGGAGCGCTTCACGTGGTGGCAGCCCCCGATCTCCGAGAGAGCCCACTCTCGCGCTACGTCGGCCGAGCCAGCGTCGTGGATCTTCGTGAACGTCTGCCAATACCCCCGGCGGGCGTAGAACGAACCTTGGACCTGGAACTCGGGCATCGAATTCTCCGTTGCGCGGCGGCGCCACCCGGGGGGGCCTTTTAAACCTAGCCAGCCGCCGACCAGCTCCGCGGGGCGAGCCCCCTATGCGCCGGCTCGGACGGACGGGCGGACGGGGAGGAGATCGACATCCGCGCGACGTGGCCGACAGGATCCTTGACCACCGCGCGGAAGGGTTACCGCGACGCTTCCTCCGCCGGTCGATTCGCCTCGAACTTCGCCCGTTCTCGATACCAGCGAAGCTGGCGGTCAAGAAGCCCACGGTTGGCCGGCCCGACCGGCGTGGAGACGGCTGGGAGGGCGGGTGGGGTCTGGGTCGCGGGTTCGCGCGTGGGCGGGGGGACGGGGGAGGCGACCGGGGAGGAGACGGGGGAGGAGGCTGGGGAAGAAGGGGGCCGTGCCGGTTCGACCTCGAACTGGCGTTGGGTCACGAGACGAGGGCTACTACGCTCTTCCACCGTTCGTCCACCTCCTCGTCGCTCAAGCCCACCGTGGGGGAGAATAAGACCCGGTTCCCCCACTGCGACCAGAACCGGGAGTACTCTTCGACCGCGATCGGAAGAACGACCCCGTCGGCGTTCACCTCTTCCGCGAGCGTCGCGATGGCGGGTGCCCACGCCTCCGCCCCGGGGGCCGCCGGTGCGACCCGGGCGGCCGGGTCGAAACGGGCGAGGGTCTCGCGGACGAACGGCTCTCCCGCCGGGAGGGTGACCAACGCGACCCGGCAGCCCCGCTTCATCATGAAGAACGCCCCGAGGGCCCCTCGAGGACCGTCGACGAGGGCGACCAGCCGGCCCGCGACCCCCAGCGGAAGCCCGCCCGGACCGGGGGACCGGTCGAAGGAGAGGTAGGTTCGCGGTCCTCGAACCTCGACGAACAACTCCACCGTCGGTCGCTCGAGGTCCACCGTGAGGGCACGGTCAGCGAATTCCTCGAGCACGGCCGCGCCGAGGTCCCCGGCGAGCTCCTGGCTTGTGAACGCGTGCTGCCCCGTTCGGCGCGCGCGAACGGCAAAGCTGACGCCCGTAGCGAGCCGGGGCGCCGCCAGCTCGAGGAGGCGGGTTCGGATGGCGGCGGGGTCGCTCGGGACCTCCTCGACCCGGCTGACCGAGGTGACGCCGAAGACCCGGCGAACGAGGTTCGTGCCGCGCTCTCCGTCGTCGGTCTCCACGTAGAAGTGCCCGCGGTCGGAACGAAGGCGGGCGGGAAGGCCCTCGCGGAAGAACTGGTCCAGGAGGTTGCGGCGCAGCGCGCTCTCGAACTCGCGCCGCACGGGTGGCGACTTGAGCGCGAGCTCCCCGTACCGGACCAGGAGCAGCGCGACCATCGCGAAGGTTAAGACGAAGGGACCGCTAAAGCGCTTCTCGAGCGGGTGGGTTCGTGGCGTCGTCAGATTCCCTCCCGTCATCCTCCGTGGACCCCTGGACTCCGTTCCTCGAGGCGATCCTCGAGGGGATGTCCGCGGCCGCGCGGGCTTGCGGGGTCGCGCTCTCGAGGGAAGCAATCTCCTCGCAGCTCAGCCTCGACGAGGGAACCGAGGGCGAGGTCGCCTTCCCGTGCCATCGGTCCGCCCAGGCCGCGAAGCGCCCGCCCGACGAGCTGGCATCCGCCCTGGCCGCGGCGTTCCCGCCGTCCCCGCTCGTCCGGTCCGTCTCCTCCAAGGGCGCCTACGTCAACGTTCGTGTCGACGGCGAGTCGCTGGCGCGCGCGACCCTCGAGCTCGCGCTCTCCCGCGGTAACCGCTACGGTCATGGCGAGCCCGTCGGACCCCCCGTGGTCGTCGAGCACACGAGCGCGAACCCGACCGGCCCGTTCCACATCGGTCGGGTCCGCAACGGGATCATCGGGGACACGCTGGCGCGGATCCTGCGGGCAGCGGGCACGCCGGTGACCACCCAGTATTACGTCGATGACATGGGCCGCCAGGCGGCGATGATCACCTGGATCTGGTCGAAGCCCCGGGAGAGCTGGCCCGAGACGATCCGGAAGGCCGTCGACGGGGAGGAGGTACCGGGGGAGAAGCCCGACCTTCACCGGGGTCGACCGTATCCGGCCGTCAGCGCCTATCTCAAGGAACACGAGGACGCCCGAGAGGAAGTGGTCCGCCTCGTCCAGCAGCTCGAGAGTGGGGAGGTCCCGGCTGAGCACCGGGCGCTCGCCGAGACGATCCTGAAGGGGATGCTCGAATCCCTCGCCCGCCTGCGGATCACGTTCGACGAGTTCGTGTGGGAGTCGGACCTCGTCCGGGACGGCTCCGTCAACCGGGTGTTCGAACGGCTTCGGGCCTGCCCCCACGCGATCCAGGAGCCGAACGGGGCGTGGGCGATCGACGCGAGCTCCCACGGGCTTCCCAAGGAGTCCACGCACCTCGTCTTCCAGCGCGGGAACGGAACGAGCCTCTACATCACGCGGGACGTCGCCTTCCACCTCGCGAGGTTCGCGCGGTTCGCCCGCATCATCGACGTCCTCGGCCAGGACCATCAGCTCCACGCCCGGTGCCTGAACGCGCTCCTCGAGGAGATCGGAGAGTCTCGGCGGCCCGAGTTCGTGATCTACCAGGACATCACCGTCCCGGAGGGGGGCCGCATGTCCACGCGGGGAGGGTCCGCGGTCTGGCTCGACCAGCTCCTCGCCGAAGCGGTCGACCGAGCGCGGGCGGAGGTCCTCGCCCGTCGGGAGGACCTCGCCGACGCCGACGTCGAGCGGATCGCCGAGGCGGTCGCGACGGGGGCGGTCCGCTATCACATCATCCGCGCGGCCCCCGACAAGCCGGTCGTCTTCCGGTGGGAGGACGCGCTCTCGTTCGAAGGTCGGAGCGGCCCGTTCCTCCAGTACTCGTACGCCCGCGCCTCGGGTGTGCTCCGGAAAGGAGAGGCCCTACAGCCCCCGTATCCGTTCGACGCCGTCCGCCTCGTGCATCCGGAGGAGGCGACGCTCATCCGAATCCTCTCCCGGTTCCCACGCACGGTCGCCTACGCCGCCCGCACGGCCCACGTACACGCCGTCGCCGGCTACGCGCACGAGGTCGCGGACCAGTTCAACCGCTTCTACCACGCGGTCCCGGTCCTCCGGTCGACCGAGGAGCGGGCCAGCCGAATCGCGCTGGTGGCGGCGGTGCGGCAGACGCTCGGGAACGCCCTCGACCTCCTCGGCATCGTTCCCCTCGATGCGATGTGACCGACCGCGACCGCCCCGGGCTCGACTCGTCGTAGGCCTTCAGACCCTCGGAGCCTCGGGGTCGGATACCTTCTTTAGGAACGTCCGAACTCCCTCCGCCGAGGACGGACGATGGGAGTCTACGAGGACTTCAAGAAGTTCTTGATCTCGGGGAGTCTGATCTCGATGGCCGTGGCCTTTGTTGTCGGCTTGGCGATCGTGAACCTGATCGGCGCGTTGGTTGCCGACATCATCAACCCGCTGATCGGCGCCGCCGGACACGTGAATTTCAGCTCAATCGGCGTTCTGACGATCAACGGAAGCCCGCTATTGGGCGGTGCGTTCCTCGGCGCGATCATCACGTTCCTCGTCCTGATGGTGGTCGTGTTCTTCCTAATCGCCTACCCGTACCAGCTCTCTCAGGATCGAAAGGCCGCTCGGGCAGCGAAAGCCGCCCCAACGACCCGGGAGTGCCCGGCCTGCTGCAACCAAATCCCCGTGAAGGCGACGCGCTGCGGATTCTGCACGTCGACGGTCACGCCGGTCTCCGCGTGAACGGGGTCGGCTAGTTCGCGGCGCGGTTCCCGGGGTCGCGGACTCCCGCGACCGAAAAGCCAAGGGCGCGCAGGCGGCAGGCGTCGCATCGTCCGCACGCCCGCCGCTTGCCGGCGTAGCAGCTCCAGGTCAGCACCCAGGGCACGCCCAGACGCTCTCCCAGTCGGACGATCTCGGCCTTGGAGCAGCGCAGGAGCGGGGCCTCGATCCGGACGTGCTCCCCCTTCTCGACGCCGGCCTTCGTCGCGAGGCGCGCGAGACGCTCAAACGCACGCAGGTACTCCGGTCGGCAGTCCGGGTATCCCGAGTAGTCGATGGCGTTGGCCCCGATGTAGATCGTCCCGAGACCATGGCTCTCGGCATACCCGAGCGCGATCGAAAGGAGGATCGTGTTCCGGGCGGGAACGTAGGTGGAGGGGATCCGGTCGGCGCGATGGCGACCCCTCGGGAGGGAACGGTGCGCATCGGTCAGCGCGGAGGCGAGGAGCGGGGCAAGTGGAATTCGGAGGACGGTGTGGCGGGCGACGTGGTAGCGCCGGGCCAGCGCGCGAGCGGAGCGAGCCTCGCGCGCGTGCCGCTGCCCGTAGAGGACCGTCAGGGCGTGGACCGGTGGATGGCGGCGCGTCGCGATGGCAAGACAGGTCGCCGAGTCCATGCCCCCGGAGAGGAGCACGACGCTCCCGTTCGGTCGCCTCGACCTGCGCGTCACAGGGTCGCCCCCGCGAGGAACAGGACAGCGGTCGCGACGGCCACGGCGCTCAGCATGCCGAGGAAGTTCGTGGCGCCCTTCGTGAGGATCCCCCGGTTCTCGAAGAGCTCCCCGAGGACCGAATCGACCTGGCACCCGAGGAACCCGGCCGCCGTGACGGTCACGAGGAACAGGACCCAGCCGGGCAGGGGCGTCCCTAAGGCCCAGAAGAGGCCGAGGCCGACGAGCGCGGTCGTCACCGAAGCGGCCAAGGCAGCGAACTGCCCGGTTCGCGACACACCCCCGTTCGTGCCGGGAGGGACCGGTCGCCCGGAGAGGATGCTCTGCGCCCGGCCCGAGAGGACACCGAACTCGCTCGCCAGCGTGTCGGCCGCGCCGAACGCGAGGGCGCTCGCGAACAAGAGGGCGGTCGTGGCTGGGGTGAGAAGCGGTGACGGGATCCCGCCCGCGACCGCGAGCCCGGTCGGGATGATGATGTGGGCGACCACGTTCGACACACCCCGCTCGCCGGCCCGCCCCTCCTGAACGTGCTGACGTTGCTTGTCCGCGAACCGGTACCGGGTCGCGAACGAGCTGGCGGTCACGAACAGGGCGAGGAGCGCGAGGAACGCGAAGCCGGCGAAGACGACGATCACGATGCCGAAGACGGCCGCGACCGCGCCCCCGCGGGGCGTCAACGCCCGGCCCAGGATCGCCCCGAGGGCCATCACGAGCGTGGCGACGATCCCGATGATCGCGGGCGTCCCGAGCAGCACCGGTGGGTCTCCCGCGGGCGGCAGCAGGTGATGGGTATAACGCCTTCAGGGAGAAGGCCGGAGCGAGACCCGGGTCAGCCGCGGGATAGGATCCGCAGGACCGCGTTCGAGAACGATCCGGCGGTCAGGTCGACCACCCCGCGGTCGCGAAGCTGGCGGAAGGATAGGTCCCCTTCGTGACCGGGCGTGGCCACGGCCGCGGTGAGCAGGCCGAGCTCGGTTCCGGCTTCCATGTCCAGGTCCCGGTCCCCGACGATGGCGCTCGTGGCCATGTCGATGTTCCAATCGTCGCGAGCTTGGCGGAACAGGAGCGTGCCCGGCTTTCGGCACTCGCATCGGGTCTCGGGGGCGTGCGGGCAGTAGTAGAAGCCGTCCACGCGGGCTCGGTGGGGACGAAGGAGCTCGTTCAACCGTTCGTGGATCCGCTCGACGTCCGCCCGGCTATAGAAGCCCCGCTCGACCCCCGACTGGTTGGTCACGCAGATCACGAGGTAGCCGTGGTCGTGGGCGAGCGACAGGGCGTCGCCGACGCCTCGGAACAGCTCGAGCCGCTCCGCCCTCTTCAGGTAGTGGAGGTCGGGGTTGAGAGTACCGTCACGGTCGACGAACAGGGCCCGGCGGAGAGGGCGGGGTGAGGGAGCTTTCGGCTCGATCCCTGCCATCGGCCCGACCAACGCCGGGACGGGATAAGGGTTCATCCTCGGGTTCTGTCAGCCCGGGCGATGGGACCGGTCCCAGCGGCTGTGGGGAAGCTCCGGGAGCAGCTGAGCTCGGCTTTCGAAGAGGCCCTCGGCCCGGTTCGGGCCGCTCAAGGTCCGATCGGGATCCTCTTCTCAGGAGGCGTGGACTCCGCCCTGCTGGCGTGGGAGCTGCGACTTCAGCCCCAGGTGGTGCTGTGCACGCTCGGACGGGAAGGGAGTCCCGACCTCCGCGCCGGTCGCGCGGCGGCGGAGCGGCTGGGTTTGCCGTGGCAGAGCCTTCACGTCGGAATGGAGGAGGTCAGGACCGCCGAGGCCCGGTTCGGGGAGGAGCTCGAGGGGATCCCGCCGGTCTCCCGGACCGTCCTCCTCACGCTCGCGATCGCGATCGATGAGGCCTCGCCGCCTCGACTGGTCTGCGGCCAGGGGGTCGACGAGCTCTTCCTGGGATACGCGCACTACCGCCTCCTCGGCGAGGCGGAAGCGGAGCGGCGCTCTCGCGACGACCTCTCCCGGCTCCACAAGATCGACTGGCCGAGAACGCAGCGGATCGCGGAGAAGGCCGGCAAGGAGATCGTGGCGCCCTATCTCTACCGGACCTTCGAGGAGAATGCGCGTCTCATCCCCATCGACCTCCGCCTACCCCGGGACCTGCCGAAGAGGTTCTTCCGGGAGTGGGCCATGGAACGCGGTCTTCCCCCGGAGCTTGCCGACCGGCCGAAGAAGGCGGTGCAGTACGGTAGCGGAGTGGATTCCCTGGTGCGGGCGATGCGGCGGGCCGGGCGCTAGGCCTCTACGCGAGTTCCGGCCTCGCCCCGTAACGCTCGTGCGAGCGACGGGATGTCGGTGATGACGAACCGGTGCCCGCCTCCGTCGAGGAACTCGAGCCCCGCGGCGACCTTGGGACCCATCGACCCCTCTCCGAACTCCCCCCGTTTGAGGTAGTCGGCGAGCTCTCGGCGCGACACCTGGGAGAGCCATCGTTCGCCTCGCTTGCCGAACGACACGGCCGCGCCGGGGACATCCGTCACGATTGCGAGGGTATGGACCCCGAGCTCGCGGGCCACGAGCGACGCAGCGAGGTCCTTGTCGATCACCGCCTCCACGCCTTCGTACGTCCCGTCGGGCCTTCGGACGACCGGGATCCCCCCGCCCCCCGCCACGATCGGGATCCATTTCGAACCGACGTTCGACTCGAGGAGCGACCGGACGGCCGCGCCCTCGATCCAGCGCACCGGTCGGGGGGACGGCACGATCCGCCGCCAACCGCCGCGCGCGCCGTCGTACTGCATCGCCCAGCCGTACTGCTTTCGGAGGACGCGAGCCTCATCCTCGGGGTAGTACCGGCCCACCGGCTTCGACGGGTGGTCGAACGCCGGGTCGTTGACCGACACCTCTGTCCGGCTGATGACCGTCAGCACGGAACGGTCGACCCCGCGGCGACGGAGGGCGGGCGTGAGCTCGGTCTGGATGAGATACCCGATCTGGCCTTGGGTCTCCGCCCCGAGGACGTCCATCGGTCGGGGTGGGATCTCCCGCGCGGCGAGCTCGTTCTGTCGGAGGAGCGCGCCCACCTGGGGACCGTTGCCGTGGGAGAGGACGAGCGCCTCCCCCCCCGAGGCGATCTCCGCGAGGACCGCGACGGCCTGGCGCATCTGTCCGCGGGCCTCGTCCCAGGACCCGCGTCCCCCGGCTCGGTGGAGGGCGTTCCCACCGAGGGCGACCAGGATCCCGGCCATTGGACCTCGCCCGGCCATCCCGGTCCGGGATGAATAGTTCGACGGTGGAATCCGCTGCACGGGGCTCCGAGGCGTTCGGCCGGAATATGGCTATATACCCAGCGGCGGGTCTCGGGGCGTGCCGGACGAGGACGAGTCCCTCTTCTGCCCGCTCGAGTTCCGGTACGGGCGTGACTCCGTCCGCGAGTTGTTCTCTCGAGGAACTCGGCTGAACCGGGCGTTGCGAGTGGAAGCCGCGCTCGCGCTCTCCGAAGCGGAACTGGGCATGGTCCCGGCCGACGCCGCGGCCGCCATCGACAAGGCGGCCACCCTCTCCCAGGTCTCGCTCGAGCGAGTCGATACGCTCGAGCGCTCGCTGCGCCACGACGTGATGGCGATGACCCGCGCGCTCGCCGAGGCCGCCGGACCGGCCGGCCGGTGGGTCCACTTCGGTGCCACCAGCGCGGACATCACCGACACCGCGCTGGCCCTCGAGCTCAAGGAGAGCGCGGCGATCCTCCGCGGCGACCTCACGGAACTCGCCCAGACGTTGGTCAAGCTCGCCCGCACGCATAGGGCCACGCCTGAGGTGGGCCGAACGCACGGCCAGCACGGAGTGCCGATCAGCTTCGGGTACAAGGTAGCGGTGGCCGCCGCCGAGGTGAGCCGCCATCGCGACCGGCTGAACGAGCTCCTTCCCCGCCTCGCAGTCGGAAAGATGGCGGGCGCAGTCGGCACCGGAGCCGGTTTCGGAGCCCATGCGGCCGATCTCGAGTCCTCGGTGATGCGGCGTCTCGGACTCTCGGCGGACGAGGCCCCCACGCAGATCGTGGGCCGCGACCGCATCGCCGAGTTCACGAACTTGCTCGCGCTGATCGCCTCGACGGCGGAGCGCCTCGCGACCGAGGTCCGGAACCTTCAGCGGACCGAGATCGCCGAGGTCGCGGAACCGTTCGACGAGGCGCACCAGGTCGGTAGCTCGACCATGGCCCAGAAGCGGAACCCAATGCTCTCCGAGAACATCACGAGCCTCGCGCGGCTCGTGCGCGCCTTCGCCCTTCCACCGCTCGAGAACATGGTCCAGTGGCACGAGCGGGATCTCGCGAACTCGGCGAACGAGCGGATCGTGCTGCCCCACGCCATCGTGCTCACCGACGATCTCCTGACGAAGCTCTCCGAGGTCTTCCGCGGCCTGCGCGTGGACGCGGCGCGGATGGCCGCCGAGCTGGACCGTTCGGGGGGAGGCGCGATGACCGAGAACCTGATGCTCGCGCTCACCTCGAAAGGGCTCGCCCGGTCCACGGCCCACGAACTCCTGAGGACGCTGACCAGCGAAGCCACAAAGGGGCCCACGCTCGTCGAGCGCGTCAAGGCGCATCCGGCGGTCCGTGCCCACCTTTCGCCGGCGGAGGTCGAAAGCCTCCTCGACCCGTCGACGTACGTCCTCGCGGCGGCGGCCAAGACCGACCGGATTCTCTCGGAGCTCGACCGGCGTCTCGCCCGATGACGGAACCCCCGTTCGCGTGGACCGCCTCCGTTCATCTCCGCGCGCGGGACCCTACGGTGCTGGATTGGGTCGAGCAAGCCCTCCGCCCCGAGGCGGCCCGCGAGGTGCCGCGAGCTCACGCTGACCTGCGCCGCGGGACCGGGCGTTCGCTCGAGCTCACCATCTCGGCCCGCGACTCCGGCGCGATGCGGGCCGCTCTCAACACCTACCTGGGATGGATCCACCTCTCCTTGGCCACGGCCCGAGCCGCCGACCGGCAGGGGTGACGGCGGCGGGAGCGCCGCGCTCCCGAAGCCCTTATGTTGGACGGCCGGTCACCCCGCCCGTGGCCCTACCTGCGAAGCTCCAGAACGACATCCGACAGTTCCAGCGCCTACAGCAGGAGCTTGCCGCCGTTCAGCAGCAACGCCTCCAGATCGACCTGAAGCTCCGCGAGGTCTCGCACACGCTCGAGGACCTCAAGACCCTGCCCGAGGACGCGGTTGTCTACCGACCGATCGGCGGTCTGCTCGTGCGCGCGAAGAACCGCAAGGAGGTCGAGGACCTCCTCACCGAGGACAAGGAGACGTCGGAGGTTCGCTTGAAGGCGGTCGAGCGCCAAGAGAACCACCTCAAGGAGCGGTACACCACGATGCAGCAGGAGCTCTCCCAGGCGCTGCAGGCCGCGGGCGTAGCGTCCCAGCCGAGCTCGGGATCCTCTTCCGAGCCCGAAAGCTAGGCTGGCTGGCCCAGCTCGACCCAACCAAACCTGACCTAATCTAATCCAAGCTTCGCTAAGCGGAGCAATCCTTGGTCACACTGACCGGGCCCCAGGTAGGCGCGGGTCAGGTCTTTCGACGGACGAGGCGTTCGGCCACTTCCTTCAGCAGCGGCTTCCCTCGGGCCGGGATCGTTCGACTGCGGTCCACGCACCGCAGCGCGACCCGGGTAAGCTCTTCGATCCGCTTCTCGGAGTAATCGAGACTCCCGGTCCCGCGGATCACGTCCCTCGCCCGCTCGATATCCTCGGGCGCCGCCTGCGAGTTCCCGAGAACACGGGAGAGCCGGTCGCGGTCGACCTGAGAGCCGCTGGTCCACGCCTTCACGACGAGCAGCGTCCTCTTGCCCTCGACGAGGTCGTTGGAGCTCTTCCCCGACGCCTCGGCATCGAAGCCGGCCCCCAGTACGTCGTCGCGCAACTGGAAGGCGATTCCGATGTTCGTCCCGAACGTCTCGAGGTCGCGGAGACGGGAACGGGGGCTCCCGCCGAGAAGAGCGCCGATCGTGAGCGGCGAGACGACGGTGTAGATGGCGGACTTGAACCGGTGGACCGCGAAGACGTCCTCCTCGCGGACCGAGTCCGGGTCGAGGGCGCCGCTGCGGATGTCGAGGAGCTGACCGAACGCCGTGAACCGTGTCATCCGCACGTACTCGGCCAGCGCGGCGAGACGGGCGGCCGGAGGGGCGCGGGTCGACAGAATCGCCTCGACGGTGAACGGCTCCTCCAGGTCGCCGAGGGTGATGCCGATGCCGACCCCGTAGTCCTCGCTCGACCCCTCGCGGTGCTCGCGCCGGTGCGTCTGGGCGACGGCGCGGTGGACCGTGGGTCCACCCCGTCGCTCTTCGGCATGGTCGATGATGTCGTCGTGAATCAGCATCCAGCTCTGAAAATGCTCGAGCGCGGCGGCCGCCGGGAGGGCGGGTCGGGGGTTCCGCCCGGTGGCGAGGTAGTATCCCGCCAGCACCAGGATCGCCCGGAACCGCTTGCCCCCTCGCAGCGTGAACTCTCGGTTCACCTCGAGAAACGGTTGGACCTCGCGGGGCGACCGATGGGCGGTTTGGCGGTAAGACGAGGTCAGCTCGCGTTCGAGAGAAGGTAGGAATCGGTAGAGAGCGGCGAGGTCCACGGCACGTGCATCTGGACGTCCATCCTATTTAACGGACCGGGCATTCGCGGACGTGATGGCGTCTCCTTCGTTCGTGACTCTCGCGAGCGCGCTCGTGGAAGCGATGGGCCAACGGCTCGACGCGGCGAAGCCGACCCCCGAGGGCCTTACGCTCCGAACGAGCGACGGATTCCTCTACTCGTTCCTCGAGGATCCCAACACGATCTCTCTTGAAACGATCCGCCAACTGCTGGGAGGCGAAGGGAACGTCCTCGTGCGTCTGGTCGTTCTCACACCTGGCCACCTCCCCCTCGCGTTCACGGAAGAGATCAAGAACCACGGGGGAACCCTCGTCGAGGGCGCCCGCTTCGCCGAGCTCGCCCGCCAGCTTGGACTCGAAACGTACCTGGGCCAGGAACCGCGACCTCCGCCGAAGGAGGCCCGACGGCTCCTCCCGAGCGCTCAGCAGCTCGACGGGATCGTCCACCGCGCCCGGACCTGGCTCGACTGGGGCGTGCCGGCGCTCTCGCTGCGATTCTACCGGCAGGCCGCGGAGCTGAAGCCGGGGTTCCTACCGGCCCGAATCGGGATCGGTCGGTCCTTGCTCGGGCTCGGGCTGGTCGATGACGCCGACCGAGCCTTCGACGAGGTCCTCTCAGTCCGGCCCGATGACGTCGAGGCCCGGCTCGGGAAGGCCGCGGTACTCGGGGCGCGTGCCCGACCGAACGAAGAGGTCGCGGCCTACAAGAAACTGCTCGCGGAGGACGGTTCACGGACGGAGGTCCGCGCCCATCTCCTCGCCGCGCTCATCGAGCTCGGAGACTGGGCGGGAGCGAAGACCGAGATCGAGGCCCTCCTCTCGAAGACTCCCGAGGAGCCCCAACTGAGGTTCCTCCACGCGCAAGCGCTCTTGCGAACGGGCGACAAGGCGAAAGGCCAGGAGGAACGGCTCGAGGCACGGCGACTGGGCCTCACGTACGAACGGGAAGTGGCCCTCTGCCAGCACCTCGGCCTGCCACCCCCCGAGGCTCCGGTGTCTCCCGAGACGGTTCCGCCACCCGCGTCCGCCCCCGCCGCCAAGAAGCGCTCTCTCCCGAGAACGTCCCGCCGTCGGCCGACCAAGGCGTCGCCCCCGGCAAAAGCCGCAGCCCGCCCCGTCGCCCAATCCCCGGGCGCAAGCCCCAGCGGCAAAACGCCCCCCCGCAAACGTAAGTAAGCCGGCCCCGACTCGGAGTCCCTCCGGAGGCTGAATGCGGGTCATCTCGGTGTTGCCGAGCGCGACCGAAATCGTCGATTCGCTCGGCCACGGCTCGGAGCTCGTCGGCCGCAGCTCGGAGTGCGACTTTCCCGCCACGGTGCGAAACCTGCCCGTCGTTATGCGCCCCCGGACCGGGGACGCGGATCGGCCGTCGGGCGAAATCGACGAGCGGGTTCGGCGCGCTCGGGAGCGGAACGAGAGCCTCTACGAGCTCGACCTGAACCTCCTCCGGGAGCTGAGGCCCGACCTCCTCCTTACCCAGAACCTCTGCGGCGTCTGCTCCGTCACGGAGGAGGAGGTCGCGAAGGCGTGCACCCTCGCCGGGGTCCGTCCTCGCGTCGTCTCGCTCGCCCCGACCCGCCTTTCGGAGGTCTGGGATTCGATCGAAACCGTCGGCGAGGCGCTGGGCGACCCCGGCCGTGGGAACGAGCTCGCGGTCTCGCTTCGCGACCGAACCCGGTCGGTGCCTTCGTCGGGGCGGACCGTGGCGATCGTCGAATGGCTCGACCCGCCGATCCTCGCGGGGCTGTGGACCCCCGACCTCGTCGCGGCGGCAGGAGGCGTTCCCGTGGGCCCGAATTCCTCGGAGCCGGGCGCACGGACGACCTGGCCCGATCTGGCTCGCGAGGCCCCGGATCTCTTGGTCGTGAGCCCGTGCAGCTTCTCGGTCGCTCGAGCGAAGCGAGAGTTCGGGGACAATCCCGCGCTTCTCGCCGCCGTCCAGTCGGTTCGAGCCCCCTTGGGGGCCTTCATCGCAGACGAGGCGTACTTCAGCCGTCCCGGTCCTCGGCTCGCCGCGGGCGCCGAGCTGGTCCGATCGTTGCTGGAAGGCAAGGAGCCGCGGGGCCCGATGCCGGTCGAACCGCTTCCGTCAGGCCGCTCTGAGGTGCGTCCATGAACCGGGGACCGTACCAGTACACCGTCTGGACGACTGCGGCTCCCCCGCTCTCCTCCCATCCCACATCCCGGACCGAGCTGATCCACGTCACGATCGCGTTCCTCGTGCTCACGGGGGACCTGTTCATCATCCTGAGCGGTCGAGGATTCCTGGAAACCGGCACGCTGTCCGGACTCATCGCTCCGGTAGCCCTCTACTACGTCCTTCTCGCCGTGGCCGCAGCCCTGACCGGCTTCATCGCCCACGAGATGGCCCACAAGGTGGTGGCCCGCCGTCTCGGCTACTGGGCCGAGTTCCGAATGTGGCCGATGGGTCTGCTCCTGTCGATCATCACCTCCGTGGGTGGCGTCCTGTTCGCCGCTCCCGGCGCGACGATGGTGGAGGGCATGGACCCAAGGGACCGGCGGGGCTGGGGGGAGACGGGGGTCGCGGGCCCGGTCTCTAACCTTCTCTTCGCCGCCGGCTTCTACGGGGCGTCCCTCGTGACGTTCCACCTCGGCTCGAGCGCGTCGAGTGGGTTGCTGTTCCTCGCGATGATCAACACGCTGTTCGCAACGTTCAACCTCCTTCCGCTCGGGATCCTGGACGGGGCCAAGGTATTCCGATGGGGCGCGGGACGATGGGCGCTCTCGTTCGCCGTGGCCGCGGCCTTCCTCGCGGTGAGCTACACGGCTTACTATTCGTACGGGTCTCCCTTCCTGGCATGGTGATCGCGCTCCGATGACCGCGCCACGAGTCCGGGAACTGGGCCGGGGACGCTTGCTGCTCGACCTCGATTTCCGGGACACCGAGGGGCTGGTGGCGGCCTATCTGATACCCGAGACCGAAGGGTGGGCCCTCGTCGAGACCGGGCCGTCGACCTGTCGGGAGGCCCTGCTCGCGGGCGTCACGCAAGCCGGCGTCTCTCCCGAGGAGGTTCGGCACGTCTTCGTCACCCACGTCCATCTGGACCACGCCGGAGGAATGGGCGCGGTCGTCGACGCGTTCCCGAGGGCGACCTTCTACGCGCACGAGCTCGGGGTCCCGCACATGGTCGACCCGGCGCGGCTCGTGGCGAGTGCCCGTCGGGCGTGGGGACCCGCCGCCTCCGACCGGCTCTGGGGAACGATCGCGCCGGTGCCGGTGCAGAGGATCGTGGCCCTGCGCGGTGGGGAACGCTTCCCTATCGACCACGGCGAGCTCGAGGTCCTGGCGACGCCCGGGCACGCCCGACACCACCTCGCGTTCTTCGACACGGCCCTTCGCGGAGTGTTCACCGGGGACGGGGCCGGGGTCCGGCTCGAGCACTCCTCCCACCTGCGGCCGGCGGTCCCGCCGCCGGACCTCGACCTGGAACAGCTGTTCGCGAGCCTCGAGGCGATGCGGCGGACGGACCCGAAGGTGGTCCTGTTCAGCCACTTCGGCCCGAGCCCCGATGGCGCGGCCGACCTCATGCGCTATCGCACGGTCGTGGAACAATGGCGCGACGTCGCGCTGGCGGCCGCCCGGGAGAAGGCAGACCCCGAGTTCATCGCGGGACGCCTGAAGGCCTTTGACATGAACGCTCCGGCCTCCGCCGCTCCCACCGAGGGGGAGTCGATCATCTCCAGCTACGCGCTCGCCGCCCAAGGGTTCCTCCGGTACTTCGAGACGCGAGGACTCCTAGGACGGGATTCGAAGTGACCGAGCTCAACCCGTCCGAGCGCCGCGCGGCGGCCAGCATGCTGGTCCTGGCCCGGATTGTCTACGCCTTCAACTGGTACAACATGGGCGCCGTCCTCTTCCTCGTCGGCAAGGGGTTCGACGCGAACCCGGGCGAGCTCGGGATCGTCCTGGGCGCGTTCCTCGTCGGCGCCGGGATCTTCCAGGTCCCCGCGGGCCTTTGGGCGATGCGGCGGGGGTACCGCAGCACCTCGATCTTCGCGTTGGGCCTGATGGGGGTGTTCTGCCTCGCTTCGGCCCTGTCGCCGAACTGGGAGGTCCTGGCCCTGCTCCGCTTCGGCGCCGGGGCCGGCGCCGCCTTCTTCTTCGCGCCGGCCCTCGGCCTCGTCTCCTCCTACTACCCGGTCGGTTCCCGGGGGCCTGTGATCGGGGTCTACAACTCGGGGTTCAGCATCGGTTCCGCGGTGGGGCTCTTCGCGGGCGCCCTCATCGGAGAGGCGGTGGGGTGGCCGTGGAGCCTCGCGGTCGGAGGAATCGGGCTCCTCATCCTCTGCTTCGGTGCGGCCGTGGTGCTGCCCCCGCTCCGCCGAAGCGTGTCCGTGCCGGACTGGAGGACCACCTGGCAGGCCGGTCGGCGGATCCTCTCGTCCCGCAACCTCTGGGCCCTTTCCCTCGGGCTGTGCGGCGTCTGGGCCGCTTTCTACATCGCGGCCCAGGACTTCGTCCAGTTCGCCGAATCGGTCCACCCGGCCTGGCCGATCGCGCTCGCCGCAGGGCTCCCGACCGCGATGATCGTGGCGGAGGTCTTCGGGGGCCCGATCGGCGGATGGTTCGCGGAGCGGCAGGCGGACATGCGCAGGATCCTCGTCCTATGGGGGGTCGCGTCCGGCGCGGGACTCATATTGATCCCGTTCCTTCCCCTGGCCGCGCTCTGGCCGCTGTTCGTCTTCCTGGGTTTCGCGGACGGTGTTCTCTTCGCGGTCCTCTACCTCGTGCCGACCTACTTGCCCGAGGGTCGCGGGGAGAACACCGCGCTCGCGATCGGATTCGTGAACTCGATCCAGCTCTTCGCCGGCAGCGTGGTCGCAATTCTCTTCGGCGTGCTGGTGGGGTTCGCGGGGTACAACGTGAGCTGGGTCTTCGCCGCCCTTCTCACGGTCGGCTTCCTGCCGCTCCTGCTCTTCCTGAAGGTCCCGAGGACCGGCTCAGCGGACCCGAGCGTCGAGCACGCCCTTCCCTGACCCACGGGCCTCGGCCTCTACGACGGTGACCAAGTTCGTCGGTCGTCCTGCGACGGGGTAGCCGGCGGTGAGGACCAACGGACCGGTCGGGGAGAGCCCGGCGAGCGCGAGGAGCTCGAGCGAACGCTTGCGTAGCGACTGAAGGTCGCTCTCCGCGGTCGCCGGGAACGACCGCACGCCCCGGACCAAGGAAAGGCGCCGGCGCACCGACTCCGAGCTCGAGAGGGCGAGGACCGGGCAGGTGGGCCGAAGGGCCGCGATGAGCCGGGCGGTGCGGCCGGAGTGCGTGGGCGTCACGATCGCTCGAGCGTGCATGTTCTCGGCGAGATTCACCGCGGCGCGGGCGACCGGGAGCTCGGGCCCGCCGGGTTCGCGAGCGTGCACCATCGCCCGGGCCGGCAGCGGGTCGAACGCGACCTCGGTGGCCCGGGCGATCCGGTCGAGCCACCGAACGGCCTCGAACGGGTACTGGCCGACGGCGCTCTCTTCGCTCAGCATCACGGCGTCGGCGCCGTCCAGCACCGCGTTCGCGACGTCCGTCGCCTCGGCTCTCGTCGGGCGTGGCGAGGTGAGCATGCTGAGGAGCATCTGGGTGGCCACGATCGAGAATCGGCCCGCGGCGTTGGCCCGGCGGACCAGCATCTTCTGTTCGAGCGCCAGCCGGGCGAGCGGCACCTCGATCCCGAGGTCCCCTCGGGCCACCATGATCCCGTCGGCGGCGCGGAGGATGCCGTCGATCGAACCCAACGCTTCGGCGCGTTCGATCTTCGCGATGATCCCCACCGAGCGGCCGGCGGGGCGGGCGTCGAGCCATTGCCGGGCCGCGAGCACGTCCTGCTCATCTCGGACGAAGGAGAGCGCCAGGTAGTCGAACCCCTCCTCGAGAGCGAGGGACGTGTCCTGCCGGTCCTTGGGTCCGAACGCTGTGGTCCGTAGTCGGGCGCGCGGCAAGGACACGCCTTCGTGCGAACGAACGACCCCGGCGCTGACCACCCGGGTCCGGATCGCTCCCGGCGCGGTGCTCTCGACCGAGAGCTCCACGTCCCCGTCTCCGAGGAACACGGGGTCGCCCGGGCGGGCCGCGCGTTCGAACGAGGGGATCTCTACGAACGTCCGGTTCTCGTCCCCCGGGGCGGGGTCCCGGTCGAGGGTCCACCGCCCGCCTCGGGACAGCCGCACTGAGCCCCCGGTGAGCTCCCCGATCCGTAGCTTGGGACCTTGAACGTCCACCACGAGGGCCGCTTCCCGCTGTGCTCGGCGACACGCCTGATGCAATCGTCGCAATGTGGCGCGGTGCTCCTCGCTCGTCCCGTGAGAGAAGTTGATCCGGAACGCGTCGACTCCCGATTCCAGCAGCCTAAGTAGGCGATCCGCTCGGTCCGTCGCCGGGCCGACCGTGGCCAGGATCTTCGTTCGACGCATCGACCCCCAATGGGACGCCCCCGTAAAACCGTCCGGGGGCCGAGCGGCCGTGCGCCGATGGTTCTTTTGTAGAGGACCCCGGTGGTCGGAGCAGCCCCGTGGTGTAGTGGCCAAGCATGCTGGCCTTTGGAGCCGGCGACAGCGGTTCGAATCCGTTCGGGGCTATCCCTTAGCAGCGCCCGTTCAACAATGACCGCAGGGGTCTGGTAAGGGGTTCCCTGCCAGGAGCCAGATCTGACCGCCGAGAAGGCCCCAGAACCCTTGAGGGTCGGCCGGACCCCGGTAGCTCAAGGATGCATTCGGCGCGAGTGACAGGCGGTTCGAGGGGAATTGCGTCCAGTGATTCTGTGGGCAAGAGGGGTTTAGGGGCGCGCCTCGAAAACGCGGTTGAAGGGCGTCTCGATGGCCTTTCGGACTCGCGTGAATCCCCCGTCGCGGAACACCTGATTCAAGCTCGAGTCGCTGGCCTGGGCCCCGAGACCTTTCCCCACCTCTTGAGAAAGGGAGGCCGGGACGCAGACCAACAGGGAAGCGTTGTAGAATATCCGCCCCACTGGATTCAGGTTCTGCTCGACCCGCTCCTTCGCAAACGGCTCGACGACCATCAATGTCCCGTCAGGCTTGAGGGTCTTGTGGACATGCTGCACCGCCCCGACCGGGTCCCCCATGTCATGGAGACAATCAAAGAAGCAGACGAGGTCGTAGTCCTTGCCACGAAAGTTCTTCGCGGTCGCGACCTCGAAGTCGGTATTCGGGGTCACACCCTCCGTCACGGCGTCGTTTTGGGCCCACTCGATCGACTCCAGATGGTAGTCGAACCCGATGAATTTGGACTTTGGGAAGGCTTTCGCCATGATGATGGTCGAAGCACCGAGACCACATCCCACGTCTGCGACCATGGCCCCGGCCTGGAGCTTCGGAATGACACCTTCCATGCTCGGAAGCCAGGAACTGACGAGGTTCGCGAGGTAGCCCGGTCGAAAGAACTTCTTGGTACCGATGAACAGGTCGTTGTGGTGTTCGTGCCAGCCGAAGCCCTTTCCTGATTTGATCGCTTCGGCGATCTTCCGCTGGTCCTTGTAAACTGACGCGATAGTGTAGTACACTCCCGGGATGTACACGGGGTTATCTTCGACGGTGAGGGCGAAGATTTGTTCGGGGGTCATCCAATAGCGACTCGTGCTCGCATCGTACTCCACGAACCCCGAAGCGGCCTGACCCGCGAGCCACTCGCGTGCATAGCGCTCAGGAATGGCGGCCTTCTCTGCTAGGGCTTCTGATGTGAACGGGCCGCCCGACGCGAGGGCCTTGTACAGGCCGAGCTGCTCGCCGATCAGAACGGCGGGCCCGTGAATGGCGGCACCGACGTCGATGAGGAACTTTCCGACGAACTCGTTCAGCTTCTCCGGATTGACTGCCATGCTTTCCCAGGTCGAGCGCATCACGTCCTTCGGTTAAACTCTCCTCGACGCACGAATCCGGTCCGGAAGACGGCCGGTGATGGATGGTCTAGTTGCCTTTTCGGGCGAGCCGAACGTTTTCTAACGAGGGGGTCTTGTAACGACCTCCCCGTACCTGAGGAGGACTGGAACGATCACCGGTCAGTCCTTTCTTACAATGAGTTGGGTGGAACGGACTTCCTCCGAGACAGAGCCTCTGTCGTTTAGATCCCGAAGCACGGAGTGGAGGCCCCTCCTGAAGGAAATGTCCCTCTAAGATGTAACCGCAAGCGAATCCGCTCGGGGCTATCCGAGAGCAGTTTTGCCCGCAGTCCTCCCGGACATAGCGATCTCGACTGACTGGACTGTCGTTACGCCGCTCGACTACGCTCCCTCTCTCTTCCCAGCCTCCGTGGGCTAGAGACCGAGACAACCCCTTCCGGCGTCGGGGAAACTCGGGACCGTTGCTTGTTCCGGTCTACTCAATGGAGCGCGATCGTTAGATTACCGGTAAAGCTGGAGGTTGGCAACGAAACCACGGCCGTAACGTTCGCGTCAGCACCCGTATTGTAGCTGGACCATTGAAGCGGTACGTCCGTAGAAACGAGGACAAATCCCGGGGTCAGAGAGTAGATCTCCCCCGACGTGCAGGTCCGTTGGACTATGTAGTAGACTATTGGCGCACAGTACTCATAGGCCCACACGGTCACTTGTGCGCCGGCAGGGAGCGAGAATCCGGGACTAGTTGCCCAGGTGGTTCCGTTGAGTGTCCAAGTGACCACCGGGACTTTGACTTCTTGCGGGTTCATAGGGCCGCCAGGCCGCAGCTGGTACCAGTTGTCGGAGAGCTCAGCAGCGAGGAGTATCACGACAACCCCGACCACGACGAAGAAGACGAAGAGTCGGATTCTGTGATGGTGCTTAGGCGCGGGCGGTGAAGGGGAAACCGCCATGCACGGTGATACCGTCAGCGCGATATCAGAGTTGGCATGCCCCAGCCCCAGGGAATCTTAGGGCCGTCCTCCTGACGTTTCAGAGCACGAGAATCGGGGACGTGTGGTGACCCGATGTGTCGATGGGGTAGGGCAACGCGAAAGGTCAGTCCGTTGACGGGTTCGTTCTCCGCCGTGGACGGGTTGCAAAGGGGGACGCCGAAACATCAGCGGACCACGCGAACACGGTCGTGATCACGACCAAGGCCACGGCCAACGCGAATGCCGCCGCCCAATGGCTCGGCATGCTGGCCACTCCGACTCATGCGGCATCGCTTGGAATCCTAAGGATTCATCGGAGTGAGGCCAGTTGCCCGCCGCCCGGAAGTGTTTCGGCGCGCGGTGGTCCGGAAGAATTCATTCAGCTGGTCGATCGGCCCGGGGGGCGGAGGGAGTGGCGGGCACACGCCGGGCCCGGCGGGGAGGCCAGCCGGGACCCAAGACGCCGACGATCTGCAGCAAGAGGAATGCGACCACGAACAGAACGACCGCGACCAGAAGGATGTCGAAATAGCGGAACCATGAGGAGACGGCAGTCCAGTTGGACCGAAGCGCCATCCCAGCGTAGACCAGGCCGACGGTGAACGGGATCGAGCCGAGCAGAGTGTACACCCCGAAGCGGACCGGCTCCATCCTGGCTGACCCCGCGGGATAGGAGATGTAGGCTCGTATGACGGGCACGACGCGCGCGACGGCGACCGTGAGCTCCCCTCGGCGGGCAAAGAACCGGTCCATCCGCTCGAGATGACGGGCCTCCAGCCTCAGCCGCCCGATGCCGAACCCCGTGATGCGCTCTCGCCAGAGGCGTCCGACCGCGTACGCGGCGAACGCACCCACCAGGCCGCCGGCCAACGCGGCCGCAAGCGACCCCCCGAGCGAGAACGTCCCCTCCGCCACCAGGAAGCCGGTGAACGGAAGGATGATCTCCGATGGAATAGGGGGCAGCCCAAAGCTCTCGACGGCCATCAGCGCGAAAAGCCCCGGCAGTCCGACCGCCGTCAGGACTGTAGTGATGAACTCGGCCACGCTGCCGATCAACGAGAACGTCACGGTGGAGCGCCCCGGTCCCAATCTCCGAAGGAGGACGATCTCACCCGCGTCCGGACCTCATCCGGTGTCGCGGTGTGACGATCGTTCACGGGGTTCGGGTCCGATGGCCCTACGGCGGAGGCGGTGGGGGAGGTGGGGGCGGAGGCGGGGGCCAGGCGCCCGGCGCGGGGAACTGGGCCACACCGCCCCATGTCGGGGGCGGCGGCGAGGAGGACGACCGTTCCTCCCTACGAGCCATGATGGTGATGATCACGAAAGCGACGAGAAAGACCCCTACGCCGGTCACGATCGCCCCCCCGGCCATGACGTACTGGGAGTCAATGGTCGTGTTCTCGGCGGTACGTTCAGTCTGCTGACAGTTGTTGTTGGGCGTGAAGCTGCAGTTGATCTCGCTCTGCTCGGCGAGGGCGGTCATCACGAGGCTGGATCCAACGAGTACCATTCCCACGAGAAGCGCGATCGCCCCTACCACGCCGAGGGTTGCGGATGAGGTGGCCATCGGCCGAGGATGTCCTCCTTGTAGAAAGAAGCTTCCCATCGTCGGCGCCGACCCCATTCGAGGCCCCCTGTCAAGCGAGAGGGATTCGGAAGCGCGTATATTCAGTGCCGGGCGAACTTCTCCCTACGGGGGCCGACGGGCCATGAATTGGGTCCCGGCCGCAAAGACGAGGCCTGCACCCACTCCGCTGAGGGCCAGTCCGACACCAAGGAACACCTCGGTGTCGATGGTGGCGTTTAGCGAATCATGCTCCGCCGAATTGCAGTTGCCGGTACAGTTGACCACGTTGGCCTCCGCCAACGCAGAATTCGCGAAGCCGACGCCGATTAGGACCGGCCCCACGAGGAGAAGAGCGGCGCCGATGATCCCCAGAGTGCGTAGGGTACGCGCCACGGTTCCGAGAACGCAAGGTGTCACAAAGAGCTTCCGCTCCAACCATCGGTCGTTAGCGGGTGTCCCACTGAGGGTCCCCGTCGGATCCGGTTCCGCGGAGCCGCGCCCGATGCGACTCACCGCTGAACGCGGAGCTCGCGGGCGTCCGTGAAGATCAGTACCGGCGGCGACCGCAGGCCCGGCAGAACCGGTCTCCCGGGTCTTCCACGACCTGACCGCAGGACGGGCAGTACGACCAGGGCGGGTGGGCCGGCGGCACCGGCGGTGGGGCTGGCATCGTGGTCCCTGCGGGTGTCGGGGAGATTGGGGTCGAGGGGGGAGGTGGCGGCGCGGAAGGTGGCGCGGTAGGCGTCATCACCGCCGGTCCGGGAGCGGGCGGCGGAGGCGGGGATGGCGGCAGCGCCACAGGACCCGAAGGCGGAACGGTTGGAGGGGGCAGAATAGGAGGCTCGCCGGCACCGGGAGGGGTAATGGTCGCGGTCAGCGGCGGCGTGGCCGGGGCCGGCTGAGGTGGAGGTGGCGAAGGAGGGGGTGGATTCACGCCGGCCGGTACTGGCACGGGCGCGGAGAGAACGGGCGGCGCCGGAGGCGAAGCGGGAGCCGGGGCGGCAGGCGGGGCGGCGAGAGCTACCTCACGTTGGCGCCGCATTACGCGAGACCTATGGCTCCGCACCGCCCCGAGCGCGGCCGCGGCGATGATGACGGCCAGCACGACCAGCAAGAGAGTATACGCGGTCGTGCACGGGAGCCCGAGGAATCCGAGGTCGAACGGACCGATGACCGGGCAGGACCCGCTTGTCGGCCCGCCGGGGACGACGATCGCGATGGGCACCTGCACGTCGTTACCGCCCACGGTGACGTTGCCGGTCGATGGAAGGGCCGTGTAGTTGGTGGGCGCCACGACGGTGAACGGATACGGCCCGACGCTGGTCCCGGCGAACTCGATGTCCGTACCGGTGGTCGTACCGGAGAACGCGCCCAAGGTCACGCTCCACGTGGCCCCGGTCGGCAGACCATTCGCGACGAACGCCACCGTGTGCGACGCCGCCGCGTCACCCCCGACCGAGACGTGCGTATAGCCCGCCCGGCAGTCGATCGGGGGGAAGAAGTAGCTCAACCCTCCGCTGACCACCGTGAGGCTGTAATAGTACGGCAGGACCGTGTCGGTCCACTCGTCCCCCTGGAAGACCCCTACGACCGCGCCGCTGTACGACGAAGAGTTCAGGAAGACCGTCCCGCTGTTCAACCCCGACCCTCCGACGTCCAGCCGCACGACCCCGCTGATGTCGTACAGTTGACCGAGCGAGCCGTCCCCGTAGGTCTGGGTCGCGACGTAGACGTCCCCGGTCGGCACCGCCTGGTCGACCACGCCGCTGATCGTCTCGGCGGTGTCGCTTCCGTAGTTGAACTCGTTCGCAGGGGTCTCGAGGTTGTGTCCGTTGACGTACCGGATGGTCATCTCCGTATCGAGGGTATCGTCGGCGATCGTCGAGGCACCGTTCCCGGGACCCCCCATGATGAGCTCGGCATCGAAGAACAGCCCGCTCGGGGTGTACGTTCGTCCGTCGACCAGGTACACCGGCCCATACTCGAACGGTGCGCGGGCGAAGGGGAACACCACGGTGTCGTAGGTCACCGCGGTTTGGTTATTGACCGTGAACCCGAACGCGACGGAAGGTTCGCCGTTCATCGTCCCGACCTGCATGCGGAACGCGACGGGATAGTTCGTGGAGAGCGGGACACTAATGCCATAGCCGTACTCGTAGAACCCTACCCCCGTGGAGGACGTGTAGACCTGGCCAAGGCCGCTGATCGAGCTGCTGTACATGCTCGAGTTAAGGGCGCTAGCGTTCCACACGTTGTTGCTGAACGCGACCATCATGGTCTGCGAGTCGATGGTGGCGACGTTCTGGGTCCAGTACACGTACGTGACTCCCGACACCTCGAAGACGACCATCGCGTTGAGCTGGATCGACGCGCTGTACTCGTCGCTGCCGAGAGTTCCGTTGTACGTTCCG
The DNA here is from genome assembly GCA_052326485.1 of Thermoplasmata archaeon. GTDB lineage: Archaea > Thermoplasmatota > Thermoplasmata > Lutacidiplasmatales > UBA184 > Lutacidiplasma. Next base: position 105,185 of record JBKQMS010000031.1, on the reverse strand, counting down.
AACCCCACCGGGTCGAACGTTCCCACCCACTCGGATGTGGTGTAGTTGTACCCGTTGCCCGATTGGTCGACCCCGTAGTCGGCGACCCCCATGGGCGCGGGCTCCACTCTTGAGTAGCCGAGGGTCGGATTGACAGCATGATTGGGCGTGAGACTCGGCATCCGGGTCGGAACGCGTGGGGGGAGGACAGGGTAGGGCGGGGCAGCGGACGACGAGCCGGACCCCAACGTGCTCGCCTTGGCCGTCGAGGAAGGACCGGCGGCTGCCAGACGGACCTGGGGATCGCTCGAAAGGGCTGCCGATAGGACGCTTCCAAGCAGGGCGACCAGGAGGAGGACGACAACGAGGAAAGCAATCGTTAGCGAGAGTATCAGACGGCGGTCCTGAGTACTGGACCTGACTCGCTCCATCGGATGCAGCATCGAACGGTGCGGGTCCCGGCGCTCGGTCGGAGTGTCACGCGCTCGGCCGAGCGTTTCCCTCCGCTCTAACTGATATCACGGTCCCACGGGATAAAGCCCGCGGAGAGCGCGTCCGAGGACGGCGTAGTACGGCGAGGACCCGGGCCGGCAGTCGGAGTTATTCAAGGTCCTACCCTCCTCGTTCCTGAGCGAACTGGGTCATGGTGTTCTACGTCCTTATTCGAGGACCACTGGGGGTCGGAAAGTCGACTGTCGCTAAGCGGCTGGCGGGAAAGGTCGAGGCCGAGTACATCTCCATCGACCGGATCCTGGACGAACGCGGTTTGGAGACGTGGTATCGGGGGTACGTCTCGCAAAGGAGCTTCCTGCGGGCGAACGCGTATGCGGTCCGACGGGCCCGGCCCTTCCTCCAAAATGGGAGGCCCGTGATCTTTGACGGGAACTTCTACTACAAGTCCCAGATCGAGGACCTGATCGGTCAGCTCGACTGCCGTCACTACGTCTTCACCCTAAAGGCACCGCTCAGCCTGTGCATCAAACGGGACGGTCGACGGGTCCCCCCGTATGGAAGGGAGGCGGCACGAGCGGTCTACGCGATATCCACGGGGTTCGAGTGCGGGATCGGGATCGATGCGACACGTTCTGTCGAGAGGGTCGTGGACGACATCGTCACGCGCCTTTCGAAGGACCCGGCAGAGAATCCTCGGTGATCTCGGCTCCCCCCGGCCGACCTGCAAGCCCATCACTGGGAGTCGCACGTCGACTCGTAACGCAGATTGGAGCCGTCCATGCCGGGAGTTCCCTAGCCATCCATCTCCGTCCGAGCTCGGGCTTCCCTTAAGAGGCCCCCGTGTCCTCCGGCCCTTCGTGCCCGAGGGAGCAGTCCAAATGGACCTCGACTCGGTCTCCGCAGTGGGTCGGGGAATGGACCGGCATTGTGGGACCTCCCGTTCGGGGGACCCGGCGCGGAGGTCGCCTCCGCCATGAAGTTCCGGGATTCTCTCTCGAAATTGGAATCCGAGGGGTTGCTCACACGGATCCGAAAGCCCGTGAACCCCCGGTATGAGATCTCGGCCCTTCTCAAGAAGCACGAAGGCAAACCGGTCCTCTTCGAGAACGTCGAGGGGGGTTCCGTTCCCGTCGCCGGCAACCTGCTCAGTAGCATGGACCTTCTCTGCGAGAGCCTCGGGATTCCGAAGGAGCAGTGGATCGAACGACTGAATCTCGCGATTCGAAACCCGGGGCCGGTGACGGAAGGGGGTGGGGATTTCGAGTACTTCGAGCCCGACCTCGACCTCGTCCCGATACTGACGCACTACCCGAACGACCAGGGTCCCTACGTCACCTCCGGCGTCGTGTTCTCCCAGCGCGGGGACCTCCGAAACATGTCGTTCCACCGGCTTTCCCGGATCGGGAAGGACCGGTTCGTGGGCCGGTTGGTAGAGAAGCGCGACCTACACACGATGTATCTGGACGCCAAAGAACATGGCGAGGACCTCCCCGTTTCGATCGCGATCGGCAATCGATCGGGGGTGCTGGTCGCCGGCGCGACGAGCGTGGAACGGGGACGCTACGAGCTCGGCATCGCCGCGGCCCTGGAGAACGGGATCGAAGTCTCCAAGGCGAGGACCAACGGCACGAGCTATCCCACGGACTCCGAAATCGTACTCGAAGGCAAGATCCTGCACGACGAGACCACGAACGAAGGACCGTTCGTCGACCTGACCAACACCTACGATGTCGTACGGGTGCAACCGGTGTTCGTGATCGACCAGATCGTCATGCGAAAGAAAGCGGTCTACCACGCGCTTCTGCCGGGCGGCACGGAGCATCGGCTCCTTATGGGGGCCCCGCGGACGCCCACGATCTATAAGGCGCTGAAAGAGGCGGGCATCGAGGTCAAGAACGTCTACCTCACGGAAGGGGGCAGCGGCTGGCTCGATGCGGTGATCTCGATTCAGAAGCGAAGCGACGCGGACGCGAGAACGGCGATCGACGCGGCGGTCCGCGGTCATCGCAGCCTGAAGAGGATCACTGTGGTCGACAGCGACGTGGACGTCACCAATCCCCACGAAGTGTCCTACGCGGTGACGATGTACTGGGAAGCCGGCAAGGAGGTCGTGATGAAGGGTGTCAAAGGCTCGAGTCTCGACCCGATGGCCACCCCGGACGGCATCGGCAGCAAGCTAGGGATCGATGCCACGAAACCCCTGGCCGTTCCGCCCGAGAAGGAACTGAAGATGAAGAAGGCCGAGCTCGCGTTCCACGCGTAACGGGGGCTCTTTGGAGGAACTCCGGACGAGCCAGCAGATCTCCTGGCTCGACGATGTCGATGCGAACGGCGTCATCATCAACCCCCATCACGAGCTGTTTGGCAAGAGCATCGCCGGCACCGAGCTGCACTTCCCCTCGGCCTCCGGCTCCACCGTCGGCTCGGACCGGATCGTGAACCTGGCGGTCCGCGGGTTCGCTCCGAAGAGGATCGTGCTCGAGAAGACCGACCCGATCACGATGTGGGGTGCGATCCTCGGCAAGATCGACATCGAGATCCTTGGGACCGTCAAGAAAGCCGTCGACCGGACCAAGCTCGAAAAGCTCGGCATCGAAGCGGAGATCGTCGACTTCCTGGTGAGGGCCGGCGAACTCCTCGGGACGGACGAGTTCATCCCCGTGGACCACGTCCAGATCGCCGGCGTTTCCTACAAGACCATCACCGAAACCGGGCTCGAGCTGAGGCGCCATTTCGGGAGCAAGTACAAGTTTCGGTCGAAGGACGTCACTATCAATCCAGCCGGGATGGACCTCGAGGACTGGCGGGCCCTGGGAATCCCGGAAGAGTTCGCCCGAAAGCAGGCGGAGGTCATCGAGATCTACCGCAAGATGGGGGCCATCCCGACCATCACGTGCACCCCCTATCTCATCGGGAGCATGCCGGAGCCGTTCACCGATTCGTTCCTTTCCGAATCTTCGGTGGTCGGATACGCCAATTCCGTTCTCGCGGTCCGGACCAACCGAGAGTCCGGGTTGAGCACCCTCCTCTACGCAATCGCCGGATACGGACCTCGGTACGGGCTGCACCTATCGGAGAACCGGAATCCGAGGGTCGAGATCCGGGTGAATTGCGAATTGAAGGGGGTCGTGGACTTCAGCCTCCTCGGGTACAAACTGGGCGAGCTGGTTCGGGGAAGGATCCCCTACATCACGGGGATCCGGTCCCGGCCGACGCTCGAGGAGTTCAAGGTCCTGAGCGCCGCCGGTGCTGCCGCCGGTTCGATCGACCTCTACCACATCGAGGAGATCACTCCGGAAGCGGCCGGTCACCTCATCGCGCTCGACCGGATCGAGGAGCGTATCGAGATCACACGAGACTCGCTCGACGAGGTGAAGAAGAAGCTCAACACCGGCAAGGTCGAGGACCTCGACCTGGTCACGTTCGGATGTCCTCACGCTTCCCTGAACGAGGTGAAGGAGATCGCATCCCTCCTCGAGGGGAAGAAGGTCCGCAGCGGCGTGAAGCTCTGGGTATGCACTTCGAGGGCCGTCAAAGAGATGTCGAAAAGGCTGGGCTACGTCGCCACGGTGGAGGCGGCGGGCGGCAACGTGGTCGCGGACACCTGCATGGTCGTCGCCCCGATCGAGGACATGGGTTACACGACGACCGGGACCAACTCGGGTAAGGCGGCCAAGTACCTTCCCAGGTTCTGCCATCAGCACGTGGTCTTCGATTCCGCCGAGGAGATCATCGGCAGGATCGTGGACTGACGGACCGCATCGCGGATCCCAGATCCCCTGCCGCGGTCACGGCGCGGGCTGCTGACCGAAGTCTACGGGGGGACAGTAGAACACCGCGCTGGCATGGACTTCGAAACCCGAACCCGAGGAGTACGTTCCGGAGATCGTCCAGTTGTAGAACGCACTGCACGCAAGGCCGGGAGATGGGCCGAGGATGAACTCGTTGGCTGAGGCGAACTCTCTCGGTGCCAACGGGGTCGTCACATTCACGCCCGGAAAGACGAACTCATGCAGGGCACGGAGCTCCACAGAGGCCGATAGGTGAACGATCGAAGAACCCCCCGTGTTCTCGACCGTCAAGATCACCCCGGGTCCGTCGGGAGTCAGCGCCGACTGATTGAGCCGGAACGACACGATCCATACGGGCGGCTGATTGCGTTCGAACGCCCCCAATCCCCACGGCGAGGGCAGGCCGAGCACGAGCAACAGGATCACGACTAGGACCGCGCAGACGACCGCGGTTGGGCGTCTCCTCCACAAGGACCTCCCACCGCGCCCTTCACCGCCAGGGGCAGGAGTCATACGGATCTTCCAGCACCTTCCGTCAAGCCCACACGCAGGATATCCCTTCCCGAACCGAGACCCCAGGTCAAGACCGCGTCAGAATCCCAGACCGTCCGTAATGGCACGCGGATTCGATCGCCGATCGCGAGGAAGGCGGTCCGACGTGTCTCGACTCACGAAGCGCAGCCCCGAACCTGCGACCTGGGGAAGGGATTCGCGGCCTCGACCCGAGACCCAACTACGGTGGCGCGGGAGGACTCCCCGAGCCGGGTGTCGGAGGGGGCGACACCGGAAGAGGAGGAGCCCTTCTCCTGCGGAGCAACAAGACCGCCGCCACCGCGACACCTACGGCGATCACCCCGTACACCACATAGGCGTCCTTCGCCCACGACAGAGGGAAAGACGATCCCGAAGAGGCGGCGCTCGAGGTGAACGGAACCGTGTCGTTCGTCCTGCTCCCGTTAACGAGCACCATCCCCGAGCTCTCGCTCGCCACATACCCTGCCACCGACCCGACCGAGAACGGATAGGTGCCGTTGGGCTCTGTGAACGTGATGTTGTACGTCGTCGACGCGTTCGACGTATCGTTCAGGGTGACCGTCCAGTTCGTGCCCAACGGTAGCCCCGTTTCCGTGAACGTCACCGGGTAGACCCGCGGGACATACCGAACGTTGTACCAGAGGAAGTCCCCAGAGCCCCCGATCATCGGGTTCGTGTTGACGGAGCTCGCCGAAATCCAGGACGCGTACGTTGCGAGCACGTTCGACTGGTCGTAGTAGACGTAGAGGGCGAGGTCGTTTGCGATGTGCTCGACCATGTTGTACATCAGCACCCGGGCCGGGCCGACGGCCATCCCCGCGGCGGTGTTCATGCCCCACTCCATCGCGCCGTAGGCATTCCCCTGGCAGGCCTGCGGGATTGGATGCGTGGACCAGTAGAGCAGCCCCGCGGCCGAGCCCGACGGGATTGGTCCGGTGTTCGTGCACGTGAACAGGCTGAGCGCTGCCTGCACGTCGTCACCCGACGTGTACGTCGCGTTGGCGTAGTAGAAGGGCGCCACGTAATCCGTCGGGTCGGGGTAGTCGGGGGCCCAGCCGAGGTTGTATGCCGGCGTGACGGAATCGCCGGGGCCGGCCGGTCCACAACCGAAAATGAGACAATTGTCGCAGGAAGCGAAACTGCAATCGAAGGTGTTGGGCGCGAGCCGCCCTCCCGATAACTGACTGATGTAGGGTAGGTAATCCTGGATCAGCTGGTCCACGACCACTGCTCCCTGCTGCCCTATGAACGGGAACTGGCACGGCGAACTTGTCGTGCAGCTCGCGAGCTCATCGTCGTAGTACGGGCTCGATGGGCTCGTCGCCTGCGCCCACCACCAAGCGGCACTCCCGTTCACGCTGGCATTGGACACCGGGTCGCCGGAGGGCCAGCTGATGTTAGTGGGATAGTAGTTCCCCATGTGCCGCGGGATCACCCCGCCGTAGTTGACCCCGTACTGGATCCCGTCTGTCGTGAAGATCGTGTTCTCGACGGTGGTGTACGGGAACGCGTTGACGAGGAACTGGCGCAATCCGACATAGTTAAAGAAATCCCCCGGGACGTTGAGGGGGTTCGGGTCGATCGTCTTCGCCGCCGATGGGCTGAACGTCAGCGCAAAAGCGAGGAGGTAGATGAATAGGTTGGGAACGGTCAGCAGACCGATCTTGCCCTGCTGCATGATCTGTAACATCCGCGGGACTTCTGCGGGCAGGATCGTGGCGAAGTCAGCCTGTCCTGAGGCGTACTGGTCGATGCCAACCGTGTCGTTCTGTTCGTAGATGACGTTGATCTTGGCCATGTAGTGGCTTGGTCCTGGCAGGGGCTCGCAGTTCGGCTGGCCCCCGCATCCCGTCGGCTGGTGGTACGCGGGATTCTGCTCCAAAGTGTAACCGACCGACTGCGCGAACGGATGCTGCCCGCCGGAGCTGACGAGGTAGTACGGTCCCGACCCGACCATGTTCCACTGAACGTGAGGCTGGATCCCCGGCGTGTTCAACGCCAGCTCCTCGAAGGTGTCCCATCCGGTGATGGGGAAGGTCGACATCCAGCTCTGGAACGCCGAGTCGGTCGTCGCGTGCGCGCCGCCGGGGAGGAGGCAGGGTCCGTCGCCCGAGGCCGCGGTGGTTCCAGCGAAGCCGGGAACTCCGGCGCCCTGGTAGCTGAACCAGCCGCACGGCTCGATGGATGCGCCCAAGGGGTCGGCGACCAACTGCAGGAAGAACGACCAGAACGTCCCACCGCCGGCCGCGTCGAACGTCACGCAGCCGTTCTCCGCCAGCGCGGCGGGCGGGCAGTAGGCACTGTCGTTGATCAACATCGCGGAGAGGACCTTCTCAGGCGTGTTGTTGAACACGTAGTGGATGCCGCTGTCCCACGAGGGATTGCCGTACGCTAGCAATGCCTGGCACTGGATCCAGCCAGGCTGGGAACCGAACCCGGGCAGGTTGGCAAAGCCGCACGTCCGTGCGAACGTGAACGCCACGTCCGAGGGGTAGACCGACCAGTTGGCTCCCGTTGACGGGTCGTAGTACCGGGCGGCCGGGTCTATCGGGAAGGTGAAGTACTGCGGCGAGCCCGTGGTCGCGCTGTTGACGATCAGCGTTTCCCCACCGTACATCGCCGCGCAGCCCGGACCGGGAACGCACAGCGAGAGTTGTGGCACAAATGACGACGTGTTGTTCCCGTCGTAGGCCACGAGCGTCTGGTAGACGTTCAGGATCGGTTCCTCGCTGATCGTATCGTAGGCGACCGAGGGGTCGACCGAGGTCGCGCCTCCCGGGGCGACATCATAGTACGTGATGTTGCCGGGGTGGGAGCTGTAATTTCTCGTGCTCGGGGTCCCGCCGATCGAGTCCAGCGGGGCAGACGCGTTGTGGGTGGATCTCGCGGCGACGGCGCCGCTCGGAAGCAAGATGCTCACGATCAGTGCGACGATCACGGCGGTCACGAAAGCGGCGGTTCGCGTTCGGTCGGACATGTTCAAGTCCCACGCGCTCGGTCGAGCGCGGGTACCGTCCTACCCCGGACGACATGGCCACACCGACCATCAACCTATCAGACACCGCCGACACCCTCGAAAGGACGCGAGGGCAGCCCTGTCCGCCCCCTCCCCACTGGCCGCGTTCGAGAGGGGACACACGGCCGCTAGAACTCGCCCTTGAGGCGGTCTCCCGCGCTCTTGCTGACCAGAGGTCCGCTGAGCAGGTTCGAGTTGCTGACCGAGGCCAGGCTTCCGTCGTCCAGACGCAGCCAGGTCGTCACCAACCCTAGGCGGACGACGGTGCCGGTGATCCCGCCAATCTGGACGCGGTCACCCAGGCGAAGGACCCGGTCACGAAGCAGGATGAATCCCGCGATCACATTGCCGATCGTCGTCTGCAAGGCCAGGGTGGCGCCCAATCCGACAACGGCGGAGAGGGTCAACCCTCCTGGGACGGTTAGGGGCCCAAACGCGACGAACAGCACCGCCACGGCGAGGAGAATCCCGATGAGCGAGACGACGAGCCGAGCCCACCGTACCGCCGCCGGCGGAGCGTCCCGCTGACGGAGCCAGCGGGCGGCAATCTCGGAGGTAGCGTACCCTCCGATCGCCAGCACCGCCGCCACGATGAGGGGAACGATGGTCGGAAGGTAGGTCGTCCAGTCCATGGAGGGTGCAGTTGGCGTAGCAATACTGGGGGTATTTAGGAAGGGGGACCGCCCGTCCCGGTCAGGATCGTCGCGGGGAGCTCACGGCTTCCCTCCGACGTCGGGAGAGGATTCCGATGGAATCGGTATCGACGGGGTCGCGTGCCCCGCCACACCGCGCTACACCACGCTACACCGCGGTCAGTCCTCGGGGAAAGGCTTAGAGCGGTGACCCTGCTTCTTTCTCTAACGGGCATCGCGTTCCCCGGGCCTGAATCGGCTCGGTGACGATGCCCCATAGGGAGCAGAACCGGGAGCATGGCCCACACCACCCTGGATTCGAGGGCATCCTCCGCCTCTCTTAGCCGGGGCGCACGCTACACCGCGGGCCGCGGCTTGCGCCGCCGGGTCCCTCGGTCGAGCCACGCGAACTGGTCCCCGGCCCGCAATCGACCGGATCCGATGGAGCTGCTCGAGACCACCGACCGGGCCCGGCTCCCGGCACTGCTGCCGATCCGGTACGGACGAATGTCCCTGTCCCCGTTCGCCTTCCTCCGAGGGTCGGCCGCCGTGATGGCCCATGACCTCGCGACTACACCCAGTACGGGTTTCACCGTCCAGCTGTGCGGAGACGCCCACGTTGGCAACTTCGGAATCTACGGTACGCCCGAGCGCGACCAGGTCTTCGACGTCAACGATTTTGACGAGACGCTTCCCGGGCCGTGGGAATGGGATGTGAAACGTCTCGTCACCAGCCTCGTGGTGGCCGGCCGGCAGAATCGGTACGGCCGGTCGGAGACCCGCAAGGCGGCCCGTGCTGCCGCACGGTCGTACCGGGAGATGATGGCCGAGTTCGCCGGGATGCGTTACCTCGATACGTGGTACTTCCACCTCGACGCAGAGAGCCCACCACTGCCGGGGGGTCGGAAACCGCGGAAGCTGATCGGTCGGGCCGTCGCCCAAGCACGTCGACGGACCGACCTCCACGCGTTCCCCAAGATGGCCCGAGCGCTCCGGGGGCGAACCCGAATCCGAGACGACCCACCCCTGATCGTTCACTACAAGGACCCCTCCGTCTTCGAGGAGTCCCGCTCCTTCTACGCCCGATACCTCTCGACGCTTCCGGACGATCGACGCCGCCTCCTCGAACGGTATCACATCGTGGACGTCGCCGAGAAGGTGGTCGGCGTGGGGAGCGTCGGCCTCGCGTGTTCTGTCCTTCTTCTGATGGGGGACCCCGACCTCGAGGACCCGCTCTTCCTGCAGCTGAAGGAAGCGACCTCTTCCGCCCTCGAGCCCGTGCTCGGGCCAAGCGCGTATCCGAACCATGCTCAGAGGGTGGTAGTCGGGCAGCACCAGGTCCAGGAGGCGAGCGACATCTTCCTGGGGTGGAGCCGGCTGCGGAACCGGGACTTCTACGTTCGCCAGCTGCGGGACATGAAGTTCTCCTACGACCTTACGGCCTTGGGTTCGCGGGAGTTCGTCGCCCAAGCCGAGCTCTGCGGCACGGCCCTCGCCCGGGCCCATGCCCGAACGGGCGACCCCGCCCGGATCAGCGGGTACCTCGGGAACCGGGGCCTCTTCGACGAGGCGGTCACCACGTTCGCGGAAGCCTACGCCGATCAAACGCAGCGCGACTACCAGACCCTCCTTCGCGCCATCCAGAAGGGTCGCATAGCCGCCGACGTCGACGTGTGAGGCCGACATCGCGGGCCTCCCGCGGTCGACCGGCGCTCACCGCAGCACGAGGAACCAGACCCATACGATCGCGAGCACGGCGACCCAGATCCCGAGGAACGTGAGCGGGAGGATCTCGGTCAGGCTCGAAGGATTCACGCGGTCCATCCACGATATCGACCGCGCGGGCGAGAACCGCTCCGCATGGGCCTCGAAGGGGCGCAGCAGGTTCAAGTTCAGGCTCGCCCCCGAGCGGAGCGTGATCGGAACCTTCCACGCCCCGTCCACCGGCGGCTCGCTCTGCTCGAGCCGAAGGGCCGCTTCACGCCAGAGGTTCTGGGCGTCGTTCGTCCGGTGCAGCAGGACCGCCCAAACGATCGAAATCAGGATGCCGAGCACGGAGAGGAACGTAACCACCATGGCGAGGAGCGACGGCTGGTTCATCAGGTCCGCAATCACGACCACGAGCCCGGTGATCAGCACCGTCCCGATGGCGGCGTAGTAGGACGTCCTCACGGAGGAGAGCTGCCCTTCCTCCGCGGCGAGCCGTTCGTACTTGTCGTGGAGCCAGCGGCGATCCTCTTGGGTCAACCTCGGTGCGGTATCCCGCGGTTCGGGAACAGCCTTCGGCGGGTCCACGACCCGGGAACGACCGCCCGTGGGTAAGCGTGTCGGTTCCCCAGCGGGCGGCAGGGTTGCTCGGGTCTAGAAGCGGTCGCCGGCGAAACAGCGGAAACGGGGGTCGTGGGTTCCGAACTCTCCGACGAGGTCGGCGCGGCTTCGTTCGCGTCCGAGCTCGGTCCCCATCAGGCCGAACCAGCCGGCGGAGGCGATCACGTACCCGCGGCGACGCAGCTCGGGACCTAGGTCGTCCACGACTCCGTCCCGCAGCGTGATCAAGCCGGAGCGGGCTCGAGCCTCGAGCGAGGCCACGAGCGACGCCCGGCCCAAGGTCGAGCTCGCGACCAGCTCTCCGCAGCTGATCCGGTTGTGGTCGGAGTGGAACAGCGCGTAGCCGGAAGGTCGGTCTCGACCGGGGGCGACCAGAGTATCCTTAAGGGGGAACTCCCCGTCGGCGGCGGCCATCCGGGCAAATCCGTCGACCCGTCGCGCAAAGCCCCACCTCCCCTCTCCGGATTGGGCGTGCAGCCTCTCGATCTCGCGGAGGTCGGAGTGCCGCGCCGCGCGGACCTTCCGACCGTAGGACCGGCGGCGACGCGCAGGAAGGATCCGGACCGCGAGCGGCGGTGTGTAGACGTCCCGGTACCCGAGCTCCTCGTACAGCCGGTGCGCGCTCCACGAGCGGTTGGTCCACAAGGTCGCGTAGCGGATGCCCGCCTCCCGCTCCCTGCGGTGGACCTCTTGGAGCACCCTACGGGCGACCCCTGCTCGGGCGTGGTCGAGCCGGGTCGTCACTCCCGCGAGGCCGCTGACCGTTTCGGTCCCGTGCGGGAAGGTGTACGGGAAACGCTCGACGAACGCCTGGGCGACGACCAAGCCGCGGTCGACGGCGAACACCCCCGCGTAGTCCGCGAGCCGGGTCGTCCGACGCCGCCAGCGGTCGATGGTCCGTCGATGTCGGGCCTCGCCGAACGCCGCCAGGCTGACCAGGGCTCGGCCCGGGTCGTACGCCTCCGGGAGTTCGTCGAAGGTGAGAAGCTTCATTCCGCTCCGCTCGTCATGGCCCGCGGGCCGGGAAACCCGGGTCCTCTAAGTAGGGTCGCCGCAGGGCGGGTCGCCACGCGAGAACCCATCGGACTCGACGAGGATCCATCCGGCTCGCCTGGGGGGACCTAGCCCACGGTCTTCGGACGAGGGAGGATGGTCCGCGATGGCTTGCGGATCGGCACTTTCGCGCCCGCGACCTCGAGGTGGCGTTCCGAGTGGCCGATGAAGACCTGGCGAGGTCGAGCGATCTTCTGCTCCGGGTCCTGGATCATCTCGATCCACTGGGCGATCCAACCGGACATCCGGGGGATCGCGAAGAGGACCGGGAACATGTCGGTCGGGAATCCCATCGCCTGGTAGATGATGCCCGAGTAGAAGTCGACGTTCGGGTAGAGCCGGCGCTGGATGAAGTACTCATCCGAGAGAGCGACGTTTTCGAGAGCCAGCGCCACGTCGATGAGGGGGTTCCGGCCGGTGACCGCGAATACCTCCTCGGCGATCTGCTGGATGAGGCGGGCGCGCGGGTCGTAGTTCTTGTAGATGCGGTGCCCGAACCCCATCAGGAGCCGCTTGCCCTCCTTCACCTGGCGGACCAACTGGGGGACGTGGTCCTTCGTCCCGATCTCCTGGAGCATCCGGACGACCTGCTCGTTGGCTCCTCCGTGGAGCGGCCCGTAGAGCGCGGCCGCAGCCGCCGCCGCACTGCTGTACGGGTCCGAATGAGAGCTTCCCACGGCCCGCATCGCGTTGCTGCTGCAGTTCTGCTCGTGGTCCGCGTGGAGGATGAACAGCGTGTCGAGGGCCTTCGCGAGCACTGGGTCCGGTGTGTAGCGGGTGGTCCAGGACGGTCGGTACATCATCGCGAGGAAATTCTCGGTGTAGGAGAGGTCGTTGCTCGGGTGGATGTACGGAAGCCCGACCGAATGACGGTGGGCAAACGCCGCTACCGTCGGGACCTTGGCGATCAGCCGGTACGCCTGCTGGTAGCGCGTGTGCTCGTCGGAGATGTTCTTCGCGTCGGGATAGAAGGTCGACAGGGCCGCGAGCGTGCTCACCAGCATGCCCATCGGGTGGGCGTCATGGTGGAATCCGTCCATGAACTTCTGGACGTTCTCGTGCACCATCGTGTGGAAGGTGATGTTGTGGAGCCACTCCTCGAGCTGGCTCTTGCTGGGGAGGTTCCCGTGGATGATGAGGTAGGCGACCTCGAGGTACGACTTCGACGCGGCCAGCTCTTCGATCGGGTACCCTCGGTAACGGAGGATCCCCTTGTCGCCGTCGATGAACGTGATCGCGCTGCGACAGGACGCGGTGTTGGCGAACGACGGGTCGTAGCTCAGGAGTCCGGGGTCGTCCGGGCCGGCACGGATCTGATGCAGGTCCGCCGCGCGAATCGCCCCGTCCTGAACCGGGATCCGGTAGTTCGTTCCGGTCCGCTCGTCAGTGACGGAGAGGAAGTTGTTCGACCTTGCGGCGCTCGGCTCGACCTTGGGAGGATTCGACTTGGATGCCGGCACGGACTCTCGACTCTCCGCCGCGCCCAATACGCAGGGGTTCATGAACCCGCTCGGCTCGCGCCCGGGGTCCGCTGAGAGGCGAACTCGGCGCTCTCCATCGCCCGAGAGCCCCGGCCTCTCAGGCCTTCTACTCGGTTCCCGTAGGCTCACCGTGTCGGGTCGCATGCCGACGCCTCGAGCGATCTCTCGGGGGTCCTGGAACGAGGTCGTGCGTTCCGGCTGGGACCGGCTCTCGTACCGGTACCGTCCCCGAAGAGCATCGTCGGATTGTTTCGGCCACCTCGAGCGGGATTATCGAGCTTGGCTCGACCCGATCCGGAGGGCGCTTCCCCGCGGTTCCCCGGTACTCGACCTTGGGTGCGGGAACGGCATCCCTGCGGCCCGGATCCTATCCCAACGGTACCGGGTGACCGGAGTGGACATCTCGGACGTCCAGGTGCGGCGGGCTCGGCGCCTCGTCCCTCGAGCTCGGTTCGTGCGAGCAGACCTTGCCGAGGTCGACTTCCCCCCGGGCTCCTTCGCGGCCGTGATCTCCCTCTACGCCCTCATCCACGTGCCTCGCGAGCAGCACCGACCCCTCCTCCGGAAGATCGCCGGCTGGCTGGTCCCGGGCGGGTGGTTCCTCGCGACCCTCGGGCATTCGGCGTACGAGGGTCGGGAATCCGGCTGGCTCGGCTCGGACACCCCGATGCTCTGGAGCCACTACGACGCCGCCACGTACCGACGGGGGCTCCACGCGGCGGGGTTCCGGATCGTCCGAGAGAAGTTCATCCCCGAAGGCGACGGGGGCCACCAGCTGTTCCTGGCCCGAAAACGGGCCTTGGGTCCCGTCCGTCGGACTAGCGCCCCGAAGCCGGGTGAGCGGTAGGGAAGACCAGCACCCGGCCCTCCTCGGCCGAGCCGAGCTCGTCGACCTCGTGGAGCACGCGAACGGCCTCTCTGCCGGTCGCGGTGAGGTGGTACGACTCCGAGGAGTGGGTGATGAGCCCCTCCTCCTGAAGGGTCCTCAGGTGGAACGAGAGCTTCGGGGAGTCGTCGATCCCGGCCGCGCGCATCACCTCGGTGAACGAAGTCGGGCCCTCCGAGAGCCGCCTCAGGATGTGACGCCGCAGGGGGTTCGCGAGCGCCCCGAGAGTGCCCTGGACGCGGACCGCGGAGATCGCCGCGCGCACCTGGAGGACCGCTGAGTCCGGTAGTACGCTCGGGTCGAACCCCACGGCGATCGGTCCTCTTCCCTCGGTGCGCTGGACGATCTCGCTCAGGGCGTGCGCAACGTCCTCCGTCCGGTGGGTCGCGAACAGGCGCTCCACTCCGGTGATGACCACCGCTGGGCGTGGGTGGCCTTCGATGAACCGAAGGACCGTGTCCTGGAGGCCGGCCGGAGAGTCGACCATCGGAAGGTCGGCCACCGTCACGTGGGCCAGCGCCTTCCGCGGCGTCGCGCCGAGCAAGAGGATCTCGTGGCCGGCCTTCGCCCACTTCTCGGCGAGCCGGACCGGGTCCTTCTCCCCCCCGCTCGGGACCGAGAACGCCCGCTGGTCCTGGATCAGCGTGACGATCCGCTGCACCGCCTCCGACCGGAACGGCTTACGCACGTAGTCGAACGCACCGAGCTTCATCGCCTCGACCGCGGCCTCGACGGTTCCGAACCCGGTGATCATGATCACGTAGACGCGCGGCCAACGCTCGCGGACCTGGCGCAGGAGCTCGATCCCGTTCATCCGGGGCATCCGGACGTCCGAGAAGATCACGTCGAACTCGGTGGTCTCGAGAGCCTCGATCGCCTTCGCGCCCGACGAGACGGCCTCGACCTGGTGGCCCCAGTCCGAAAGGAGGGTCGAGAGCTCTTCGCGGAAGACCGCGTCGTCGTCGACCACCAGCAGACGCATGGGAATCGAATCCTTCCTCCCGCAATAACGCTGGCTACCGCCCGTATCCTTCCGGGGGGACTCTATGGGGAGCCCGACGTCACGGTCGGGTCACGGCCGGCTCCCGGCAGCCGGCTTCGCCCCGTCCGGGAACGAGCGGGGGAGATGAACCGAGAACGTCGACCCCTTCCCGACCTCGGATTCCACGTCGATCGTGCCGCCGTGGGACTCCACGATCCCGATGCAGATGGCAAGGCCGAGACCCGTGCCCTTCCCTTCGGGTTTGGTGGTGAAGAACGGCTCGAACAGGTGGGCGCGCGCGTCGGGGGGGATCCCCGCTCCGTTGTCGGTGACGCTCAGATGGACCCAGGTGGCATCCGCCGTCAACCCAACGTCGATCCGGCCCGGTGCCGTCAGCGCATCGTAGGCGTTGTTCAATAGGTTCGTGATCACCTGGTTGATCTGGTCGCGATCGCCACGGATGAGCAGAGGCTCGTCCGGAACGGCGACGTTCATCTCGACCTCGGCCGACTGCTTGCCCTTGAGGAAGCTGACGACCGAGCGGACCGAGTCGCCGAGGTCGACCTCCCCGACCTTCGCTTCCGGGCGACGGGCGTAGTCGAGTAGGCCCCGCACGATCCGGGCAGCCGACTCCGTCTGGTGGAGGAGGGAATCGACCCGCCCCCGGGTCCACGGGTCGGCGGTCCGCCGGCGGACCGACTCCGCGATGAGCATGATGTTCGCGAGCGGGGTGTTGATCTCGTGGGCGACGCCGGCCGCGAGCTGTCCGAGCGAGACGAGGCGGTCGGAGTGCAACGCCTGTCGTTCCAGCCGGCGCAGCTCGGTCAGGTCGACCGCTACCCCGAGGAAGTGGGTGATCGTGCCGTCGTCGCCGCGGATCGCGGTGATCGTAATCAGCACCGGATGCTCGACGCCGCCTCGGTCCCGGTTGATGAGCTCCCCGGACCAGGAGCCGAGCTTCGGGTCGAGCAGGTCCTTCCACATCTCGTCGTACGTGGCGCGGTCGGTCTTCCCGCTCGCCACCAGGTTCGGTCGCTGGCCGATGACCTCCTCGCGTCGGTACCCGTAGATCCGTTCGAACGCGGGGTTGACGTCGATGAGGAAGCCGTCCCGGTCGGTGAGCTCCATCGCGTTGGTCGAGTGCAGGAACGCCTGGTGGAACAGCCGGGCCGAGGCCGCCGGGTCCTGGTGGACCCCCGTACGGTCGTGGACGACGAGGAGGACCCCCGTGACGCCTCCCGATTCGTTCGATTGCGGGTAGAAGTCGACATCGACGGTGCGCCGTCGCTTCCGGCCCATCGTCTCGAGCGTGAACCCGTGCAACGAGCGGGACCTCTCCTCGCCCTGCGCTCGAGAGCGTCCCTCCTCGAGCCGCTCGTGTCCCGAGGCGAGGAGGTCCGCGAGCTTGCGGCCGACCGGATCTTCTTTCAAGCCCAGGAGTTCCCGGAACGCCGGGTTCGCGCGTTCGACCCGTCCATCCGTTCCGAGGAGGAGGGCCCCCATGGGCCCGCGCTCGAACGTCGCCTCGAACCAACCGCGCTCGGGCATCGATTCCGGTGGCCGGCGAGGCCCCCTCGTGATTAGGGCTTTCCCCCACCCGTGAGAGAGGATGTCAAGCCGGTTCCACGGCGAGACGAATACTATCCCCGAGGTTCTTTTCTCGATGGTACGCCCCCTCGTACTGGTGGTACGGGAGACCCCGAGCCTCGCCGACTCGGTTCAAATCCTCCTCGAAACCGTCGGGTTCCGCGTGGTCTCGTTCGGGTCCCTTTCATCGGCCCTCGACCGGATCGAGGACCGTGCGGCGGAGCCGATCCGCGCGGTCGTGGTCGCCTGTAACCAGGCCTACAGCGAGACCCTGGGGGGCTATCCCGAGTCGTTCCCCGCCGAGGCCCGCGACGTACCGCTTCTCGTGGTCGGCCAGCGCGCGCTGCAGGGGGGAAGGAAGTGGCCGGCGAACGTTCGCTCGCTTGGGCTACCGCTCGACTCGGGGGCCCTCGTGACCGCTCTCGCCAACCTCACCGGGATCGAGGCCGCTGGCCCGCCGGCCAGCGCCCACTGAACGTTCCCGCGCCGCCTACTTCACGGCCTTCCGAAGGAACTCCTCGAGGACCTTCGATACGCCGTTCCCGAGGTCGTCGTACTCGTACCGGACCGAGATGATCGGCTGGGGTACCTGGACGAGGCGCGCGAGGTCGACCGGGCTTCCGTCCACGACGAACTCGGCGTTCGAGCGTCGGATGGTTTCCTCGAGGTCTCTCACCTGCGCCTCCCCGTACCCCATCGCGGGAAGGATCCTCTTGAGGTGGGTATACTGCTTGTAGACCCCGTCGATGCTGCCGGCCGCGAACGGCCGCGGGTCGATGATCACGGCCCCGTGTCGTTCCGCGATGAGCGTGCCGGCGCCCGTATCGAGCCCGCCGTGGGTGACGGTCGGCCCGTCCTCCACGACGATCGTGCGGTGACCGCGCAGTCGTTCTGCTTCGGGAGCGAGTAGCTTGAGCCCGGCTCGGACCACCTTCGCCGTCGGGTTCGCCAACGCGGCGTTCTGCTCGATCGTCTTGACTCCCTCGGCCGGGGCCGAGTCGGTCTTGCTGACCACGATCACGTCCGCCATTCGGAAGTTCACCTCTCCCGGATAGTAGGCGAGCTCGTGGCCGGCCCGGTACGGGTCGGCGACGCAGAACGAGAGGTTGGGCACGTAGAACGAGAAGTCGTTGTTCCCTCCGTCCCAGAGGACGATGTCCGCCTCGGCCTCGGCCCGTCGGAGGATCGCTTCGTAATCGACACCGGCGAAGACGACCACGCCGTCGCGGAGGTGAGGCTCGTACTCCTCGCGCTCCTCGATCGTGCACTCGGCCCGAGTGAGGTCCTCCATCGTCGCGAACCGCTGGACCGCCTGCGCCATGAGGTCGCCGTACGGCATCGGGTGGCGAACGATCGCGACCCGCTTCCCATGCTGGCGGAAGTAGCCCGAGACGTACCTCGTGAGGGGGCTCTTTCCGGCCCCGGTGCGCACCGCGCAGACGCTCACCACGGGCTTCGTCGACGGCAGCATGGTCGCCTTCGGTCCGGCGAACATGAAGGCCGCGCCCGCGGCCATCGAGATGGAGGCCTTGTGCATGACCTCGGCGTACGGAAGGTCGGAGTACGAGAGAACGACCGTGTCCACCGATTCCCGGCGGATGAGGTCCTTGAGCTCGCTCTCCGGCACGATGGGGATGCCCTTCGGGTACCCCGGACCGGCGAGACCGGCCGGATAGACCCGCCCGGAGATGTTGGGGATCTGCGCGGCCGTGAACGCCACCACGTGAACGTCCGAACGGCCCCGGTACAGGGTGTTGAAGTTGTGGAAGTCCCGGCCGGCCGCACCTACGATGACGACTCGCTGAAGAGCCATGCCCGTCCGACCCGGCCGGGTTAGATAAGGCGTTGGTGGGCCCCGGCCCACGGGGTCAGTCGCCGGCCTCCGGGGTGGGCTCGGCGGGGGGAGGGGTCGAGGAGCCGCGAAGGACCGACGGCACGAGCGCGAAGAGCAGCAGGGCGGCCGAGATGACGAAGATCAGGTGGATCGCGGAGAGAAAGCTCGCGCCGCCCGTGAACGGGACGGAGGGGTTCGCGACCCCGAGGAAGATCGACTGGATCGAGGAGAGGGGGATGACCGAGCTCATGACGACGAGGGTGATCCCCAGGCTGATCGTCGAGCCGGTGTTGAGCAGGGTCGACCCGATCGCCGACGCCACCCCGCGACGTTCGGGCGGGACGGCCGTCATCATCGCCGCCCGGTTCGGCGAGGCGAAGAGGCCCATCCCCGCCCCGACCAGGACGAGCGCGGGCGCCAGCGCGAGGAACGAATCGTTCGGTCCGATGGTCGCGAGCCAGAGGAACCCGACCGCGGAGACCGCGAGGCCCGTCACGAGGAACGGACGCGGGCCGTAGTGGTCCGAGAGCCACCCGCTCGTCGGTCCCAGGACGGCCAACGAGGCGGAGGTGGGGATAAGGAAGAGGCCGGCCGTGAGCGGGCTCAAGAACCGGGGTGGCCCCTGGAGGTAGAACACCAGGACGAACGTGAACGCGCCCCGCGCGAGGGCGTTGAGGAACATCCCGATCCCGGACGCCGCGAACTGACGGTTGCGGAAGAGGGAGAGGTCGAGCATGGGGTACCGCTCGTGCATCTCGGCCCAGAGGAAGACGGCCAGCACGGCGATCCCCACGAGCACGCCGACGATCGCGACCGAGGGAGACACCTGGCCGAGGGCCCCGAGCGTGACCCCCAGGAGGAGGATCGAAAGCCCCGCGGCGAACAGGATGTTCCCGAACCAGTCGATGTGAGGCCTCGCCTCGGGTTTGGCGAGCTCCCGGAGGTCCGCGCGCGCACGCAGGGTCGCGATGAGACCGATGGGAACGTTGACGAAGAAGATCCACCGCCATCCGATCGTGGACGTGATGACGCCTCCGAGGACGAGCCCCGAGACGGCCCCGACGACGATCGAGACCTGGTTCACTCCGAGCGCGCGGCCGCGTTCGTTCGGGGGGAACGCGTCCGTGATGATCGCCGCCGAGTTCGAGAAGAGGAACCCGGCCCCGACCGCCTGCACGAGACGGAAGACGACCAGCTCGAGCCCGGTGCCCGAGAATCCGCACAGGAGCGATCCCACCGTGAACACCGCGAAGCCGAGGACGTAGAGCCGCACCCGGCCGAACATGTCGGAGAGACGGCCGAAGTTGACCAACACCACCGACGTGAGCAGCGAGTATCCGATGAGGATCCAGAGAAGGAGGGTCGCGTTCGTGCCGGGCAGCTCGCGCCCGATGGTCGGGAGCGAGATGAGGACGATGTTCGAATCGATCGCCGACATCAGGGTCGCGATCGTCGTGTTCGAGAGGACGAGCCACTTGTACTGCATGGCTACGCGACCTCGTGTGGGCTCGACGCGGGTCGGCTCGCGGGCGCGAGCGGTGGCTCACCCGCTAGCAGAGGCTTCTCCGGACCGACGGCGCACCGTTCGCGGACACGGCTCTTCGCAGGTCAACCGAGCGGGGTCGAGGACGACTGGTAGCCGGCGATCTCCGAGCTCAGTTTGTCGACATACTGACGGAACGTCGCAAGGATGTTGCGGGTGGTGATGACCCCGACCACCTGATCTCCCGAGCGGACGACCAGCCGCCGGATCCCGAGCCTGGCCATGTCGGTAACGACCACGTCCACCGGAGTGTCGGGAGAGCAGGAATGGGGATCCGGCGACGCAAGCTCCTTGAGGAAGATCTGGGACGGGTCCTTGCCGGTGATGAGGACCTTTTCGAGGAAATCCCACTCGGTGACGATCCCGGTCACGCTCTTCGGGGCCCCGTGGGTCACGATGGCGTAGCCCTTCCGCTTCGCCACCATGGCGCGCGCGCACGTCAGCGCGTCGGTCTCGTCGTCCATCGCCAGGATGGAGGCGTCCATGATGTTCTTGGCTAGGAGCACCATGGCCGGGACAACCCCGTGAAGGTTATGAAAATGAGGCCGCGTGGCCCGACGGTGCCGCAGACGAAGGAACCCCCCGGCGCTGGGAAGGGACGCGTGGGACCCCCCATCCCGACCGAGAACGCCGTCTCCGAGCTCGACGTAGCCCTGTTGTCAGGGTTCGGTTTCTCGTGCCTCCCCGATTGCGGCCTCTGCTGCTTCGCGTCTCCGCGCCTTGACCGGGACGATGAGGGGCGCCTCCGCGCGCTTGCCCCGAAGGTGTCGATCGTTCTCGAGGGAAGGGAGCGGTGCGTCGCCGCACGTCCGGACGGCGGGGCGTGTCAGTTCCTGGACCGGCTTCGCTGTGCGGTGCACGCCGCGCGGCCCGCTCCGTGTCGAGAGTTCCCGGTCTCCGTCCATATCGGGATCCGTCTCCAAGCGACGGTCGTCCTCTCCTGCCCGGGCCTTCGGCTTGCGCCGCTCCGTTCCTTCGGCTCGCACGGAGCGCTCGGCCCACCCACGGAGCTCGCCTCCGAGCTCTCCTCGGTGCGCCGACGGCTCACGCCGGCCGTCGAGCGACGACGCTCGGAGGCCGTGCGGCGTCGGCGTCGGATCGTCCGTGAGCTCGAGGACCAGGGTCGCTGGGTGGAGGAGGAGGAGGTCCGACGGCGGCTCGGCGAGCGCCGACTGATCCCCGGACCCCAGGAGTACTTCCCCGAAGAACCGCCCGCGGCCGAAGAAGGGCTCGAGCGGCTTCCGATGTACTACGACGGCCGTGCGGGCCCCGTTGCCCTCGCGCAAGGCCTCGGCGGCTGGGAGGCTCTCGAGCTTCTACCCGAAGGGGGGTCCCATCACATCGGCCTTGCGGTGCCCCCCGACCGACCCCCGAGCCTCGAGCCGGAGGCGGAGGCGTTGCTCGCGGGCTACCTTCGCTACTGGCTGGCCCGGGACGGTTTCCTTGCGGCGGTCCACCTCGAGATGCTGTCGACCGGCGCTGGGAGCGTCGTCGACGCGGCGCTCGCGGACCTGCATGCGATCGGCTCGGACGTCCTGGCCCGAGGGGCGGTCCGCGCGAAGCTAAAAGGGAACGTCGGCGGCCTTCTCTCACCGGCGGACGTCGAGGCCGGCATCCGGGGGACCGACCAAGACTGGCTCGACCGACCCACCTGGGGTAGCCGGCTCTAGGGAGTCGGGAACCGGTCCCCGAGCTTGGCCTCGAGCTGCCCGATCAGGCTCCGCTCGTCGTTCTCAGTCCAGGGGGATGGGTCGAGCACCGCTCGGTCCACCCATGTCCGGGGGGCGTCCCTTCCGATAGTGGCGGCGAACTCGGTTCGCCAATCCGCCGGGAGCGACGAGCTGCCGTTCGGTTCGGGCCAGCCAGAGAGGATCATGCCGGCGCGGGCCAGCACCCGGCTCACCGACTCGGCCCGGTAGCCGCCGCCTCCGGTCACCAGAAGACGGCCGTGGGTGAGCTCGTGGGCCAGGGCGAGGACCATCCGGTCGATCTCGGCGTAGGCGCTCGGAGAGTACTGGAGCTGCGCCAGCTCGTCGCCGTAGTGGCCATCGACCCCATGTTGGAGGACGATGACGTCGGGCCGGAACCGGCGGAGCAGGACCGGAACGACCCGCCGGAACACCGGCAGCAACGCTTCGTCGCCCGCGCCCGGAGGGAACGGCACGTTCGCCTTTAGGCCGACGCCATCGCCGCGACCGACTTCGTGCGGGAACCCGGTGCCCGGGAACAGCGTTCGTCCGTCCTGGTGGAAATCGATGTCGAGGACCTTCCCCGAGTCGAAGAAGCCGTACATCACCCCGTCGCCGTGATGGGCGTCGATATCGACGTAGGCGACCCGATGGCCGTTCCGGACGGCGCGCCCGACCGCGATCGCCACGTCGTTGAAGATGCAGAAGCCGCTCGCCCGGTCGGGATGGGCGTGGTGGAGCCCCCCGCCCGGATGGAAGGCGGGACGGCGGTGCTCGAGCGTGTAGTCGAGCGCGTCGACCGCGCCCTGGACGATCCGCGCGGCCGCCTCGTAGCACCCCCGGAAAGCGGGCGTGTCCCCGCCGTCGAGGAGGACCTCCCTTGCGAGCCCGCCCGCCTCCTTCACGAAATCGAGGTAATCGGGGCGGTGGAACGACTCGAGCGTCGGGCGGCTCGCCACCTCGACCGAGTGGGACCACCCCAAGGGGCTCGGCGTCGGCTCGGAGGTGACCGACTCGAGGAGCCGAGCGGCGAGTCCCCGGCTGCGCTCGGAGAAGGGATGGTACGGTCCAAAGTCGTAATCGAGGAAGCGGTCCGTCCAGACGGCATGGGCGCGGGCCGACGGCATGGGTCACTCCCCCCCGTTCATGCGGAGGCGTCTCCCAGGCCCCGGGGCGCGGCCGGGCGGACCGCCTCAACATTCCGCGGATGCGTCGCGTGGGGGTCGAGCTCCGGCATGGGCGTTTCCCCAGACGGGGGCGCGAAATAAGCCATCGGGGGCGAAGGCGCGCGCGCCCGCCATCATTATGAGCGCGCCGGGGTCCGCAGGGACGAGGCGTTCCGATGGGGATCGAGGATGAGGTTTCTCCCAACGCGGTGAAGGTTTACAAGGCGATGAAGGAGCTCGCGATGATCTCCGAGGAGAAGCTGGGGACCGCGGAGCGCGTCACGCAGGTCGCGAGGCTGCCGAAGACGATGGTGATGAACGCTCTTCAGGAACTCCAGACGAAGGGCTGGGCCCGGCGCAAGGTCCGCGAGAAGGCCGCCGGCTACTACCTTCTGAAGTAACGTACGGTCACGGCGGGTCGCGCGGGACGCCGGCGCGTCCCCAGACCTTCTCCACGAGGCGGCTCGTGGAACGCAGTGTGACCTCGGTGACGGTGCTGACGCGGGCCACCTGGGCGCGGGAGCGGTGCTCCCCGTTCTGCTCGGCCGCGATGTAGATCAACGCCGCCACGAGGCCGTGGGGGCTGAGCCCGGAGAGCTCGGGGTCCTCGCGGGCCTGGTCGAGCATCGCCTCTACCGTGGAGCGCACCTGGGGCGAGAGCGCGAGTTCCTGGGCATACCGGGTGAGGAACGCCTTGGTCCCGACCCCCGGGATCGGAAGCCCCGACCCCCGTTGGACGACCTTGAACGTACGGCCGACGTCCGACCGCCGGGCCCCGACGGCTTGGGCTACCTCGCCGAGCGTTCGTGGGATGGAGAAGCGCCGGCAGGCGGCGTAGAGGCAGGCCCCGACGCTTGCGGGTAGGCTACGTCCGCGGAAGAGGCCCCGGATCTTGGATTCCCGATATACGTGCTCGGCCTCGGCCAGGACCACCGCGGGCAGTCCCATCGACTCGCCCGCGGACTGGATCTCGCTCCGGGCGGCGGTCCGATCGAGGGGACCGTCGACGGCCCGCGACGTCTGTCGTTGCATGACCCGCTTCAGGTGCTGGAACTCGTAGCGGCGGTGCCACCCGAGTCGCTTCCCCTGCCCGTCCCGGGCGAGCGACAACGTCGAGCCCAGGGCGCGCTTCGTTCCTCCGGGGCGGACGAACGGGCCGATCCCTCGCCCGCTGCCTTCGGACCCCGAAGCCTCTGCGGGAGCCGGCGCCGTCGCGACGATCGGGGTCCCGTCGAAGACCAGGCCGCACTCGGCGCAGTGGGTTTCCGCGAGGACCGCGTCCACGATGCGGTGGGTGCTCCCGCACATCGGGCACACGGGCGGAGCTTCCCCGTGGGAAGTCGACCCTTCCCCGGCCTCTGTCACGGCATCGCACGTACGGGTCGCGAGTATATACGCCCCTCACCGAGGACCGGCGGGCTTCGTTAGTCCCGTAAGTCTATTGGGAGAGCCCCTCTCCGGCCTTCCGTGCGCACCGGACTGGTCGTTCTCGGAACCATCATCGCGGTGCTCGGGGTGGGGCTGATCCTCACCCTAGTCTTCCTCTCATCGGGTTCGGCGAACACGAGCCAGGTCAGCTCCCAGGACCCCGACCTCGCTCCCCACTCGAACGAGACATGGATCGTCTCCGGGCCGACCCCCGGCGCGGGCTCGATCGCGCTGTCGTGGACGGCAAGCTCGCCCGCCAACGTCTCCCTGTGGCCGGTGACGAGCTGCGTCGGTCCGTTCGGGCCCTGCCGGACCGGGTCCGCCGTCCTCAGATGGTCGGCGGCGACCTCCGGCCAGGGGACCGTCGTTCCGTCCAACGCCTCCCTCTACATCCTCCTCGCAGCGAACCCCGGGAACCTCTCGCTGAGGTTCTCCGCGATGTTCTCGATCAGCTTCGCTCCGACGGCGCCGTTCCCCGCGTGGGGGTGGGGGCTGATCGCCACCGGTGGGGTCGCGCTCCTCACGATCGGTGGGATCGCGCTCTTCCTGGGCCTCTTCCTGCCCGCAGGGGTGTATCCGGACCCGGACGTCGAGGTTGCGGCGGTCCGCCATCCCAGCCTTCCCCCAGAGGATTGGGATTCCGACCGCGGCGAACGGCGCCGGTAGGGCGCCGCTCCCGTTCGACCGACTATTGCCCCCAGAAGGGGTGGGTCGCTCGGTGGAGGCGGACGACCTCGTCCAAGATCGCCTGTTCGGACGGGGAGAGCGGCTGACCCCGGAGGGCCCGCGCGGCGCTCTCGGAGAGCGACACGACCAGGACGTCTCCTTCCTTCAGGTTCCGACCGATGACCGCGCCGTCAATCGACGCGGCGAGCTCCGCGTTCTCCTCGGCCTCGGTCACCGACTCGCCCTCCTTCTGGAGCGACTTCAGCACGCCCACCTCCGTGCCGTCCAGATGCATGAGCCGTACGCCCGGTCGCAACGTCCCCCCGCGCACCTTGATGCCGACGATCGCGGGTTTCGAGGCGCGGAAGACGAACCCGGGGAGGACCTCGAGTTTGGCGGGGTGCACGTGCTCGAGCCGGCGCTGGACCTCGAGCTCCCGCTTCCGCTCGGTCCGCCAGGCGTCGTACTCCTCGATGAGCCGGTACATCACGTCGGCGCGAAAGACGCGGACCGAGGCGGCCTCGCCCTCGGGGATGGCGTCGGGAAGGATCGGGACCGCGAACGCGAGGACCGCCCGATGGGTGGGGTCCTTCACGATCGCCATTCGCATGACGGTCGGTCGGCCCACGGGCCCGACCCCGGCCTCGTGGATGGGGATGCCCCGCTCTCGGCACTCGAACGCCAGCGCCTCGAGGCCCCCGAGCGTGTCGGCGTAGATCGCGACGCCGCTGAGCGCAACCTCCGCGACCGGCTGGCTTTCCCGCGCGAGCTCTTCGATGACGCGGGCCTTCTCTTCCTCGCTTCGGACGACCTTGAGGAGGCCGCCCGGCATCGCCTCCTCGATCCCCGTCGCTGCCAGGTACACTCCCGCCGCGGCCTGCACCTCCGATAGGGAGGCGAGACGAACCTGCTTCGAGGTGCGACCCTCTTTGAGCGGGACCGGTCGATAGATCCCGCGGATCCGGGTGGCGAACGGCTCCTCGCGTCCGGTCGCGACGATCTCGTCGCCGACCTTGAGCCGGCCACGGTAAATGATGACGTTGCCGACCGGACCGACCCCTTTCTGGTCGCTCCGCTCGAGGATCGTCGCCTCCCCGCCCTCCGTGATGAGCTCGAGCTCGCCTTCGAGGAACCGTTGGGAGAGGCCCACCAGGAGCGCGATCAGCTCGGGGACGCCGACACCGGTCTTCGCCGATACCGGCATGATCCCCACGTTCCGGGTGAAGTCGCTGACCCGGTCGAAGCGCTCGGCGCTGAAGCCCAAGTGGTCGAGCTCTTCGGCGACGGAATAGACGCGCTGGTCGAGGAGCTTCTGGAAGTCGGGCGCCGAACGATGGATCGCCTCGAGGAGCGGTAGCGGACCGACGGGCTTCCGCCAGCCTCCGAGGAGGTCGATCTTCGTGAGCGCGACCGCGAACGGGGTCTTCTCGCGCCGAAGGATCTGGACCGACTCGCGGGTCTGGGGCATGACCCCCTCCCGTACGTCGATCACCAGGATCGCGAGGTCCGCGAGCGCCCCTCCACGCCGCCGGAGGGTCTCGAACGAGCGGTGTCCGGGCGTGTCGACGAAGAGCAGTCCGGGGAGCCGCAACTGCTCGTTCCGGAGGACCCCCTCGCAGAGGCGGCGGACGGTCGAGCCGGGCACCTCGATGGCGCCGATGTGCTGGGTGATCCCGCCGGGCTCCTTCGCGGCGCGCACGCTCCCCGCGATCCGGTCGAGCAACGTCGTCTTGCCGTGATCGACGTGCCCGAGCAGCGAGACGATCGGCTCCCTCAGCTCGCCCACGACCGCTCGGACCGGTCGTCGGCCATTAGCGTTTTGCGCCCATCGCGGCCCGCAGCGCCTCGGCGGCGTCCTCGGGGGTCACCGTGTTCACGGGGAACCCGGAGCCGAGGTCGAAGCCGTCCGGGCGGACGAGGCGAGGGTACAGGTCGAGGTGCCAGTGATATCGGTCGTACGCCGGTGCGGGAGCGACCGGGGACCGTACGACGAAGTTGTACGAGGCCCCGGGCAGGACCACCTGGAGGGCGCGCAGAATGGCGGGCAGACGGTTGGCCAGCGCGTCCGCCTCGTCGTCGGTCGCCTCGCCGAACGAGGGCGCGTGCCGGTGCGGGACGACCCGGACCTCGAATGGGTAGGCAGAAGCAAACGGAGCGTAGGCGAGGAGTTGGCCCGAGTCGAACAGCACACGCGATCCGTCCCGGACCTCGGCGGCCGCGGCCTCCTCGAACGCGCACTCAGCGCCCACCCGCTGCCGGTATCGCTCCGCACCCTCCATCTCCTCCCGGAGCGCCGGGGCGAGCTCGGGGACCGTGACGAGCTGAGCGTGGGGGTGCCAGAGCGAGCCCCCCGACTCCGGTCCGGCGTTCTCGAAAAGGGTGATGGAGCCCACGTGAGCGTTCTCGGAAAGACGGCGGACCCGGTCGCGGCACATCCGAATCACGCGGAGGACCTGCTCGCGGGGCAGGAACGCGAGCAGCGGCGCATGGGACGGGCTCTCGATGACGACCTCATGGTAGCCGAACGCCGGACGACGCTCGAATCCGGACGACCCATCGGTCGGGCCGGGTCCTGAGGTCTCAGGGGCGACCGTGGGGAACCGGTTCGGGATGGTGCGCACGTACCAGCCCCGCTCGTTCGGTCGGCGGCCCGGCGGCGCGGCCACGGCGACCTCAGAAGGAGTCCGCGACTCGTTCCCTTCGCAGAACGGGCAGTCGGGCTCGTTCGGGGTCGAGGGCGGTGCTACGGCGTGGTCGTTGGGCCGTGCGCTCCGGCCGGGGACGATGATCGCGGAACGTCCGGTGATCGGGTCGCGACGGAACTCGGTCACGTTCCCTCCCTCGCGGGAGGTCCGGATGGTAGATGAGGGGTCCGGGAGGACCCGGCGACGAGCTCGGAGAGCGGGGCACGGATGAGCGGCACGAAGAGCTCCTCGGGCTCGAGGCCCCCGTGGGCCCCCCGCATCGGGTGCCGGCGGGGTCGCGTGCCGGGAACGGAGTAGGTCACGCCCCCTGGATTGGGCAATAGGAGGAGCAGGTCTCCGAGCCGCTCCGCCAGTTCGGAGTGGAACGGGGGAGGACCGTAGAGCCCGCCCTCGACCGCGTCGGGCATTCCGATGAGGTGACCGCCTGCCGGCAGGCGCGCCTCGAGGGCCTCGCGGAGGGCGGGGAGATGGCCGGGTCGAGCTGAGAAGTAGGCCGCACGACGGTCGCCCGCGGGCGGTCGGGACATGTGTTCGAGGAGCGACGGCTCGCGGTCGACGGCGAGCAATCGGTCCGTCTCCATCGGGACCTGCCCGTGGTCTCCCGTCACGACGACCGTTGTCCGGCGCGCGAGGTCCGGTCCCAGATGTCGGGCGGTGTACGAGAGGACGGACTCGACCCGCTTCAGCTCGAGGTCGACGAACTCGTGTTGGGGTCCCCGCAGGTGGTGCGCGAGGTCGAGGTCGTCCCAATACGCAAACACGAGCGGAGGAGGGTCGGGGCGGGAGAGGACGGTGACGAGCGACAGCGCGAGGTCGCTTTCGGTGAAGTAGCCCACGAACGTCGCGCCATCGTAGATGAGACGCGTGAAGCCGGTCCCCTCGAACTGGTCCCGCGAAATGGCCACGCCCGGGATCCCCCGGCGGAAGATGCTGGGGACCGCGGAGAGGAGCCCGGGGGACCAGTCCGGACCCACCAAAGTTTCCGCGGCGGCCACGCCGATCGGGGACATCCGTAGGACCTCCACCACGGTGCCGAAGTGCGGCAGGTAGACGCGGTGCCCCACGACCCCGTGCTGGCCGGGAGCCGCACCGGTCGAGAGGCTGGTGAGCGCGATCGTGGTAGTGGTCGGGAACACCGAGGTGAGCGGCCCCGCTCGGCGGACCCACCTCGCGGCCGTGCCCTCGGGGACCCGGTCGGCGGAAGCGAGGAGCGATGACCAGCCGAGACCATCGACCAGGAAGACCACTACCGGACCCTCCGCCCTCCGGCCCTCGAACGGGTCGAGGTCGGCTTCGAGGGGAGGCAACGGGGGCGATTCGTCGTCCCGGCGCCCGAGCGCGGCCGCCAAGGAGGACGACAGGTTCGGGAGCGAACGACCCTGGTACGCCGGGATCGGGACACCAAGACGCGAGCTGACGATAGGGGCGTCCGTCTCCCCACGGAGGGGGTCTCGGGCGGGAGGAGCATGGGCGGGTTCGGTCACGAGGGCTCACGCGCCGGCGTGTCGAAGTCGACCGAACGTACTTAACTCCCTCCGGGTCGAGCTCACCGGAAGTCGTCGAGGAAGACCTGTCGCTGCGTTCGCGGGACGAACCGCTCGGTCCGCACCGACACCGTGCGTACCGTTCGGCGCCGCGAGGAACGCTCGGATTCCCAGAGCTCGCGGGCGAGACGGACGGCGGCCTCGGCGAGCGGGACGGCCCCTTCGCGCGCCGCCCCGAGGGAACGGCTCCGCTGGGAGCGCGAGAAGTCGGCCCACCGGAAGGCCACGCCCACGGTCCCGTAGCGGAGGTTCTCGCGGCCGAGGGCCCCGGCGAGCTCGCCGGCGAGGGTGCGGACCGTCGCCTCGACCTCCTCCCACTGGTCCACGTCGCGCGCGAACGTGTGGTCGGTCGAGCGCGACCGGGGCTCGTCCGACGCCTCGGGCTCCTCCCGGGGCTCGCCGCGCGCGAGGGCGACGAGCTCCCCCGCGAACGAGCCGAGGGCGCGGGCGAGCTCGGAGGGCTTTCGTCCCGCCAGGTCCCCGATCGTCTGGATCCCCCGGCCGTGGAGGATCTCCTCGGTCTTCGGACCCACTCCGGGGATGGCTCGGACGGGAAGCGGCGCGAGGAAGGCGGCCGCCTCCTCGGGAAGGACCACGCGGATGCCCGCGGGCTTCGCTCGGTCCGTCGCGATCTTGGCGATCACCCGAGAGGTCGCGACGCCGACCGAGGCGGGAAGCGCCAGCTCCTCGAGGAGCTCCTTCTGGATCGTCCCGGCGATGCGCCGGGCCTCCGCAGCATCGACCCCGCGTACGACCACCGCGGCCTCGTCGATGCTGTAGGGGATCACCGTGGGCGAGTGGCGTCGCAGTACGGCGCGAACGTCTCGGGCGACCCGCTCGTACTTTTCGAAATCCGGTGGGATCCAGACCGCTTCGGGACACAGCCTCGCCGCCTGGGCGGCCGGCATGGCGCTCCGGACTCCGGACGGTCTCGCCTCGTAGCTGGCCGAGAGCACCACGCCTCGGGTCGGGCCTTCGGCCGGCGGGGGTCCGACGATCACGGGCCGACCCTTGAGCTCGGGCCGTTCACGAAGCTCGCAGGAGACGTAGTAGGCATCGAGGTCGACGTACAGCACCCAGGACGGTGTCGCCCGGTCCGGTGGGGGGATCCCGGGAAGCGTCGCCCGAACCGGGAGATCTCGTGGACGCTCGGTGGGCGGCATAGGAGCGCGGTCGCGCCTCCGAAGGTGAAGGCGTACTAAGAGGCGCGGACGGACCCCGACACGAGGGGGGAACTACGGTCCGCCGAAGTCGACGGCCTTCGCGTCCACCGCGATCCCGTTCGCGCCGATGGAGTACGGCTGGACGGAGCGGGCGTGTGCGGTCCGCCGCATCTTGAGCACCCGAAGGGAGAGGCCCACCCGGTGCCCGTCGGGCCCGGTGCGGTAGCCGAGCAGGAGGACCCCGTCGGCGACGTACTCGCTGAGCCCGTCGCGGCTGACCTCGGGATGGAGCGGGTCGGCTTCCGCCGTGAGCACGGTCGTCGCACCGCTCTCCCGGCACGCGGCGGCGAGGGCGAAGAGCGTCGATCGGCGGCCGGGTTCGTCGTCGCTCAGCATGTTGAGCAGGGAAACCGAGTCGACGACGATCCGCTGGGCGCCGAGGCCGGTGAGCTCCTTCCCAAGCTCCCCCTGGATCCGGTGGAGGCTCTGCCGGGTCTCCTTGGGGTCGATCCGAAGGATCTTGAGCGTCCCCCCGCTGACCGCGGCGTCGACCGGCCAGTGGAAGATGCGAGCGCTCTCGAGGAGCGGAGCGACGTCCTCTTCGAGCGAGAGGAAGACACCCTTCTCCCCGGCGGTCGCGCCGGCCATCAGGAACTGGAGGCCGAAGCAGGTCTTCCCGGTGCCGGGGAGGCCGGTAACCAGGACCACGTGACCCGCGGGGAACCCGCCCCCGAGCATCTCGTCCAGCCCGGAGATCCCGGTCGGGACCCGGGGCCGGCCCTTCTCCGCCTTCTCAGACGCGCTCATATTGTGTGGTCACCAGTCCGCTCGCCGCGTTCACTCGGATCACGAACCGTCCGTGGTACTCGATCGGCAGCCGAGCGAGGATCGGCATGAACTTGTCGATCACCATCGCTCGTTGCCGATGGGACTGGCTCGGGCTCGCGACCCAACTGAAGTGCAGGACCCCATCGACCGAATCGATCACGGCCTGTTCGACGGCGGCGGGGGCGACCCCCTTCGAGAGCAGCAGGTAGACGACGCCGTCCCACTCCTTCGCTCGTCGGCGCAGCCCCTTGAGCAGGGTGAGCAGGTCCGCCGGCTCGAGGCCCCTTCGGACGAGCAGGTCGGTGAGCGAATCGACGATGACGAGGTTCTTACGGCCGTCCTGGTCGATCGCGTCCGCGAGCGCGCGCAGGGGGCCGCCGTCGTCCGGCGCGGCGCTGACCGGAGCCCCCGAGAGGAGCGGGCTCGCGAGCGACGCCCACGACGAGGGCACGACCGTGTCCTGGAAGTAGGCCGGGGAAAGGTCGTGGAAGTTCAGATGGCGCGAGAGCACCTCCGAGTAGGTCACGTCGAACGCGCCGTGCAGCTCCGCGATCACCTGCTCGCGGGAGCGGCTGGTGCTCACGTACACGATCCCCTGAGGGTAGACGAACGGCCCCTTCGCGCT
This sequence comes from Thermoplasmata archaeon, assembly GCA_052326485.1. Classification (GTDB taxonomy): domain Archaea; phylum Thermoplasmatota; class Thermoplasmata; order Lutacidiplasmatales; family UBA184; genus Lutacidiplasma. Next base: position 73,273 of record JBKQMS010000031.1, on the reverse strand, counting down.
CCCGAGATAGAAATGGTGCATGCGGGGGTCGTCGTAGTGCAGCATCAAGTGGACGGCCGAGGTGAGCGCGAACTCCTGGTGACCGGACCCGGCCTCGCCGAAGAGGAGCACGACGGAACCGGTCGGGAACCCCCCGGTGAGGGAATCGAAGTCCGGCACCCCGGTCGGAACGCGGGCCGCCCCCTCGGGCACTTCGGAGAGCGGAGTGGGTCCCGGCGTGCGCAGCGGGACGAAAAAGGGGCGAGCAGTGTCCACGGGCATGATGGTCCGTTCTCGGCGGTGGACCACCCGAACGTCGACTATTAGTAGCCTCGTTTCGAGGCGCGGGCGTGAAGGCTATTCGGCCCCGGTCTTCAGGAACTCGCGCAGCAGCACGGTGGCGTACGCCCCCTTCGGGAGCGCGAAACGGAACCAGAGACCCGTCGGCTCCGCGCTCAGTCCGAGCGGGGGGACCGGAAGGACCGCGGGACGCCACGCGCCTCGGCTCGCGACCTCGGGGGCGGCCGGGACGCGGAACATCGCGCGGTCGACGCCCTCTTCGCGGAGAAGCTCCTCCAAGATCGCTCCGGCGGGGCCCTCGGCGCTCGGGGTCTCGTAGCCGACGAGCGGTCCCGCGAGGAGCGCCCCGCGACGCTCGACGAGCTCCGCGCACTCCCTCTCGTTGTCCGCCGAGACGGGGATCCCTTCCTGGCTGCGGACCGTACCGTCGCGGCCGAGCCTAAGGATGCGATCCCCCGGCAGGGGGCGGTCGAGCGGAAGCCCCTCCGCATGTCGGCGGCTCGTCCACCGGTTGAACAGGAGCGCCTGGAACGCGTGAACGAACAGAAGGCGAAGCTCCCGGTCAAGGGCGCGGAAGGCGCGCTCGGCCGGATCCCCTCTCGCGAGACGCTCGAGGATCGCCCGCTCGAACCGGTAGTGACTCGGAAATTCCCTCAAGGCTCGGACCGGGTCGTGCGTTTCCGCGTAGGTCCTCCGGGCCGCGTCGCCGATCCCGTCCGGGGTCCCCGGGGGGAGCGCGACCAAGTACGTTTCGACCGCGGCGGCCAGGTCGCCCCGCACCACTTCTCGCCCGACCACGTGCGTCACCGGCCGCACCTCGCCGAACCGCTGCGGTCCGAAGAAGTTAGGCCAATACCCGTCGTCCTTCAGCTCCCGTTCCGTGGCACGGCACGTCGCTAGGGCCTCCGTCAGCGGAACGGCGAGCTCGTCGATCCGGACCTCGAAAGCGTTCCCGAAGTGGTGTCCGAGGACGAGACCGTCCCGGGCCGTGTACGCGTCGAGGACGACCACGCGGGGGAGTCCGAGCTCCCCGCTCGGAAGCGGTCCTCGGTACGAGAGCAGGCGCTCCGCCACCGCTCGTCGGTCCTTCGTGCCCGCCCACTGGACCGAGGTCGAGGACAAACCGAGGCGCCGCGCGATCGCCTGGCCGAGCTCGTGCTGCTCCCAGTCGCGGCTCTGGACCCTCAGCACCGAGAAAGCCCCCAACGGGTCGGGCATCGGATAGTTCGAGATCTCGGTCACCCGGAAGTCGTCGGGCGAGGCTTTGGTCCGGCCCGCCAACCCGGGCGTGTGGGACTGATAGAACTCGAGGCCGAACGCCCGGTCCTGCGCCGGAGGCCGAGGAGCGAGGCCCGTCACGCGCCACCGACCGGTGTCGCCATTAATACCTGATGGCCAGTACGCCTTCGAGCGGCCGATGATTCGGGCGACGGCTCGTGTCCTGAAGAACGTCATCGAGGTCGAGGTCGGTGCCGAGACCTGGACCGGACGACCCGTCGAGTCCGAGAGCCCGGGCCTCTATCCGAAGATCGCAGCCTTGTTCTCGACCGCCTACGTGCTCGACCGACCGAGCGCCGCGACGGACGGGCGGTCGCTCGTCTCCTACCGCGCGAAGGCGGACGAGATCCGGATCCAGGTCGGCGAGGACCTTTGGAAGACGCGGGCGACGACGTTCGGACCGATGACGATCCTCTACGGAGGGGTCGAGTACACGATCAACGAGCGGCTCACCGGGAAGTTCGCCGTGCTCCGGGGGACCGATCCCGTGGGCGTGGGCCGGCTCGGGTTCCGCTCCTGCGTCATCGAGGAGTACCCCCCGGCCCTCGAAGTGTTCCTGGCCCATCTCGCCTTGGGGTACGTCGTCCGGACCCTGACCTGGGAGATGTTCGGCTAGCGCGGTCTCACCCGCGGGACCGACCCCTCGTTCGAGGGGGCCCAGCGACGGCCCGTGCGTTGCGCCCGAGCCCGCGGCGATGCGGGAGGGCGTGGGAGAACTGGAACATGTGGTAGGGGATCGGGAGCAGGAGGCCGGCGCCGATCACCACCGTTACGGCGGCGATCGAGTAGGCGAACTGCACCCCGTACGTGGCGTAGAGCCAGCCACCGAGGAGGGTCCCGATGAGGCTCCCCGCCCCCGCGATCGCGTTGTAGAGGCCGAGCGCTCGGCCCCGCGCGGAGCGGCCCACCAGTCGGACCAGGAAGAGCGTGCTCGCCGTGCTGATGAACGCCCAGGTGACGCCGAGGAGCGCGTTGAGGAGCGTGAGCCAGGCGAGCAGCGCTGGCGTCCCGAAGCCGAACAGGACGTAGATCGGGCCCCACAAGAACAGCAGCATCAGGAGGACGCGGCCACCGAGGGACTCGAGGAAGACCGTCTTCGGGGAGTGCGCGTCGACGGCTTTTCCGGAGTGGAAGAACAGGGCGGTGGAGGCCGCCGACGAGCCGAGGTAGACGATGAAGACCCCCGCGTCCGAGAATCGGGCGTTCTGCCATAGGAACACCGGGAACGGTCCGTAGAAGATGTCGAAGCCGACGCACATCACCCCGAGGGCCACGAGGAAGAGGTACTCCCGACCGGGCAGGCGTTCGGCGCTGGACCGAGTGAGGTCGACCAGCCCGGAGATCCGGGCCCGGACGTGACGGAACCGTTCGACCACGCCCCGGTTGAGGTTCAGCAAGCCGGAGACCGTCCTGCGTTCGACCCGGGCCGTCGGTTCCTCGATCCACGCCCATGCGATCCCCGCGGAGACCAGGGCGAGCACTCCCGAGACGAGCAGGAGCGCGGTCATCGCCGAGATCGCCGGCTGGGAGTAGCCGATCACGAACAGCCAGACGAAGCCGACGGCGAGCCCCGCGGTCGTGCCGAGCCCCGAGATGAGGCCGAAGAAGCCGATGTCCTGCGGCCACCAGCGCTTGTGGCGCGTCTCGAGCAGGAGCATCGTCCCGATCGGCGCGCTTGCGGCGGAGGCGAGACCCTCGACGACGTTGAGCCAGAAGAACGTGATGAGGTTACTCGCGAGCGCGATGAGGATGATGCTCACGCCTGTCGCGAGGAACGAGCCGACGAGGAAGTACTTCCGGTGCGCGACGCGGTCGGAGAGGTTCCCCCACAGGATGGTGAACGGGACCTGGCTCATCGCGCTCGCCGCGATGATGATCGTGACCACGAACGCGCTGGCGCCGAAGTGCTGGAGCGCGAGCAGCGGGATGAGCGGGGTGGCGATCCCGTCCGAGACGGCGAGCGGAAGATAGGCCAGGAACCAGAGGTCGTTGGTCGAGGGACGAAGGATCGAGCGGGCCTTGATGTCGATCGACGTGTCGTGCCCCCCCGGTAGGCAGTTCGATTCGGGGTTCGGGGGGATAAAGAATCGGTTCGTCACGCATCGGGAGGGGCGACCGTCCGCCCCTCGGGGCGGCCGGATCCCGAGAGACCTAGCGGAGAGGGACCTCGAGGCTCGCGAGCAGCTCTTGGTGCTCGTCCTCCGAGATCCACTCCACGCGGAGGTACTCGCGGAGGAACTCGTCGGAGACACCGAGGGTCCGCGCTTCCTTCACGACGAACCGGTACGCCTCGACCTCGGTCCAGCGCTTCACGTAGCTCCCGGCTGCGAACAGGTTCGCCCCCCCCTGCCGCTGGATAACGTGGCAGAGCTCGTGGAAGATGTCCATGTAGAGCACGAGCGGCGGGCTGTCGGCAAGGTGGCTCTTCCCGATCACGATGCAGTCGGAGCCGGGGGAGAGCACGGGCCGCCACTCGCGTCGGGCGCCCGGAGGCATGTCCCACGGTGCCACGTACATCCAGAGGTCCTGGTCGACCACCTGCACGCACGTCTCATCGAACAGCTTGGCGCGCGCGGCGGCGTCCGACTGCAGGCGCTCCGCGATCGGGAGCCGGTCCGCTCCGGGGAACGCCGCGAGCAGCGGGTGGCGGCCCACCGGTAGGTCTCGTGCGATCCGGAAGCCCTTCGGGGGCTGAGGTTCCGCGCTCGGCTTTCGGCGAGGGGAGGTCATGCTGGTGCGGGGCACCTTCGATGGAATACAAGAACCCATCGCGCAAACCGGGCGGAATCGCTTTTTCTACGGGGCGCCTCCCGACCCTGTGGCGCCATCGACGCTCGACCTCTCACGGGTGGCAGGGCTCGCCGTCGGCCACGCCGAGGATCCCGAGGCATCGAGCGGTGTCACGGCGGTCCTGTTCGATGCGGCCGTCCCGACCGTGGTGGAGGTTCGGGGGGGCGCGTCGGCGACCTACGACACGGCCTCGCTCTCGCTCGATTCGACGTTCGGTCGCCGGTGGGCCCTTTTCTTTTCCGGCGGGAGCCTCTATGGCCTGGACGCGGCGCGAGGGGTTCGGCTTCGGGTCCTAGAACGCGGCGGCGGGCACCGCGCGTTCCACAACCCCAACCTCGTCGCGCCGGTGTCGGGGGCCGCGCTCTTCGACCTACCACGAACCAAAGGGCCGATACCGGATTACCTTCCCCTCGGCTACGAGGCGGCGCGGCGAGCGAGTCGGGACGAAGTCCCCGTCGGGCGCGTGGGCGCCGGGGCGGGGGCCACGGTCGGGAAGTACCTCGGACGCGAACGGGCGATGCGGGGAGGCATCGGCACGGCCGCCACGCGGGTCGGGCGACGCGGCTTGCTCGGAGTTCTGCTCGTCGTGAATTCGATCGGGGGGGTGCGGGACCCGAGCACGGGTCGCTGGGTCGCCGGGGCGCGGGACGACCGCGGGCGGATCGCGCCCCCCGGGGCGGCCCCGCCGGTGGCCGACCCATCGTCCGGCACCACCCTGGGTCTCGTGGTCACGGACCTCGACGTGGACCGGCCGACGCTCGCGAGGGTCGTCGCTATGGCCCACGCCGGCTTGGCCTCGACGGTCACGCCGTTCCACAGCGCGACGGACGGAGACGTCCTCTTCGGGGCTTCGACAGGCTCGGTGGGCCCGGCGCTCTCAGCGGGCCGAGCGGGCGGGGAGGCTGATCGCCTGGGGTTCCTCGCGGCTCAGCTCGCGGTACGGGCCTCGCTCGGCGCTGTTCGGGTCGCTAACGCCGAGCCCTAGCCGCTCGGGCCCCGACGGAGGGAGGCCCCGCGGAGGCCCCGGATGAGGTCCGCCTTGGTAACGATCCCTTGCAGGTCCCCGTGACGGGCGACCAGGATCGCCGGGTACCGCCCCAAGAGCGGGGGGAGGAGGTCCGCGGGGAAGCCCTCGTCGAGCACGGGGTACGGCGGCTCGAGGACCTCTCGGACCCGGACCCGATGCGCGGCCGATTGCGCGAGCGCCCGGAGCAACGCGGACTCGGACAACGAGCCGATCACGCGACCCTGGTCCACTACAGGAAGCTGCGAGTACGCCCCGCTCTCCATCCGTTGGGCGGCCGTAGCCAAGGTAGCGTTCGGTTCGACAGTGACCAGCGGTCGGTGCATGAGCTCCCCGACGGTGAGCCGGGGCGCGGTGAGCCCTTCTTGGGTCTCTAGGTAGGCCAGGATGCGCTGGACGAGCTCGTACGACGGTCGGATCTGCCCCCGCTCGATGCGAGAGAGCGTCGCGTCGCTCCTTCCGACCGCCCGAGCGAGCTCACCGAGCGAGATGCCGAGGGTGACCCGTCGGCGACGGATCTCGGTGAAGGTGTCCACGTCGGGTCGACGCTCGGCCCGGGTTAAGGGTCTTTCCTGGGGAGCCGCCGGCCCGGGAACGGGTCGTTCCGAAAGGTAAAGGACACCTTCCCGCATATGTGACGAGAGGCCCCGATGGAGCCCGCTCCCCGGCGTATCTCCTGGATCAGTCCGCCCCCGGAGATCTGCTGCCTCTGCAAGGAACCGCTCGACGAACCGGAGGAGACCAGCTCCTGGAACGGGACCCCCGCCCACCGAGACTGCGTGCGGGTCCATCTTCTACAGCGCGACCCGGCGTTCCATGAGGGCGGAGAGATGGAGGAACCCCCTGAGGAGATGGGCGACCCGCTCGACGGCGTCTCGCCCCGGGACGACGACGAGGGTGACTTCGGCTAGGGGGTTTTTGGGCCGGCTCCGAACGCTTCAGGCGTTACCGAGTGTCGCTTCGGGAGCTTCGATAGCCATAAGAGGGGGATTCCCGTGGACGCCCTGTCCTACCCCTCGGGGTGAGGTCGGTCCATGCCCGAAGTTGTCATCACCTGCGACTGGACGATGATGAGCAACCACCACGGAAAGGAATTCCTGGGGTTCGGAACGACGACTCCCGCCTACATCTTGCCCGAGACCGTGTACAAGCGGCTGTTCTTCCCCGACATGCCGGTGGACGAGAACGGCTACCCCCGCCAGGCCCCCTATGGGATGCGAAAGATCGAGGCGTCCCTCATCGACGCCGGCTTCGACGCCCGGATCGTCCATCCAAGCCACCTCGACAAGTACATGCCGGGCCAGGCGAAGGTCCTCCTGATCTCGGGCCACGACTATTTCGGGCTCAACCCTCCGAGCTCCACGTTCGCCGGCGTGATGAAGAAGGAGCCCCTGAACTGCGTCAACTTCAAGCGGATGCTCCGGCAGCCGGCCGTGGTCGAGGCCCGCAAGCGGGGCCTCAAGATCATCGCGGGGGGTCCGTGCGCCTGGCAACTTGCGCCCGCGACCCGGAAGAAGCTCCCCTGGATCCAGGAGTTCGTGGACTCCTTCGGCGGCATCGACAGCGTCGTCGAGGGCGAAGCGGACCTGTTCGCCAAGGAGATCGTCGGAAAGGCGCTTCGCGATGAGTTCCTCCCGCCGCACGTCGTGCTCGGCCCGAAGGAGGCCCCGAAGGTCGAGCAGATCCCCTCCATACGGTTCCCGAGCGTGAACGGTCTCGTCGAGATCGGCCGCGGGTGCTGCCGCGGCTGCTCGTTCTGTTCGGTCACCACGCGACCGACCCGCTGGTACCCCCTCGAGAAGATCGAGGAGGAGCTCAAGGTCAACGCGAAGATCGGGGTCCGTAAGGGGATCCTGCACTCGGACGACGTGCTGTTCTACGGGAGCCCGAACATCATGCCGCACGAGGAGAAGCTGATCCCGCTCCTCCAGCTCGCGAAGCGCTACTACCAGCAGGTCGGGTGGAGCCATGTCGCCGTGGCCACCCTCATGACCAAGCCGAAGCTCCTCTCGAAGTGCGCCGAGGTCCTGATCGACGACAAGCAGGACTGGTGGGGCGTGGAGGTCGGAGTCGAGACCGGGTCCCCTCGCATGATCACCGCCGCGATGCCGGGAAAGGTCGCTCCGTTCAAGGCCTCCCAGTGGCCCGAGCTCGTCGTGCAGGCGGCGGGTCTGATGAACGACAACCACGTGTTCCCGGCGTGTACGTTCATCGTCGGCCTCCCCCAGGAGACCGAGGACGACGTCCAGCGGACGATCGACCTGATCGACGACCTGTGGAATTTCAAGGCGATCCTCGTCCCGATGTTCTTCGTTCCGCTGGGCCACCTCCAGTCCCGGGACTGGTTCCGCCGGGACCGGGTGAGCCCCCTCCAGCAGGTGCTCCTGAAGCGCGCGCTCACGCACGGGCTCCGGCAGTCGAAGCGGATGCTGGACGACTTCTTCGACTGGGAAGGTCACCACACGAAGCTCTACCGGAGCTCGTTCCGCGGGTTCATCGCGTTCCTCGAGATGCTCGCCGGGATGCACGGGCTCATTAGCGAGCCCAAGCGGCCCGGGCGGGAGATCGTGGACCCGACCCGCACGCCGGACCGGTTGCCCGTTCCGACGATCCCCGTGCGCGAATAGCGGACCGGACGGCCCGCGACCCCGTCCTAGGCTTCGTCCTCGGGAAAGTTCCCCAAGTCGCTCGGCAGGGGTCGGTGCACGGCCCGAGGTCGGTATTCGGGCAGCTCTTCGCTGGGGATCGGGGAAGCCACCGTTTCGCGGACCTCGAGCCGCGTTTCCTCCCCGTTGCCGTCGTACGCCCGCCAGGAGCCCGGTCCGAACGGAGTGCCGACGATGATGTGGCGCCGACCCCAGCTCCGGAACAGGCGGAGGTCCGCGTCCGACGGGTGGAGCGCCCCCGACGGGTGCGAGTGGATCGTTCCGACGACCGTCAGGTCGGCGGGGAGCATGTAGAGCTGGAAGTTCGCATGGCGCCGGCCCGCCGTGGTGCCGGGAAGGAGGAGCAGCTCGCTGATGATCCCGGGGGGGTCGGCGCGCAGCACGCCCCCGAACTCGTTCGGGTAGGCGGACCGGGCGCTCGCGAGGGCGCTGACGAGCGCGCGCCGGGTGATCGACCGGGGCGTCTCGCCGAGGCGAGGGGAGCCCGGTGGCCGCTTACGGGCGGGGCGGAAGATCGGCACCTGACGGTCCTCCTACCGGCCCGTCCTCCGTCCACGGAAGGATCCGCTTCCCTTGGAGACGTTGGAAGAACCGCGACCCGAAGCGAACGAGCGTCGCTCGCCGGGGGGACCGGTAGACCGTGAGCGCGGAGTCGAGGGGGAGCGGATACTCGTCCTGGCCGTCGGCGATGACCACGGCGCCGCGCCCGGACTTGATCGGCCGCAGCCGGACGGTCCGCAGCGGCTCGAGGACGAGCGCGCGGGCCTCGACTCGGAACGGGGCGATCGAGGTGAGCACGATGGCGTCGAGCCCGGGGTCGACGATGGGGCCGAGGGAGCTCAGCGAGTAGGCGGTCGAGCCGGTGGGGCTCGCGACGATGAGGCCGTCGGCCCGGATCTGGCCCGCGACATGCCCATCGAACGCGATCTCGAAGAGGCCCATCTTCCCGACCTGGGCCGAGTGGAGAACGAAGTCGTTGGTCGTGTCCGGCACGGGGGTCGTTCCGACCAGCGCGGCGAGCTTCATCCGCTCCTCGAGGAAGTAGAACCCCTTCAGCAGCCGCTCGATCGCCCCTTCGAACTCGTTCGGTCGGTTCGCCTCGACCTCGGCGAGGACCCCGACGGTCCCTGCGTTGATCGGAAGGAGCGGGGCGTCCGAGCGCCGGAGCGTGTAGAGGAACGTGCCGTCTCCTCCGATCGCGATGAGGACGTCCGGGTCCAGCTCCTCCATCGGTTTGTGGGGGAGCTCGGGGGCGACGGCCGCCGACTCGTCGCTCACGATCACTTCGGCCCGACCGTTTATCAGGTGGACCGCCCGCCGGGCGAGCTCGATCGCCGCCGGCTTGCGGGGGTTCGCGTGGAGGCCGATCCTCAGAGGTACCCCTCCTCCTTCGCCCGGGCGCCCAGCGCGCTGTCGCCCCACGCGAAGATGCTCGTGCGCCGGTCCACCGTGAGCGGGAACGTCTCGATCGGCTGGCCCTTGGCGTCGCTCATGCCGCCGCCGGCCTCGAGCAGGATCCGGTAGGCGGCGGCGACGTCCGTGGCCCTCAGGTTCCGCGTGTCGGGCGTGTTCTCGAAGAAGTAGGCGTCCGCGCTCCCCTGCGCGACCATCAGGATCTCGAACGAGGCGCACCCGAGCGAGCGGATCCGACGACACCTCGTCGCGAGCCGCGCCGACCGTTCGCTCGCGGGTCGGCCCAGGTTCACGAAGAAGATCTCGCTGCGCGCGGTCCAGGGGCGGGTCCGTATGCGACGCCCGTCACGGAAGGCCCCCTGACCCCGGGCGGCCCAGTAGGTCGTTCCGCGATGGAGGTCCCGGACGAGACCGACGTCGATCCCGGCGAGGTCGCGACGACCGAGCGCGAGCGAGACGGTGGAGAACGGGAGGTTACGGAGTGCGTTCGACGTACCGTCGATCGGGTCGACGATGAGGGTGCTCTGCCCGCCCCGCGAGACGTGCCCGATCTCCTCCGAGACGAGGTTCCAGTCCACCGCCTCGGCGTCGAGGACCTTCAGGATCTCGGTCTCGGCGAGCCGGTCGAGCTCTTCGGTCGGGGTGCCGTCCGCGCCCATCGCGACGACGTCGCCCCGGTGGGGCGACCCCTCCGCATCGCGGACGACCTGCTGGACCGCGACGCTGATGCGGTAGAGTATCTCGAGCTCCGCCCGTGCCGACCCGGCCACGACCGCCGCACGGGGGAGCGGGTAAAGATGCCTTCCCCTGCCGCCTTCGCATAGTACCTTAAGAGGGAGGACCGTTCGGCCCGCCGATGGAATTCCAATTCCTTGGGGGTGCCTCGGAGATCGGCTCCCTCGGGCTGGTCGTCCGGGACCAGGGCCGCACGCTGCTCTTCGACTACGGGCTGACGCCGACCGATCCTCCGACCTACCCGCGACCCGCTCCCACCAACGTCGACATCGCGTTCCTCTCCCACGCCCACCTAGACCATTCGGGCATGACACCGCTCCTGAGCCGACTCCCCAAGGCCCGGCTCATCGCGACCCCGGTGACGATCGCCGTCGCCGACCTCCTCACGAAGGACGCGCTCAAGATCGCCCGGCTCGAAGGGTACCTCGCGCCATACACTCCCGCGGACATCCACTCGCTCCACGCCCGGTTCACCGCGGTCGACCGCCACGGTATCTTCCGCCACCATGGCATCGAGGTCGAATTCACCCCGGCGGGCCACATCCCCGGGGCCTCGATGATCCTCTACCGCGGGGAGAAGGACGTCCTGTTCACGGGCGACCTCCAGACGACCCCTACCCATCTCGTCGGGGGAGCCGAGCCGCTCGAGTGCGACGTGCTCGTGATGGAATCCACCTATTCCGGCCGCGAGCACCCGGACCGCCGCGAGACGGAGCGGAAGTTCCGCGACAAGATCGAAGAGACGATCGACCGAGGGGGAAAGGCGATCGTGCCCGCGTTCGCGGTCGGACGCGCGCAAGAAGTGATGATGTCGCTCGCTTCGGCCGGGTTCGAGACGTACCTCGACGGGATGGCACGCTCGGTCAACGAGATCTACGAGGCCGCCCCGGAGTATCTCGCGGACGCTCGCCGCTTCCGCCGAGCGCTCGACGGCGTCCACGTGGTCGAGCATCCGGGGGACCGACGTAAGGCGCTCCGCGAGGCCGAGGTGATCATCACGACCGGCGGCATGTTGGACGGTGGGCCGGTGCTCTACTACATCGGCGAGCTCTACCGCAATGCGAACAACTCGATCCTTCTCACCGGGTACCAGGTGGAGGGATCGAACGGGCGCCAGCTCCTCGACCAGGGCACGCTCACCGTCGACGACACGGTGATCCATCCGTCGTGCGAGGTCCTGCAGTTCGACTTCTCGGCCCACGCCGGCCACTCCGAGCTCGTGAGGGTGGCGAAGGAGTCCCGTGCCGAGACCGTCGTGCTCATGCACGGCGACCAGCGCGACCCCCTACGGCAGGCCCTCGAGTCAACGTGCCGCGTCGTCCTTCCTGAGAACGGGAAGGCTTTCGGCATCTGAGGCGAAACCGCCTGCCTCGGGCGCATCCGCGCCGAACGCGTTCCGCGCAAGTCGACGGCGTGACGCCGGTCAGGACGCGCTGTCTCAGGAACCCCCGCGACGGGAGGACGGTCGGCGGGAAGGGCGCTCCTCGTAGTCGGGCTCCGCCGTCGTCTCCTCGACGACGGCTTCCTGCATCGGAGGGAGCTCCCCGCGGGGGAGGACGAGCTCGCGAACCTGCGCCTCGAGCGACTCGAGGCCCTCTCCGGTGGTGGCCGAGACCTGGAGACGGTCGGTCGGCCGACGCACGAGGTCGCACTTCGTCTCGACCGCGATGATCGGGAGTTGGGGGAACTCCTCCTTCCAGCGGGCGAGCAGCTGTTCCTGCTCCTCTACGGGATACCCACACTTCCCGGAGGGGTCGATGACGAAGACGACGACCGTCGCGACCCCTCGGACCGCGGTGCGCGCCTCGGTCTCGGCGGGGTTCGAGCGGCCGGTCCGGCCCAGAACTCCCGGGGTATCGAGCACCTGGAGACGGTCGAAGCCGAGGTCGGCGTGGCCGACGGCGATGGAGAGCGTGGTGAACGGGTAGTCCGCTACCTTGGGGTGTGCCGAGGAAAGGCGCGCCACGAGCGACGACTTGCCGACGTTCGGGAACCCGGCAACGACCAGGGTCGGAGCGGCCGGGTCGAGGTGCGGCCGGTCGTCGAGGAACCTTCCCATCTCGCGGAGGATCTCTAGGTCCGCATCGATCTCGCGGACGAAGCTCGATAACCGGCCGTAGAACGCGCGGATCTGGTCGCCCAGCTCCTCCGAGCCCGACGCCCCCTTCGTGGCCCGCTCGGCGGCTTGAGCGAGGCCCCGGATCCGTTCCTCGGCGCGTCGCACTCGGGTGAGGGCGCGCTCGAGGCTGCCAGAACCGAACGTTTGGGAGAGCAGCGTCGCTTCGAATGCCGTGGGGGGGCTTCGGACGAACCGTCGGGTCTCGAGCCGCAGGTGACGGACGACCGTGGCCGAGCTCCGCACGATCTTGAGCTCCGCGCGGAGGCGGTCGCGGGCGGCCTTGTTCTCGCCCCGAGGCGTCGCGAGGGACGCCCGGTGGAACGCGACGTCGAGGATGGCGACGGACGGTGGAGGCGGGGGCAGGGCTCGCCGAGCGCTTCCCCGTCGACTTCGTACCTGCGTCATGGTCCCCGCGCACGGAGCCCGTCGCCCCGAATACCTTTGCCCTCGTCCGATAGCGTCGGATTCCCCTTCCGTCTCCCCCCTCGTTCGGCCGGTGAGACGAGAACGATTTATGGCCACTGCCGCTCCCAACCCCCGGTGAGCCTCCGTGCCGCGTTGGATTCCGGATGAGCCAGGTGAGGAGGCCGCGCTGCTCGAAGCCTTGGGGATCAGCTCGACGGACGCGCTCTTCACCGATGTCCCGAAGCGGGCCCGTATCGGTCGGATGGGCGTCGGCCCGGCACGCGACGAGCCGGAGGTCGTGGCGGAGGTCGACCGGCTCCTCGAGCGGAACCGACCGCTGTCCAAGTTCTCGAGCTTCCTCGGGGGAAGGATCGTCGGTCGGTATTCTCCGGCGGCCGTGGACGCGATCGTCTCTCGCAGCGAGTTCTACTCGGCGTACACCCCGTACCAGGCCGAGGCCAGCCAGGGGATGCTACGGACCCTGTTCGAGTTCCAGAGCCTCTGGGTCGAGATGACCGGGCTCGACGTGGCGAACGCCTCCCTCTACGACGGAGCGACGGCCGCGGGGGAAGCGCTCCTCTTCTGTCGAAGACTCCACGAGGGGACGCGCTTCTTGGTCCCGGCCAGCCTGCCCTGGGAAGAGCGCAGTGTCCTCGAGAACTACGCGAGCGGCCCTGGGCTTCGTGTCGAAGGGATCCCATACGACGACCGCACCGGGCGGCTCGACCTCGAGTTCGTTCGGGCCGCGGTGGCGAAGAAGGACGTGTTCGGGGTCCTCGCCGACGTGCCGAACGGCTTCGGCCACGTGGACGAGGGCGTGCCCGAGCTCAAGTCGATCCTGGGGGACGTTCCGCTCGTCGTTTCGGCGGACCCGCTCTCGCTCTCGGTCCTCGAGGCGCCGGGGAACTACGGGGCCGATGTGGTCGTCGGGGAGGGGCAGGGGTTCGGTATCGCGCCCTCGTTCGGCGGACCTCTGCTCGGACTGTTCGCGTGCCGCAAGGAGCACGTGCGCTCCGCTCCGGGAAGGATGGTCGGGGCGACGGTCGACACCGAGGGACGGCGGGCGTTCGCCCTGACCCTCGTGACCCGCGAACAACACATCCGTCGCTCGAAGGCCACGTCGAACATCTGCACCAACGAGTCGCTGATGGCCCTCGCCTTCGTAGTGTATGCGTCCGTCGTCGGGCCCCGGGGCCTCGCCCGGCTCCAGGCCTCCCTCGCCGAGAAGGCGCGTACTCTCGCGAGCGGCCTCGGAAGCATCCAAGGCCTCCAGGCTCCGCGATTCGATGCTCCGTATCTGGGCGAGTTCACGGTCGAACTGCGTCGCGGTACGGCCGACGAGTTCCTCGACCGCCTGCGGCGACGCAAGGTGCTCGGCGGGCACTCGCTGAAGGACCCGAGACCGGGCGCCCCCTCCGACGCGGAGCGGGTCCTGGTCGGGATCCCGGAGGGCACCGACGACAAGGACATCCAGAAGTACGTCCGGGCGGCCGAGGCCGCGATCAACGCGGTAGGGAGGACGGCATGACGTTCCAACAGGCCCGTTGGGACGAGCCCGCGGTCTGGGACCTGGCTCCTCCGCGGATGGGGGAAGCTCTTCCAGAGATCTCGGGGATCCCTGAGAGACTTCGCCGCAAGCAGGCGGTCCGGTGGCCCGAGCTCTCCGAGCTCGAGGTGGTCCGGCATTATACCCGCCTATCTCAGATGAACTTCGGGATCGACACGGCCACCTATCCGCTCGGGTCGTGCACGATGAAGTACAACCCCAAGGTCTCGGAGCTCCTCGCTCGTCGCCCGGGAGCCGCCGACGTCCACCCGTACCAGCCCGAGGCCACGGTCCAGGGCTCCCTCGAGGTGACCTGGCGGCTCGAGCGGCTCCTCGCCCGCATCACCGGGCTTCCCGAGATCTCACTGCAACCGGCCGCGGGAGCGCACGGGGAGTACGCGGCGATGCTCATGGTACGCGCGTACTTCCGTGACCAGGGCGACCTCGCCGAACGGACCGAGGTCCTCCTGCCCGATACCGCCCACGGCACCAACCCCGCCTCGGCGAGCATGGCAGGGTTCTCGACCCGGGAGATCCCGGACAAGGACGGCAGCGTCGACGTCGACGAGCTCCGCCGTGCCCTGTCGAAGAAGACGGCGGCGTTCATGCTGACGAACCCGAACACGGCCGGCCTGTTCGAGAGCGAGATCCTCGAGATCGCCGAGGCGGTCCACAGCGTCGGGGCCCTCCTGTACTACGACGGTGCGAACCTGAACGCGATCCTCGGCGTCACCCACCCGGGCCGGATGGGGTTCGACGTCGCCCACCTGAACCTCCACAAGACGTTCGGAACCCCTCACGGCGGCGGCGGGCCCGGCGCCGGCGTGCTCGCGGCGGGGGAGAAGCTCGGCCCGTACCTGCCGGTCCCGCGCGTCGTGAAGGAGGGACGGAAGTTCCGGCTCGACTACGACCGGCCGAAGTCGATCGGGAAGATCAAGACGGCCTACGGGAACTTCGGGCTCGACCTGAGGGCGTACGCGTTCATCCAGTCGCACGGCGAGGAGGGACTGAAGCACATCTCGCGCCGGGCCGTCCTCAACTCGAACTACGTCGCCTCGCGGCTCGGGAAGTACCTTCCCCGTCCGTTCCGCACGCTCGTCAAGCACGAGTTCGTGCTCTCCGGCGCTCCGCTCAAGGAGCGGGGCGTCCGCACCCTCGACCTCGCGAAGCGCCTCCTCGACGAGGGGGTCCACGCTCCGACGATCTACTTCCCGGCGCTCGTCGACGAGTCGCTCATGATCGAGCTTCCCGAGACCGAGAGCAAACGGGAGCTGGACGGATACGTCGCGGCGTTCGAGCGGGCGATCTCGGACACCGCCGAGAACCTGCACGCCGCTCCTCGGTCGCTCGCCGTCACCCGGGTCGACGAGGTGCGGGCGGCGCGCGAGCCGCTCCTCTCGTGGAAGGACCTGCGGGCCGCCGGCGCAAAAGTTGAAACCCCCTAGCGGCGTGGCCGGGGCATGAAGGCCCGAGTCCAGAAGGTATTCGCGCGCCTCGACCCGAAGCCGGACGCTCTGCTTCTCGCGAACGCGGTCGACCCGCACCTGGACCAGTCGTTCTTCTATCTGTTCGACGTGCCCGCCGGGCTGTTCGAGGGCTCGGTCGCGATCGCCCACCCCGACGGGGAGCTGGACATCATCAGCTCGCCCCTCGAGGCGGAGACCGCGTTCGAGGCCGCGAAACTCGACCCGGACGTCCACGTGGAGGTCGTGAACCGGGACGAGTCCGACCCGTCCATCCAGAAGAAGCTCGAGGGCGCCAAGTCGGTCGGCCTCAACGACAAGGAGCTCACGCACGAGTGGTACGTTCGGCTCGCGAAGCTTCTCCCTCAGACCACGTGGGTCGACGCGTCGGCCGCCATCCGGAACGCGCGAGTGACGAAGGAGCCTCAGGAGATCGAACGCATCCGAAAGGCGGCCCAGATCGGCTCCGAGGTGGGGCGCGAGATCCCGTCGCTCCTCAAGACCGGAATCACCGAGCTCGAGCTCTCGGCCCAGATGGAGTACCGGATGAACCTGCACGGAGCGAGCGGTCGCTCGTTCGCCACGATCGTCGCGTTCGGCCCCCACGGCGCCGAGCCCCACTACCAGCCCGGGGACACCCGACTGGCGCCGGGGCAGTCGATCGTCTGTGACTTCGGGGCGATCCACCGGCGCTACGTGAGCGACATCACTCGGTCGTTCCACTTCGGCCCGCGGGACGAGGAGATGAAGGCGGTCCACGACACGGTCGAGGCGTCCCAGAACGCGGCGCTCGCCGCGATCCGTCCGGGCGTTCCCGCCCGCGAGGTGCACCTCGCGGCCGAGGCCGTCATCAACGCGTCGCGCTGGAAGGGCCGGCTCACGCACGGGGTCGGGCACTCGATCGGGCTCGCGGTCCACGACGGTTGGGGGTACGGGCCGAAGTCGGACGACCTGATCGAGGAGGGGATGGCGTTCACGGTCGAACCCGGCATCTATCTTCCCGGGAAGGGCGGAGTGCGGATCGAGGACGACATCGTCGTCACGAAGAACGGCTACGAGTTCCTCACGACCGCGCCCCGGTCGTACCTCGAGGTCCCGGCGTGAAGTTCGGCGTCTTGACGGGCGGTGGAGACTGCCCGGGTCTGAACCCCGCCATCCGCGCCGTCGTTCGCCGCGCGGCCAAGTTCGGCCACGACACGATCGGTTTTCTGGACGGCTGGAAGGGGGTCCGGGACGACGCGACCCGCCCGCTGTCGGTCGCGGATGTGGCCGACCTCCTCGGGAAGGGAGGCACGATCCTCGGCAGCTCGCGGACGAACCCGTTCGCGAAAGAGGCCGACGGCGCGAAGGTCCTCGAGACCTTGGCGCGTCATCGCCTCGATGCCCTCGTCGCGATCGGCGGGGACGACACGCTCTCCGCCGCCCGCGAGCTCCATCGACGGGGAGGCCACGTGGTCGGCGTCCCCAAGACGATGGACAACGACGTCGGTGGCACCGACTGGACGTTCGGGTTCCACTCGGCGACCGCGGTCGCCGTGGACGCCCTCGAGCGGCTCCGCGATACCGCCGGTAGCCACCACCGCGCGATCATCCTCGAGGTCATGGGCCGTCACGCCGGCTGGGTCGCGCTCGCGACCGGGCTCGCCGGCGGGGCCGACGCCACGCTCGTCCCGGAGGAGAAGTACGACGAGTCCGCGCTCCTCGCGCACGTCCGCGCCGCCGTCGAGGCTCGCGGATACGCCCTCGTCGTGGCCAGCGAAGGGATCGACCTCGGCCCGCGTCGGGGCTCGGCCGGGGCGAAAGACGAGTTCGGCCACGAGCTCCTTCGGGAGAGGGAGGTCGGCGCCGACCTCGCTCGACGGATCCAGGAGGGGACCGGCGTGGAGACCCGCAGCGCCCAGATCGGGCACATCCAACGCGGAGGCCCGGCGGTGCTCTTCGACCGGATCCTCGCGACCCGCCTTGGCGCCTGCGCGGTCGACCTCGCGATCGCGGGTCGGTTCGGAGAGGTCGCCGTCCTACGGGGTCCGACCGTGACCGGGATCCCTCTCGACGAAGCGCTCGATCACCCGAAGACGGTGACCCCGGACTGGCTCGACCTCATGCACACGTTCGAAGCCTAGGGGGGCCGATGCCGGTTCGTGCCCTCTGGTACCGCGACGGGGCCCTCCACCTCATCGACCAGCGGGAGCTGCCGGCGCGGACCGTCCTCCGGCACCTGCACCGTGTTCGAGAAGTGGCCGATGCGATCCGGTCGATGACCGTGCGCGGAGCGCCGGCGATTGGGGTTGCGGCGGCCTACGGGATGGCCCTCGCGCACCGAGAGGGGGGGTACTCTCCCCAGCGTACGGCGAAGCTGCTTCGGTCCACGCGCCCGACCGCGGTAGACCTCGCGGTCGGCGTCGAAGCGGTCCGGACCGCCTGGGTCGCGGGCGAAGACCCGCTCGAGGCGGCGGACGGGTACCGTGCGCAGATCGTCGAGGAATGCCACCGCATCGGTATCGCGGGGGCGCCTCTCCTCCGACGCGCCCATCGGGTCCTGACGCACTGCAACGCGGGAGCGCTCGCCACGGTCGAGTGGGGGACGGCCCTCGCCCCGATACGGGTCGCCCGGGACCGGGGGGCCGACCTCTTCGTTTGGGTGGACGAGACGCGGCCGCTGCTCCAGGGCGCACGGCTCACCGCGTGGGAGCTCGCGCGCGAGAGGATCCCCCATGCCGTGATCGTCGACAACGCCGCCGGGGCGTTCATGAAGGCAGGCCAGGTCGACGCGGTCATCGTCGGCGCCGACCGGATCGCCCGCAACGGGGACTTTGCGAACAAGATCGGCACCTACGAGAAGGCGGTCGTCGCCCGGGAGAACGGGATCCCGTTCTACGTAGCGGCGCCGTGGAGCACGTTCGACGCTCGTCGACGGGACGGAACGGGAATCCCGGTCGAGGAACGGTCGGAAGAGGAGGTCCTCGAGATGGCGGGCCACCGGATCGCGCCGCGAAGGAGCCACGCCCGCAACCCGGCGTTCGACGTGACGCCGGCGAAGTTCGTCAGCGCGTTCGTCACTCCGAGCGGGGTCGTTCCTCCGAGGGAGCTCGCGGGCGTCCTCGCCCGGCGCCGTTCCGCGTAGGGTCGGCCGTCCGGTCCCGATCTCGCTAGAGCGAGAAGAGGGGCTGCGCGAGGATATGCTCGGTCCCGCGAAGCATCGCACCCACGCTGGCCGTCACGTCGACCCCGAGGTGGTGGAGGAACAGGACCAGTCCCAGAATGCCCAGGATCGCAAGAGCCCAGCTCATCATCGTTGCCATCGTCGTCCCCTCGTCGGTAGACGGGGAAATGGGAGCGCTCGCTACATAAACGAGATTCTGGACTCGCAA
Organism: Thermoplasmata archaeon; assembly: GCA_052326485.1. GTDB lineage: Archaea > Thermoplasmatota > Thermoplasmata > Lutacidiplasmatales > UBA184 > Lutacidiplasma. The sequence goes on along the minus strand of JBKQMS010000031.1, from coordinate 54,184 downwards.
GGGAGGTCGGCCCGCAGGGCCGGTCCTCGCCGTGCGAACGCGCGCGCGCACGCCCGCCGGGGCGGGCGCGAGGATCGGGGGCCGACGGGCCTTCCGGGGTCCGAAAGGGCCTGGGCGACCCGAGGGGGCGGGACCGCGAGTAACATTCATAGCAGGGAACGGTTAGCGCATCGGGGTTGCCCTGGTAGTCTAGTGGTCTAGGATGTAGGTCTGTCGAGCCTGCGACTCGGGTTCGAAGGAGCCGGGGGTCCGACACCCCCGGACCGGAACTCCCGACCAGGGCGCTCCCCGCCCCGGGCCGACCACGGGCCCGGGGCCTTTCGCCCCCGGGCGCCCGCCCCCTTATCCTCCGTCGCGGTCTCGCGGGCGCGTGGCCGACCCCGACCGCCCGAAGCGCGACCACGCTTCCCCGTACCTCTCCCATGCGGTCAGCGACGCGCTCCGGGACCTGACCGAGAAGCGCCTCCTCGAGCTCGTGCGCTCGGAGCCCGTCCCCAACCACCTGGCCATCATCATGGACGGGAACCGTCGGTTCGCCGTCGCCCAAGGCCTGGACATCTCGAAGGGCCACGCGAAAGGGCGCGAGACGGTGGAGCAGCTGCTCGACTGGTGCCTCGATGTCGGCATCAACATCCTCACCATCTACGCCCTCTCCACCGAGAACTTCTCTAGGTCCCCGGAGGAGCTTCAAACGCTCATGGACCTCTACGACCGCGCGCTCCGGGACATCGCGGTCGACGAGCGCGTGCACCGCCACCAGATCCGGGTCCGGGTGATCGGGAACCGATCCCTTCTCCCCACGCGGGTGCAGGAAGCGATCGACGTCGCCGAGAAGGCGACGGAGAAGTACACGCGCTACCGGTTCAACGTGGCCCTGGCCTACGGAGGCCGCGACGAGATCGTGGAGGCGATCCGGGCCCTGGCCCGAGAGGTCCGGGACGGCCGCCTCACCCCGGAACAGATCGATTCCGAGGCGGTCTCCCGCCACCTGTACACCGCGGACCTTCCCGACCCGGACCTGATCTTCCGGACGAGCGGGGAGGAGCGGATCTCGAACTTCCTCCTCTGGCAGGCCGCCTATAGCGAGCTCTACTTCTCGGACGTGCTCTGGCCCGGTCTCACGCGGATCGACTTCCTTCGGGTGATCCGCTCGTACCAGATGCGCCGCCGTCGCTTTGGCGAGTGACCGGCGGGGTCCCGGTCGGCGGATATCCGAGGGTCGCGAGGGCCCTCGGGAACAGGAAGGCTATCCCGACGATCACCCAGAGGATGCCGGTCCCAAGGTAGGTCCACTGGACCCCGTACGCCTGGATCAGGAGAGCCCCACCGATCTGGGCCGCGGGGATGATGGCGATGCTGCCGAGGGCATCGATCCCGAAGTAGCGACCCTGCATTTCGGTCGGCACGAGGAGCTGGGCCGCGGTCAGCCACGCCGTCCCCGCGAATCCTCCGAACAGCCCCATCAGGAAGAGGCATGCCGAGGCGACCGGCACGGATGGGAACAGCGCGAGGACGACGGCCGCTCCTCCCGAGGCCACGCCGGCCCCGATGGTCCACGACCGTCCGGCCCGGCGGACGCCGCCCGTGCGGCTGACGAGGAGCGAACCGAGGCCCGTTCCCGCGACCTCGAGCGCGAGGAGGAGGGCGAAGACGAGCGCGGAGCCGTGCAGGAGGATCGTCGCGAAGACCACGATGAACGTGCCGACGAGGCCCGCACAGAAGTTGAAGAACGTCGCCGAGAGCGTCAGCTGGAAGAACCCGCGCGCCCGGAGGAGCCACCGGAACCCTTCGCGCACGTCCGCGAAGTAGCTCGGCTTCGTGCGTTGCCCGAGCCCGGCCGCCGGACGGGCGGTCATGCCGAACAGGAGGAACGCCGATACGGCGAACGTGGCGGCGTTCGCGGCGACCCCGGTGACGGGACCGAGGCTCACGATCAGTACCCCCCCGAGCGAGGCTCCCACGAACTGGGCGGCGGAGCGGCTCGACCGCACGAGGCCGTTGGCGTCCGCGACGAGCGGGGAGTCCACCAACGACGGGATGATCGCCTGCTCGGCCGGATTGAAGACCGTCGTGAAGGCGCCGACCACGAAGTAGGCGCCGAGGATGGTGAGGAGCTCGAAGCCGTGGAGCTCGAGGACGACCACGACCGCGCCCATCGCGAGCGCTCGCGCGATGTCGGCGACGATCATCAGCCGCCGGCGGTCGTACCGGTCCACGAGGGTCCCGCCGAAGACGCTGAACAGGATCCCGGCGACGAGCCACGCCGTTCCGAGGAGCGCCACGTCGAGCGGGGACCCGGTCGCGCTGAACACGATCCACACGAGACAGATCGCCGCGATGGCCGAGCCCAGGGTCGACCCGAGACCCGCGGAGAACACCCGCGCGTAGGCCGAGTTGGCGAGCAGCCGCGTGTAAGGGCCGCGCGGCGACCGTCGCTCCTCCATAACCGATTCGAGGCCAGAGCGGTGAAGTCCGCATAAGGGCGCGGCTCGTTGGAGAATAGCGCCCCGGCGCGCCGTCGAACGATACGGATTGTTTTAAATACAACCGCTTTTCTACCAAACCCGACAACCGAGAGTAATCTCGGAGGGAAGAACGATGTTAACCGGACAGACACCGATCCTGGTGCTCAGGGAAGGGACGAAGCGAGAGAAGGGCCGAAGCGCGCTCGGGAACAACATTGCCGCCGCCAAGGCGATCGCGGACGCCGTGCGCTCGACGCTCGGACCGCGGGGACTCGACAAGATGCTGGTCGATTCGATGGGAGACGTCGTCGTCACGAACGACGGGGTCACGATCCTCAAGGAGATGGACGTCGACCACCCGGCCGCGAAGATGCTGGTCGAGGTCGCGAAGACCCAGGACCAGGAAGCCGGGGACGGTACGACCACCGCGGTCGTTCTCGCCGGCGAGCTACTGAAGCGGGCCGAGGGCCTCATCGAGCAGAACATCCACCCCACGATCATCTCGCAGGGGTTCCGCCTGGCGTCCCAGAAGGCCCTCGAGGTCCTCCAGGAAGTCAGCCAGCCGGTGACGATCAACGACCACGACCTGCTCACCCGTATCGCCGTGACGTCGATGGCCTCGAAGTCGGTCTCGTTCGACCGCGACCACATGGGCGAGATCGCGGTGAAGGCCGTGACGGCCGTGGCCCAGCCGAAGGGCGGCGGCGGCTACGACGTCGACCTCGACAACATCCAGCTCATCAAGAAGCAGGGCGGCTCGATGTCGGACACCCAGCTCATCGAGGGCGTCATCGTCGACAAGGAGAAGGTCCACTCGGGGATGCCGACCCGGGTCGAGAACCCGAAGATCGCGCTCCTCGACGCCGCGATCGAGATCAAGAAGACCGAGATCGACGCGAAGATCGAGATCAACGACCCCTCGCAGCTGAACGCGTTCCTCCAGGAGGAGGAGAACATGCTCCGCCGGATGGTCGAGCAGGTGAAGAAGTCCGGCGCGAACGTCGCGCTCTGCCAGAAGGGGATCGACGACCTCGCCCAGCACCTCCTCGCGAAGGAGGGCATCTATGCCGTCCGCCGCGTGAAGAAGTCCGACATGGAGAAGCTCGCGAAGGCGACCGGGGCGAACATCGTCTCGAAGGTCAGCGAGCTCACCCCCGAGGACGTCGGGCACGCAGGCCTGGTCGAGGAACGCAAGATCGGCGAGGACTCGCTCACGTTCGTCACGGGTGCGAAGAAGGCGAAGGCCGTCTCCATCCTGATCCGCGGAGGCACCGAGCACGTCATCGATGAGATCGAGCGGTCCCTGGACGACGCGCTCAACGTGGTCGCCGTCGCGGTCGAGGACGGACGGTACGTCTTCGGCGGCGGAGCGACGGCCGAGGAGCTCGCCATGCGGCTGCGCGACCACGCCGCGAAGATCGGTGGCCGCGAGCAGATCGCGTTCGAGAGCTTCGCCGATGCGCTCGAGACGATCCCGCGGACCCTCGCCGAGAACGCCGGGCTCGACCCGATCGACATGCTGATCGAGCTCCGCAAGGCCCACAAGGGAGGCCAGCAGCGGGCCGGCGTCAACCTCACCACCGGCAAGACCGTTGACATGGGGGAACTCCACGTCATCGAGCCGATCCGGGTCGGGCGCCAGGCGATCGAGAGCGCGACCGACGCCGCGGTGATGATCCTGCGGATTGATGACGTCATCGCGTCCAAGTCGAGCCCGCCCCCCTCCGGAGGCCCCGGCGGCCCTGGTGGCGGCATGGGCGGCATGGGCGGGATGGGCGGCGGCGGTTTCGGGGAAGACTGAACCCGCCCTCCCCTCGGACGAACCCTTTCTCCCGGTCCCCGGGTCTTCCCGGGGACCTGAACGTTTCTGGTTCGGTAGATAGGCTCGGTCGCCGACCGAGGGCTTCGGGGTCGCTTCAGCGAGCCCGCGCGCGGAGGAGTTCCCCGACCTGCCGGAGCGCTCGGGCGCGGTGCGACATCTCGTTCTTCTCCTCGGCGGGAGTCTCGCCGAACGTCCGGAAGCTCCCCTCGGGAATGAAGATCGGGTCAAAACCGAACCCCTGGCGGCCTCGGGGTCGCTCGGAGATGCGCCCGTGCACCTCGCCCACGAACGTCCACCGGCGGCGACCTCGCTCAAGACCCGCCACGGTCCGGAAGAAGGCGCTTCGGTCCCGGCTCTCGAGCAGTTCGAGGAGGGGCCCGAACCCCCAGGTTTTCAGAATGTGGGCCGAGTAGACGCCGGGGAATCCCTTGAGGGAAGGAATGAACAGGCCGGAGTCCTCGACCAGGACAAATCCAGTGAGGTCCCGCACGGCCGCGAGCTTCGAGGCGACCACTTCTTCGAGCGTATCGGCCTGGGGCTCGGGGAGGGTCCGACGACGCCAACGGACACGGATCCCGTATGGAGCGAGGAGCTCGCGGACCTCCCGGAACTTCCCGGAGTTGGTGGTGACGAAGGTTACGTCGGTCACGCCTACCAGGGATACTCGTTGTAGGCGATGATCTCGTCGGGGCTCTTTCGCCCGTCCCCGTTCGCCCGCGCGGCGCCGTTGCCTTCGAGGGGGAACCCGATCGGGATGACCGCGATAGGATGGATCCCCTCGGGAACCCGGAGAACCGAGCGGATCTTCTCGTCGTTGAACTCGATGATCCAGTTGGTCCCGAGACCCTCCGCCGTCGCGGCGATCTGCAGGTGGGCGACCGCCACCGCCACGTCGAGCGGATAGGCCGAGATGTAGCCGCCGATCGTGATGGGGATGTCCTCTTCGACAGCGAACGCGACAATGACCGCGGGCGCCTCCGCGATCAGCTTCCCTCGGTTCGAGGCCTGCGCCAGGAGGCGCTTCCGCTCGTCGTCCTGGACGACCACGAAGCGCCACGGCTGGAGGTTCTGCTGGCTCGGAGCCAGCCGGGCGGCCGCGAGGACCGCCTTCAACTTCTCCGGCGGCACCGGGCGGGGGTTGTACTGAGTGCAGGGTCGGAAGGAGCGAATTGCGTCTAGGACGTCCATGTCGGTTGACCGAAAACGAATCAGGCTCTGAAGGTCAAAGGAGGTCTACGCCCCCGACGGAAAGCAAGGCATTCAATCCTACGAGGTGAGTCCCCTTTAAAAGGGTTTTCGAGGGTCGGCGCGGCCGACCACGGAGCGTGCGCGGTAGCGGTTCCTTCCGACATCATCGGATGGTAGGCGGCAGGGACGTGGCCTCCTTGGGAGCGAACCGCCGCTCGAGGTCGGACCACTCTACCTTGCGACGGAACCCCATTCTCTCGTTGATGATCCAGATCGGTTGGTTCAACGAGTCGTTGAACGTCCTCAGGTAGCGGATCCCCCGACGGTGCGCGAATTCGATGGATTTCCGTTTGAGTTCCGACGCGATGCCCCGGTTCCGGTAGGCTGCCCGGGTGGCCGTGAACCCGACGATCAGGGAGTCCGCCTGGGACAGGTCCCGTTCGAGGTTGCTCAGCCCGACGTAGGCCTCTCCGTAGCGGGCCAGGAAGTACGCCTCGGGCATCGTGCCGGGACCCTCCAGCTCCCGGACGAACTGCTCGTAGGAGATCGGCGTGTAGTCGCCCATCCGAGGGACGTCCCGAGCGGCCTCGGTGAGGAGTTCAAAGATGCGCTGGCGGACCTCGGGACGTGCGGGACCCTCTTCGTCTAGGGTGGTGATGCGGATCCCCTCGCGCTCCAGCGCGGCCACACGATCTGAGGGAGGGGGCACGCTGACCTCGGAGAGGTCGAGGAGGCTCATCCAGGTCGTGCGCGCTTGCTCGAACCCCTGCTTCCGGGCGAACTCGAGGCTTCGGGCATCATCCTTCCGCACGACCGCCCAGAAACAGGCCGCGCGGTGGGCGACGGCCTCCGACTCGAGAAGGTCGGCCAGGGCTCGCCCGATGCCGTTCCGGCGGTGGTCGGGGTCGACGATTACCCCCACCCAGAACTTGTTCGGGTCGTACGAGAACGGTGAGTGGTTCAACGTAGAGACCGCCACCACCGTTCCGGTCCGCCGCTCCTCGACGACCCACTTTTCGTTGAGGAGGTGCGGAGCCGCCAGCGATTGGTCCCAGTAACGCTCCTCCCCGGGGGTCGAAGGGAATTCCGGGCTACTGAGGGTGTGGAGGCGGCTCAAGGCTTCGTAGTCCCTGTCACCGAAGGGCCGCACGCGGTACTGCTTTTGATCCATCCGAAGGCCTGCCCGGCCCACGTCGGAACTGCCCTTAGGCCCTTGGGGAGGCGGACCCTGCCCACTTCCCCCCGCGCGAACAGGGTTGGGGGTCGCGGGACCGACCCCTGGCGCCGAGGAGGAGCGGCTCTTTGGGGGCTGGGCCGCCGGTGTCCGAATTTACGTCAAAGACTTAGCAAGGAGGACGCGTGAGAGGGTCCGTGGCCCCGCGCTTCCGGCCCACCACCGTCGTCAGTGTCGTGTACGCTTCCACCGCCGTGGTGTGGGGCGCGTACTCGCTGCTGATCGTCACGTTGCCGTTCCGATTCCAATCGCTAGGCCTTTCCTTGGACCAGTACGGGATCGCCCTCGCGGTCTTCGCTCTCGGGATGCTGCTGACCGAGAGCGTCTGGGGGCTGCTCGCCTTCCGGATCGGGAACCTTCGGACGATCCTGGGCTTGGGGATCGCGGTCGCGCTCGCGTACGTCGCGATCGCCTTTTCGACCACCTTCCTCACGCTCACGGTCTCGCTCGGGGTCCTCGGCGCCCTATCGATCTTCCCGGTCCCGCTCTTTCGCTGGATGGCCGTGATCGCGGGAGGACCCGGCACGGGCGGCGCTGGAACGGGACGCTACGGACTGTTCTTCGGCGGGGGAATGATGGTCGGAGCCGCCCTCGGCCCCCTCCTGTACGTCGAGGTCGGGTTCCAGTCGCTCACGTTCCTGGTCATCGGGGCGTACGCGGTCGGGCTCGGCCTGATGGCAGGGCTCCCTTGGCACGAGACCCGGCTCCCCCGCGTCGAGCCCGGCTCGTTCTTCCAGGTCCGCCGGGTGCTGACCGCCCCCTTCGTGCTCGTTGCCATCCTCGTGGTGCTAGCCTTCGTGGCGTACACCCTGACCTCGAGCTTCCTGCAGATCTACTCGGTGAGCGCGTTCCATGGGACCACGACCGATTCGGGGTACGTGATCGCGGCCGCCCGTGCGACCTCGTTGTTGTCCGGCTTCCTTCTCGGAGCGTCGACCGACCGTCTCGGCCCGCGGCGCACCGTCCCGGTGGGGTTCTTGCTCCTGACCCTTGGCGCGGTCGGGACCCTGTTCTCGGCTTCGTACACCGAGATGGTCGGTGCGACGATCGTCTTCGCGATCGGGACCGGATGGCTTTCCGCGAGCCTCCTCCCGTTGGTCCTGGAGCCGGTGCCGCTTCCGCTTCAGGGGACCGCGATCGGGGTGTTCGGGTCGTTCGAGGACCTCGGGCTCCTGGTAGGCCCGGTCCTCATCAGCTCCGTGTACACGGTGTACGGGGTTCGCTCCATGTTCCTCGTAGTGGCCGCGGTCACGCTCGCCGGCGCGCTCCTCTCCCTCCTTTTCGGCCATCTCGACACAGGACGAGCGCCTCGGCGAACGGACGCGGGACGGGTCGAGGAATAGACCGGCGGGAACGGCCGGGGCGTACGGCGCACCGACCTCTCGCCCGCACCCTCACAGGTTCGCGCGGTAGCTGGGCTCTTTCCGCTCTCCCGTTCGTTCGGGCAGTAAGCTGAGATCCCTCCGGCGGGCCACCTCTCTGGCGAGCAGCTCCCCCCGCCGGGTGAGGGCGTATACCTTCAGGCGCTGACTGCCTCCTTGGACGTGCCGTCGCTCCTCGGTCAGCAGCTCAGCGGCGACCAGACGGCGGAGCACTTTCGAGACGGCGCTCTGGTTGGACTCCAGCGTGCTGGCAAGACCCGCCTGGGTCCGCACGACCCGGGCGGGCGCGTCGTCCCCGAGCCGCCCTTCCCGGGCCAGCGCGATGATGATGCGTTCCGACAGACGGATCTGGTCCGCGGAAACCGAGATGGCCGCCGGCACGGGCGGTCCGCCCACGACCCGCGGACGAGGGAGTGATGCGAGGCTGGTCTCGGGGTCCCCGAGGATGCCGAGTCCGTTCGCCTCCGGGACGGGCGCCGGCGCCTGGCGTTTCCGCAACCAACGAGAGACCGCCCACGCGATAGCCGCGGCGACCCCCCCGACTATCCCTCCTACGGCGAAGGAAGGAAGGTCGATTAGCATCCCACACCGACCGCTCGAGCGCCAATCGCTGAGGGCGGTTAAGGCGTCGGGCGGTCGGGCTCCCGGGGATTCTCCAACTCCCGAGCGATCGTGGCCCCTTCTTCGCGTTCCCGGCGACGCTCCCGGCCTCGAGCGAGGACGACCGCCGCGACCACCACGGCCCCGATCGTGGCTCCCGCCACGCCGGACACGACCAGAGTGAGCGGGCTCACTCCGGGTACCGCCGTAGGGGAGTGCTGGCCCGGAGCGAACCCCACAACGAGCGAGGCGGAGCCCTTAGCGCTCGCGCCGAAATTGTCCGTGGCCGTGAGAACGACCGTGAACGTGCCGGCCCTCGTCGGGCCGCACACGAGCACGCTCGTGTCCCACGACTCGCAGCCCGAAGGGAGCCCCGAGAAGTCGTACCCGACGGGAGTGGCCGACCGGATGTCCGCCACGATCAGGGCCAGCGAGCCCACCGGTGTGGGTCCCTTCGAGATTTGCATGGAGACGACCGATACGCCGGGGGGTGGTCTGGTGACCCCGAACGTCCAGGTGTCGTTGTAGAAGATCTCCCCGCCGCCCGCAGATTGGCCGACGTGCAGATAGCCCCCGAACAGGACCATCGTTTGGTCCGCCGCGTCGTAGACCATCTCCGCCCCTGCCCTTGGGGAGGGCGCGACGGGGGTAGTGACCGGGCTCCACGTGCCATTCCCGTACGCCCACATGTCGTTGTAGTAGGTCTCGGCAGATTGGCCGCCGACCAGCACCGACGCGTTGAGTTGGGGATCAGAGGCCATAGCCGCAAGGTCCCGGGGAGCGGGACCGACCGACCCGGTCCGGGGGGTCCATGTTCCGTTCGCGTACGTCCACGTATCGCCGAGACTCGGGCAGCTCCAGGAATCGGCGAAGTACCCGCAGCCGCTCCCTCCGAACAGCACCATTGCCCCCGTGGGCGCGTCGTAGTCGAACGACTCACCTCCCCGGGGGGAGGGCCCCGTCTCGTTGAGGACCTCCGTCCACTGCCCGTTGGAGAACGTCCAGGTCTCGTTCGCGTAGGCGCTCGAGGGTCCCTGGACCCCGTTCAACCATCCCGAAGCGAACAGCACGATGGTGCCGGCAGCAGAGTCATAGACCATCGCCTGGTCCATCCCGCTCGCCGGCGGACTCGTACTGGGGAATAGCTCGATCCAGGTGGTCCCGTTGAACTCCCAGGTATCGCCCAAGGGGGGGGCGCTCAAGTTCCCAGAGAGACCGCCGAACAGCACTACCTGCTGAGTGGCTGGGTCGTACGCCATCGACGGGAGCACGCGGGGCGACGGAGAGAGCGCGGGGTGGAGCTGAGTCCAGCTTCCGCCGGAGTAGGTCCAGAGGTCGTTCGTGGCGTTGCAGTCCTGGTCGAGGAAGGTGCCGGAGGTGCACCCGCCGAACAGGACTACCTTCCCCAGCGCGCCGTCGTAGACCATACCGAAGCCGGCCCGCGCCACGGGACCCGAGGGGGTCGCCACCGGGGTCCAATAGCCCGTCGTGTTGTTCGACGCGGGTCCGAGCCCAAGCTCGATCAACATCCCCGTGCCGTCCTCTCCGACGAACAGGTCTCCGGTGAACGGGTCAAGGGCGAGCTGACCGGGCTCGGTGTCAGCGCCCAGCGAGATGTTCCCGACTACCTGGTGCGTGAGGGTGTTGATGACGCTGATCGACCCCGAGTCCGGGCAACTTACGTAGAGGAGACCACTCGTCGAGTCGTAGACGTAGCCCGCGGGGGAGACACCCACGTTCAAGGTGGCGACGACCGTGCCGAGCGTCGCATTGAACACCTCGACCTGGTCCCCGGGCGAGGTGAACTGCCAGCCTCCGAGCATCACGTAGAGGAGCCCGTTGACCTGGTCATAGAACGTATTGGTGGGCCCGTAGTTGCCGTTTGTCGCGAGATACCCGAGGGTCGAGCCGTTCAGCTCGCTGATCTCCTGGACCTGGTTCGTGCCGCGGGCGGCGTAGTAGATCACGTGGGAGACCGGGTTGATCGCGGCGATCGGGTCGACCCCCCCGCCCGTGTTGGCGGGGAGGGTCGTCACCTGGGTGATCCCGTACGTCGTGGTGTTGACGAAGACGAGGTCGTCGTTGTTGTTGGCCAGGAAGAACAACAGACCGGTGGACGGGTCGTACTGGTCGCCGACCAGGTCCGTGTAGCCGGTAAGGTTGAACCCGCCGCTGAGGGTGTTCGTGGCGGTGTTGATGAGCGCGACGCCGTCGCCGAGGCCATCGGTGACGAACATCGTTCCCGTGTTCGGGTCGATGGCGACACCGCGGGCCGAGTTCCCGGTCGAGATCGTGGCGACCTTCTGGAGCCCGTTCAGGTTCAGCACCGACACGTTCTGAGAGAACTCACTCGCGGCGTAGACCAACTGGTTCGCCGGGTCGAAGATTACCGACTGGGGCCAGTTTCCGATGCAGATCGAGGCCACGACGGGAGTCCCCGGCGGAACTACGGTCGCGTTACACAGAGGTGTCGAGTTGGTTGCGGATAGGGCCGATAGGGCGTGGGCGGCGGGCCCCCCGACCGCTGCGCTCGCGGTCCCGGTGGCCGAGGAACCCGCTACGCGGGATGGAAGGGCCAGCAACACGAGTCCGCAAACGGCGATGACGAACACGAGCTGGAGCGTCCTTCCGCGAAGGCCCGTCTCTCGCGGGACACCGAACTTGACCCCCGGACACACGGTCGAACTCGATGGCGACATGATCGTTGGAACCTGGCGGCTCCGAAGACTATGAACCTGGGGCCGGTTTAGGACGGACTTAGTCCACTTTCTCCGTCCGTCCTCGAAGGACTTTGTCCGATCTTGCGGGGCGATCCGCCGCTCTCCCGCACGGATCCAGGGTCGCTACGGGCCCGACAACAGTACCCGAGCAAGCCAATGGTTAAATATGGCTGACAGGGCTCGGAGAGCGCTGCTGACATCCGTCCGACAAACGGGTGGATTTCGGCGACGATGGCAGCCGGTCGAGGGATCGGAGGAAGCACCCGATGCACCTAACGCGTGTCAAGCTGAGGAACTTCAAGTCGTTCGCCGGCGCGACCGAGATCCCGTTCCAGCCCGGGTTCACGGGCGTCGCGGGTCCCAACGGGATGGGGAAGTCGAACATCTCGGACGCCATCCTGTTCGTCCTCGGCCCCACGAGCTCGAAGGCCTTGCGCGCGGAACGCCTGACGCACCTCTTCTTCAATGGAGGCTCGTCGAAGAAGCCGGCGACGGAGTGTGAGGTCTCCCTCGTCTTCGACAACGCCGACAAGCTCCTCCCCGTCGAGACCCCCGAGGTCGAGATCACCCGGTACGTGAAGCTCGCCCCGAGCGACCCGGACGGGTACTACTCGTACTTCTACGTCAACGGCAAGCGCACGACCCAGACCGAGATCGACAGCCTCCTCTCGCACGCGAGGCTCTCGGGCGACGGCTACAACCTCGTCCAGCAGGGCGACATCAACAAGATCGTCACGATGGGCCCGGTCCCCCGTCGGGGCCTCGTGGAACGCCTCGCGGGCATCAGCCAGTACGACGACGAGCTCGAGCGGGCCGCCACGAAGCGCGTCGACCTCGATGCGAACTTGGACCGCATCCAGACCCTGCTCACCGAGATCAAGTCCCGACTCGCGGGCCTCGAAGGGCAGCGGCTCCTCGCAATCCAGTATAAGCAGCTCCAGGACGACAAGAAGCGCTCGGAGGCCCGGCTCGCGCGCGCAGGCCACCGCCTCGCCGAGCACGAGCTCTCAACCTGCCGAAAGCAGGTGGACGCGGTCCGCGCCGAGATCGAAGGCCTCGACAAGACCCGGACCGAGCTCGCCGCCCGGCAGGACGAGCTCGCGTCGGCGATCGATGCGATCGACCGGGAGATCGCCGAGGCCGGAGGCGCCTCCGCCGTCAAGTTCAAGCAAGAGGTCGACGAGAAGAAGATGGCCTACGCGCGGCTCGACCAGAGCTTGGGGCACCTGCGCGAAGCGCTCGTCGCCATCTCCACCCAGGCCGACGAGCTCGTGAAGGCCGTCCGGGCGGACGAGACCCAGGAATCCTCCCTCAACTCCCAGGAGTCGAAGCTCGCCGACCGTCTCGCGACCCTCGCGAAGACCGCCGACGAGAACGCTCGAGAGATCCAGACCGCGACCGGGACCCCCGGCAAGAGCCGCGACAAGCTCGCCGCTGCCCGAAAGCAGCAGCTCGAGCTCGCACGTCAGACCGAAACGAAGCAGACCGCCTGGACCAAGGCCGTAGAGGCCCGCGAGACGGCAAGCGCCGGCCTCGGTACGGCGGAGCGGTCGGAGGCGCAGGCCGAGGACGACCTGCGCGAGCGCGAGGTCGAGGTCAAGGACCTCGAGCTCCGCATCAAGGAGACGACCCCCGGCAAGAACGGCTCGGGACCGGCGACCGGGGATCTCCAGAAGGAGCTCTTCGCCCTCAAGACGAAGGAGAAGAACCTCTCGGCGGAGTGCGAACGGCTCTCCCAAGAGGTCCTCGAGCTGAACCGAAGGTATCTCGCCCTTGACGCGCGGCTCAAGGCCCGCACGGACGGCGGCGGCCGGCCGACGGCCCTCGCCGCCGTGGATTACCTCCTCTCCCAGCGCAACCTCGGCAAGATCCCCGGGATCCGGGGCACCGTGGAGGAGCTCGCGGAGTTCGAACCGAAGTTGAAGACCGCGCTCCAGGTCGCCGGCGGAAGCCGCTTCCAGGCCCTGGTCGTAGAATCGGACCAGGTGGCGGAGGAGTGCATCAAGCTCCTGCGCGAGGAGAAACGCGGCCGCGCCACGTTCCTACCGCTCAACAAGATGCTTCCCGGCCGGGCGCATGGCAAGTCCCTGGTCGTGGCGAAGGCCGCCGGAGCGACCGGCTTCGCGATCGACCTCGTGAAGTTCGACGAATCGCTACGCTCGGCGTTCTGGTACGTCTTCGGCGAGACGGTCGTCATGGACGACCTCGCGCGTGCGCGGGCCCAGATGGGAGGAGTGCGCCTGGTCACGCTGACCGGCGACCTCATCGAGGCCACGGGCGCGATCTCGGGAGGGTACGTCGACCCCACGAGCCAGGGTCGCGGCAGCGACTCCGCGGTCGAGCTGAAGCGTCTCGGAGACGAGCTTCGCGGAAAAGGCGCGGCCGAGACCGCCGGCCGGACCGAGCTCGCCCACGTGACCGAGCGGATCCGCGTGGTCGCCGAGGAGCTTTCCACTCGTTCCATCCAGGACCAGGCGCACCAGTCCGCGCGAGAGGTGTTCGACAAGGACCTCGAGGCCGCACGGGAGCGTCTTGCGACCGCTCGGGCCCGAATCGAAGCCGCCCGCGCCGACCAGAAGAAGGCCGAGACGGCCCTCGCGGCGGCAGAAGCCGACGTGAGCCGGCTCGCCTCGGAGATCGCCGCGCTGAAGGAGCAGGCCCAGAAGGCCCAGGAGCAGTACCTGAGCCAGCTGCCCGAGGCGGTCTCGGTCCACCTGCGCGCGCTCCAAGAGACGGCGCAGAAGACCTCCGAGGAGCGGGTCCAGGTCAACGGAGAGCTCGAATCGGTCCGCGCCTCGCTCACGGCCCTCGCGGCGAACCTCGAGGCCCGGCGCACGGACCTTCAGAAGGCGCAGAAGGAGATCGCCGCGAAGAAGAAGGAGATCTCCCAGACCGAGCGCACCCTCAAGGAATCCCGGGCGGCGCTCGAGGCGCTCAAGGGCGTCGAGTCCCAGCAGAGCGAGTCCGCTCGCGCCCAGACGGAGAAGAAGAAGAAGCTCGACACCGACCGGCTCGCGGTGACGGCCAAGCTGGCCCAGACGCAGGCGAACCTCGAGACCCGCCGTGGGATGCTCACCCAAGAGGAGACGCGTCTCGCCCAGGCCGAAGTGCGCCTCAAGGAGCTCGACGAAGCCCTACAACAGTTCCCCGAGCCCGAGCCGGACGAGAAGCCGGCCTCCGTCGAGGAACTGAAGCGGAAGATCGCCGCGCTCGAGCAGCAGCTCCAGGGGATGGGCGACGTCAACCTGCGCGCCGTCGAGGAGTACGACCAGGAGAAGTCCCGGTCGGAAGAGTTCCAGTCGGAGGTCTCCCGCCTCACGAACGAGAAGACCGAGCTCCTCGGGCTCGTCGGGGAGATCGAGAAGAAGAAGCGGGAGAAGATCACCGAGGTCGTCGCCCGGGTCGGCGTCCAGTTCAAGGAGATCTACGGCGAGCTCTCGGCGGGGGGCGAGGGCGAGATCGCCCTCGAGAACCCCGAGGACCCTCTTGCCGGCGGGTTGCTGATCAAGGCCCGCCCCGTGGGGAAGACCGTGCTCCGGCTGGAGCAGCTCTCCGGCGGGGAGAAGTCGCTCGCGAGCCTCGCGTTCATCTTCTCGATGCAGCGCTACGACCCGAGCCCGCTCTACGTCTTTGACGAGGTCGACATGTCGCTCGACGGCCTCAACGCGGAGTTCGTCGGGCGGATGCTCCGGCGCAACGCCGAGAGGGCCCAGTTCATCGTGATCTCGCTGCGCAAAGTGACCCTCAAGTTCGCCCACCACCTCTTGGGGGTGACGATGCGCGGCGACGGATGCTCCCGCGTCGTCGGGATCGACCTGGACGACATCCACGATGTCGAGAGCCGCGAGAACGCCCGCGCCCCGGAGGCGGCGGCGCCGCTCGAGGCGCGATGACGATCTCCGAAACGGAGGCCGCCGAGCTAGCGCCGTCCACGGCCGTGTCCCGGGAGGCGGCCGAGAAGGTCCTCCGGTACCTCGTCTTCCACCGCTCGCTCATCGACGAGAACGAGAGCTCGACGCCGCTCCTCGAGCGGTACCTCTCGCTCGTCGAGAACCTCAAGGAGGGGGTCCACATCGTGATCCCCGACCCGTTCCAGAAGGCGATCGCGCTCCTCTTCGAGCTCGTGATGGACGAGGAGTTCGACCCGTGGGAGATCGACCTCGTGAAGTTCACCGAGTCGTACCTCGAGCGGGTCCGGGAGGACGGCGCCGTCAACTTCGCCATCGCCGGCCGTCTCGTCTACATGGCCTGGAACATCCTCTACCTCCAGTCCGAGGAGATCCTCAAGATGCGCGCGCTCCCCGACCCCGCGCTCGAGGGGGACGCCGGCCTCACCGACGCGGGCGACGACGGCTACCTCCCGCTCCTCGAGACCCCCGAGGCGGTCGACGTGACCAGCTCGGTCCTCGGGTCGACCGACCCGCCGCCGCTCCTTGGGATGGTCCGCCACCCCGAGACGCGGCCGGTGTCGCTGCTCGAGCTCGTCCGCGCCTTCGGCGAGGCTGAGGTCGACGCGCGCCGCGCGCTTCGGATCGAGGAGCTGCGCGACCGGCTGCGGGAAGAGCAGCGGGCTCCCCCCGAGGTCCTCGCGCACGGCGAGATCCCCGAGCGCGACCTCGAGGAGGCCTGGAACGCGGCGCTCCATCATCCGGTGGGAAAGCCGTTCCCGCTGCTCGAACTGTGGAACCCGCTTTCGGGACGCGACCGTCTGGTCGCGGTCTTCCTCGCGCTCCTGTTCCTCGCCGGGGAGCGGTCCGTCGAGCTGCTCCAAGAGGTGCTCGGGGAGTCCCCCGTCCTCGTGGTGCGGACCGCGGAAGAACGCAAGGTCGTGGTCGCGGGGGCGTAAGCAGGGCAGCTACGTGGGCAGGTAGGTAGGAAGGTAAGAAGGAAGGTGGTCCATGCCGTCGAAGCTCGATGACCTCGTTTTCCAGGTCGAAGCGGTCCTGTTCGCCAGCGGTAAGCCTCTCGCCGTGAAGGAGATCGCGGACGCGCTCGGGCTCGACGACTACCGTCCCGTCCAGCGCGCCGTCCGCACGCTCGAGCAGACCTACGGCAACCGCCAGTCGGCGCTCGAGGTCCGCCGGGTGGGCGACCGCTACGCCCTCCAGCTCCAGGAGAAGTACGTCCCCACGGTCCACTCGGTAACCCCGGTCGAGATGACCCCCCGCTCGCTGCGGGCGCTGACGCTGATCGCCTACCACCAGCCGATCCTGCAGAGCAACCTAGTTCGCATGATCGGGGACGTGGCGTACGAAGAGGTGCAGCGTCTCAGGGGCATCGGGCTCATCCACACGGAACCGAAGGGTTCCACCCTCGAGCTGACCACCACCCGCCGGTTCGCGGAGTACTTCGGGATCGCGTCCACGCGACCGGAGGAGATCCGCCGCTTCCTCGAGCAGAAGCTCGGGGTCACCCCCACGATTCCGCCGCCCCAGGCCACGGGCTCCGAAGAGGGGGCCCCGCCGCCCGCGACGGTCCCTGAGGTCCCCGCGGGGAGCCCGCCGGAGGAGAGGGCTCCCGACCAGGAGCCCCCCACCGAGTCTCCAACCGAGCCCCCGATGGCATCCTAGGCTAGCCACTACCCGACTAGAACGTCCCACAACGCGGACATCGGACCGGTTCCGCGGGGCGGATGGCCCCGCAGTACGGACAGAGGAACGTCGCGCCGGGGAACGGAACGGAGGGGGTAGGGGGCCCGGGCCATCCGGGTCCAGAGAGCTGCGCTCCCCAAGGGACCCCGCCAATAGGGGAGCGGGGCCGGGACGGGCGAGCGGCCACGGCGACCAACACGACCGCTACGACGATGCCCACGCCGAAGATCGCGAAGATGTACGGCCACGGTGGCGCGGCGCTGCCGGACGATGAGGGCGAGTACCCGGGCGGAAGACCGGGGGTCGGACCGGGATAGACGTAGCGGAGCAGCGACCCGTTCTGGTCGGCGGCGAGGAACGCCGTCGCATCGACCCCGCCCCAGCCCGTGGTCGGGTCCCAGCCCGGGGCGGCCGAGAAGACGTAGTTCCCTCCCGCGGTCACGTCGAGGAAGGGGTCCGAAATCGCCGCGGGATGGAGCGCGAAATAGCTCGCGAACCGGTAGATCTCGGGGTCGATGAAGCCCAGGGACGTCCAGGGGCCCGACGCCCCGTTGTTCTCGATGGCGACGACGTCGGCGAGGAGACCCGCGAGCACCGGGGCCGCTACGCTCGTGCCTTCGAGGACGGCGAAGTAGACCGTCCCGTTCGGGTCCGCGGAGACCGTGACGACGGTCGCGTTCCCCGGCATGGCGAGGTCCGGGCCCGAACGCCCCAGCGTCGTCACTTTCTGGACGACCGTGGCGTTGACGACCGCAGGCTGCGCGGCCGAGTCGAACTGCCACAGCGGCTCGGGATACACCGTGCTCACCCCACCCTCGGTCCCCGCGTACGTCCCTTGGCCACCCGAGGTGTCGTACCAGGCGGACATGCTCGAGATCCCGCCGTCGTTGGGGTCGTAGGTGGCGTTGAGGACCGTTCCTTGGTAGTAGAAGTTCGGGGTGCCCGAGAGGTTCAGCGACACACCACCCGCGGAGAGAGAACCGAAAGTGTCCGAGGACGCGGTCGCCGGCCAGATCGGCCATTGACCTTCCGAGCGACTGGTGAGCGAGTCCGGCGCGTTGCCTTGATCCCCGCTGGCCGCCACGATCGTGACCCCCGTCGCGGCGGCGGTGAGGAGCTCGGCGTTCCAGGCAGGGTCGATCAGGTCCGGGAGCCCGAAAGAGCAGCTGACGGTCGCGAGATGCGCGGGCGCGTACGAATAGCTCAACGCCTGGGCCAGGTCGGCCGCGAGGTAGTCCGCTGCGTCCCCATCGGTGGCCGAGCCGGTGAGCAGGCTGGCGGCGAAGTAGAAGTTGTAGACAGACGCTCCCGGAGCGAGGCTCCCGGCCATCTCGAGGTCGAGGGAGTTCTCCGTCTCGAACAGCGTGGAGTCGTTCTCGCCCCCGAACGACCCGGGCAGGCCCGGCGTGATGCCATTGAGCGTTACGGGCACGCCGGTGAAGCTCGGCATCGGCCAACCCGGACCGAGGGTGCCGTTGAAGTACGACGAGACGACCGTGGGGTCCCATGGGGGCAAGTCCGTCTGGTGGGTCTGGTTGAACCCGCTAACGAGCAGGGTCGCGATAGCGACGGACGTGGGATAGGTAGCGTTCGGGACACTGGTCGCTCCGGGGAAGAGTTCGGAGGCCCCGTATGCCTGCGTGTAATCCGACCCGATGAACCAATTCTCGCCGCTCGTGTTGTCGAAGACGAATTGAGAGGGGTCGAGCGGGGCTGGCCGGAGCGGGAGGGACGGCGCCATAGATACCGCGGCGAGTTCCGCCGTGGCGGAATCGGATAGACCGCCGACGCCCGAGACGAGACCGAGCAAGGTCAGGGGAAGCGAAACGGTACCTACCGCTGTGTAGAGGGGCAGTCGGCCCGCGAACCCGTAGAAGACGAGGTCCACCCCGAGCAGCTGCTCGACCGCCCCGGCCGGCAGGACAGCGGTGACCGTCGAGCGGTCCGGGGCGGTGCTGATCTCTCGCGCTCCGGCCGCGGTCAGCGCGGCCTTCACACGCTCGGCGCTCGAACTGGGCGGGGCGAAATCGTTCACGAACTCAGGGAACGTGAGGAAGTGCCGATACGACGGGGAGGCGGGGTCCTCGACCTGGCTCAGGAACCGACCCAATAGCGCCGAGTGAGGATTGGTCAAGGTGAACGTCAGAGAAACTAGGGTGGACGGAGGCAGCGCCCGAGGGGACGAGGCCCCCGGCAACGGGATCGCATCGGTCACGAGGGCGGATGCGCTCGAGCTGCCCGTGGCGGCCGGAGCGGGGACGGCCGTCACCGCCCCGACGGGGCTCGCGACGACGACTAGGGCCAGGAGGGCGCCCAAAACGACGGGAGGCCAACGCATCGAATCGACCCAGCCACGTATCCCTAATGAGGTCGACTCGGCGGCCGGCCCGGCAACCCTTTAGGCGGTCCTGGATTCTCCGCGTTCGATGCCGCCCGCCGCGGCGGATGGGAAGACGCGATGCCTCTTCTGCGACATCGCCGCTCGGCGGGCCCCGGCGCACATCCTCTATGAGGACGAGTCGACGGTCGCATTCCTCGCACGGTACCCGGTGACCCGCGGCCACCTCTTGGTGGTCCCGAAGCGGCACGGGGTGCGGCTGACGGATCTCCCGTGGGGGGACCAGATGGCCCTCGTCCACACGCTGGACGAGCTCTGCCGCCGGGCCGAACGCCTCGCCCCGGACTACAACCTCTCCCTGAACGCCGGAGCGAACGCCGGCCAGGTCGTCTTCCACGTCCACTTCCACATCATCCCGCGCTACGGGGAAACGAACCCGTGGCGTTCCTCCGCGCGACCAACGCTCGACGAGAGCGACGCAAAGGCGCTCGTCGCGGAGCTTTCATCGACCTGACGAGTTATGCCGACACCTCCCCGGCCACCAGCGGTCGCAGGCCAGTTCTACGAAAGCGAAGGGGCAGCGCTCGCCCGTCAGGTCGAGAGCTGCTTCACCGACGCCCGTGGTCCGGGAACGCTCCCGACGCGACAGCGGTCGAGTCTCCGAAAGGTCCGGGCGATCGTCGTGCCGCATGCCGGTTACATCTACTCCGGCCCGATCGCTGCGCACGCCTACCGATTGGTCGCTGCGGACCGCCCGCCCGAGAGCGTCCTCGTCCTGGGGGTAGACCACTACGGGGCCAGCCAAGGGGCCGCGCTCTCCGAACGTCCCTGGTTGACGCCCCTCGGTCTGACCCCGGTCGACCGCGACCTGGTCGCTGCGCTCCGACATCCCCCCATCGACGTGTTCGAGGCCGCCCATCGACGGGAGCATTCCATCGAGGTCCAGCTGCCGTTCCTCGAGTACGTCCTTCCGCACCCTCGGTTCGTCCCGCTCGAGGTCGGGTTCGACACGTTCGATTTCCTGAAGGAAGTGGCCGGAGTGGTTCGTTCGGCGATCCGGGACCGGGACGTCCTCCTGGTCGCCTCGACCGATTTCTCCCACTACGTTCCCCCGGCGACGGCCGAACGCTTCGACCGGATGGCGATCGACCAGATCCTCGCGCGAGACGCGCGCGGGCTCTACGAGACGGTGGTTCGCAACGACATCTCGATGTGCGGCGTCGCTCCCACGACCGTCCTCCTCGCCGCCCTCGAGGGGTTGGACGTCCGTCCTCGCCTCCTCCGCTGGGGCCACTCGGGCGAGGTCGAGAAGATGCGCGACGTCGTCGGCTACGCGGCGATGGTCTTCGAGAGCGCCGACGAACGCTCCCCCGTTAAATAGGGCGGGAGGCTCCGCGCGCCCGGCCCCCGATGATCCTGTCGGACGTCAAGATTCGGGACGCGCTGCGCGAGCGGCGAATCGTCATTCGGCCGTTCCGCCCGGCGTGTCTCGGCACGAATTCGTACGATGTCCACCTGGGACCGTTCCTCGCGGTCTATGAGGACGCCGCGCTCGACGCCCGGCAGGACAACCGCGTCAAGGAGTTCCGGATCCCGAAGGACGGGTACGTCCTCATCCCCGGACAGCTCTATCTCGGGGTGACCGAGGAGTATACCGAGACCCACGGCTACGTCCCGTTCCTCGAAGGGAAGTCGAGCGTGGGCCGTCTCGGCATCGACATCCACTCCACGGCCGGCAAGGGGGACGAGGGGTTCTGCAACTACTGGACCCTCGAGATGAGCGTCAAGGTGCCGGTCCGAATCTACGCGGGGATGCCGGTCGGCCAGCTGATCTACTTCGAGATCTCGGGCCGGGTCGCCCACAGCTACTCCGAGAAGAAGTCGGCCAAGTATCGCAAGGTCTCCCCGCATCCGACCCCCTCTCGCATGTTCCTCAACTTCCCTTCGGCCAAGCCCGCACGACGGCGCCGGAGCTGACCGGATGGCGACCCGCCGGCCCTCGCCCCGGAGCCGGATCGCCCGCCTTGGATTCCCGATACGGGGCCGACGGGTGGACCTGGTGCTCCCTGCCCTCAGCGACATCCCGGCATTTCTCCGCCTCTTGAACGAACCCTCCGTGGCGCGATGGACGCTCCACGTGCCGTACCCATACACGAAACGCGACGCTCGCCACTGGCTCCGGATCGCTCGGGAGGGTCGGCAGGCCGGTCGATCGCTCGGGCTGACGGTCGTGAGGCGTTCCGACGGGGAGCTCCTCGGCGGCGTGGGGCTTCATGACCTCAAGGAGGGCGACCCGTGCGCCGAGGTGGGGTACTGGATCGGCCGAGAGCACCGGGGCCATGGCTACGCGACCGAGGCGGTGAACCTCCTCGTTCGCACCGGATTCACCCGCCTCGGGCTTCACCGGATCGAGGCCTTGGTGTTCCCGGCGAACGTCGCCTCCCGCGGCGTGATGCGGAGATGCGGGTTCCGCTACGAGGGACGGTTGCGGGACGAGGCGCGGAAGGACGGCCGCTGGCGGTCGACGCTCCTCTTCGCACGGCTCGCGAACGACCCGCCCCCCCGGCGGTCGTGACCGACGAACCAACGAAAGTAGGTACGAACGAGCGCGCGAGCGAGCGAGCGCTCCGCCGAGCGGTCAGGGCCTGCGCCGAAGATAGAACGCCGGCCGGCCCGGACGGGCCCGGTCCCGCCGTCCGAGCGGGTCGAGGGCCGCGGCCTCGCTCTCCCGCACCACCGTGACCGAACCGAACCCGAGGCGGCGGACGAAGTATCCCTCGGCTCCTCGCAGGGCCGCCTCCTCGTCCACGCACGGACCGGTCACGGGAGGTTCAGCGCGCACGAGGTGGCCGATGCGCGAGACGTACTTCGCGACCTCGGCCCGGTGCGCGTCGACGGCCGGGTCGGAGGCCGCACGGGCCATGACGTCGCGGACGTTGGGTTGCTCGCCTCGCTCGACCGTCTCCCGTAGCCACCGCTCCACGGTCTCCTTCCACGGCTCGGCGACGTAGAAGACCGCCTCTTCGACGGGAGGCCCGCCGCGCTCCTCGGCCGGCCGAAGGACCGCCCGCAGGTCCTCCTCGACACGGTCGAGGAACGCCTCGTGCGCGTCCGCGATCTCGGAACGGGCGAACTCGTCCACCCCGGGGAACCGTTCGACCGCCACGAGGTCCGCGAACTTCCCCTCTCCCAGCTCCTCCGCGAGATGCGGCGTCAGCGGGGCGAGCATGCGGACCCAGGCCCGGGCCAGCCGAGCGGTGGCTTCGCCCGGGGTCCCGCCGCGAGCGTAGTATCGTCGGAGGAGGGACGGGATGCCGACGTACGTGACCTCGGCCGCGGAACGAAGGTCGGTGGCCTCGTACGCCGCCCGGACCGCGCTCACGGCGCGGTGCATCGCGGAGGAGAGCCACGCATCGAGCTCGGGAGGTCCGGCGGCGTCCCCCGCCGCCTCACGCACGAGCCGCTCCACCTCGGCGAGGCGGCCGGCCGCCGAGTCGACCAGGGTCGGGTCCCACGTCAGGTCCTGGGACGGGGATGCCGCGATGGCGTAGAAAAGGCGCAGAGCGTCCGGTCCCCACGTTTCGAGGGCGATGCCGATCGGAGGGATCCGACCGCCCTTGCCCGAGACCTCCTTCTTAGAGACCTTCCCGCCGCTCGGACCGGTGATCCACCCGTTGATGTAGATCCCCCGAGGCTGGAGCCCGGGAGGGAGGAGCCGGGCGTGCGTGTAGAGGAAGACGGGGAAATGGACCCGCTTGTGCTCCTTTCCCCCGAGGTTGAAGTCGAGCGGATACCAGTAGAGGAACTCGGAGCGGACCTCCTCGAGGAGCTTCCGGTCGACCGTGGGCTCTCCCGGACCCTCGCCGAGGAACACGTAGTCGAAGAACGCCCCGGTCAGCTGCGGGACCGAGAGCCGGCCGGTGGCCACGAACCGTCGAACGACGAAGTACGCCATGTAGAAGGTCGAGTCCGCGATCGGCTCGATGATCCACTCGGGGTCGAGCGGGAACGGAGTGCCGAGCCACCGTCCCTTGCGGGTGCACGGTCGGTCGGCGAACCAATCGATGATGCCGGGGAGCTCCCGTGCGTAGTCCGATGGCCAGGTCACGAGATGCGACACCGCTTCCCGCGTCCGCTCCTTCCACTCGGGGTCCCCGTAGGCGAGGAACCACTGGTCCGGTACCTTCCGGATGATGACCGCGTGCCCGTTCCTACAGATCACGGGCTTCGAGAACTCCTGGAGTTCGAAGGTCGGTCCGTCCTCGGAGAGCATCTGGACGACCTGCGTGCGGGCCTCCCGGACGGGGACCCCGGCGAGCGCCGGGACCGTCATCTGCCCTCGCGCGAACTCGAGCCGGTAGAGCCGTTCGGTCGCCTCCTCCAGCGCCGCCGTGTCGGCGAGACCGCTTGCACCGGTGGCGCGAAGGGCGCGTTCGGCCGGAGTGCCGCGCCCGGCCGTAAGCTCGGTCTCGGAGGCGGTCAGCGTGAACCGCGAAGGGATCTCGAGCAGGACCGGAGGTGCTCCGAGCGTCGAACGGACCGATTCGGGCAGACCGCGAAGGGCCGCCTCGTCCGCCGGGGCATGGGCCGGGACGCTCATCACCACGCCCGTGCCGACCGCCGGGTTCACGAGAGCGCTCTCGAGGATCGGGACCTTCGTCTTCCGGAGCGGTACCTCCACCTCGCGCCCGATGAGCTCGGACGCGGGAACCTCGTGGCCGAGGTGGCCGCCGTGCTGCTCGACGAGCCGTTCGGCCCCGGGGCGGGCCACGAGGAAGGCATGGTCCCCTTCGTGCCACACTACCAACGTCTCGTCCGGCGCTAGCCACAGGTTCGTGACCCCGTAGACCGTTTCCGGCCGCAGCGTGGCGGCCAGGAGAACCCGGCCGTCGGGAAGCCGGAACGGCACCGTGGCGAATCGGAGGAGCTCGGCGTCGCCCCCGGCCGAAAGGTCGGTCTCCGAGGGGTCGACCGCCACCGGTCCGCACACGGGGCAGACGGACGTCGTGTACGTGCCTCGGACGAGGACCTTCGCGCGCTCGAGCGCACGGAACTGCCAGCGGATGAACGCACGGTAATCCTCGTCGATCGTCGTGAGGAACGTCGTCTCATCGAACAGGACCCCAATCGAGCGCAGGACGGACCGGTAGGATTCGCCGAGGAACCGCACGACGTACTCGGGGTCTTCGAGCCGACCCCACTCCGACGGGGGGACAGCGCCGTCTTCGAGCTGCTGGAGGATCGTCGGGTCCCGGTCCTGGACCCGCTGGGCGAACGTCACCGCGGGAAGGCCGGACGCATGGATCCCGAATGGGAACAGGACCGACTCGCCGAGCATCCGGTGATACCGGTGGAGCGCGTCGGTGTAGAGGTACCCGCGGACGGTCCCCACATGGAGGAACCCGCTCGGCCCAGGGTAGGCGTTGACCGCGTAGAACTTGCCGCGCGAGGGCACGCGCTGGCCGGTAGCGATCCCGGCCCGGTTCCACGCCTCCTGCCAGTGCCGGACCCGGGTCGCATCCATGTCGGTCCTTCGACACGGTCACCGTATTTGAGGGATTCCCGAGAGCCAGGCGCCCGGTGGCGCACCGGAGCCGATTTAGCCACCCGACCCTCCCCCCGACGAACATGCAGGTCATCGAGGTGTTCCATTCGCTCCAGGGCGAGGGACCGCTCACCGGGGTCCGCACCACCTTCATCCGGGCCGCACGGTGCAACCTGAGATGCGCCTGGTGCGATACCGAGTACTCGTTCGGGCCCGGACGGAGCCGCTCGGTCGGCTCGCTCCTCGCGGAGGTTGCCCGCCACCGGACCCACCATGTCTGCCTCACCGGGGGAGAGCCGCTCCTCCAGAGCGAGTCCGTGGAGCTTTGTGAACGGCTCGCCGGCCGGGGGATCACGACCGTCGTGGAGACGGGAGGGTCGCTCGACGTCTCGCCGTACCTCCGAGTGCCTCGCCTCGTGCTCAGCGTGGACGTGAAGTGCCCGTCCTCGAAGATGGAAGGACGGAACCGCTGGGCCAACCTCCCCCTCCTCAGGTCCCGCGACGTCCTCAAGTTCGTCATCGCCGACCGAAAGGACTACCTGTACGCGCGCCGCGTCGTGCGGGGGTACCCTGGGCCCGCGACCCTCGTCTTCCAACCGGTCTGGGGCACGGACGCAGGGCGGCTCGCCGACTGGGTCCTTGGGGACCGGATCGACGTCCGCGTCCTGCTCCAGGAGCACAAGCTTCTGTGGGGCGACACCCCCGGTCGCTGAACCGCCCCGACCGGCGCCCCGACAGTTAGGCTAAAGAGGCACGGTCCGTCGTCCGCATCTCCGGCCCATGGCGTCACAAGAACCGTCGTCCCGAACCCTGATGTCGGGGTACGAATCGGTCTTCGGCAAGGCCAAGGGGATGGTCTTCCCTCGGATCGTCCTGGTCGGCCACGGGGTCCTAGACGAACTGGCGACCACCTGCCGGCAGTTCGCCTTCCCGAACCGGGGTGCCGTGGTCACCGGTCCGAAGACCGCCGATATCGCCGGTCGGCGCGCCGCCACCATCCTTCAGGAGGGAGGGTTCCGTGTCGCCACGATCATCGCGCACGAGGCCACCGGGGCCGAGGTCGACCGGGTGGCCGAAGAGGCCCGCGCGGCCGGGGCGGAGTTCCTCATCGGGGCGGGAGGCGGAAGCAAGATCGACATCACGAAGGTCGTCGCCGCTCGCCTCCACATTCCGTTCCTGAGCCTGCCGACCTCGGCCGCCCACGACGGGATCTCCTCGCCACGGGCCTCGCTCCACGGCGCGACCAGCATCACGAGCACCGAAGGGGCCGTCCCGATCGGCGTCATCGCGGACACGCAGCTGATCGTCCAGGCCCCGTTCCGCCTCTTGGCGTCGGGATGCGCCGACGTCATCTCGAACCTCACCGCGACGCTCGACTGGAGGCTCGCGGTCCGACTCCGCAACGAGGAGTACTCGAGCACCGCGGCGACCCTCAGCGAGTACGCCGCCCAGGAGATCATGGACCACGCCTCCTCCATCAAGCCGAACCTCGAGGAATCGGTCTGGATCGCCATCCGACCGATCCTGGTCGCCGGGATCGCGATGAGCGTCGCCGGCTCCTCCCGTCCCTGCTCCGGCAGCGAGCATCTCTTCAGCCACGCCCTCGACCGGGTCAGCGAGCACCCCAGCCTTCACGGCGAGCAGTGCGGGGTCGGAGCGATCATGATGATGTACCTCCACGGCGGCGATTGGAAGCGGCTCAAGAACTCCCTGCTCACGATCGGCGCTCCCACCACGGCCCGCGAGCTCGGGGTCCGCAACGAGGAGGTCGTGAAGGCCCTCGTCATGGCCCACACGATCCGCCCGGATCGGTACACGATCCTCGGAGACAACGGGCTGACCCGGGAAGCCGCCGAACGGCTGGCCACCGTCACCGGGGTGATCGGCTAGCATGGCGGAGATCACGCTCCTCGCCATCGCGGAATCCCGCGAGGGGTTCGAATTCGTCTATCAGGGCGGGGCTCCCATCTGCCGGACCTGCGCGTTCCGCCACGCGTGCCTGACCCTCGACCCGGGCCGTCGCTACGCGGTGACCCGCGTGCGGCCGGTGACGCATCCGTGCGCGCTTCAGGAGACCGACGCGCACGTGGTGGAGGTGAAGCCCGTCGCCCGGGCGCTGGTTGTGGACGCCCGGAGCGCGGTGGTGGGAAGCTCGGTCGAGGTCGGGCGGTACTCGTGCCGCCGGCTCGACTGCCCGAACTGGTCGGTCTGCGCGGGACCATCGCTGCCGGAACACCAACGCTACCGGATCGAGCGGGTCGACGCCGACCTCGCGGAGTGCCGGATCGGCCGAACGTTGAAACGGGTGGACGCGGTCTAGTTCTCGATGCGGGGCTGTGGGGTAGCTACGGGCGCGAGGAACACACCTCCGTCCGCTCTACTGGTCCATCCTTCGAGCTTTGGGAGCTCGGGACCCCGATTCAAATTCGGGCAGCCCCATGACCGCCACGCCGAAGCGCCGCCGGACCTCAGGAGGGTCTTCGCACCCGTGTGGGCGTCGGTCGCGACCCTCGTCGGGTGATGAACGTGGACCCGGGCCTTCGGAACCTGGCGGCCATCCGCGTTGAAACCGGTTGGAATCGGACCCCGGAACATCTGCACCATCGGGCAAGGGCGGGACCATGAGCACGATCGACATCGGATGCGGGGCCGCCCGGGACCCGAAGGCCGACGCGGGCCTCGACTTCTACCCGTACCCCGGCGTGACGATCGTGCACGACGTCACGAGCCTCCCGTGGCCCATCCCCGACCAGACGTACGATGCGGTCATCTCCCACCAGCTCATCGAGCACTTGCCTCACCAGAACACGGCGGCCGGGGACGACCTGTTCTTCCGGTTCTTTGACGAAGTGTGGCGCATCCTGAAGCCCGGCGGGACCTTCTCGTTCGACGTCCCGCACCATCAGTGGCCCGCCACGTACAACGACCCGACCCATCGCCGGTTCTTCAACGAGAAGTCGTTCACCCACCTCTGGACCCCCGCTCGGGACTACCTGTACGCCCGCAAGCCATGGGAGCTCGTCGAGATCCGGACGGACCGCTGGATCGGCGGAGAATCGGTCTGGAACACCTGGCACCTTCAGCATTACGTTCCTCGGCTGGAACGGGTGCTTCGCCGACTGCCGATCGGCCGCCGGCACTACATCTACTGCGTTGTGCGGAAGCCGAAGGAGAACCCTGCTTCCTCGCCCCGGTCCGTTTCGCCGAGCGGTTCTCCGGCCGACCGCTCTCACTGACCGCGGGGCGGGACCGCCCCGCTCGAGCCGTTGACTGAGGCCCACGCGGGCTCCCAGCCCCGGCCGTCGAGCTTTCGCGCTGACGCTTCAGCTTTGGATGTAGTGGAACCCCACGAGCGACTTCCAGACGCGGTAGAGGGTGAGCGCCAGCCGGGGAGAGAGCGGATAGCCGAACATCAGCGTGGTCGGGACGGTCAGGGGCCGGCGCACTCCCACGCCGGCGAGAAGCCCGCGCATCGTCCGCCGGTATTCTCGGAACTCGAGATCGCCGGTCAGGAAGACCAGGTGTACGATCGCCTTCACGACCATGGGGTTCAATGTCCGCCGCACCCCGCCCGTCTCGGAGTCGAGAAGGTCCAGCATCCAGTGGATGTCGCGTTCGGCGTTCGCGCCGGGCTGATACCAGATGCTGTTCGCCGGGCGAAGCTCTCCCTTGACCTGGTTGAGATGCCACCCCGTCAGGACGCTTTGGTCCATCGCGATCCGTTTCCGGGCCTTCACGGCCATCATGAATATTGTGTGGTCGGAGACCGCGAGCTGGCGGAGGTCGTTGACCCACGGCCGGATCATCTCCGAGCGCACGGACATGCAGCTTGAGATCACGGGTCGCAGCCCGCTCCGGTACTGGTCGCCGGCCCCGGTTTCGAACAGCTGGATCGGTCCGAGCTCTCCGCCTTCGGGGGGCGTCTCGGTGAACGGGACGAAACGATTCGCATGGAGCACCACGCGAGGGTCGCTGAACACCTCCCGGACCCGGCGGATCTTGCCGGGAAGAAGGACGTCGTCGTCGTCGAGGAACGCGATGACCTCCCCCGTGGCGGCCTCGACCCCCTCGGCGAACTTCCCTCCCGGCAGGGGTTCTTTCGTCAGCAGGACCCGGGCTCCCATCTTTGAGAGCTCCTCGTCCAGCTCGGGGTTTCGCGCGAACTTGACCACGATGATCTCGTCCGCTCCCTGCCGACGGACGGACTCGACCGCCCGCTTCAGGAACTGGACTCGCGTATGGGCCCCGACCACGACACTGACCCGGAGGGCCCTCGCCCCGGTCGCTCCGCCGCTCGAGGAGGGGGAGTGGGCATCGACCCGTTCCGCGGAGGGCGCCTCTCCCGCCGTTTCCACGGGGGCGCAAAGACGCACGGTCGATATGGGCTGCGCGGTAGGACTTATGGCGGCCCGGCGAGGCTCCCGGACTACTTCGACGGGATCGACCGGTAGAGGTCGAGATGCCGATCGACCATCCCTTCGACTGAGTAGCCTCGCACGGCCTTGAGCGCGGCCCGCCGGACCTCTTCGCGCCGCTCTACGACGTCGGCCAGGCGGGCCGCCATATCGTGCTCCGAGGCGACCACGGACCCCGCTCCGGTCGCCGCCAGCTCTCGGGCCGCCCCTGCGTCGAACGCGATGAAGGGGCATCCCGCGGCCATCGCCTCGAGGAGGCTGATCCCGAACCCTTCGAACGCGCTCCCCAGAAGATACGCATCCGCCCCGGCGAGCGCCTGCAGAACGACCGGTCGAGGTTGGGGGCCGAGGAACCGTACGGGCGCCGAGAGCTCTCGGGCCAGCGCCTCGCAATGCGCCCGGTCATACGGCGTCCCGGGGATGTCCGACCCGATCACAACGAGGCCCCACTTCCCCCGGGTCTCGGCGACGGCTCGAACGAGCCGGTCCACTCGCTTGTTGTCGTAGAGCCCGCCCACGTAGAGTGCGATGTGCGGGGTCGAGAGCTTCCAGGAGGCCCGCAGCCCTTCGACCCCCGGGGGCACCGCGGCGAACTCGGCGAGGTCGATCCCCGGCGGGATCACCCGGGCACGCTCGGGCGGATAGCCCCAGCGCACGACCTGGTCGCGTTCCCCCTCGGTCAGCGCGGCGTAGCCGTCGAACGCCTTCAGCCGACCGGGAAGGTAGCGGTCGTAGTAGAGCCAACGGACGAACCCCCGACGCATCCAGTAATGGTAGAAGCCGAGCGGGGAGACCACTTGCGGCCAGGAGAACGATCGAGCGAAGGGGAAGTAGTAGTCCGCCACCCAGATCCGATTCCCCTCGAGGTGGAACACGTCGGCGTCCAATGCTCGCAGCTGCCGCAGGTAGCCACGCGGGATGCGAAAACCGGCGACGTTCCGCATCCCGAGCCGAACGACCTTTACCCCCCCGATCGACTCCTGGTCCGGGCTCCCCGGTTCCGATTGCGAGATGACCGTGACGTCGTGCCCCTTCGCCACGAGCCCTTCCGCGAGGAGCTGGGCGAGCCGCGTGCTGCCGCCGAGCACGGGCAGATACCGGAAGACCGCCAGGAGAACCCGCACGCCCGCGCCTTCCCGTCTTCATCGGGGGACCGGGACTATAGCCTTTAGGTCGGCCCCTCGGCCCCGCGGGTCCATGAGGTCGGGGTCTTCCGAACCGTCCGCTGCGCGGAAGCGTCATCCGCGCGCGGGATTCACCCGGGGGAAGATGGGAGCGCCAGAGCCGGACGAGGGACCCGACGCCTCCGGTTCCGCTCCCGCCGCGCGAACCCCTCGGCTGCACGCTGCGGCCCTGTGGTGCGACAACTGCGGCGCGGAGACGCCCCACCGCATCTTGCGGATGGACCCGACCCGGCGGACGGGTTCGGGTCCCGTGCAGGGGACGGCCCGCTGCCGGGTGTGCCAGTGGACCCACCGGTTCGAATCGCGGCCCCCGGAGCGCGTCGAGGTCGCACAGATCGTCTCGGAGGGTAGGACCTCGGTCCGGTCCCGCGTCGAGCTCCCCGCCCACGTCCGGATCCAGGTCGGTTCCGAGGTCCCGGGGTCCCACCGGCCGTTCCGGGTCCGACGGATCGACACTCGGACAGGGAATCGGGTGCCCGAGGCGCTGACGGACGAGGTCGAGACGCTGTGGGTGGTCCGCGATGAGGGTGCGGTCGTCCCGGTATCCATCGTGGAGGGACGGTTCACGCGAGCGACACGGCTCGTCGTTCCCCCGGAGACGGTCTTCGAAGTGGGCGGTCGACTGAAGGCCGACGGGACCCCGCTCGACATCGTGGCCCTGCGGGCGAGAGGGAAGACGTGGCGACTTCCCGGCGACGCCTTCGCCGCCCAGGAGGTCCAGCGGATCTACGGTCGGCGGACCGACAGGCCGCCCGCCGGCAACAGGGACTGGAGGACCGGACGCGGAAGGCCGAGCTCTTTCGAGAGCTCGACCTCGCGTTCCCCTCGCTCCCGTTCCTCGCCCGGGGTAAGAAGGACCCGGACCTCTCCAAGAGCGCGCACGGCCGCGGGTGGGGCGACGGTCCACCGCTCGTCCCCTTCGTAACGGATCGTTCCGATCGCCAGCTCGAGCGGGAGGTCCTTCATCACGTGCTTCGTGCCGTGGATCACCCACGCGCCGCGGGCCACGAACTCACCGCTCGCCGCCTTCTTCGAGACCTGCTCGCTCTCGACCCAGAACGCCTCGGCCGAGGCGAGACCGGCTCTCCAGGCCTTCGAAAACGCGACCGCCCACTGCCCGGCCTCGCGGAGGGTGAGGTCGCTGAGGGGGGGCTCCCCCGGCGCGGCGTGCTTCACGACGACGCTCGCGGCTCCGTGGAGGTCCGCGTGGACGTAGAAATCCCCGTCCTTGAGGTTGCGGCGGACGACCAGGTCGTTCGACGAGGCGTCCCGGCCCGCGATGACGACGCCTGCTTCCGAGCTCAAGAACCATCGGTACCGCTCGAACCAGTGGACCCGCTGGCGACGGGGCCCGGGGGAGACCACGGAACCGCTCTGCGTCGGCGCCGGCGACGCCAACGCTTGCTTCGCGAGCTTGGCTAGCTTCGCCTCCGCGTCCGCGGTCGCGCTGACGGCCCCCCGGAGCTTGGCCTGGACCCGTTTCGACTCCTCGAAGAGGTGCTGGGCGGTCGTCCGGGGGCTCTCTCCGATAGCGAGGGAGACGGTCCGCTCCCCCAACCGGGCCTCTACGGTCGGACCCTGCTCCCCTTTCGGTTCCGCCTCCGCGAGGATCTTCTCCGCCTCCGCGTAGTGGTCGAACACGGCGGATGCATCGGCCTTCAGCTCCTGCGACCGACGCTCGAGCTCCACGACGGCGGCCCGTTGCTGCTCGAGCTGGTGCTCGAGCTCCTTCAGCCCGCGCGTGCGCTCGCTCTCCTCCGCCGTGACGGGAGCCGCCACGAGGGAGGGGAAGTACTCGGCGGCCGCCTGCGAGAACGTCGGTCGGGTCACTTCCGCGACGTCGGCGACCCCGCGCCAGCGGTGCGAGGCGTAGGGGGTCGCGTCCACCGCAACACGGTCCCGAAGGTAGAGGTACCCGGAGGGGCGGTCGCCTACCTCCCGAGCGAGCTCTTCGAGGACTCGGTGGAGCTCCGGCCCGAGGCGGCCCGCCTGGGGTGCGGCCGCCGCGGCCCCGTCCCAACCTCCGCGGGCGACCACCTCCTCAGCGAGCGGGCCGCCGAGGGCGAGCCGGGCGGCGAGGGTGCTGGCGAGGTCGGTACGGGAACGGGAGAGCTCGGCCTCGATCTCCGCCGCCCCGATGACCCACGGGTCGGTCCGGGTCGGAGGCCGCGCATACTCCGCCCCGATGGCCACGGTGCGATGCGCCCAACGACGCGTCTGGGCGACGGCGGCGATCTTGCTTCCTCGGGCGACCACGAGGTTCCCCGAGCCGAACATCTCGAGCGCGACCAGGGTCGCATCGGGGAGGTCCGACCGGCGGAGCACGATCTCGAGGAACCGTTCCCCGCCGGGGTCGGGGACCTCTTCGAGGACCGCCCCCTCGAGCAGGCGACGGAGCTCCCGCGCGAACGGGGAGAGCTCCTCAGCATGCGACGCCGTCTCGGAGAGCAGGGCCGCGAACCGCCCGGGCACGAGGAGCAGCTCGCGGCGACCCTCGCGCGGGACCCGAAACAGGATCGACCAGCCACCGCCGGGGAGGTCGAACGCCTTGTCGACCCGGGCGTGGCGGAGGGCCCGTAGTTCGCGGACGACCGCGAGCGTGTCGAGGGAGGTGAACCGGTCCTTCGGTGTGGGGACGCCGGGCATCGCGCAATCTCCGGGGCGGAAGCTACGACCCGGCGCCACGCCTTAAGAGTTCGTCGTGCTGGCCCGACCCATGGGAGGCGACCTGCCGACCGACGCGCAAGGCTGGCGGGACCGGGCGCATGCGTTCGCGGCTCGCTCGATCGAGCCCTGGGCGGAGCGGATCGACCGAGAGGACCGGATCCCCAAGGAGATCCTTCGTGGGCTCGCCGAAGAGGGGTTCCTCGGCCTCGGCACGCCCTCCCGCTGGGACGGGACCGGCGGCGACACCCGGTCGACGGTCGCGGTCCTCGAGGAGCTGTCGCGCGCGAGCGCGGCGGTGGGCGTAATCGTCGCGGTGCATCTCTCGGTCTGCTCGGCTCCGATCCTCAACTGGGGAACGGACGCTCAGCGGGAGCGGTTCCTGCGGCCGCTCGCCCGAGGCGAGCACGTCGGCGCCTTCGGGCTCACGGAGCCGAACGCCGGTTCCGACACCGCGAGGTTGGCGACCCGCTACGCGAAGGACGAGGGCGGGTTCCGCCTCCGCGGAACGAAGACGTTCATCTCGAACGCGGTGAGCGCGGGCATCGTGCTCATCTTCGCCACCTCCGACCCGACCCTGGGCCACAAGGGGATCTCGGCGTTCATCGTACCGCCCGGCACGAAAGGGTTCTCGGTCGCCCAGCGTTTCGACAAGCTTGGCCTGCGGGGGAGCGAGACGGCCGAGATCGTGCTCGACGATGTCCACCTGCCTCGGGAATCTCTTCTCGGCCCGGAAGGCGGAGGGCTTCGGGTCGCGCTCGGATCCCTTCAGGGGGGCCGCGTCGGGATCGCCAGCTGTGCCCTCGGGGTGGCCGAGAGCGCGTTCGCCGAGATGCGCCGGTGCGTCGCGGCCGAGGACGAGGAGTGGAAGCGGACCCTGCTCGCACGCGCGTTCGCTGACCTCTCTGCGGCGCGGGTCCTGGTCTCCCGGGCCGCCGAGGCGAAGGACGCCGGGGCCCCGTACGTCATCGAAGCGTCGGTCGCGAAGCTCGTCGCGTCGGGGGCGGCCGTCCGCATCGCGGCTACGGGAGTGGACGTGGCGGGACCCGCGGGGGTCCGGGCCGAGGCACCCGCGCAGAGGCTGCTCCGGGACGCCCGGGTGTTCCCCATCGTCGAGGGGACGACCGAGATCCAGGAACTGATCCTTGCTCGGACCCTCCTCCCCCAGCGCACCGGACCAAACCCTTTGTAGCGACCTCGGCTCCGAGGGCTCGTGCCTCCTCGGAGCCGCAGCGCGCCCTCCGCACACCCTCGGGGAGACGGACCGGAGAGTTGGGTCCGCCTCTCAGAGACCGCCATCGACCCGGCCTGGCAGAAGGTACTCGCCGCCGATGGCATCTCCTCCCTCTATCCCCCCCAGGCCGCGGCGCTCGGCCCGGTGCTCGCCGGCGAGAGCCTCCTCCTCGCCTGCCCGACGGCGAGCGGGAAATCGCTCGTGGCGTACCTCGCGCTCCTGAGGGCGGCAAGGGAGGGACGCACCGGCCTCTACCTCGTTCCCCTTCGGGCGCTCGCGCAGGAGAAGGTCGAGGAGCTCGAGAAGTTCGAGGAGCTCGGCCTCAAGGTAGGCATCTCGATCGGGGACTTTGACCTACCGGCCGAGAAGCTCGACAAGCTGGACGTGCTGGTCGCCACGAGCGAAAAGGCCGACGGCCTCCTGCGCCGTGGGAGCCCGTGGCTCGACCGGCTGGGCGTCGTCGTCGCGGACGAGGTGCACCTGCTCCGGGACCCCGACCGGGGCCCGACGCTCGAGGTGAGCCTCACGCGGCTCCGAAGGAACTACCCCGACCTCCAGATCGTCGCGCTCTCCGCCACGGTCGCCAACTCGGAGGAGGTCGCCGCGTGGCTCGGAGCCCGCCATGTCACCTCCGACTTCCGACCGGTCCCGCTCAAGCTCGGCGTCTACTACGATGGGCGGATCACGTTCACCGACCTCTCGGTGCGGGACCTTCCCGCCCCGGGCGAGGCGGTCCCGCGGCTCGTGCGCACGGTCGTCCAGGAAGGAGGGCAGGCCCTCGTGTTCGTCAACAGCCGCAAGGCGAGCGAGCTCCTGGCCGAGGCGCTGATCCCCACGGTCCGAGGCCTCCTCTCGCCCGACGAGCGGACGCGGGCGAAGGCGGCAGCCGCCGAGCTCGTCACGATCTCGGACGAGGAGACCGAAGGGATCCGGCGCCTGAGCGGCCTTTTGCCGAACGGCGTCGCGTTCCACAACGCCTCCTTGACCAACCCGGAGCGGCGGGTCGTGGAGCGGGCGTTCCGCGACCGCGCGTTGAAGGCTCTCGTGGCCACGCCGACGCTGGCGGCGGGGATCAACCTGCCGGCGCGACGGGTGATCGTCCGGGACACGAACCGGTACGACGACCGGCTCAGCATGCAAGCCCCGATCCCCGTGATGGAGGTCCACCAGATGCTCGGCCGGGCCGGTCGCCCCCGGTTCGACACCGTCGGCGAGGCCCTCCTCCTCGCGAGGACCCCCGAGGAGGAGGAGCGAATGCTCGACCGGTACCTCTCGGCCCCTCCCGAGCCGATCCAGAGCCGCCTCGCGGGAGAGCCCGCGCTCCGGATGCACCTGCTCGCGCTGGTCGCGAGCGGCGCGGTCACGAACGACGACGACCTCGAGGCGTTCTTCGCCGCGACGTTCTACGGCCGGACCCTTCCCCTCCCCGAGCTCCATCGTCGGGTCGCCACGGTCCGTCGGTTCCTCGAGCGGAACGAGCTGCTCGTGCCGGGAAAGGTCCTCCGCGCGACGCGCTTCGGGGAGCTGACGAGCGAGCTCTACCTCGACCCCTTGAGCGCTATCGTGCTGAAAGAGGTCCTATCCCGGGCGCCGATCGGGGTCGGGGTCTTCCCGCTCCTGGCGGCCGTCTCGGCGACCCCCGACCTCCCACCGCTCTTCCTGCGTCGGGGAGAGGAGGCCGACCTCCTGACGCGGTTCACGGACGAGGCGGAGGAGCTCCTCGTGAAGCCTGAGGAGCCGCCGCTCGACCTCGGCCTCGACGTCTTCCTCGCGACCCTGAAGACCGCCTCGGTCCTCGAGTCCTGGGTGAGCGAGGAACCGATCGTAGAGATCACCCAGCGGTTCGGGATCGGGGCCGGCGACCTCCGCTCCAAGGTCGAGGACGCCGATTGGCTCCTCTTCGCCGCAGGGCGCCTCGCGGGCATCTTCCAACGTCGGGTCAGCCGCCCGATCGACGACCTCTCGTTCCGCATTCGATATGGGGTGCGGGAGGAGCTGCTCGACCTGGTCCGCCTGCGGGGGATCGGGCGGGTGCGCGCCCGACTGCTCTACCGAGCGGGGTTCGCGGACCGAGAGGCCCTACGGAATGCGCCCATCGACCGGATCGAGCAGGCGCTGCGCTCCCGACGCCTCGCGGAGATGGTCGCGAGCCAGCTCAAGGCTCGCTCGGAAGGTGCCCGGCCTCCCCCCGCACGAACCCCAAGCCCTCCTCGGCCGGAGGAGAGGCGCACCCGCTCCACGGTCCGGCGTCTGGACGACTTTCCGGCCGATGGACCGTCGTGACCCACTCATCGATGGGCGTAAGGACGCGAACGACCGAGAGCGTCCCTCCGCTCCCCCCGGGACGGATCTCGCGGCGGACGTAGCCGGCCTGCTCGAGCCGTACGATCCGTCGCCAGAGCGTCGTGGTCGGGAGCGGGCGAGCCCCCTGGGCGCGCGCGAGCAGGGCCTCGAGCCGCTTCACCTCGCCGAGCCGCGCCGCCCGACCTTGGGACGCGACGCCGATCGCCCGCACCACGGACGGTTCGACCGATATCCCCTGTAGTCTCGCGGAGGGGACGCCGTCCCGGATCTCATGGAACGTCATCCCGAGGATCTCGCGGCGGAGCAGGTCGACCGCCCGCCGGGCGCCTCCGCCGTCCTCGACGGTCCGAGCGACGATCCGCTCCACGAGGGCTGGAGGCGGGGCGTGACCGAAGGCCCGTTCGGCCCTGTCGTGGACGATCGAATGCAGCGCGGTTGTCTCGTACGGGCCGACTCGGACGAACGGACCGATCGGGAACCGGGCCCCCACGGCACGCTCGAGTCCCCCGAGCCCCTCGAGAGTCCCCGCTAGGATCGTCCAGATCGGCGGCAGACCGCCGTCTCCTTCGGGAAGGAACGGGTCGGGCTCCGCGAACGCGCGCAACACGGGGACGAGGTCGGGGCCACCGACGCCCACGTCGTCCAGGACGACCACAGTCGGTCGGCCCTCCCGACGCAATCGTCGTAGCAGGCCCGCGAGGATCTCGGGGACCGGAAAGCCCCGACCGTCGAAGCCTTCGTCAAAACGCTGTAGCAAGGCGGTCGCGACCCCGTGCGCTCCCCGCAAGAACGGGGTCCGCACCGCGAGGACCCGCGGGAACGGCTCACCGAGCGCCGCGCGGATCCGGTCGGCGACCTCGCGAGCCGCCCGTCGGGCGATGGTCGAGGTGCCCGAGCCGGCGGGGCCGGCGACCGCGACGACCCACGGTCCCGGAGAGTGCGGGTTCGGCGGGTCCAGGCGTCGGATGACTTCGTCCACTTCCCGAGCGCGGCCCAGAACCACCGGCGGTAGCCAGTCTCTCGCGAGGACCTCAGAGTGCGCGGTCGGCTGCATCACATGCGGTATAACTATGGAATATAAGAATTCTGTTTACCGAGCCGCCCGCCGAGTGAAAAGTGCTATGGTCAGCCGAGGTTCGCGAGGTCGATGGCGGCGGTCGCCGAGGTCCTGGCCCGCCTCCCCAAGGCCTCGCCCACCCTTTCCGCACCCCGCCTCGAGGTGGCCGATATCTCCGAGAGGACCTGGGACGGGGTCGTGGTCGTCTGGTCGGCGAACCTCGATGAGGGCGCGATCCGGGACCAGATACTCCGTTCGGTTCTCGCGAGCCTCCCCTCCGCTCGACCGGCCCGTTGAAAACCGGCGGCGGCCGATTCCTTAAATCCCCCCGTAGCTCGCGGGGGCGAGAGGGCAGCCATGAGCCACCGTGTGACGTTGATCCCCGGGGACGGGATCGGACCCGAGGTCACGACCGCCGCACGCCTCGTCGGCGAGGCAACCGGCGTCTCCCTCGAGTGGGAGGTCGTGGAGGCCGGCGAGAAGGCGATCCAGGCGTCCGGTTCGCCGCTGCCGGACGAGGTCCTCCGCTCGATCCGAAAGAACCGCCTCGCGCTCAAAGGCCCCATCACGACGCCGATCGGCGGCGGGTTCCGCTCGGTGAACGTCGCGCTTCGCCAGCAGCTCGACCTGTTCGCGTCGGTCCGTCCCGCGCGGGCGATCGCGGGGGAGGGCACCCGCTACCCGGAGACCGACCTCATCGTCGTCCGGGAGGCGACCGAGGGGCTCTACTCGGGAGTAGAGCACTGGGTGGACCGGGAGCATTCCGCGGCCGAGACGGTGGCGGTCGTCACCCGAAAGGCGTCCGACCGGATCATCCGGTTCGCCTTTGAGCTCGCCCGCCGCGAGCGTCGCCACCGAGTGACCGGCGTCCACAAGGCGAACATCATGAAGACGACCGGCGGTCTCTTTCAGACGGCGTTCCGCGAGATCGCCGCTCGGTATCCGGATATCGAGTCGGACGAACGGCTCATCGACAACATGTGCATGCAGCTCGCGAAGAAGCCCGAGGAGTACGACGTCCTCGTCACGACGAACCTCTTCGGCGACATCCTCTCCGACCTGTGCGCGGGACTCGCCGGAGGGCTGGGCGTCGCCCCCGGGGCCCTCTACGGGGACGAGCTCGCGGTCTTCGAACCCGTGCATGGCTCCGCGCCGAAGTACGCCGGGCAGGACAAGGCGAACCCGGTCGCGGAGATCCTCTGCCTGGAGTTGCTCCTGCGGCATATCGGGGAAAAGGAGGCCGCGGACCGCGTCTTCCGCGCGGTCTGGGAGACAATCGCCGAGAAGAAGGTCGTCACGTACGACCTCGCCCTGCCGGGCTACACGGCTCGTCCCGTGCCCCCGTCGTCGTGCTCGGCCATGGCGAAGGAGATCGCCCGGAAGGTCCCGCTCGTCGACCTCACGAAACCCCTTCCGCGCCCGAAGGGCACGGACGCGGGAGCCGGAGCCGACCCCCAGCTCGAGACCTAACCTAGCCAGCCCTGACCCGCAGGGCCTCGGACCCCCCACTCCCCGAGTACCTTCACGATAACCCGTTTCGGCCGCTGTCCGTCGAACTCCGCGTAGAAGACCTGCTCCCACGGACCGAGGTCGAGTTCGCCCTTCGTCACCGGCAGGATGACCTGGTGGCCGAGGAGGAGGTTCTTGAGGTGGGCGTCGCCGTTCGTCTCGCCCATCCGGTGGTGCTGGTAGTCGCCCGGGGGAGCGAGGCGGTCGGCCCAGCTCTCGATGTCGTGAAGGAGCCCGGATTCGTTGTCGTTCACGTAGACCGCCGCGGTGATGTGCATCGAGGAGACGAGCACGAGACCTTCCTGGACGCCGCTCGATCGCACGACCTTGCGGACTCGCTCGGTGATGTTCACGAACTCGCGCGGCCGCTCCGTCTTCAGGACGAGATACTCCGTCCGGGTCGGCATGGGCCTAGAATCCTCCGCCCGTAGCTTTAAGGTGGTCGAACGACCCTGAATCGGGTCGAGGCGCATCGTTGGCCACCCCTCGAGCGGTCCGAATCCCTCGCCCCCGGTCCCCCTCCCCGTCCGTCCGTGTCCCGGCGGAGGCCACGGAGGGCGTCGTTCCTGCGGAGGCCACACCCGAACGACGGCTGAACGGGGCGGGCTCGCAGCGGGCGCTCCGGCTCGCGGCGCTCTACGTCGTGGTGCTCGCGGCCCTCTATGTCGGCTTCCTCCTCTACGACCGCAACGCCCCCGGAGGGACGTCCCCCGCCACGGGGAACGGGGTGCTTCTGTTCACCGGGATGTTCGTCGCCTTCGCGCTCGTCGGGGCCCTCTACACCGTTCATCCGGCCCCCCGCGCCGTCGAGGTGTACGCTGATCACGCAACCTTGGTGGGGCGATGGGGGCGCCGGCACCGACTTCCCCGCCTCGGGCTTCTTTCGGTGAGCGTCGTCCGACGGTACCCGGCGGGATGGCTCGCCTCCGGGCCAGTCGAGCTCCTCGAGCTGTGGGGGGAGGACGTCCCGAATCGCAGCTACCTCGTGGCCCCCGAACTTTTCGCGGGAGCGATCCCCTCGCCCCGGGAACGGTAGGGACCCGTCTACTCGACCAGGTCCTCGAGCTCGCCGGCGACCAAGGTAAGGAGCTGGTCCAGCGACCGGTTCTTGAACTCGGTGATGTGACCGCTGTCGGTCTCTAGACGCGCGAGGAACTCGTCGCCGTCGCGGACGAACGAGAGGGAGAGGACATGACGGCGACCGTCCGGCGGCGGAAGGGCTAGCTCGGGCTCGGGCACCTTCGGCTTCGCGGGGGCCTTCGAAGCGGTCGGCGGGGACCTGGGGGCGGGCGCCGAGGCCTTGCGGACCGGCGGCTTGCCTTTCTTCGGGGCCGGGCGGGCGACTTTCTTCGCGGGCCGTGGCCGGGCCGCGGGTCGCTTGGCCTTGATTCTCTGACGGCCGGCCTTCGCCATCCCGGGGACCTCGAGTCGGGCGCACCAACCCCTCCTATTTATGGGTATGCTGGGGGAACTCCGCGGTTTGGGGGTTTCTCGCCTCCGGAGACACCGCTATAGTACGCTGCCCGCCTACGGCGAACCCGATGGCGTCCTCGGAGGCTCCGGGGAGTTCGGGGGCCGGCGACTACCGGCCGCCGCTGCGCCTCGAAACGCTCCTGCTGCTCGCCGGCCTCGCGCTCCTTCTCGTGTTCCTCGCGCTCGAACCGTTCCTTTCCTATGCGCTCTTCGGCTCGGACACCGGGGAGTACTACCGCCTGACGGTCGACCTCGTCTCCTCGGGTACCCTCCCGCACGGCGCCGCCTACGCTGGATGGGGCTCGGCGTATCCTGATTTCCCGGGGATCTTCCTCCTCGGGGCGGCCGGCGCGGGAGCGCTCGGGATCGACCCGTTCAGCGCGCTCACAGTCCTCGTCCCGGTCGTCGCCGTGCTCTCGGTGTTCCCGCTCTTCCTCCTGTTCCGCCGCCTCTACCCGCACGACACGGTCGCGCTCCTCGCCGCCGCGGTCGCTTCGCTCGTCATGCCCCGTCTCTTCTCGATCGCCCACCCGGCGCCGCTCGCGCTCGGGGACTTCCTGTGCGTCGGCGCCCTATGGATGCTCGTCGAGAGCCGACGGGACGTGCGTTGGTACGTCCCTCTCTCGCTTACGGGGGGGGCGCTGATCCTGACGCACCACCTCTCGTCCTACTTCTTCGTCGTCAGCGCCCTCGGGGGGGTCTTCCTCCTCGAGATGTGGAGACCGGGCCTGTGGAGCCGACGCTTTCCTTCGCGGGAGCTCGCGTTCATCGCGGCGTTCCTGACCTTGACCTTCGCCTTCTGGTTCTACGGGACGACCACGTTCACGTCGAAGGTCCTCGACTTCGCCCTCGGCAACCGTCCGTACATCGGGTTCGCCCTGTTCGAGGGGTTGGGCCTGGTCGCGGTCGTGCTCGCCGGGGTTCTGATCGGGTGGCGGCGGGGCCGAAGCCGCTCGACGCGGGCGTGGGTCCGGCTTCCGACCGACCGGAGCGTCGTACGGGACGCGGCCGTGCTCTGTGTCGTCATCTTCGGCGCGATCTTCGTCCTGGTCTTCGTGCCGGTCCCGGGGACGGCCCAGTCCACGACCCCCGCCGCGATCCTCTGGTTCTCCCCGGTACTGGCCCTGGGCATCGCCTGCGCCGGCAGCCGACGGGTCCTTTCCCCGTCGAGGCTCGGCCCGTTCGCGCTCGCCTGGGTCGGGGCGCTCGGCTTCTCCGCCGGCCTCATGATCGTACTCTCCCTCGCGGCTCCCGTCTTCCCGGGTGCTCCGGCGCTCGGCGGGGTCTCGTCGACCCTCTCTCCGTATCGCCACGTCGAGTACCTGTTCATCCCGATCGGGCTCCTCATCGCGGTCGGCCTCGCGCGCTTCGCGACCCGGGTCCATGACCGGGCCGGCCGTCGCGCGTTCGTCGCGGTGTGCGTCGGCGTCGTCGTCCTCCTCGCGGCGAACGCCGCGATCGTCTACCCGCCCCAGAACGATTTCGGCGGCTTCGAGGAGGGTCTCACGCACGGGGACGCCGCGCTCTGGATGTGGGTAGGGATCGCGGCCCCGCCGACTTGGACGGTCGCGACCGACCACCGCCTGAGCTCGATGATCTTCGGCGTCGACGGGAACCCGACGACCTGGTTCACGACGACGGCCCTGTTCACGGGCAGCAACTGGTCCGCGGCCGCCGCTGAGCTCCGCAGCGTCGGCACTCCGTACACGGACCGTCCCATC
The DNA here is from genome assembly GCA_052326485.1 of Thermoplasmata archaeon. Classification (GTDB taxonomy): domain Archaea; phylum Thermoplasmatota; class Thermoplasmata; order Lutacidiplasmatales; family UBA184; genus Lutacidiplasma. Next base: position 11,738 of record JBKQMS010000031.1, on the reverse strand, counting down.
GACCTGGTCGCGGTCGACTCGGTGATGTACACGGGGGTCGCGCTCGACCCGTCGAAGCTCGCGAGCCCGCTCAGCGGCGCGGCGGTCGGATGGTTCGAGATGCTCCCCTTCCTCCCGGTTTACGAGAACGGACAAGACGTCGTCTACGTCGTCGATTCCTCGTACCTTCCCGGAGGGTAGGGCGCGGTCGTTCCGTCCGGCCGCCAGAGGAGGAGCGGCGTGTGGCCCTCGCGGGCGAGGTCGCCGAGCACCCGGCCCGCCCAGGTCAGCTTCACGAGCTTCACCTCGTGGGTCACCGGGTCGGTGGGGGCGGTCCGTTCGAAGTCGAACCCCCACAATAGGACCCGCTCGGCCCCGAGGTGGTCGGCGAGATAGGCCGCCCGGTCCCCGTCCGTGAACCCTCCGACGTTCAGAAGGTGCGGTCGGGGCGGGCCCGACCACGACCCGACGACCTCCCCGGGGAACTGGCCCACCCACTCGGCGAGCGCCGCTTGGTTGTCGCCGTGAGCGTGGATCACCACGACGCTCCCCCGTCGGTTCGCGGCGATCTCGGCAGCGACCGGGCCGTCCAAGTCGGTGACGACGACCGTGGGGACGAGCCCCGCATCCAGGCACACCGCGGTCGCGCCGTCGGCGGCGATGAGCGAAGGGGCCCGGGACGTCGACGGGAGCCGCCAGAGCGGGGGGGGCCCGGTGCGTGGGGCGAGCCCCACCACGACCACCGTCCGGCCTTCCAGGAGGGGCCTCAACCGCTCGAGAGGGTCCGTCGGTGCCGAGGCCGGCAGCAGGGATTCTAGGAGGTTGGCGGCTGCCACCTCCCGCTCGAACGGGAACCCGAACTCCGCTCGGATCCGGTCGTATCGGGGGGCCCACGCGTTGTACTCCACCGGCACCTCAGGACTGCGCACTAACGCTTTATAATGAAGCCCCTGCTCCCACCGAGAGAGGCACCGTTGTGATGCGACCGCTAGCCCAGGAGATCCTGGCCCACCTTCCCGGAGATTCGAAGAGGGCCCCCGAGGCGCCGCCGCCGTCGAACGACGACGCGGAGCTCGAGGCGGTCCTCGCCTCGCTCAAGACGAACATCAAGGTCATCGGCTGCGGCGGGGGCGGATGCAACACGATCAACCGGCTCGCGGAGGAAGGGCTCGCGGGCGCGGAGATGGTCGCCGCGAACACGGACGCTCAGCACCTGCTCGCGATCCACTCTCCCCGGAAGATCCTCCTCGGACGGCGGCTCACTCGCGGCCTCGGGGCCGGGGCGCTCCCTCAGGTCGGCGAACAGGCGGCGAAGGAGGCGGAGGACGAGCTCAAGAAGGCGCTCGGGAACTCCGACATGGTCTTCATCACTCTCGGGCTGGGAGGCGGGACGGGTACCGGCTCGGCCCCCGTGATCGCTCAATGCGCGAAGGACGCCGGGGGCGGGAACCCGCTCACGATCGCCGTCTGCACGCTCCCGTTCGCCTCCGAAGGGCTTGTCCGCCAGGAGAACGCGATGTGGGGCCTCGAGCGGCTGCGCGAGGTCGTGGATACCGTCATCACGATCCCGAACGACCGTCTCCTCGAGCTCGTACCGCGCCTGCCGATCCAGACCGCCTTCAAGGTCGCCGACTCCGTCCTCGCGCGCGCGATCCGCGGGATCACCGAGATCATCACGCGCCCCGGTCTCGTGAACCTCGACTTCAACGACCTGAGGACGATCATGAAGGGCGGCGGGGTCGCGCTCATCGGCATCGGCGAGTCGGAGAGCGACAACCGCGCCGAGGACGCGGTCCTCGAGGCGATCAATTCCCCGCTCCTGCACGTTGACATCGCGGGCGCGACCGGGGCCCTCATCAACGTCACCGGCGGGCCGGATATGACGGTGAGCGAGGCCCAGAAGGCCGCGGAGGTGGTCCAGAAGACGATCAGCCCGACCGCCCGGATCATCTGGGGGGCGGCCGTCGACCAAACGATGCAGAGCACGATCCGGGTCATGCTGGTAGTAACCGGAGTTAAATCCCCCCAGATTTTCGCGGGGGAGTCGAAGGGCGGCCCGGCGCGCAAGCCCGGACCGGACCTGGACGTCGTTCACTAGGTAGCTATGGCATTCCTCGACCGGGCGCGTCGCGTCCAGGACAATTTCGACGGTCGGCTGCGCAACGTCGGCCACGGCAAGTACGGGCGCATCCTCCGGATGGCGCGTCGGCCGACCTCGGAGGAGTACGTCAAGGTCCTCGAGGTGACGTGGCTCGGGGCGATCCTGATCGGCCTCACCGGGTTCGCGATTTACATCTTCTTCAACCAGGTCGGGCCCTGGATCTGGTCGAACTTCCTGAGCGGACTGTAGGTCCGGAGGCGTTCTACGATGGTCAGCGAAGGTAACGAGGAGGGCATCGGTCTGCTATCGGGCGGACCGACGGAGCCCGCGGCAAAGAAGCCCGAGGCCCGTCCGGGCGTCCCCGCGGCGGTCGTCCCGCCGGTGGTCGCCCCGGCCGCCCCCAAACCCGAGGCGGCCGCGGTCCTGAGCCTCAAGGCGGCGGACGACGTTTCCCGGGACGTTACGGCGGGCACGGTGACGACGCTCTCGGCGGTCCTCACGAGCCGGGCAGCGGAGCTGCTCACGGCCACCGTCACGGTGGAGATCGGGTTCACCTCGACCTACGCCGGAGAGGGGGCGGAGTGGCCGGTGACGTGGACCCCTCCGGGGAAGAAGACGTCGGTCGAGCTGTTCCCGCGCAAGGAGACGTACCCGGTCGGGCTCGCGCCCAACACCGGGGTCCCGCTCTCCTACGTGATCACGGCCCCCGTCGGGGTCCGATACGGGGACCAGGTCGAGGTCCGCCTCACCGCGACCACCCCCGACAGCGGGGCGCCGGTCCGACTGACCCTAGCGTGCGTGGCCCGACAGGCGGTCCTCGCGATCAAGACCTCTCGCGGGTACGAACGCGAGGTCGCCGACACGTTGCTGGCCCGGGCCGAGGAGAAGCCGGACGTCGTCTTCTCGCTCCTCGTCCCGTCGTCCCTGCGCGGCTACGTCTTCGCCGAAGGGATGAGCTTCGAGGGCGTCCGCGAGATGCTGAAGGGGATCCGCAAGGCGCGCGGCCTCGTGGAAGGCGAGACGACCTTGAAGGAGGTCGAGCCGCTCCTCGTGCCCAAGATCACGGTCGAAGGGTTCGTCGAGGGAGCCATCGTCGAGCTCATCTCGGGGCCGTTCAAGGGAGAGAAGGCCCGCGTGAAGAAGATCGACCAGGCGAAAGAGGAGATCACGGTCGAGCTCATCGAGGCGGTCGTACCGATCCCGGTCACCGTCCGGGGCGACCACGTGCGCATGCTCGAGAGGGGAGGCGGGAAGAGTGGCAATTGAGGTAAGCATCCTCGTCGAAGGCGGCAAGGCGGCGGCCGGCGCCACGCTCGGCTCCGCGCTCGGTCCCCTCGGCGTCAACGTCGGTCAGGTCGTCGCGAAGATCAACGAGCAGACGAAGGAGTTCGCCGGGATGCGCGTCCCGGTGATCGTCCGCGTCGACCCGGCCACCCGCGAGTTCACGCTCGTGGTCGGCCGTCCGCCGGTCGCGGCGCTGCTCCTCAAGGAAGCGAAGAAGGAGAAGGGCTCGGGGAAGCCGAAGACCGAGGTCATCGGGGACGTCTCCTTGGACGCGGTGAAGCGGATCGCCGAGGCGAAGGGGGACGACCTTCACGGGCGCTCGATGGAGGAGAAGATGAACCAGGTGATCGGCAGCTGCGTGTCGCTCGGGATCTCGGTCGACGGCCAGGACCCCCGCGCCCTCCTCAAGACCCGTATCGCCGCACGGGGCGCCCGATGATGGGAGCTCCGGGGGCGCCGCCGCCCGACCTCTCCAACGCCGAGATCGTGGACTACTCGATCCTCGAGGGGGACGGGAAGGTCCGCCTCAAGCTGAAGGACGGCTCGGTCGTGGAGATTCGCCTCGAGATCATGAACATCCTGAGGGCCGGGAACGACCCGAACACGGGCCTCCCTGCCTACATCGTGCAGTCGGCGCCCCTCGTGCGACTGGTCGAGTGTCCGAAGGAGCTCCGCAAGGTCCCCTTGCGCCCGGGGACCGGGCGTGACGGGAAGTCGATCCCTGGCTTCGGCTGAGCCGATCGAAGGAACGAAAGAAAGGGGGCCTCGGGAGGCCTCCCGGGGATCTCGGCGACCACTCGGTAGGACGGTCCCATGTCGGCCACGTCCGTGCGGGGGGAGCGCAACCCACTCTTGAATTCGAGCGGTCCGAGGGGAACGATTCGGCGAAGCGACGCCGCATCGTGTCGAAAGCACGGTCGATTTCGGTCCATGGGTCGCTCTAGGTCTCTGGCTTCTGGATTTCGCCCGTCCTCGGTGCACTTCGAGGGTTTGCGACAATAATCAGTTATAACTTATATAAAAAATATAACTATGGCCCCGTCGAGGTCCCGACTACGGGCGAGCCGGACCGCCCGGCGAGGACGGCGGCGTGCGACGTTGCGGTCGGCCGCGGGGCCACGTCAAGGTCGTTTGACCGCTCGTTCATCCCTCCCTGCGTTACGTCCCCGCCGGGGACGGCGTTGAGCTCTCATCGAGCGTGCGTGCCGGTCGACCTGGGTCGGGCCTGCCATCGGCAGGAGGATTACGACCCTCTCGCATCCCGCCGCCGCATCGGAGCCCTACGGCCTTCCTGAGCGATACCATGGATCCACTGAAGGTCGGCGATCGTCGGGTCCTCGAACGGCACGACTTCCCTTCGCTCTTCCGTGCCCTGCACGAGAAGGGGTACCAGGTGGTGGGACCGACCGTCCGGGACGGGGCGATCGTCTACGACCGGCTCTCGGGGGTCGAAGAGCTGCCCATCGGCTGGACCGACCGGCAAGGGCCCGGGAAGTACCGTTTGGAGCGCCGCCAGGACGAGGCGCTGTTCGGCTACGTGGTGGGGCCGTTCTCTTGGAAGAAGTTCCTCTACCCGTCCCACGAGCGGCTGTGGACCGCCACCCGCGACGGGGCCTCGTTCGTCGTAACCCCCGAGCCGGTCGACGGGCCTCCGCTTGCCTTCCTCGGGATGCGGGCCTGCGAGCTCGCGGGGGTCGCCGTCCAGGACCGCGTCTTCATGGGCGGGCCGGCGGTCGACCCGGGATACGCGGCCCGGCGCCGGCGGATCCTGCGCATCGCCGTCCAGTGCGGACAGGCGGGCGGGAGCTGCTTCTGCGTCTCTATGGGCACCGGTCCAGGGGTCCGGCAGGACGCCGACCTCATCGTCACGGAGGTCCTCGAGGGAAAACGCCACTATTTCCTCGTAGAGGTCGGCTCGCCCGAAGGGGCCGCCGTCCTCGAGGGTCTCCCGCTTCGGACCCCCGCGGCCGACGACCCGGCGAAAGCCGAGGCGATCGTCGCGCATGCGGCCGCCTCGATGGGAAGGACCCTCGACACGAAAGGGATCCACGACGTCCTCATGAACAACCTTCGGCACCCCCGGTGGGAGGTCGTCGCGCGCCGCTGCCTCGCGTGCACCAACTGCACGATGGTCTGCCCGACCTGCTTTTGCAGCACCCAGGAGGAGGTCCCGGATCTCGCGGTGGAGAAGGTCGAGCGCTGGAGGCGCTGGGATTCCTGCTTCAACCTGGGGCTCACCGAGATGCATGGCCAAGCGGTTCGAAAGACGCAGATGTCTCGATACCGCCAATGGCTCACGCACAAGCTCGCCACCTGGCACGATCAGTTCGGCACGTCGGGATGCGTCGGCTGCGGCCGCTGCATCACGTGGTGCCCCGTCGGGATCGACCTAACGGAGGAGGTCGCGGCGATCCGGACGGCTCCCCCTGCGGCGACGACCTCCGAGGGAAAGAAATGACCGAAACCGGAAGCGATGCGATTGCCGACCTCGTCTTGAGCCACCCGTTCTTCGAGGGCATTGACCCGACCCTGGTCCATGCCATCGTCGCGCAGGCCGAGGAGAGAACCTACGACGTCGGCGACATGCTGGTCCGAGAGGGGAAACCCGCCGAGGAGTTCTTCCTGGTGTTCGAGGGGAAGATTGCGCTCGAGGTCCGGACCACCGGCCACACGGGGATCACGGTCGAGACGATCGGACGGGGAGAAATCCTCGGATGGTCGTGGCTCGTCCCGCCGCACCGCTGGCGGTTCGATGCCCGGGCCCTCAAGCCCACGAAGGTCGTCGTGTTCAACGCCGCCGCCGCTCGGTACGCCCTGGCAACGCATCCGGCGTTCGGCTATCAGTTCCTGATGAAGCTCTTGCCGGTGATCGCCGAGCGCCTCGAGAACACGCGGGTGCAGCTTTTGGACATCCATGGCCAGTAGCGACACACTCGCCGCCAGCGGACCGACCCACGGGATGACGGATGCCGGCGTGCACCCGTTCGCCCCGAGGCCGTTCACCGTCCTCGCGCGCACGCGGGAGACGGCCGACACGGTCACCCTGCGGATGGCTCCGCGGGCCGCGGGCGGCCGACTCGTCTTCCAGGGCGGTCAGTTCAACATGGTCTACGTCTTCGGGGTCGGTGAGTCGGCGATCTCGATCAGCGGGGACCCCGTCCACCCCGAGGAGCTGGTCCATACCGTTCGCGCGGTCGGAAAGGTCACGAACGCCTTGACCACCCTGACGCCCGGCGCGGTGGTCGGCATCCGGGGACCGTACGGTCAGGGTTGGCCCCTCGATTCGGCCCGCGGCCGCGATGTCGTGATCGTCGCGGGAGGCCTCGGGCTCCCGCCGCTTAGGCCCATGCTCTACGAGATCCTCCGGCACCGGGACGCGTTCGGGCGCGTGGAGATCATCTACGGCGCCCGAACTCCGAAGGACCTGGTCTTCTATGAAGAGGTCCAGACCTGGCGCCATCGGACCGACCTTCGGTTCCAGACCACGGTGGACGTTGCGGGCCGCGACTGGTACGGGGACGTCGGCGTCGTCACGACCCGGATCCCCGACGCTCGGTTCGACGCCGCCAACACGACCGCGTTCGTTTGCGGCCCCGAGATCATGATGAGGCTCACGGCGGAGGCGCTCGCGGAACGGGGGGTGCCGCCGGAGGCGGTCTGGCTCTCCATGGAGAGGAACATGAAGTGCGCTCTCGGGTTCTGTGGCCACTGCCAGTACGGTCCGTCGTTCGTCTGTCGGGACGGCCCGGTGCTCCCGTACCGGAAGCTCGCGCCGCTGCTCGGCTTCAAGGAGTTCTAGGAACCATGCCGGAACCTCGCAAACCCCGCCTGGGCGTCTTTAAGTTCGCGTCGTGCGACGGCTGCCAGCTCTCGATCCTCGACTGCGAGGACGAGCTCCTCGCGGTCACCGGCGCCGTCGACATCGCCGACTTCCGCGAGGCCTCGAGCCGGGTCCTCGAGGGTCCTTACGACCTCTCGCTCGTCGAGGGGTCGGTCACGACGGCCCACGACGCCCAGCGGATCAAGGAGATCCGCGCCCAGTCGAAGGCGCTCGTGACGATCGGCGCCTGCGCGACCGCCGGCGGGATCCAGGCGCTCAAGAACTTCGCTGACGTGGACGAGTACCGCCGCGTGGTCTATGCCCGCCCCGAGTACGTCGAGAGCCTCGCGACGTCGACGGCGATCGCCGACCATGTCCCCGTTGACTTCGAGCTGAGGGGATGCCCGATCAGCAAGGTCCAGCTCCTGGAGGCGCTCGGCGCGTTCCTACAGGGCCGTGCTCCGAACCTCCCGAACGAGAGCGTCTGCATCGAGTGCAAGCGGCGCGGCACCGTCTGCGTCATGGTCTCCCACGGGACGCCGTGCCTCGGACCGGTGACGCAGGCCGGCTGCGGGGCGATATGCCCCTCGTTCAACCGCGGCTGCTACGGCTGCTTCGGGCCGCAGGGGACGCCGAACACGAACTCGCTGGTCGCCGAGCTCAAGAGCCTCGGCCTGCCGTCCCCGGCCATCGTGCGCCTTTTGCGCACCTTCAATGCGAACGCCCCCGCGTTCAAGGCAGCGAGCGAAGCTCTCGCCGCGGAGGCGAAGGCCCCATGACGGAGCGGACGATCGGCATCGACTACATCGCCCGCGTCGAGGGCGAAGGAGCCCTCAAGGTCCGCATCCAGGACAACCGCGTCGAGGACGTCCAGCTCAAGATCTTCGAACCGCCACGCTTCTTCGAGGCGTTCCTGCGCGGACGCTCCTACACCGAGGCCCCGGACATCACCGCCCGCATCTGCGGGATCTGCCCGGTCGCCTACCAGATGAGCAGCTGCCACGCGATGGAGCGGGCCCTCGGGATGAAGGTCGGGGGCCAGATCCGCGAGCTCCGCCGTCTCCTGTACTGCGGCGAGTGGATCGAGAGCCATCCGCTGCACATCTTCCTCCTGCACGCCCCCGACTTCCTCGGGTACCCGGACGCCATCCAAATGGCAAAGGACTACCCGGACGCGGTCAAGCTCGGCCTCGCCCTCAAGAAGGTCGGGAACTCGCTCATGACCCTCCTCGGAGGCCGCGAGATCCACCCCATCAACGTGCGCGTCGGTGGCTTCTACCGGGCCCCGACCGTCTCCGAGCTCAACGCCTTCCGCCCCCAGCTCGAGGCCGCGCTCAAGATGGCCGAGCAGACGGTGCACTTCACGGCCGACCTTGACTTTCCCAGCGTCGAGGAGGATTACGAGTTCGTCTCCCTGCGGCACGAGCGGGAGTACCCCCTGTGCGAGGGCGACCTAGTGTCGAGCCGAGGACTCAAGGTCCCCCAGGACCACTGGGAGGAGGTCTTCGAGGAGGTCCACGCCCCGTACGCGAACGCGCTGCAATCGGTCCGCAAGGGGACGGGCACCTCGTACCACGTCGGCCCGCTCGCGCGCTACGCGCTCAACCGCGACCACCTCTCGCCCCGCGCCGACAAGCTGGCGCGCGACGTCGGTCTCGAGAACGTCGTCCGGAACCCGTACCGGAGCATCATCGTGCGGGCGGTCGAGACCGTCTACGCGGTCGAGGAGGCGCTTCGGATCATCGACCAGTACAAGCGCCCCGACCCGTCGTGGGTGGAGCCACCCCCCGTCACGCAGACCTGCTCGGGAGGGGCCGTCACGGAAGCCCCGCGGGGTATCCTCTACCACGGCTACCGCCTCGCGCCCGGGGGCCTCATCGAGCACGCGAGGATCGTCGCTCCGACCTCCCAGAACCAGAAGCGGATCGAGGACGACGTCCGTCACCTGGTCGAGAAGTCCCTCGCCCTCGACGACGCCGCACTCACCGACGCCTGCGAGCACGCGATCCGGAACTACGACCCCTGCATCTCTTGCGCGACCCACTTCCTGAAGCTGGAGATCGAGAGGCGCTGAGACCCGGAGGATGGGCGAACCGACCCCCACGAAACCCGCGCGTCCGGGGCCGCTGCCCCTCGTGATCGGGCTCGGGAACGACCAGCGGGGCGACGACGGCTCTGGCCTTGAAGTGGCCCGGGCGCTCCGTCCCCGCCTGGAGGGGAAGGCGCGGGTCGAGGAATGCGCCTCCGAGGGGATCGCCCTTCTCGAGGTCTGGCGCGGCTCGGACCGGGTCCTGGTAATCGACGCGGTACGCTCCGGCGCAGCGCCGGGAACGGTCATTCGCTTCGAACCGGGCGACGGTTTCGGGGCGGGGTTCCGTTCCGCCACGTCGACCCATGGGCTCTCGCTCTCCGAGGCGGTGGCGCTCGCCAGGGGGCTGGGATGCCTGCCCCGTCACCTCGTCGTGTACGGGATCGAGGCGGACGACCTCGGCATGGGGACCGGTCTCACACCCCCGGTCGCGCGCGGCGTCCAGGAAGTGACGGACCGGATCCTCGCCGAGCTCGAGGCGGAACCGGGAGCGGTCCCCCCCGTCCGGAGGGCCTCCGATGCATGAGGAGGCGATGCTCCGGGACGTCGTTCGCAAGGCCGAAGAGGTCGCCCGGCGGGAACGTGCGATTCGGGTGACCCGGGTCCGCCTGTGGGTCGGGGCCCGCTCCCATCTCGCCGGTCCCGAGCTCAAGGACCGCTGGGCCCACGCCGTGACGGGAACGGCCCTCGCGGGGGCCGAGGTCGAGATCGAGACCTCCCACGACCCCGGTGACCCGAACGCCGAAACGGTGGTGTTGCGAAGCCTCGACGTGGACTCGAGAAAGGCGAGCCCCTAGGCCCCGCGCGACACCGGGCGCGAAACCCCTTTACGGGGAACGGTCGTGGGCCCCTCGTGGTCGACCTCCAGGAGACCCCGGCGGTCCCCCCGATGGACCCGGGCGGGGACCAACGGCTGGGCTACCTCATGGCGGGTGGGCTCCTGATCGCTCTCGGCTGGGGGCTCGCGGTCATGGTCAACCTCCTTCTCCATTACTTGGCGGGGGGTGGCGAATGGACGATCGCCGGCCATACGTTCACGTCGACCCTCGGGCCGTACGCTTGGGCCGCGTTCGGGTTCGGGCTGTTCGTGGGCGGGTTCGGCGTGGTCCTGGTCGCACTCGGCCGCGCGTCCCCGAAGGGGCCGATCGTCCTTCCGGGCTTCGACTACTGAGTCCGGCCGGGCCGCAACGGTCCGCGGTGGATACGGCGCGACGGTGGGGGCCGGGTCTCCACGGGGTTCTTCACCTGCTTCTGGGTATCGACACAGTCTGAACACATCCTCTCGTCCGAGTCGAGGCAGGTCCGGCAGAACGTCCGGCCGCACACCGTGCACCCGAGCGTGGCGGGTGCGCCGCATCGAGCACACTGTCCGACGAGCACGGTTGGTCCCCCCCGGCGGGAACGGTCAGTCGAGGATTCCGCTCGCTTTAAGCCCTTCGACGAACCCCGCCGCGAATTCGGCCTTCGTCACGTACCGGGCCGCCTTGCGCGCCCGCCGGCTCGCCGAGGCGAAGCTCACGCCGAACCCGGCCGCCCGGAGCATGGCGACGTCGTTGTCGCCGTCTCCCAGGACGACGCACTCGGCGGGGGTTCGCCCGATGTAGGAGAGGGCCCGCGTGAGCGCCGGGAGCTTTCCCCCGCCCTTCTCCATCAGGTGGAGCGCGTACCCCGTGGACTCGACGGCGACCGCGCTCCGACCAAGCGCCCGTCGCACGGCGGAGACGGAGACCGTCGGCTCGAGGGCGACCTCGCTCTCCCTCCATCGGTCCGTGAACAGCCGGCGAACGGGAAGGCCGGCAGCCCGAAGCTTTCGGAAGGCGAGCAACGCCACGCTACGGTCGGTGAGCCGCTCGACCACGTCCCGGCCCCGTTCGTCCCGGTGGTAGATGAGTCCCCCGTTCTCCGCGACGATCGGTCCCGTCAGGCCGAGCGAACGGTGCAGCCCGAGCGCGATCGGGAGGACGTTCCCCGTCGCAAGGGCCACCGGGATGCCCCGGTGCTCGAGGTCCCGGACGACCTTGACCGCACGCGGGTCGAGGCGACGATCGGCGCCGGTGAGCGTCCCGTCCACGTCGGTGACGACGACGTGCAGCACCGCTCTTTGAGACGGTCGGACGTTCGAAGAGCGCACCATCGCGACCCGTCCTGCCGAGCTACGGACCCGTGCCGCCCCGGACGCGAGCGATCTCCGCGTGGAGGGCGTCCGAGACCTCGCGACCGTCCCGCCGCCCCCGCACCTCCCGCATCACGTCACCCATGAGCGGCGAGAACGCGGCCTCGCCCCGGGCACGGACGATCTCGGCGTTCGCTTCGACGACCTTGCGGACCAGCGCGATCAGGTCTTCCTTCGAGAATCCGGAGAGGCCGGCACGCTCGATCGCGACCTCCACGCTCGGCGCGCCAGCCGCGAGCGCGGCGAGGACCGTGGGGACGCCCTCTTTCGCGATCCGCCCAGCCTTGGCGGC
>JBKQMS010000030.1:0-10656 GCA_052326485.1 Thermoplasmata archaeon | reverse complement strand
GGAGGATCCGCTGGATGATGGCGAACTTCTCGCTCGCGAAATCACGTCGGCTCTTGCGGGAGATGTGCGTGCGCAAGTGACGGGCGGCCGCCTGGAGCGCGAGCGTCAGCTCCTTGTCGATCTCGGGGTCCTCGGCGACGGCCTCCTTGGCCTCGTTCGTGAACGGAACCTTCGTCGAGGCGACGTGCACGAGGACGAGGGCCGGACCGGTCGGCACCCCCGAACCTCCCTTCTGCTCGAGACCGTAGCGCCGCCAGTCGAGGTTGGCGATCGCGTTCGTGATCGCGCACGCCCCTTGTTGAAAGAGGAGTGGCACGCGATTCGCGAACCGGAGGATCTGGATCGGCTGCTCGGCGGGGAGACCTCCCCCGTAGACGAGCCCGACCTCGACCATGAAGGGAAAGCCAGCGTGGACCTTCGGCGGTCGGCTCACCGGAGGGCAGTAGAACTCCGGTCGCAGCTCCCCGAGCACGTTCCTTAGCCCGCGCTTGATGAGCATCGGCCCGATCGGGGAGAGCCCCTCGGGGGACGGGGCGATGAGCGGCGCCTCATGGAGGGCGTGGAGCAGCCGGTCCTGCTCGTCCCCCGATACCGAGCCGGGAGGAGCGCTGGGCGTCAGCTTCGCGGCGGCGAGGAGCTCCCTCGCCGCTCGCGTACTCACTCCTTGGAGGTCCTTCGTCAGGAAATCGGCGAGACCGCTACGTTTGGAGGCCTTGAGGAGGTAGCCGAGCTCGCCGAGCTCGAGGCCGTACGGGTGAGGAAGCGTCTCTTTCGCGATCGGAGGGAGGTCGGTGCTCGCCCGTTCGAACGTGACCCGGGTGCCGTCGGGCTCCACGAGGACGATGCGCGCGTGCGGGTTGACGATGGCGGTCCCTCGGAGGTACTCGTAGGGGGACTGGCGGCCGCGGACGTACCGGGCTTTCAGGACGAGCTCGACCCGGGTCCCGTGGGGGGAGTCCCAGAGCGTGACGTCCTCGGAGACCACCCTCGGCTGGTTCTTCTGCGTGTCGATGACGAGCTCGAGGACGTGCGCGGCTTCCTCCTCCTCCACCTTCGAGGTCACCCGCACCGGCCGCGCGGTCGTGAGGTTGGCGTACAGCACGGCCGCGGAGATCCCGATCCCCTGCTGGCCGCGGGCCTGGCGGTTGGAATGGAAGCGCGAGCCGTAGAGGAGCCGGGCGAATACGTTCGGGATCTCGCGACGGAGGATCCCCGGCCCGGTGTCGGTCACAGCGACGCGAAGGCGGTCGTCCGTCTCCTTCGAGATCTCGACGAGCACGTCGGGGAGGATCCGCGCCTCATCACTGGCATCCAAACTGTTGTCGACGCCTTCTTTGACCGTCGTGAGGAGGGCCCGCTGGGGGTTGTCGAACCCGAGGATCTGGCGGTTCCGCTCGAAGAACTCGGCGACCGAGATCTCACGCTGCTTGGCCGCGAGCTGCTGGGCGATCGTCGGGGGCGGCGACACCGTCCTTCCCGGGGTCCGGCTCCCCTATAAGGGCCGCGTTGGAATCGAACGCGTTTCGGAATATGATGGGTCCGCCGCGGACGGACCCGGCCGCCCCGCCACGTCCCGCAGCACGGGCCGGAACGGCCGCCAGCGAGCGGCCTCGGCGAGGTCGACCTCGAGGAGCACGAGCGACTCCTCGGGCTCGGCGGGAGCGAACGCCACGGGGGTGGTCGGCATCGGTTCGCCGCGGGGGTCCCACGCCCCCGACCCGCCGCCGAAGACGACACCGTCCTCGACCCCGACCCGATTCACGTAGACGACCGGCATCGCGTTCTCGATCGCCCGGGCCGCGAGCAGCCGCGCGAAGAGGCGGCCGCTCGTGACCGGCGCGGCCGAGATGTTCACGAGGAGCTCGGCCCCCGCCAGCGCGAGCTGGCGCGAGACCTCCGGGAAGAACACGTCGTAGCAGATCTCGAGCCCCACCGAGGCCCCCGCGAGGCGGACCGGGACGCTCCGGTCGGTCGGGGTAAACGGGACTCCCTCCTCGAACGGTCCGAAGTTCGGTAGGAATCGCTTCGCCTGGACCCGGACCTCTCCCTCGGGGGTGACCGCCAGCGCGGCGTTGTGGACCTCGCCCCCCCGTTCGGTGGACCCGAACGGCGCTCCGAGGATGAGGGACGTGCCCGACTCCCGGGCGACCCGGCGGAGGGAGGCCAGGGCCTCGTCCCCTTCCTTCAGCGCGAGGCGGTGGAACCGGTCCCCGATGCGGTACCCCGAGAGGTAGAGCTCCGGGAACACCGCGAGGTCGCAAGCGGCCGCCCGGACCGCGGAGGCGAGTCGGTCGGTGTTGCGGCCGAGGTCGCCCGGTACCGGGGCGAGCTGCGCGAGCAGGATCCGCATCAGTAGAAGTATCGACGCACGGAGATGAGGTAGAGGAACAGGACCACGAAAACGAGGAAGAGGACCGTGATGTAGTCCGTGAAGAACAGGTACGCCGCCGTGGCGAAGACGAGGACGAGGGTCGTCCAGAGCGCCCAGGTCTCCTGCCGCCAGAGGGAGGTGGCGATGCCGATGAGCGCCGCCCCGAGGATGGCGAGGATCGCGGCCCCGTAGAGGTCGATCGTGGGGAAGATCTCGAGCGACGGGGGGACGACGTTGAACGGGATCGTGGCGAGGAGGAAGAGGAGCCCCGCGAGGAGGATCACGAGTCCGAACGCGGCGATCAGCACGGAAATGACCCCGACGCCGATCGGCAGGTGAGGCCGCACCGGGGTCGGTTCCCAGGCGGGCGGGAGGTGGCCGTACTCCACGGTGGAGTTCGAGGAGGAGGTGACCGCGCCGGCGGAGACCGTCGAAGAACCGCCCATTTCGGACCTCCCTCGGAGCGGTCGAGCCCGAACGGGGAAGATGTACCTTTCGCTCGAAACGCGGCGCTAGAACCGTCGCTCGACGGCCCCGTGCGCGAGGCGCTCGAGGAGGTGGCGATACGGTCCGGCCGGCACGGGCTCGAGCGCGCGGATCGCCCGGTCCGCCCATTCCATCGACTCCCGAGAGACCACGGCGTCCGTTCCCGCGAGGTCGGTGAGCTCGCGCAGGCGCAAGAGGTGCTTCGTGCGCTTGCGGCGGTGCTGGAACAGCTCCTCGAACTCGGCCTGATGGCGGGGGTCGAGCCGGGCGTACGTCTCGAGCGAGACCACGGTCGGGTTCCCCTCGCGCAGGTCGGTGTAGAGCGGCTTTCCGAGGAGGTCGGGGTCCCCATAGACATCCAAGAGGTCGTCCCGTATCTGGAAGGCGATCCCGAGGGCCTTTCCGTACGACTGGAGGGCGTCCACGGTCGCGGGGGGCACCTCCGCGATCTCGGCGACGGAGGCCAGCGCGGCCCCGATGATCGCTGCGGTCTTGCGCTCGACCACGCGGAAGTAGTGCTCGCGACCCGAGGAAAGGTCGAACCGGCTGGCGTCCTGCAGCACCTCGCCCTCGACCAGGTCGGCGCACGCCTCGCCGCAGCGCAGGATGATCGACTTCGGGTACTCGGCCGCGAGCTCGAACGCCCGCACGAAGAGATAATCCCCGCCCACGATCGCGAGCGGCACACCGAAGGCGCGCGGCATCGACGGTCGGCCGCGCCGCGTCTCGGCGTGGTCGATGACGTCGTCGTGCACGAGCGTCGCCGTGTGGATCAGCTGGAAGGCGGCCGCGAGGGAGTGGATCGGCCGGGTCGAGGTCGCCCCGAGCGAGCGGAACACCGCGGCCATGAGGAGCGGGCGGACCCGCTTTCCGCCCATCGACACGGCGTACCGAGCCGCCTCGGTGAGCTGCGCGAACGTCGATCCGAGGACCTGGTTCAACCGCCAGTCGATGTCCGAGAGGTCCCGGACGAGGACGGGAAGGAGCGGGGAGAGCTCGAGCGCGGTCTCCGTACCCAGGGTCTGGGTGACCAGCGCCTCGAGCGACGGCTCCATCGGGTCGTCGCCGCCGGAGGTCGTCAGGAGTTCCTCCCGAGGCGAGGGGGCCAGCGCAGCCGCATCATAGCATCTAGACCCGACACCCCGATATATCGCATGCCTAGGGCCAATAGGAGGTCCGGGCGGGCGAACCGCTCGGTCGTTCGCTGGATCCGGGCCGCCCGTTCGAGAGGCACGTAGAGCGCTTCCCTCCAGGCCGTATCGTACTCGGCCAGCGGTGCGCCGGTGCGGACGTGACGGGCCGCCGCGGTGCCGGCGAGCCACCCGCTTAGCATCGCCGTGGGGATGCCGCCCCCGTTCGTCGCCATCACGAGGTTCGCGGCGTCCCCCGCGAAGAGGGCGCGGCCCCGGACGAGGCTCTCGGGCGGCGGGCCGAGGGGGACCCACCAGGCCGTCCTCTCACGACCGGGGCCAAGGCCCGTGTCGGCGAGGAACCGGTCGAGTAGCCCGCTGAGCGAGGTCCCCGGAGGTGGCTTGGCCACGCCCAACCCCACGTTCGCGTCGCGCGAGCGAGGGAACCGCCACGCGTAGCCGCCCGGGGCGACATGGCCGAAGAAGATGTCGATCTCGTCGTCGAGGGGGCCGTCCACGGTCGCCGTGATCATCCGAAAGAGCTCCCGCGGAGGGGCGAACCCGACCGACCGCCCGACCGTGGAGATCGGCCCGTCGGCCCCCACGACGACCTTCGCACGGAAGCGTTCCCCGCCAGCCGTCTCCACCACGTCGTCGCGGACAGCGGTGACGCCGAGCGGGAACCTCAGCTCCGCTCCCGCGCCCTCGGCCCGGAACGCGAGCGCCTTGTCGAACGCGCGCCGGGAGACGGTGCACCCGGCGAGCGGGAAGCGGAAGACGTGACCGTAGGGGGAGATGCAGGCCATCTGGCGGGTCTCCCGGAGGATGGTCGTATCCGGGATGTCGTAGGCGTGCGCGATGAGTTCACGGCATCCGAACAGGTCGGCCAGCTCATGCGCCGCCGGCACGAACTCGCCGCACTGGACCGGGTGCCCGAGCTCGGGCCGGTGGTCGAGGAGCAGGGTCGTCGCGCCCCCCTCGGCGGCGGCCTGGGCCGCGAGCGACCCCGCGGGACCCGCGCCGACGACGACCACGTCGTAGCGGTCCACGCCCTTCGTCACGCCCCTACGTGGAGGAAGTGCTGGGCCGCGTTAGAGATCGCGCCCAGGACCGGCTGCGGGTAGATCCCGATCGCCACGACGGCCACGGCGATAAGGCCGATCGCGACCGCCCGCCCGTAGCCGAGACCGCCCGCGGGGAGGAGCGGCGACGCCGAGCCGCCCGCCACCGTCTCCGTCGGGAGCGCGCTCGGTTCCAAAGGTTGGTCGAAGAACATCACCTTCAGCACCCGAGCGTAGTAGAAGACCGAAAGCGCGCTGTTGAGCAGACCGGCGACCGCGAGCCAGACGAAGTACCCTTGAGCCTGGACCGCGGAGCTGAACAGGACGAACTTCGAGACGAACCCGAGGGTGAGCGGAACGCCCGCGAGCGAGAACAGCATGAGGCCGAAGGCGACGCCGAGGAGCGGTCGGCGGGCTCCCACGCCCTTCCAGTCGTCGATGAGGGGGCCGATCCCGAGCGCGGTGACGCCCGCCACCACGAGGAAGGTCCCGGTCTTCATGAAGACGTTGGCGAACATCTGCATCGTCGCGCCGGTGAGCGCCGGCGACGTGCCGATCACGATCCCGATCAGCATGTAGCCGGCCTGGCTGATGGAGGAGTAGGCGAGCATCCGCTTCATCTCGCGCTGGAGGAGCGCGAGCACGTTGCCCACCGTCATCGTCATCACCGCGAGGACCGCGAGCGTGACCTGGATGACGGGACCGAGATTGAGCGTCCCGCCCGAGAACGGGCTCCCTCCCGCGCCGGGGTTGACGAACAGCACCGGCCCCAGGAAGACGAGGAAGAACGCGAACAGGCCGACCTTCTTCGAGCCGCCCGCGAGGAACGCGGTGACGTCGCTGGGAGCTCCGTCGTAGACGTCCACGGCCCAGGCGTGGAACGGGACAAGGGTCGCTTTGAACGAGAGCCCGGCGATCAGGAACCCGTAGCCGACCAGCACGAGGACCGGGTAGCCGACCGACCCCGCGACCGCCCGGATCTCGTAGAGGTTGGTCGTACCGTACGCCCCGTAGAGGAGCGAGGCCCCGAAGAACGAGAGGGTGGTGGAGAGGGCGCCGATGATGTAGAATTTCATCGCGGCCTCGAGCGAACGGACGTCCTTTCGCGGGTAGGCGACGAGCAGGTACGTCGAGATGCTCGTGACCTCGACCGCGAGGAGGAGGAAGATCAGGTCGGAGGCGATCGTGGCGAGGAGCGTCCCGAGGGTCGCGAGCAGGAGGAGCCCGTAGAAGATCGGGGCGCCACGCTCCTTCGAGGGCCGGCTCATCGAGGCGAGCGCGACCAGGAAGGCGGCGAGGAGGAAGATCCCCTGGAAGACGAAGCCTAAGGAGGTGAACGCGTAGAGCGGTGTCGCTCCAGAGGCGACCACCGCGTCGACCTGGCCGCTCGGGACGGTCGCGAGCCCGGCGACCGGGGCGAAGCCGAGGTCAGCGACGACGAACAGGAGGGCGAGCGCGGTCGCCCCGACCGCAACGCCGCCCGTGACCTCGATGCGCCGCACGCCGAGGACGTCGAGCAGGAAGATGAGCAGCGTCCCGGCGAGCAGCAGGATCTCGGGGAGGAACGGTCCGGCGAACGAAGCGAGGTCCATGGTCCTAGGTCCCCGGGAATCCGTGGATGGGCGAGCTCGTGATCACGTTCACCAATAGGCCGGGCAGGATCCCGAACAGGACGGCGCAGACGACGAGGATCGCCATCCCGGCCCCCTCGTACCAGGGCACGTCGTGGGCGGTGAGCGGGACCCCCCGCGCCGGTCCGAAGAGCATCCGCTGCATCATCCACAGGTAGAACGCGGCCGTGACGACCAGGATGATCAGCGGCACGAAGACCCAGTAAGCGAGGGTGTTCCAGGTGGCGAGGAGCGCCGTGAACTCCGCCGGGAAGCTGATGAGCGCGGGAAGGCCCAAGGAAGCGAGCGACCCCACCATGATGAGGGTCGACAGGGTCGGCGTGGTCGGCGTGATGCCGCCGATCGACGAGATGTCGCGGGTCCCGAACGTGTGGTGGACGCTCCCCGACGCCATGAAGAGGAGCGCGCTCACGATCCCGTGCGCGAACATGAGAAGGACCGCCGCGAGCAGGCCGAGGGAGGAGTCGAGGGCGATCGCGAGCAGCACGATCCCCATGTGGTTGATGGAGGAGTACGCGACCAGGCGCTTCATGTCCCGTTGCGAGAGCGATAGGACCGACCCCCAGACGATGGAGACGAACGCCACGATGTAGAGGACCGGTTGCATGGTGTGGAGGCCGCTCGGGAGCAGCTCGACGGCCCAGCGGATCAGCCCGTACCCTCCGAGCTTCAGGAGCAGGCCGGCGAGCAGGACGGAGCCGCCGGTCGGGGCCTCCACGTGGGCGTCGGGAAGCCACGTGTGGAACGGCACGATCGGGAACTTGACCCCGAACCCGAAGAAGAGGGCGAGGAAGAGGAACGACTGGACGACGCCCGAGAGGCCCCGCGCGGACGCGTAGATGGCGGAGAAGTCGAACGACGCCGCGCCCGAGTAGAAGACGAGCGCGAGCAGGCCGACCAGCATGACGATCGACGCGACGTGCGTGTAGACGAAGAACTTCAACGCCGCGTACCGGCGCTGGGGTCCTCCCCAGTACCCGATGAGGAAGAACATCGGGACGAGGACGGCTTCCCAGAAGAGGAAGAACAGGAGCACGTCGAGCGCGACGAAGACCCCGAAGCACCCGAGACAGGTAAGGAGGACGAGGCCGAAGTACGCCGCGGGGCGCTTCGTCTCCTCCCAGGAGTAGACCACGGTCGCGAGCTGGAGGATCGCGGTGAGCAGGATCAGGACGAGCGAGATCCCGTCGACGCCGACCGTGTAGTTGATGTGCATCCACGCGAGGGAGATCCAGCCGTACGACTCCCCGTCCGCGAAGCCCGGTACGAGCGCGCTGTTGTAGCCGGGCCATCCGGGGTAGGCGAGGAAGAGGAATCCGACCTCGACGAGGAACACGACCGTGGTCGCGAGCGCGGTCCACCGGGCGCGGGCGCCCGATAGGAACGTCGCGACCGTTCCGACCGCCAGGGTCGCGACGATCACGGAGAGCAGCGGGATCATCTAGCCGCCTCCCAGCCGCGACACGACGTACGGGGCTACGATGAGGAGGATCACGAAGAGCGCGATGAGGCCGGCCACCACGTAGGCCGCGTAGTCCGAGACGACCCCGGTCTGGATGCGTCGGAGGCGGTCGCTCAGGAGCGCGAACATCCGCTCGAAGCCATGGACCGTCCCGTCGATCACGTACCGGTCGAAGAAATCGGCGGCGCGGGCGATCGAGTAGACGCCCTTCGCCCCGATCCAATCGTAGCCGATCTTGAAGTAGTAGCGGTTGAGGAGGAGCCGGCGGACCGGCTGGGCCGCGCTCGTCTCGGGGAGCGAGTAGACGCGACCGTTGCCCCAGAGGAGCCAGGCGAGCGCGATGCCCCCGAGGCCGAGCGTGACGCTCGCGGCGGAGATCAGAAGGTCCGTCGTTCCGTAGACCGGCGGAATCCCCGACGCCCCGGCGCCCGAGAGGAGGAGCGATTGGAACCCCGGCAGGAAGATGAGGAGGCCGGCGCCGATCGCGAGGGCGGAGAGCAGGACCAGGGGGACCTGCATCGTCCACGGTCCCTCGTGGGCGTGCCCGAGACCCGGGTCACGCGCGTGGTCGCCCGAGAACGCGAGGAACCAGGCGCGGAAGATGTAGTAGGCCGTCAGGAACACGGCCGCGAACGCGAGCAGGAAGAACGGCCAGTACGCCGGGTGGCTACCGAGCTGCGAGTAGACCGCCGAGAGGATGTCGTCCTTGCTCCAGAAGCCGGCGAACGGCGGGATCCCGGCGAGGGCGAGCCCTCCCACTGCGAACGCCACGGCGGTGAGGCGCATCGACTTGCGGAGCCCGCCCATCTTGAACAGGTCCTGCGTCCCGACCGCGTGGATGACCGAGCCTGCGGCGAGGAAGAGCAGGGCCTTGAAGAACGCGTGCGTGAACAGGTGGAAGAGCCCGACCATCGCGAAGCCGGCCCCGACGGCCATGACCATGTAGCCGAGCTGGCTGATGGTCGAGTAGGCGATCACTCGTTTGATGTCGGGGTGCACCACCGCCATGGTCGCGGCGAAGAACGCCGTAAACCCGCCGATCCCGACGATCGCGAGCTGGTCGGTCGAGGTGAACCCAAGGAAGAGGCTCGTGACCGCGAGGAGGTAGACCCCCGCGGCGACCATCGTCGCGGCGTGGATGAGGGCGCTTACGGTCGTGGGGCCCTCCATCGCATCGGGGAGCCACACGTGGAGCGGGAACTGGGCGCTCTTGCCCGCGGCGCCGCCCAGGATCATGATCCCCGCGATCGTGAGGGTGGTCGAGTTGCCCCCGAGCGCGGGCCCTAGGTAGGGGGCGGTGCCGTTCGTGAACAGGAAGCCGTTGGCCGCCCAGCCGGGGGCCACGGTGCTGTAGTGATAGAAATAGATGAAGATCCCGAGCAGGAACATGATGTCCCCGACCCGGGTGACGATGAACGCCTCCTTCGCGGCGCTCGCGGCGCTCGGTCGCTCGTAGTAGAAGCCGATCAGGAAATAGGAACAGACGCCGACCAGCTCCCAGAAGAGGAAGAACTCGAGCAGGTTGTCCGCGAGGACGAGCCCGCTCATCGCCGTGAGGAAGAGCGAGATCTCCGAGTAGTACCGGGGAAGCCCCCGGTCCTGGTGCATGTACCCGATCGAGTACAGCATGACGAGGAAGCCGACCACCGTCACGACGATGAGCATCAACGCGGAGATCGGGTCGACCAGGGTCCCGACCACGAGCGAGAAGCCGTTCGGGAACGGGCCCGGGGCGGGCGCGAGATGGAGCCAGGTGTACCGGACGTCGGTGTAGGTGCCGGGGTTCACCATCTCCCCGATCCCGATGAGGACCCCGACCACCATCGAGGCGCCGGCGAACGCCACCGCGACCCAGCCGCCCCACTCCAGGCGGCGCATCCGGGTCCCGGCGAGGCCGACGATGACGAACGAGAGGGCCGTGAACAGCGGGACCAGGAAGGCCCATCCGTACAGCCCGTCCAGCACGCTCGTCGTTCCTCCCTCCTACAGTTTCAGGTCGGTCGCTTGCGCGACGTTGATGGTCCCCTTGAGCCGGTTGAGCGCGAGGACGATGGCGAGCCCGACCGCGACCTCGGTCGCGGCGAACCCGATGAGGACGACCGCGACCGCCTGCCCCGTGAGGCCGCCGGTCCCGCTCGAGAAGGCGCCGAAATAGACGAAGTTGAGGATCGCCGCGTTCATCGCGATCTCGATGGCGATGAGGACGAGGATGAAGTTCCGCCGGGTGAGGATGCCGAAGAGCCCCACGACGAACAGGGCGGAGGAGAGCGCGAGGAAGCCGACGAGGGATAGGTCGGTCATTCGCGACCCTCCCGCACGAGGTAGATCGACCCCGCCACCGCCCCCATCATGAGGAGGCCGAGCAGGAGGAGCCACGGCCCGTCCGCTCCGAAGAGGTTCTGGGAGAGGAGCGTGGGGTCGTAGCTCTGGATCGTCTGGCTCGACTGGGGGAGCTCCCCGACCGAGGTGACGATGAAGATGAACGTGACGAGCGCGAGGGCGAGCGGGACCGCGT
>JBKQMS010000029.1:0-24494 GCA_052326485.1 Thermoplasmata archaeon | reverse complement strand
ACGCCGGGACGAAGGTGTTGGACATGACGAGGTTGTCCGACGAGTTCCAGAGCACCACGTTCGCCGTCGGGAACGGGTTCTCGGCGGCGTCCAACAGGCCCGCCAGCGTCTCGAGCTCGTACATCGCCGGCCAGCCACCGACGAACGGGTCGTTCGCCAACGTGATGTGATGGGCCGACACGAGCTCGATCTGCAGGTAGAAGTACGGACCCGGGATCGAGTCGGAGAGAGGACCGTACGTGAACCCGAAGACGCAGAAGCTCACCGGGTGGTCGATATCGACGTAGGCGTTCGTCCCGTCGATCAGGATCCCCGCGAAGCTCGGGAACCCGAATCCGTTGTGAGAGAAGAAACTGGTCGAGAGGTTCCCGTCCCTGGCGTTCCCGCACGCGGTGCAACCCGCGGTGGGGTTGTTGAAGAGATGATACTGGTTCGATTGCGAACCATCTCCGGACGTGGAGATGCCCGCCAGTTGGGAGTTACCGAACGCCCAGAGGGGCGTGTAGACGCCGCTCGAAGAGTGATAGGGGAGCGTGACCGCAAGGCGTGTGGGGGTAGTCCCGACCACGAGGGTGCCGTTCTGCTCGGCGTAGTCGGCGAGCATCACCTCGTACTGGTAGGTGCCCGGGGGAAGGTACCAAACGGGTTCGTCCGGCGCCCACTCGAATTCCGGATTGATGAACGTCGAGCCGTTGAAGAACACGAAGACGTAGGGGGCCGCCGAGGTGGGGTCCGGGGACCCGGAGACGCTGATGGCGTTCGTGACGGGGGTCGAGCCTGAGGAGGAGCCCGCGGCCCCCGAGTAACCCCAAAGGCCCCGTAGGATGAACGGACCCGCGGAGGCGAATTCGGTCGTGCCGACGTAGCTCAACGAGAGTCCGGTCGACGTTTCTCCCGTGTCGCCCCCGAAGTCTTCCGCGGCGGGGACCGATTGGAACTCATCGGATGCGCAGTAGGCGACCGTCGCCGGACAGTAGTCGAGGGTCGCAGAGGCGTTGGCGGCGAGCACGTCGAGGGTCGAACCGTCGTACGGCCCGATCCCGTAGTCGAACTCGAGGTCGTTGGGTAGGCCGACGGGATCGAGACGCTTGCCGTTCGCCTCGAAGGAGGCGAGGGGGACCGCGCCGGGATGTTGTGGGTTGGTCGAATTGAACACCAGCCAATCGTAGTTCCCGTGGGCATGGATGCCCCCCGCGGCGAGCACACTATAGTTGAACCAACATTCCTGCTCGCCGTCGGTGGTCAGGGACGAGTTGAGGTAGACCGTCAGGGTGAACGGCAAGGGGGCGTAGACGAACGGTCCCTCGCCGATGTAGGTGCCCCCGATGACCGACCCGTTGGGGCTGTGACGAAGGACCGTGGAGTTGCCCCCCGGCACGACCGCCGTGGGGCTCGAGAAGTTCCAGGTGTCCTCGCCGAAGCTGAGCGTGTGGTTGTGCTGGATGTAGTCAGCGGTGTTCTGGGCCCAGAACTCGAACCCGCCCTTGCCTTGTAGAGTGACGTTGGTCAGCACCGCGTTCAGCTGGATCCCCCACATGTCCGGGGTGTTGTCGTCCAGGTAGAGGGCGTTCAGCCCGTTCACGGTCAGGGTCCCGACCACGCTGGACGCCTCGAGCGTCGTCTCGTCGATCGACCCCGAGGTGTCGCCCTGGCCGTAGTAGGTGATGCCGGCGGGAGCCGGGGTCGCGGTGTAGGATGGGGGAACGGGCGAGGGCGGAAGGGCGTAGCCGGGCACGACCGCGCCGTTGACCACCTCGGCCGCGGGGTGGCCGACGTACGGAAGCCGAAGCTCTCGTGGCGACACCCCCGCCCCGACGAGCGCGCTGGCGGTATCGGCGACCCGTTGGTCGAACGCTTGGGAGACGGAGGATGCAGCTGCTCCCCCCCCGGACGAGCCTGCCGAGACCGAAACCGAGCGGGCCCCGCTAGAATCGTTCCCGGTCGCCACTGCCGAGCCCTGCGACCCCGAGGCCGCGGAGGACGTTCGACCCAGGTCGGGTCCGGCGGCCGATAGGACGAGGAGGAGAAGAACCCCCGCGATCAGCAGCGTGCGCAGGGCGCTTGTCCCGGTCCGGGCTCGCTGCGGCTTCGAGGGCGTCGCGGTGGGCCGAACGATCACCCCGACGCCACCTCCCTCGGGTCCATCCGGCGGGCCAGCAAATCGACGGCGAACAACCAGAAGATCACGATGAGAGAGAGGAGGAACATCATCGCCTGCAGGGCCGCGATGCTCCCGGATCCCTGGTTGGTCAGGGCGGAGAGGGCCAGGAAGCCCATCCCCGGGTCGAGGAAGGTCGCCTCCACCACGAACTGGGTGCCGAGATAGGCCGGCAGCGTCAGCGCGAACACGATCAGGAACGTCGGCGTCACGCGACGTGCGGTGTGCTTCCAGAGGAGGGTGCCTTCGGGGACCCCGCGCATGCGGGCGGCCACGAGGTGAGTCTCCTCACTCGCGGCCCGCACGACGCTCCGGGCGTGCCGAAGGAAGATCGTGACGTAGACGAGCGCGATGATCACCGCCTGGATGAGCGTCTTGATCAGGGTGATCTCCTCGAACGTCCATGCCTGGTTGATCACCCCGTCGACGAGGGGGAAGCCGGTGGGCCGCGTGATGCTCTGGTAGAGGATCCAGGAGGGGTAGCCTTGGTAGTTGACCAACCACCAGTTCAGGCCGGGGATCACTCCGCCGTCGGGTAGGTCATTGAACTGGGCGAGGAACCAGAAGAACAGGGCCGTGATCACGAGCAGGCCCACGATGAAGACGGGGAGCAGCGTGCCGAACAGGCTGGCGACGCGCGCGGCCACGTCGACCCCGGGCCGACGGCTCCACCCGATCCACAACGCGACGGGGTAGGCGATGGCCGCCGAGATCCCGAGAGAGAAGACTCCGAGCTCGACGGAGCTCGGTAGCAAGTAGCCGTACAGCTGGGAGATGGGGACGCTCGGGTACTGGTCGAACGTGGAGATCCCCCAGTTCCCGGTGAAGTCGTTGGCGACCATCTGGGCGAAGCCGTGGAAGAACCCCAGGACCCCCAGGTTCTGGTTCGTGGCGATGTTGGTGGGTTCCTGGATCGCCGCGTAGAGGATGACCAGCACGAACAGCATCTGCGCGGGGATGAGCGTCAGGCGCATCAGCACGAATCGACCGAACGGAGAGAGGCGGAACGGTCGTGATTCCCGAGGAAAGCCTGCCTGCGCTCGAAGCATCCGGGAGCGCGAACACCGGGCGCCTCGGATAAGGCTTTAATCGACCTTAGCGGCGCCGGGGGCCGCCCCTGACCGAGGGCTAACCTCAGTCAGCGGCCGGGTCAGGGTTGAACGGCTATCTTGCCGGACCGGCCCATCGAGATCTGGAGCTTCCCTCGGAAGTCCTTGACCCATCCGTCGGTGATCCGGATCTTCTGACCGACGGTGTACCGCTTCGTGTCCTCTCCCCAGAGGGTGAGAGTGATCGTGCCGGTCTCGTCCTGCAGCGTGGCATCGGCCACCTGGGAGGCCCCGCGCGAGGTGGTCACGTCTCGGACCTCGGAGATCGCGGTAATCGTCGCGTCGATCGTCGCATTCTGGTTCGCTTGGAGGGAGGCAATGCCGGCCATGACGGAGGCCGCCGAGGCGGGAGGGGATTAAACGGTATGCCCTCGACGCGATGCCGGTCGAACCGACGCTCCGGGCCCGGCTGTCGGGCGGCCCACGGAGGCGTCAAGCCCTTGTGGTGTCGCTCCGATAACCCAAGGATGATCGGAGGGCCGTCGGCGGTCGTGACTCCCTCCTTCGAGGTCCGCGACCTGGAGCAGGCGGACCTGTCGACGTGGTTCAACCCGTTCCTGGTGCACTTCGCCCGAGAAACGCAACGATGCGGAGGCGAGGTCCGTGTGCTTCGTGAAGAAGGAACGGTCGCAGGGCTCGTGATATCGGACCCGGTCGAACGGGTCGCCACGGTCTTCACCCGGTCGCGTTCGATCGCCGAAGCGGCCGTCCGAAGTCGAGGTCCGTGCGGCATGTACGCCGACTTCTCCTTCGACCCGGCCGCCGAACCGTTCGACATCCTCTCCGTGTCGCTGGGCGACCCTCGCCCCGCGCATCGGTTCCGTCACCCGGTCCGACCTTTCTCGGCCGAGGACCTTCCCGACGTGGTGAACCTGATGCGCGAGGTCGACGGAGTGGTGAACGAGCGGTGGTTCGTCGGGCTCCCCACGGAGAGCGATGCCGGGTTCGCCGCCGAGGTCGACGGCCGATTGGCGGGGGTGGGGTGGATCACGAGGGTCGGGGTGCACGCCCGGCTCCACTCCCTCACGGTGCGCGCTCCGTACCGTCGGATGGGCCTAGGAACCGACCTCCTCTTCGCCCGCCTCCTCTGGGCGCGGAACGCCGGAGCCGGTACGGTGCTCTCCGAAATCTCAGAGGGGAACGTCGCGTCGCAGACCGTGGCCGCTCGGGGCCAGATGCGGCGGGTCGGTCAAATCTATTTCCACCGACCTCTCTGAGGCCGGCACGTTACGACCGCGCGGCGCCGCAGAAGGGGCACGTCGTCGCCGTGGTATCGATGAGCGACCCGCAGTAGCGGCAGTTCACCTTGACGGTCTCCTTGATGATGATCTGCTGGACGGCCGGTTGGCCCGAGGGCGTCAAGTTGATCCCCGGGGGAGGTGGTCCCATCGGAGGAGCGGCGTAGCTCACCTGACCGGTCGCCGAGTGTCTCGGGATCGGCCCCCTTCGGCGGGAGCGGGAGACCGCGACCGCGATGACCACGACGATCACCACGATGACCACGAGGACGACTGCGATGAGCGTCCAGTCGGTCCCGCCGCCCGAGCTCGAGGACGGGGGAGGCGCGACGCCCGGGGTCAGCGTGTAGCTCGCCTGGGTCACGACGAGGGTATCGGTGTACGTGAATCCGTCACCCGCGGCGTCGGAGTCCTGCTCCGTGTAGACGTAGCCGATGACATACCCGGTCCCCGGGTCATAGTACGCCTTCCAGTTGTAGTTCGCGGTGAATTCGTTGGTGCCGTCGCTCCAACCGAAGGAACCGTTCCCCTCCGTGAAGATCGTCTTGACGTAGGTTCCCGCGGCGGTGTCGAGGGCGTAGTTGTACGATGTCGCGACGACCGTCATCCCGGTGTTGAGGATATAGAACGTCGCTCCGACCGCGAGGGAGTTGTCCATGAAGAACCAGACGTACGGGTTCGAGTAGCCGGTTAGGTTGTCGGTCCCATTCACGTAGAGGAACGTCTGGGCCGAGAACGTGAACCTCCCCGAGGAGGTCCAGCTGTACTGTCCGCCCGAATTGTTCTGGTAGGAGTTAGCGCTGTAGTAAACGGCCGACTCGGTCCCGTTCGCCGCCACGGCGGTCACCGCGAGCGAGCCGTTGATGACGGTCGATTCGGTGTAGCCCTGGTAGTACCCCGCGCCGTTGGTGAGCGAAAGCGTTTCGTTGTAGGCGAACTGGTCTCCCGTGCCCGGCGTGTAGTGCGCGCTGGCGACGCCGACCGTTAGGCCCGCAAGGAGGAGCAGGCACGAGAGGACCAGGGCCCGCCCGATCATCCGACGAACCCCCCACCCCCGGCCCCTCCGAACCCATGGACATGCCCGGGATGGGCCCCACCGACCCCGCTGTAGGTGGAGAAGTACCCGAAGGGCATCACCATGATCGGCACGAAGAAGAACCGTGGACCGTAGACTCCCGGCGGGAGTTTCGCGGCGGCCGCCGCCGTCGCGTCGAGCGGGCCTACGAGTTCGTTTCGGATCCCATGCAACATCCGGACGGCGAGGCAGATCAGCTCCGCCTGGGACATCGGCGCCGCCCTGCGGCCGACGATGTCGTACGCGTGCTCGAGGAGGTTCAAGGTGTCGTTCGCCTCGAGGGTCGAAAGCGAGGCTAGTACCGACGCGGCGACGAGCGGGTACTCTAGGTAGGTCGCCAGCCCCTTCGCGATGATCGCGAGCTTCGTCGTGATGCCCTCGATGGGGATCTCGGAGACCGCGAGATAGGCCGAGGAGAGCTCGACGTCCTCCGACGGCCGATACCCCCATCGGGCGAACATAGTTCGGAGCGACTGGAACTTGGCGGCCAGGTCCGGCACGGGGAGGTTGACGATGGCGAGGAGCGCGGCGGATTCGTACGACCGGGTGACCGTGAGGTACTGGGTGAGGTTCGGCAGGGCGATCGTGCCGTCCGCCCGCCGGCCGAGCAACAGGATCGAAGCGACGCCCAGGGCCGATTCGCTCGGGACCTTCGCGCCCCGAACCTCCTTGAGGATCTGGACGAGGGTCGGGTACTCCTCGGAGAGCGGACGGGCCAACGAGACCAAGATCTCCGATGCCATCAGGCGGTTCTCGGTGTTCCCGGAAAGCTCTCGGACCTGGTTGTAGCAGTTGACGAAGGTCGCCGCACCTTGGGCGGGATTGGGCTGGGCCTTGGAGAGGCCGATCGCGATCCCCCACAAGTGCGAGCGCTCCGCACCGGCGATGCCCGGCGCGAGCCGGGCAAAGTAATCGGCGCCACTCGCGGCCAGGTCGGTCAGTTCCTGTGTGATCTTCTGGGACTGGGCCCAATAGGTGGCGAAATCCACGTCGGAGACCCGGTAGAGCCGGACCCCGAGGTTGCGCAGCTCCATCGCGCCGAGGCCGGTGAGTCCGACGTACTGGTCCCCGTACGGGGTGATCGTGTCCAAGAGGGAGCGTCGGGCGATGAGCTGCCCCAGCTGTTGCTGCTTTTGGACGAGGTCGCTGTCGACCGCCTTCAGCCGGGCCTCGTCGTCGGTTTCGTGCTGGAGCTTCGCCGCTTGTTTCTGCTTGCCTTCGAGACGGAAGAGGATCGAGTGCGTCCTTTCGGAGTCGGTGTGGACGTCCCGCACGAGATCGGCTCGCTGGGCCGCTTCTTGGTAGATGGCCTGCTGTTCCGCGCCGAGAGCCTGGACGTCGGTCTCGAGCTGGAGGTATTGCGGTTCGGTGAGGATCTGCACCAGATTGAGCTGGGACAATAGCGTCGCGTCTGCGCTCGAGAGCGTGGAGGTGACATTCTTGGCGCTTACTTGGCTCAGGAATGCGTAGATATCTTTGCAGCTCGTCATCTCAGGTGTCCACTAACGGAAAGTCGAACCATAATGACTCTTCCCCTGCCCGGTTGCGGACCTCCAGGGCGAGGCCGCGCGCTCCCAGGTGGGTCCTCGCGAACGGGTCGTCCCGGAGCGCCTCATCGACGATCGACTCGAACCGGCGCTTTCGGCTCCCCGTCGACCCGAACCGTCGGGCCCGCTCTCCCTCGATCTGTTCGTAGGCGAACATGAACTCGTAGAGCGAACGGAAGATCTGGTCTTCGATCTTCTCGCGGACCCCGTCCCGCTGGACCGAGACCGTGTCGATCCCTTCGAGGTCGACGAAGAAGACGGTCCCGTCGGGGGCCAAGATGGCGTCCTTGTCGAGCCAGACGTCCTGGAGGTCGAGTCCGGAGTACCGTCGTCGTTCTGCGTCCCGCGCGAGGGTTCGGGCGAACAGGGTCAGCAGCGCGATGCCGCTCCGCACGAAGTTGGCCTCGAACCGATGCGCCTTCGTTTCCGAATCGACGGAGAAGAGGTCGAACACACGAGCCGGGTCCGTGCCTACGGTGCTGCGGGCGTGGAAGTAGACCCGCACGTTCGACGGGACGAGGCGGAGCTCCTGGACGAGTCGGTCCTGGTACTTCCGGTACCAGTGGATGCTGCGCAGCCGGGCCTCTACCGCCGGCGGCAAGAACGCGATCTTGACGACCGGCGCGATGCGAAACCCTTCGATGCTGGTGAGGTCGGCGCGTTCCGACACCCGGAGCGCGGTCATCGCATGCGGCAGGCCCTGCCCACCGTACGGGGAGCCCCGAAGCCAGAGCTCGCCGGTGATGACCCCTCCCGGCTGGTCCCCGATGACACCTCCGAGTCGCTTCCGGACCTCAGGGTCGTCGGTCAGCTCGGAGGCGTACGCGGCGTCCAGACGCCGGAGCGAGAACGGGTCCACCGTCGAACCTATCCCCTTCACCGAAAGGTAGAACGGGAGACCGTCCAGCGTCGCGACCGGTTCGGGAAGGATCGCGCTGCGGTTGTCGTCCTCGATAGCGTCCAAGCGGTCAACCTCGGGTCCGTCGGCCAGCGGCGCGAGCGTAGGGGGGAGGAAGTAGCGGTCCAGTGGGCCCAAGTCGAACTGCTGGAATTGACGGTTCGTGATCGTCTCAGCGGGGAACGCCAGGAGCGGCAACGGCTGGCCGGCCAGCCGAAGGACAGCACCCGCCGAGGTTTCGGGCTTTCCCGGCTCCGATACCGCCATCCTGGGGTCGCCCCGACGGGTCTCCGCCGGGGGGGCAGGTTCCTGCGACGTGTTCCGGCCAAGCGGGAGGGTCGAAATAGGCTCTCCCCTTCCCTGGGGTCTCACAGGAGGGGCCTGCAGGCCCTAGCCGCGTGATCCCCGATATCCCCGTTCGGGGCGGACTCGGTTCCTTTTTCTGCCCCTGAGAGAATCGGGGTACGATGGTCGACCCGGACCGATGCGAACTGCATGAGGTCGCGATCTTCGTCGGAGAGGACGAGGCCGAGGCGCTGGTACGTCTGGCGCGAAGTCCGATCGGAGACGAGTGCCAGGTCTGCCCCGTGTGCCGGTCGGCTCGCGAGTACGTGGAGCGACGGCTGACCGAGCAGGCGGGGTACGTCCCTCCCCCGGGCGAGAACGCCGATGCCGCTTGGCACAAGCTCCAATCGGCGATCTCGGACGCGAAAGCCTCGATCCACAAGTCGACGTAACGGCGCTAGCGAGTCGCCTCCGGACGGGCACTCTTCGCCCGGATCGGTAAGGGAGCCCGTTGAGGTATTGCCTCCAGAGCCGGCATAGGCTCTTTGCTGGGGAAGATGAACGTCAGGTCGCGAGCACGCCCGGCGGAAGCGGGACGGTTGGGGTGGGAGCGTAGGCCCGGCGAAGCCGGACAAAGAACCCGACGGCGAGGACCACGAGCGGGATCGTGTACGGAAGTCCGATGGTGAGCAGGATCCCGAAAACCGATTGCCAGAGAACGAACCCGAACGCGAGGTTCACGAGCAAGTACTCGTTCGCGACCCGACCGATGCCACGCCGAACGACCTCGAGAAGGAGCACGAGGAAGATCAACTCCCCGCCGATAACCGCGACGGGCGGTACTCCGAAGTACGGGACAAAGTACTCGAGCAGGAACAGCACCGGAAACCCCGAGAATCCGATCGCTCCGACGGCCCAGGGGGAGAGGGTGGGTCGGTCCCGGGTGGCGCGCACGGCATCCGCCGGGACCCGATAGGCGAGAGCCACGAGGACCGCGATCGCCACGAGGCTTCCCACGAGCAGGGGCGTCCCCATCCAGAACTGGGACGAGCCGTACACGATCACGGTCTCGAGCGCCGTTGACCCCGCGAGCGAGATGGCCGCCACGATGAGGCCACGACGACCGACGAGCGAACGGCCTCGCGTCCGTGGGACGGCCAGACCCAGCAAGAGGATCGGGAGCCCGATGGAATAGACCACGTGGAACGCGAGCACGCCCGTGGCCCAGACCCAGTTCACGCCCGCGAACCGACCGAACGACCCGAGAACACCGTCCGTGCCGTGGTTCGAATTGAACAGGGTGTTGTCGCCGAGACCCTCTTCCGTGATCCCGTACGCCAATCCGAGGAGGAAGACCGTCCCCCAACCCTTGTGCCAGCGTAGCACCGCCTCGCGGATCAGCAAGGCACCCGCCGTGTACTGGGCTACGTTAATCGCGAGCTGCAGGAAGAACCAGAAGGGGTTGACGGCGAGATTGAGAACCGGACTCGAGGTCGAAAGGTACTCCGGCAATCCGGGGGTGAGCAGTGCTAGGCAGAGGATGGGATGAGAACGGAGGTATCCTAGGAATCGTGAACCCGCGGAGGGCCGGGCCGCCGGTCGCGGGCCGGTGCCCGAAGATGGGATCCGCTCTTGTTCAGCACCCACGGCTTACTAAGGCATGGCGGACCTGCGTACATCAATCTGAGCACGTCCCCGAGAACGGTCCGTGGCGACCACTGGGACTCCCTGCCTACCGCTCCCGTCCTGGGGTCCCCGGTCCTCGACTATATACGGGCGAATCGAGATAGAAGCTAAGGCCGGACCATGGGAGCTCCCGCCGCCACGTGCCTGATCCCCGAGGTCGCCCAACGTCCGACGTCGGTCGTGCTTCATGGTTCCGACCGGCCTCTCGTGAATTGGGTGATGTACGCCCTGCTGGTTCGGGCGAATCCCAACTTCGTCTGGACCGACATTCGGCTCTCCGAGGAGGTCCTGGACCCCCTCGACCCGCTCGCGCGCCAGGTAGTCCCCAAGAGACAGCTCTTGGTCATTCGGCCCGAGGTACTCCAGCGCGAGCCCGAGCCTGCCGGCGCCTTACCGTCGGTAATCCACCCGGATGAGCCGGACGATTCGAAAGAACGGTTACTGAACTTCCTCCGGCTCCCGGAGCACACCCAGGAGCTCATCTCTCGGACCCCGAATGAGGGACTCGTCCCGCTCTTCGGGCTCTCCAACGCCCATCGCATCGCCGCGCTGTTCCCCCCAGAAACGATCCGGCCTACCCTCCGGGGCATCCTGGACTCCGGGACCTCGTTGGTCCTGACGTGGGCGGACGCCCTGCCTGGTGGCGTCCGCGAATTCGATTTCGTCCTCGGCATCGAGGGGCTGGGTCCGCAATCGTGGAGGAGCACTACCCTCACTTGCATCCGCGGGACTTCGAAGGGGCCGGTCCGCCCGGGGAAGCGGTTCCGCCTGGGCGACCTTCCCGCGATCGCCGAGGTGCTCGGACCCTTCGGACTGTCCCGAGCCTAGCGCCAGGTTGCCGTCGGAGTAGATCGTCCTGGGCGTGGCCAACGCTCGGTCGCGAGCGCCCAGGAGAGGCGTGCGATGGTCGGTTACTTCGCGGCGGTCGCTTCGTCCATTGCGTGACGAGCGAGGTAGCTCCGCCCGAGGGCCCATCCGATCAGGGCCCCCACGATCCCGCCGACGACGGCCCCGATGACCAGGTTCTCGATGGCGGGCACGAGGTCACTCAGGTCGAGGTAGGCGATCTGCTGGAGGAAGATCACCAGGACGATGCCCAGGACCACGCCGCAGGAGGCGCCGTGGGACGCGGCGCTCACGAGCCACCTCCCGAGGGCGGAGGACTATTCTCCGCGGGAGTCTCGGCCGGGGCCGTGGTGTCGGCCGGCGGGGTCCCCGTTGGGGGCATGGAGGGCGGCGGGCCACCGCTCTTGCGCCCGAGCATGGCGTAGCGTCCCGACCGGACGAGCCCGTAGAGCTCGTACGCGATGATGAGGAGGAGCGCGATAGGGAGAAGCGCCACGAAGCCGAGCGGCGCGGTCCCGCGCACGTAGAAGTTCTCGCTCCACAGGGTGGTGCCGTTGTCGAGGAAGGTCGCGGTCAACCGGTAGACCCCTTCGAGGACGAGGCTGATCGACAACGGCGTCCAGCTCAGCGGGATGTTGCCCTTCGCACTGGCGATAGCGCCGCTGACCAGCTGGTCGCGGGTCGTGACCGCGAACCCGAAGTAGAACATCTCCAAGCGAGCGTCCGAGACCGATAGTTTAGCCGAGGTGCCGGTGGACCAGTTGAAGTTGAGGTTGGCCGATTGAGAGAGGTCGATGGCGAGCGCTGAGGAGGAAGTACCGACGGTGCTGACATCCACGCCATTCCAGGTCACGTAGAAGGGGGAGGACGAGGCGTTGGGGTGGGCCCCGATGGTTGGGAGGACGGGGGTCGCTCTCGCCGGGGCAGGGACGTTCAGCAGAAGGACGACGACGGCGAAGGCGAGGACGACAGCCGGCAGGCGCGCTTGTTTCGCACGCGGGGGATGGGAACCCATTGGGCTCGGCAGGGAGCCATAGGCTATGAACCCACCGTTACCAAGTAACCGAAGGCGAGAGCGCGGGCGCCCGGCCGCCGCTAGCTCGATGTAGGCTCCCCGCCGAACGTGGATCGGAACCGCTCGAGGTCGTTCGGCTTCATCAGGCTGGGAGCCAGGCAGACCCAGATGCGGGCGTCGTTCTCGCGAGCCAGGCGGTCGAATTGCACGAGACCGGTGAGCACCGCCTCGGCCCCGTGCAAGCGCACCAGGTACTCGATCCCCTCCAGGAAGAACGCTGTGACGTGCTCCTCGAGGAGCTTTCGGCCCAGGAAGGCCCAGGCCCCCTCCAGGTCCGACGGTCGGAGCGACGGTCCCCGACCGATGTTCGTCAGCCAGAACACCTCGATCGGACGGGACCCGACACGTGCCCGGATCCGCTCGGGCGACTCGCGGACGACGCACACCCCGTGATGGCCCGCGGCCGTGGAGTCGAGGAAGCCGCCTAAGGCCACTACCAACGAGTCCCCGATGGTGAGTTCGACCCCCGAGGGCGGCGACGGTAGCGGCGGTTCGACCTCTTCGCGGAGTTCGGGAGGTAGGGGGGCGGTCGGGCGGACCTCTATAGCCGGGGGTTCGATAGGAGGCACCGGCGCCATCGTCTCGAGCGTCGGCTCTGCTTCCTTCGGCGGTAGCGGGACCACCTCCGGCACGATCGAGGGGCCAGCTGGCGCGGCCGGTTCAGCGGGTTGCGTCTCCTCGATTGCCGCACCCTCCGGTTCGGGGGAGGTCCCGGGCGCGAGTGGGGGAACCTGGCCCTCCGCGGGAGTCTGGGTTTCCGGCGGAGTTTTCGGCTCTGGGCCGGCTTCGGCCTCGGGAGGGATCTCGACCTCGGCGAGGATCTCGGGCTCAGGTAGAGCCTCAGCTTCCGCAGGCGCCTCTGCCACTTGGGTAGTCTCGGTCTCCGGCGGAGGCTCGGTCTCGGGAGAGATATCGACCTTGGCGGGGGTCTCGGGCTCGGGTGGAGCCTCGGCCTCCGCGGGCGCCTCTGCCACTTGGGGAGTCTCGGTCTCCGGCGGAGGCCCGGCCTCGGGAAGGATGTCGACCTTGGCGGGGATCTCGGGCTCAGGTGGCGCCTCGGCCTCCGCGGGCGCCTCTGCCACTTGGGGAGTCTCGGTCTCCGGCGGAGGCTCGGCCTCGGGAGAGACTTCGACCTCGGCGGGGGTCGTGGGCTCCGGTGGAGTCTCGACTTCCAGGGGAGCCTCGGCCGCTTCCGGGGTCTCACCCTCCGGCAGGAGCTCAATCTCCGGAGGAGAGGGAGCGATCGGGCTTTCGGCCGGGAGCTCAGCTTCCGTGGGCATCGGAGGCTCGGTGGGAGGCAAGGTCGATTCGGGCACCGAGCTCTGGGGTGAGGCCTCCGGTTGCTCGGGGGACGTAATCATAGGCTCGGGAGGCAAGGATTGTGGAGGTGGCTCGGGTCCCGCTCTCTCGGGAGCCATCGGTTGGACGCTCTCCGCGATCGTGGGTGCCTCCGGTTCTGCGGACTCTGTTTCGGAAGCGCGGCCTGACGGAGGGGTCGGGGAAGACGGCGGTTCTACTACGGCCCTGAGCCCCTCCGCAGGTGGCGTTGTCGAGGGAGCCGGCAGAGTCTGTGGGAGGGTCGTAACGGGGGGAGGACCTCGCAGCGGGCGGGCCGTCACAGGGCCGCGAGCTCTTCGCCGACGTGCACTCTCCGGGACGGTGCCTCCGAGCTTCGCTACCACGACCGCCGCGACCGGCCCGCCGAACCCCGGCCAGGTCGAGACCGTCTCGTAGGGGAAAGCACGGAGGTCGCCGATACTGTGAAGGCCCCGATCCCACGCGGCGGCGATCTTCGCCGGTCCGAGGAGAGGGATCCCGATGAGGTCGTCCAGCTCCTGTCCCAGGGCCCGAACGACCTCCTCATGGGCCACCAGCTTCTCGTCCGAGTAGTCGACCTGCTCGGCCTCATCGCAAGGCAGCGAACATGGTACCCGCTGGAGGCGGTCTCCGGCGCATGGGCGCTTCTCGCGCGGCGGTCGCCTGGGCAGCTCGGGCACGTGCACCCACCATCGGTCGCCCGTTCGCGTCCGTCCGGTCAGGACGTTCGGAGGGACGGCTCCCTCCGACTTCTCTACGACCCGAAGCTCCGCGAGCCCTAGGTAGCGGGCGATCGGTTCCGCGAGGCCTCGCAGCTCCGAGGCCAGGGGGTCCTTCGCGGTCACGATGGCGATCCGAGGGCGTTGCCCCGCGAGCGGAGGAGAGGCGCGTAGTCGTCGCGCGACCCGACGAACGAGCCAGAAAGCGTCCGACGACAGCGGTGGAGCCGGAGGTCGCGCGACCTCGGCGCCCAAGGGAAGCTCGATGTACATCTCGCCGAGCGGCCAGGGGAACGGTACGACTCTTTCGGGGAGGGTGTTCGAGAACGCGATCATCGTCGGGAACACCCGACGGGGGAGCCCGTTGATCACGACGTCGAGCTCTTCGGGTCCCGTGCCCGTTTCCCATCGGCGCGGGACCATCCGCTGAAGGAGGTGGATGATCTGGGAAGCCTCGGTAGGATACGCCTTCTGGATCTCGGACTCGACCGGGCGAAGGACGCGCTGGCGTCCGGTCCACGGCTCTCGCGGCGAGCCGACATCGACCCGCTGGACCCGGGCGAGACGTGCCAGGGTCTCCTTCTCCGCACGGAAGCGGTCGCCGACATCGTCCGCGGGGAGGACGACAACGACCGAGGGCAGCACGGTAGAGGGGGACACCCCGAGCGTCCGTCGGAACCGGTCGACGCTACGGAGCACCGTCCGCCAACGGTCCCAGGCCGCGACGAGCTCGTCGTTCAGCAGGGCGCGATCCGGCCCGGCCATCGGTTGTTCAAAGAGGCTCATTCGCTCGGGGGAGAGCGAGCGGTGGACCGCCTCCGCCGTGAACGGGACGATCGGGGCGAGGACCTCCGAAAGCCCCCGGAGCACGTGGGCCAGGGTCCGGAGGGCGCTGTGTTTGGGGGGCGGCGTCCCCGCGAGGGCCAGCCGGGACCGGACGAGTTCCCGGTACTCGACGAGGTCGTTGTCCAGGAACCGGGCTACGCACCGGTGGGCGAGGCCCGCATTCCACTGATCGTACTGCGCCAGCGCGAGAACTCGCGTCCGCTCCCATCGCGCGAGGAGGGCCCGGTCCTCCACCTCGAGCTCATCGAGGAACCCGCTGATCGGCCGGGCGAAGGCGGCGAGCATCGGACCACCGCACAGGGAGACGACCTCGCGGGAGAGCGCCCACCATCGACGGATCCGGTCGGCCTCGCGGCGGCACCCATCCGCGAAATGGCCGCCCGCCGATTCCGAGAGCCCGCCCCGGAGCAGCGCCGCGCGGACGGCATCCGCCCCATGCGTCGCGATCAGCTCGGGCGCTTCGGCCGCGGCGAGCGTAGGGACCACCGTAAGGGCGACCTCGGGGACCGTCCCCTCGATCGCTGCCAGGGCAGCGAGCTGGTTCACGAGCGCGGGGACCCGCCGGCGTTGTCCGACGTAGAGGTGGACCGAATCCCCCTCGGGGAACGGGTCGAACCGCGCCCAGGCAGCCATCGCGGCGGCGCTGGAGAGCAGCAGCCGCCTTCGGACGACCGTGCGCTGACCGCCGCAGGGGCACTGCTTCGGCCCGTCCGGACCGTCGAGACGTTCGCACCGCGCGCACTCTAGAAGCGCGATCGCGCTCACGCTGTCGCTCGTGCTGGCCTCGCTGAAGGGCCAGGGAGCGACCTCGGTCTGGGCGGGCAACACCTCTAGGGGAAGCAAGCGGGAGAACCTCGCCCGGATCTCCGGGGGAAGACGCGAGGGTTCGAGGCACCAGGCTCGCACGGGGGCCCAGAGGAGGGGCGTCCCACAGGCGGCGCAGTGCGGGACCCCGCGTCTCACCCGAAGGCGCGCGAGCAGCGCGCCCGCCTCGGAGAGGTCCCTCAGGACGAACTCGTTCGCCGTCTCGAGGTCGAGGCCGGCGTACTTGTGCATCAATGTGACATCGAGGAATCCTTTGGGAGTGAGGAGCGGCCAGCCGGCGAGCCCGACGCGGGCCGCGATCTGGGCGTCCGTCGGCCCATGACCCGGAACGAGAGGCACGATCCCGGTTCCACTCTCGCCGACGTCGGCCGCGGCGAGGATCGTGCCGGCGGGCGGGGTCAGGTCCCCCCCCATCGGGAACTCGTGCCGCAGAGGGTAGGTGTACGCGGTCCCCTGGAACGCCCTTCCCGGGCGCTCCTCGACCACCTCGAACGCGGCCTCCGGGATCCAGTTCCGAAGCCGGTCCAACGACGCGGCTGAGGTGAGGACGAGTTCACGGTCCTCCCGCCGATGGTAGCCCGCCACCACGTACCGGAGGTCCGGGTTCACCAGGAGCGCGTTCGCGCCGAGGAGCTTCCACGGGGCGTCGACCCAAAC
Organism: Thermoplasmata archaeon; assembly: GCA_052326485.1. GTDB lineage: Archaea > Thermoplasmatota > Thermoplasmata > Lutacidiplasmatales > UBA184 > Lutacidiplasma. The sequence continues at coordinate 8,213 of JBKQMS010000029.1, read as the reverse complement.
GAGCGCGTTGACCGTCCACTCCCCGACCCGAACCGGAAACCGTACGAGGTAGGTGTCGCCCTCCTGTTCCTCGTAGACGATCCGCTCCGGACCCCGGGGCGTCCCGCACGACGGACAGACCCGGAACGACTCGTCGCGTGTGACCAGGATTCCCTTGGCCGCGAGACGTCCGATCATCGCCTGGACCCCCGCCGTCCGGTCCTCGGGGTCCCAGGGAGATTGCCCGTTCCCACCGGTCCAGATGCCCAGTGCGGTGAGGAGCGCGGGGACCGTCGACGGCACGGTGGTCCCGGGTCCTATCTCCTGGCGTAGCGTGCCTGCGGCCCGCCGGCCGGCGAGGGCGAGGTAGCGGGCATCGACGTCGGCGGCCACCGCCCGCTGGGCCACGAGGGAGGGAAAGTCCCCCTGGGTCCACCCGCCGATGACCTGCCGGACGGTCGGGCCCCGCGGGGGCCCCAGCGTGCCTCCGGCCGGCGGGAGACGTCGGCCTTTCCACAACGAAAGGACCTCGGTCTCGAGGGAGTGCGGGTTATAGTCGGCCGGGACCGGATCCATAACGAGGGATAGTTCCCGAGAACACCGATGACAGCCGACGCGAATAAATCCTCGTTCGGAACTCTCCTCCGAGCGAGCCCCCTCGTCCGGGGTAACTCTTATCCCGTCCGAAATCTGCCCGCCATTCGAGGAACGGCGCGATGGCCTGGACCCAGCAGGAAGTCCGCGAGCTCAAGGAGGGCCGCTACATGCTCATCGACGAGGAACCCTGCCGCATTCTGAGCATCCAGACCTCGAAACCCGGGAAGCACGGGGAGGCGAAGGCGAGGATAGATGCCGTGGGCCTCTTCGACGGCGCGAAGCGCAGTGTCGTCTTCCCCGTGAAGCACAAGGTCCAAGTCCCGCTCATCGGAAAGCACCAGGCGCAGGTCCTCTCCATGACCGACGCCGAGGTCCAGTTGATGGACCTCGAATCGTACGAGACGTTCAGCCTCGCGCTCGATGCCGAGACCAAGGCGCAGGTCAGCCCCGGTTCCGAGGTCCAGTACCTCGACGCGATGGGGAAGCGGCGGATCACCCGCACGTAGGGCGGCCCCCCCAAGGTCGCCGAGGAGATGGGCCGGCTCCTCGCTTCATTAATAAGGGGGACAAAGCATGAAACGGATGTCCGAAGCGCGCGAAAGCCGCTGTCGGGTCGGCTCAGTTTAGGGGGGGTGGTCGCACGACAGGTCCGGGGGGATTGGGAGGCGTTTCCTCGTCCCGCCTCTCCCGGATCCTGCAAGAGAAGGCCGAAGCGCTGAAGAAGCAGCGCCAGACCGCCGAAGCGACCCTCAAGGATATCGACGACCAGGTCGCCAAGCTCGACCAGCTCGGGATCACTCCGAGCGAGGTCCCCGAGCGCCAGGTCGCGCTACGGGAGCTCGCCCGCCGGGCCGACTGGAACGGGGTCGACAGCCAGGCGAAGGCGATGGTCGACTACCTCTCGAAGACCGTTCCGACGACCATCCAGGAGCGGCGCGGGCGCACGGCGGAGTCCGTTCGCCGGTTCTCGGGCCTCGGGCTCGTCGTGCCGCCGGAGGTGACGGCGGAGCTCGACGCGCTCGCCCACCCCCCCGAGGGCGAGGCCTGGTCGATCACCGTCGCTCGCCTCGCAAAGGTGGAGGAGTCGCTCCACACGAGCGAGATGGCCCATGTGAACAAGGTTCGCGAGCAGGCGCTCGGGGTGGCGAAATGGGCCGGCCTCTCCGCGGCGCGCCTGACCGAGTTCGAAAAGCGCCTCGACGACGCCCTGCTCCCCGTAAAGGAGGGCCGCCTGGCCGAGGCGTTCGAGAGCGTCGACCGCCTCCTCCACGCCGGGCTTCCCGAGTCCACCGACCGTCGGCAGCATCTCCGGGACGAGGCCACAAGGCTCGTCGCCGCCGCGAAGGAGTTCGGCACGCCGACCTCCCGGCTCGACGCGGCGCTCGACGCGAGCGCGGACGCGACCCCCGACCGCTGGCCGGAAGTCATTCCCGCCGCCGAGGCCGCGTTCCAGGAGATCGGTGAGGCGCTGCGCGAGCGGTGCCTACAGATCCTCGAAGCGCTGCACACTTCGCTCAAGTCGACCCCGGAGTACGGCGTGGACCCGACCTCGGCCCGACTCGCCGTCGAGGACGCTCTCGGCCGCATCCGAACCTTGCCGCCACTCGAGATCGGCCCCGTCTTCATCGAGGCCCGGCGCGCGGCCGAGGAGCCGATCGTCACCGTGGTCGCCGGGCTCCTCGACGAGGCCCGCCCCCGCATCGCCGATGCCCGTCGCCTCGGCCGCGACCCGAGCGAAGTGTTCGCGGCGATGAACCGAGCGCGCGAGGCACTTCGGCTGAAGATCTACTCCGAGGCGTTCGCCGCGAGCCAGGAGGCCCTGGACAAGGTCAGCCGGCTGACCGAGGAGCTTGACACGGCGCGGGACGAGCTCCAGGCCCTCGAAGAGATGGCCACGCGGTTCCGCAACACCGGCTTCTCGGTCGAGCCGTTCGACCCCGCCCTCATCCGTATCCGCGCGTCCCTCGACCGCGTCGACGTGAGCCCGGCCCGAGAGCTGTTGAAGGAGACCGTCGTCCACCTGGGGCGTGAGGCGCTCCAATTCTTCGGCCAACGCTGGGCGAGCCTCGACAAGGCTCGAGAGTACGCGCGGGAACGTCAGTTCCTCTCCCCCGACGCCGACCGGGACCTGAACGAGGCACGGGAGTTCCTCGACAAAGGCGAGCTCGCCGACGGAGCGGAGCGCATCTCCCGCGCCGAGGCGGAGCTTCGTAGGGCCGCGGGTCCGTACGTCGCCCGGCGGGTCGAGGAGATGGAGCAGGGGCTCTCCGACATCCCGGACGAGGCCCTCGTCGCGCCCGTCCGCCGGCTGCTCGCCGACGCCGACGTGACCCTTCGGGTCAAGCAGGACCTCTTGGGTTCCCTCGAGAGCCTCCGGCGCGCGGAGCGGGAGTTCGGGGGGGTCGTCGCCGCGCACGCCTCCGCCCTCGTGGAGGTCCTCGAGGCCGAGCTCGAGGTCCTCGAAGGGATGGGAGGGCCGAGCGACGAGATCCAGCGGCAGATCGACGAGGTCCAGCAGATCTTCAACATGGGAGACTTCGTCAAGGCTTCCCGCGCCTCGCAGGAGATCCGCACGCGGGCGCAGCAGCAGCAGCTCCTGCGCAGCGACGAGGCGGTCTCGCACGCGAAGCTCTCCCTGGTCGAGCTCGAGACGATGGGGTTCGACCTCGGGAAGTTCCGCGGGCAGCTCGACGAAGCCCAGACCGCGGCCCGGGCGGGCCGCTACTCCGAGGCATACCGTCTCGCGACGCGCCTCGAAGAGGCCGCGCTGCGGGCCCGGGCCGCCGGCCAGGCGATCCTGGACGGGATCGGCCGCGCGCAGGAGACGCTCAGTCATCTGCGCGAGGGCGGGCTCGACCCGAACCCGTTCTACGAGCCGCTCCGCAACGCCCGCCTGGCGTTCCAAGGCCTGGATTTCGACGGCGCCCGCGCGACGCTCGAGGAGGTCGAGCGGAAGCTCGCGGACGAGGCCGCTCGCGGGGAGACGACCCATCTTCTGGGCGAGGTCGAGCACCTGATCGAGGACGGCCGTCGACTCTCCTCCCCGATGGAGCCGTTCCAGGCCCGTTGGGAGCAGCTGAGGACCGAGCAGGCGACCGCCCCGCCCGAGGCGACAAGAACGGGCGCGCGGCTCCTCCACGAGGAGGTCATCGCGATTCTCCGGCCGATCCTGGACGAGAACCTCCGCGGGCTCGAGCGGGACCTCGATATCGCGCGGTCGGCCGGGGTCGAGATCGACAAGATCCTCTTGCCGCTCGGCGAGGCGCGCCGTCGGATCGCGCTGCCGGTGCCGATCGGCGCCGCGGCCCTTCTCGACGCGGCGCGCGCCGAGTTCATCGCCACGCGGGGGTTCGTCGAGCACGCCGAACGGGTCGCCAAGAGGGGGCGCGAGGCCCTCGCCGAGGCGGACCTCCTGCACGTTCCCACTCCTTTGCTCCGCGAGCAGATGGAACGGATCGAGAAGCTGCTCGCCGAGCGCCAGTTCGCTCGGGTCGTGGAGCTCGGCGGGCCCCTCGAGAGGGAGCTGATCCAGGCGACGTACCAGCACGTCTCGAAGACGCTCGCCGGGTTCCAGGCGACGGTCACCCGCCTCCGGAAGGAGGGGATCGACACCTCGCTGGCCGAGAACCTGCTGCACCGGGCCCGGATGGCCCTCGACGAGGGTCGACCGGTCGAGGCCCTGCAACTTGCCGGACAGAGCGAGGGGGAGCTCGAGCGGGCGGACCTCCAACGCCGGATCGCCGAAGGGTCGGTCGTTTCGGCCGAGGCCTCCGTCGCGCGCGCGACCTCGGAGGGCGTCATCTCCCCGGTTGCGGCCGAGGAGCTCGCCGCCGCCAAGCTCGCGTTCCAGGCTCACGAGTACCCCTCCGTTCTCGAGCACGCCCTCCTCGCCTCCGACGCCCTGGGCATCTCCCACGAGGGGCACCGCCGAGCGCGGGACGCGATCGGGTCGGCCGAGCGACAGCTACGCGAGGCGTCGGAGGTCGGGGCGGACGTGGCTCCCGCCGCGTCCCGGCTCGAGCAAGCCCGTCAGCACCTCACGTCGGGCCAATACCCCGACTCGACCCGGGCCGCGCGCGAAGCGACCGAGGAAGCCCGATGGGCGATCGAGCGGCTCTTCGCCGGACCGCTCGGTGAGCTGCGCCGGCAGCTCGAGTCGGCCCGGCACGAGGGCCTGGGGCCCGAGGTCGACCCGATCGAGGCGATCCTCGGCGAGGCCGAGACGGCGCTCCGCGCCCGCGACTGGAGCCGCGTGAAGGAGGCGATCGCCCGGGGCGAGACGGCCAGCGTGCGGATCATCGACGCCATCGTCGACGGTCGGTGGCGGGAAGTGGAGGCGGAGTATGTGAGGACCTCCGGAGCGCCCCCGACCGAGGTCGACCGACGCTCGGAAGTGCGCGCCCAGATCGCCTCGCTCCGGACCCAGCACGACTTCGGTGCGGCGCTCGCGCTCGTGCGCTCCGAGCTCGACCTGGCCCGTCGGCGACGGCGCGAGGAGATCGAGCGGGAGATGCAGGAGTTCAAGGACCGCCTCTGGGTCGGGGAGCGCCTCGCCCTCGATACCACTCCGGTCATGCAGACGTTCAGCGAGGCCCGCCAGGCGCTCGACGCCGGACGGCCGGACGAGGCCGAGGCGCTGCTCGCCCGCGCGACCAGCGCGCTCGAACCAGCGGTCCGCGAGCCGTTCGTTCGCCGATGGCGGGAACTGCAGACCGAGATGAACTTCGCCCAGGAGGGCCTCCATGTCCGCATCGGGCCGATCCGTGAGCGCCTCCAGCAGGTCGAAGAGCTCGACCGCTCGGGCCAGCTCCTGGATGCGGCGCGTCTTCTATTGAAGACGGAGGAGGACCTCAACCTGCGCAAATCGCTCCATCGGGAGCTGATGAACGTCCACTACCTCATCGACGCCGCGCTCACGAGGGCCCACGAGCTGAGGGTCGACACCTCCGAGGCGCGCGCGCTCCTCGCGGAGTCCCTGCGGCTACGGGAGACGGACTACGCCGCCGCCCTCGAGAAGGCGCGGGAGGCGCTGCGAAAGCTGCAGAACGAGGGCGTCGGGACGACCGAAAGCGCGGCCGGGGCGCCCGCGCCGGCGGCGAACCCGTTCTGGCCGTTCCGCCGGCCCCCGTCCGAGCCGTAGCCTTCTAAGGTGACGGTAGGTACCCAGTGCCGGACCCCGGCGGGGGGATCGGGGGCAGCCCTCGTGGGGGGCCGAGCGGAAGGCGGTCGTACTCGACCGTGTGCTTGATCCCCCGCCGCCGGAGAAGGGCCGAGACCTGCTCGGTGATCTGGACGACCTCCTGGCAGCGCGCGGGTTTCGCGAAGTAGAACTCGGCGCGCCGCTCGTCGGCGATCGGGAAGATCAGTCGGAGGCCGAAGGCGTCCTGCCGATTGTATCCGACCGGCTTCCGGTTCCCCTTGAGGTCCCTCAGGTTCTCGTCGAGGAGGACCTCGGGGAGGAGGGGGTCGGATTCCTTCACGAAAGGGCGGTTCATCTCGACGACCCGCTTGTGGATCTCGGGGTAGACCCGCACGAGGTCGTGGTACGACCTCTTCGGGTCCAGCAGGATGTGGCCGCTGCGTGCCTTGACCGGGGGAGTCACGACCCGGAATCGAACGCCGGGTCTTAGGTGCTTCGGGGGGCCTTCTCCCCCTCGTTTATCCACCGATGAGGCGTATCCCGACCATGCCGGCCACCCCGCTTCCCTCGCAGACATCCGTGTGGGCGCCCCCGACCGACTTCCCGATCGTGACCACCCCGTACGTCCCCGGCTACCGCGTGACGAAGGTGATCGGCCTCACGTACGGCCTGATCGTGAGGTCCCGCGGGCTCGGGCGGAACATCGTGGCAGGGTTCCGGTCCCTCGGCGGCGGCGAGATCACCGAATACACCCAGCTGCTCGAGCAGGCCCGCCATGAGGCGCTCGCCCGACTCCAGGACCACGCGAGGAAGCTCGGGGCGAATGCGGTGTTGTCGGTCGACTTCGACACCTCCGAGATGGGCGAGGTGATGACCGAGATCATGGCCTACGGCACGGCCGTGGTCATCGAGCCCGATCCGGCCCCCGCCCAACCGGTCGCCCTCCGGTGAAGGAGTCCCGCGTCGAAAGGCTCAAAGAGGCCGCCCGCTACCGGCCCGTGGCGCTCCCGTAGTCTAGTGGTCAAGGATAGAGGCCTCTCGAGCCTCTGACGCGGGTTCAAAACCAGCCGGCATCGGCCGACCGGGGAAACTCCCGCCGGGAGCACCAATTCCAGTTGGCCACTTAGCGGTGCTGTTGGAAAGGGGCACCTTGGCAAGCGACACGTCCACGGCGTTCGACCCGGCCGGCGGAGGGGCATCTGGAGGTCACGACGACACGACGACCTTCCGGGCGATGGCCTCGCTTCTCGACTTCTCCTCGAGTGGGTACAGAACTGGGCCACCGAGCACGCCGGTGGGGTGGCCGGCCGGCCCGCCGCCGGTGGGCGTGAACACCACCGACAGTTGCTGCGCCGCGCCGGCGAGGGTCACCGACCCGTTGGTCGGTGTGCGGGTGTACCCGGAGATGCCGCCGATGACATACGAGTAGGTACCGTTCGGCTCCGCAAGGGGAATCGCCGAGGGAGCGGTCACGCCGTGCAGAACGCCCGCGACCGTGGCCGACCACCCGGTGCCCTTCGGGAGCCCGCTCTCCTTGAACGTCACTACATACTTCACGAGAGTGAACTTCTCCGAGATCGTGAACCCGGCCCCGGCGACCGAGAAGATACCGGTGCTCAGCGACCTCGAGTAGTTGGCGACGTTGGCCACGGAGTAGGAGTAGCTGCCGTTGGGCAAGTGGAAGTTGATGTAGGTCAACGTGGACCAGAGGGTCGCCGTATCGGCCGTGACGCTCCAGTTCGTCCCGATAGGAAGTCCGCTCTCCTTGAACGTCACTACATACTTCACGAGAGTGAACTTCTCCGAGATCGTGAACCCGGCCCCGGCGACCGAGAAGATACCGGTGCTCAGCGACCTCGAGTAGTTCGCGACATTGCCCACCGAGTAGGAGTAACTACCGTTGGCCAGGTGGAAGTTCATGTAGGTTAACGTCGACCAGAGCGTCGTCGTTCCGACCGTGACGCTCCAGTTCGTTCCGCTCGGGAGCCCGCTCTCCTTGAACGTTACTCCATATGCCTGCACTAATGTCACCTGGATCACGTAGAGGAGTAACGTGGTGAGGTGGGGACCCGGAAAGTTCTGATAGTCCCAGACGTGGACGATGAGCGACACCGGCGTGACCCATGGAAGGTTGTTGTTTGGGTTCACGGCGGGGATTGGGACACTCCAACAGTACGGGCCGGTGGTGTTCTGCGGAATCGTCGCGTTGACTTGGGCAAAGTCGTAGTACGGGTTAGGGGTCTCGGCATGTAGCGAGAGCGTCCGTCCCCCAATTGCCCCGCTGACGCACACAGAGAAGGGCGCCCCCGCGAGCATGGTCAGAGGGCTCGTGCTGCTCACCGCGAGGTACTGGTCCGGCACGACCGCCTGGTCGTCGCTCCAATTGCTCCACGACACGGCCAGCCCTGGCGGGGAGAGTTCCCAACGCCAGCTGACATTCAACGAGAGGGTGCCCCACGGCAGTTGCGTCATGACCGCGACCATCGATGACGTGAGG
>JBKQMS010000028.1:0-23356 GCA_052326485.1 Thermoplasmata archaeon | reverse complement strand
TACGATGGCACCGCAACGAGTGCTTCTACCCAGGAGTGCGGAGCCGAGGTCGTGAGCGTGCCGGGCCGGACCTCGACGTCGTGGAGCTCTCGGACCGCGCAGGCGATCACGCTGCTGGCCCACATTCGCGCCCGCTCGACCTCGCCCTCGCGAAGGGGTCCGTCGCGCCGGACGACGAAGAAGCTCTCCCCCGGCACAAGGTTCCGACCCCCGCGCCCTTCGATGGCCCGCTGGATGTGACGCGCGGAGGAACCCGTGACGATCGGGGAATCGTGGAATCGCGTGTCGAAGGCCGCGAAGAGGCACTGAGAAAGCATCCGGTCCGGCATGTGGTCGAGGAAGCAGCGGAGCGATTCGCCCATCTCCCGCCGGTGGGTGGGTCCGCCGAGGAAGACGACCGAGGGAGTTCGGATCTCGACGGGGTCGACCTCGTTCGCGGGTCGGGCGTGATGTTCGTACGACCAGTCGACCGCCCGAGCAACCGCGCGGGCTACGGTGTCGGTGACCCCGCAGGGCGACGCTATGACAACGTACACCCACATCGTAACCACCGGTTCCGCCGGTGTTCGTCCGGGGGCTATTTCATCCCCCAGTCAATTCGAGTTTACCCTTTTCCGTTCAAGCGCGAGAGGGGGTCGCCCTGCCCGCCTCGTCCCGAGGGGGAGAAACGTCTAGGCGGGGCGCAGGGACGACCCAGGGAACCTCGGTCAACGAGTGCCGGAACGGGAACGACGGGTTCGCCACGCGAGACCAGCGTCGGAGAACGATGGCGTCGAACCCGCGGACCTCACCATAGCGGCCGACCGACAGCGCGAGGGATCCCGCGCTGAGGCCCAGGAGAACGAACGCGCCCAGCTCGGCCAAGACGCCGAGGCCGAGAAGCTGCGAAGGACCACCGCCCACCGAGGCCAGCCCGACGACCAAGGTGGCGAACAGGGCGAACGCGGTGGCGTAGAGAGCGGGGCCGGCCGCGTAGACATGCTCGCGGATCGACCGTCGCTGCTCGTCCGCCGCGCGTGCGTACTCGCTCAGGATCCCGCCGAGCGGGCTCGCCTCGACCAGGGTTTCCCCCGCCGACCGGTGCGCTTCGACCGTCCGCGCGAACTCGAGCTCGAACTCGGTGGCCCGGGCCCGGTCCGAGCCGATCATCGAGACGAGGAAGAACGAAACGACCACGGCGAGGACCAGGTTGAGGGGCACGAACCATCCGGCCTGAGCGGAGAGGGCCGAATACGCCCCCACGAGCAACAGGATGTAGGAGGCGCCCAGGATGATTGCGAAGAGCACTGCGAGCCCTCCCGGAGAGTCCGGAGGAGGCAATCCCACCCCATGGAACGGCTTCGGAACCCGCTGGGCTTCGTTGTCCGTCATCGGTGCGGAAAGGGGCGCTAGGTCCTTTAGAACCTATCGCTCCCCGTCCGCTCGTCTCGTACCGGGGTTTCCCGGACGTTCTCCGTCAACCGGTCCCGAACTTGCGCCAGTGCTCGAGCGAGTCCTCGATCGTCCGCTCGAGAGGGATGGTCGGCGAGTACCCCAGGCTCCGAAGGCGGGAGATGTCGGAGCGGATATCGGGCTCGTCGGTCGGCCGGAGGAGCGTCGGGTCGGGTTCGAGGGTGAGCGGGACCCGGGAAAGACGAACCAGCGCTTCCGCAATCGCTCGCACGGAGAAACTCTGCCCCGCCCCGATGTTGATCGGTTGACGCGGGTCGCCGCGCTCGAAGACGACCCAGATCGCCCGAACGACGTCGCGAACGTCCGAGATATCGCGCCGGACTTCGAGGTTGCCGACCCGAAGCTTCCCGGGCTGGCCCTGTCGCTCGAGTTGGGCCACTCGCTGGGCAAAGTCGTTCAGGACGTCCCCGGTCTTTCCCGGCCCAGTGGTGATGAAGAGGCGACCGCGCACGATGCGGAGATTGAAGTTGAGCGCATACTGCAGCGAAAGCATGTCCTGGCAGGCCTTCGAGACGCCGTACGGGTTCACGGGCCGGAGCAGCGCCTCCTCACGCATCGGAAGGGCGTCGACGGCGCCGTAGGCGGCGGCGGAGGACGCGAGGAACACCCCGGCATGCGGTGGGTGGCGGCGCAACGCCTCGTAGAGGTGAACAGTCCCGAGCACGTTCGTCTCGAAAGTGTCGGCGGGCGATTGCCACGCTTTCCCTGCGTACGCTTGGGCTCCCAGGTGGAAGACCGCGGCGGCGTCGGTGGACTCGACCAGCCGTTCGACCCCGGCCCGGTCCTTCAGGTCGAGGCGTTCCCACCGGACGCCGGACGGGAGGGGGGGATTCCCGGAGAGCTCCGAGGGTGCGAGATACGTCGCGACGACCTCGTGACCCAGCTCGATCGCGCTCTGGGAGAGATGCCGTCCGATGAACCCGGAACCGCCGGTGATGAGCACTCGCATCGTTGACACCTTGGTGACCGAGAGGCCCACCCTTCGGCGCGCTGTCCTCGCGTCGACCGGGCGACCTTCGGAAGTCGGAACGTTTTCGTCCTGTTATAGGAGTTGCTAGCGGGTCGACGGCCTTCCCTCGATTATCTCGGAGCGGAGGGAGAGGTGGACCGGCCGTCTATTTCGGGCGGAGGGAGACCTTCGAGCCTCTTCGCCAGCAAGAGCTCGGTGAGGAAGAACCGAATGAACCGGGAGTTCTGGGTCACCTTGCTCGAACCGCTACCGCGCGGCTCGAAGCGGAACCCGACCTCGTCGACTCGCTTCCCGCGGGCCATCACGAGAAGGAACAGGAGGAGCTTGTAGCCGCGCCAGTCGGGAGGAAGCGGCTGGAAGACCTCGCGCCGGAAGCCGAACAGTCCCGAGACGGGGTCGCTCATGGGCCGGGCCTCGGGGAGGAAGATCTTCGCGGTGAGTTCGGCCCCTCGGGAGATCATGCCGCGGATCCCGTCGCGAGCCCCGGCGGAGCCTCCTTTCGCGTAGCGGCTGCCGACGACGAGGGCTGCCCCGTCCTTGAGGCGGTCCACCATCGCGGGCAGGACCTCGGGAGGATGCTGAAGGTCAGCATCCATCACCACCACGAACCGGCCCCTCGACTCGGCGATCCCCTGGCACTGGGCTCGGAGCGTGGTCTGCTTCCCCTCATGCCAGTGCAGCCGGAGCCGCGGCTCCGTCCGGGCGGCTTTGGAAAGGTACTCTCGTGTCCCGTCCGTGCTGCCGTCGTCGACCACCAGCACCTCCACCGGAGGAAGAGGCACCGTCCAGAGGCGGTCGAGGAGCTGGGGCAGGTTCTCCCGCTCGTTGAACGTCGCCAGGATGATAGAGACGACCGGAAGCCCTCCCCCTCCGGCGGGCGCGGTGCCGGAGGAGACCGAGGGGGTCATGGTCGCGGTCGCTGCTCAGCGTGGCGAGAGCACGGACCAGGTCTGGAGGCCCTCGGTCTCCAGAGCGAAGTCAGTGACCCGCCCCCCCGCGGCCTGCACGGCCTTGGCGACCTTCGCGCGCCGTGCGAAGTCGCAGAAGAGAAGGATGTACCCCCCTCCCCCGGCGCCTAGGATCTTCCCTCCGATCGCGCCGGCCTCGCGGGCCCGGGTGTAGAGCGTGTCGATCTGCTCGTTAGAAATCCCTTCGGTGAATTGCTTCTTGTGCTGCCATCCCTCGTCGAGTAGGCGGCCCATCTCGTCGAGGTTCCCGCGGAGGAGCTCGTTCTTCATGTCGATGGCGAGCTGCTTGGTAGCATCGAGGGCCGTCACGGTGTCAACGCGCTTCTCCGAGTAGCTGCGCTGCTGCCGCTCGATGATGTCGTTGGAGTAGTGGCTCGTCCCGGTGTAACAGAGCAGCAGGCGGTACGCGAGCTCGTTCACCACGTCCGGGTCGATCCGGAGCTGGTTGACGATCGTCTTCGAACCGGTGAACTCCATGAAGTTGAAACCGCCGAACGCGGCCGCGTACTGGTCCTGGCGTCCCCCCTTCAGCCCGAGCTCCTCCCGTTCGATCCGGTAGGCGAGCTCGGCCACCTGGTACGTCGTCCATGGCTCCCGAAGGTAGTGCTGGAACGCGCCGACGAGGGCGACGCACATCGTCGACGAGGTACCGAGCCCCGTCCCGGGGGGCGCGTCGGAGTGGAGGAACAGGCGGAGGGAGTCCTTCTTGTGGCCTCCACCGTTGTCGGGCCGAAGCACCTTGAGGGCGGCCTTCACAACGTCAAGGTCGCCGTTGTAGACGAGGTCGGAAGGGCGGCGAAAGTTGAGGGTCATGTTGTAGTCGAGCGATTCGACCGTGACGGTCCCGGCCCCATCGGGCAGGGCCTCCAGGGTCACGTACGCGAATTTGTCGATCGTGCAGTTCAAGACCGCACCGCCCTTCTCCTCGGGGTACGGGGAAACGTCCGTCCCGCCGCCCGCGAAGCTGATTCGGAGCGGGGCCTTGCTCCGGAGGATTTGCATCGCGCGAGCGACCGGGGCTCCCGCCTTAATGCTTATCTATCGAGAGGGCCGAGAGTCCTTGGCCGCCCCGAGAGGACCCCCCGAGCCGTCCGGTCCATGGTACCGCGCGACCCCTAATAGCCGGTCGGTTTCGAGGCGGGCATGACCCGACGGTACGAGAACCCCGCGTTGACCGTGGACGCGGTGTGGATCCGGTCGGGAAAGGTGCTCCTGGTGCGTCGGGGAAAGCCCCCGTTCCGGGGGTTCTGGGCGTTCCCGGGAGGGTTTGTCGAGCTCCACGAAACGGTCGAGGAGGCCCTCGTTCGCGAGCTCCGGGAGGAGACAGGGCTCTCCGGTCATCCGGTGAAGATCGTCGGGGTCTACTCCGGGCCGGACCGGGACCCACGGAAGCCTACGGCGACCGTGGCGTTCCTGGTCGGGGGCCGGGTGGGAAAGCCCGTGGGCCACGACGACGCCGCCTCAGCTGCCTGGGTCCCCCTTCACCAGGCTCGCCCGATGGCCTTCGATCACGAGCAGATACTAGCGGACGCGCGCCGCCTGTATCGCAGCAGGTCACAGCGTCGCGGTCGTCGCCGCACGACGGTTTCGTTTCGACCAGGTTAGAGGTTGCCGCAAGCGCCGTTGCGGCGGCCGGCTCCAAAACCGGCGCGCGAAGGGGTCGATATCGGCAGCCTATTATCGGGAGGGCTGAGTGACCCCTTCGGACATGCAATCCAACGGCGAGCCGCACCCGCATCCCACCCTCCTTTCGGACTTCATCCTCGGGAGCCAGGACGGGCTCGTCAACGTCCTCGGGATCCTTCTCGGGCTCGTTGCGGCGAGCGTGGAGCCGGGGTCGCATGTCACGGGCCTGATCGTCATCATCGCAGGGCTATCCGCGCTGGGCGCCGAAGCGCTCGCCATGGGAGCGGTCGCCTACACTTCCACGTACTCCCGGCTCCGGCTCTACGGCTCGGAGCGCGAGCGGGAGATCCGGGAGATGCGCGAGGTCCCGGAGCTCGAGCGCGAAGAGGTCCGGGTCATCCTGCGCGGTTGGGGGTTCCAGGGCGCGGAGCTCGAGGAGATGCTGGGCCGCATCGAGGAGAAGCCGAAGGCGTGGCTCGACCTCATGATGGCGTTCGAGCTCAACCTATCGTACGTGCCCCCCGAGGCCCCGCGGCGCAGCGCCCTCCTGGTCGGGTCGGCCACCATCCTCGGGTCGATCGTCCCGTTGATCCCGTTCTTCTTCCAGCAGCTCTCCCTCGTGAACGCGGCGATCATCGCCACGATCCTCAGCGCGTTCTTGCTCTTCGGGATCGGCTACTACGAGGCTCGCATCACCTCGGGTTCGATCTGGCGGAGCGGGCTCCGGATCACGGTGATCGGACTCGTGTCGGGGTTCGCGGGCCTCGTGATCGGTCACTTCGCGGGCATGCTCTGAGGGCGAGAGTCAACCCTCGCCGCGCGTGGGTCCCTCGATCCGCTAGGACGCTCGCGGGACCGGACCCTGATAGGTCGGGAGGTGGCCCGGCAGGCGCATGGGAAACCAACGGCGCGGGCCCCGGGTCTCATGCCGCTGGCAGGCGAAGCACCACACTACGACTTCCCGGGGGCCCGCGAGCTCAGGGGTCGCCACGTGCTCGGACTCCGGATGGCGGCACCCGCGGTCGAGGCACGGATGCGGTGGGCGCTCGACCGTCATACGCTGTAGCATGCGCATCCATGTGTATTAAACTTGACGATGCCGTTGGGGTCTCGATTCCTCCGACGCCCGTCGTCGCGAGCTCACTGACCCACTCCATCGTCTTAGAACCCAGCCGGCCGCTTTTCGCAGGCGGGACCCGCCGGTGCGATCGGCGGTCTGCGGAGGGGGAATTGGTTCCCCGCGGATCACCGGTGGGCTGGGGCAGTTTCGGCTACTTCGATAGCCCGGCGCGGGTCCGCAGGGCGTGGTAGAACCCACCGAAGCTCGTCGCGGTAGGGGTGCGGAGCCCCTGCAGGCGCAGCTGCTCCCGGACCTCCTTCGCGGTCTGGCGGAGGTCGAGCGTCTTCGTGGTATCGTACTTGTACTGGAAGGTTCCCGAGGGTCCGCGAGGGAACGGGTCCCAGTCGCGCGGCGTGGTCGGGGTGAGCTCGTGCATCCGCTTCCCCTCCGCTGGCTGGAACGCCGGCATCGTCAGGTGCTCCTCGGTGAGCCAGATCATGGTCGCGTCGCGGATCGCCTGCTGGGTGGTGTCGTCGAGGGCTCCCGGGGCGACCTGGGCCTGGACCCAATCGACGAGCGCGTCGAACGTCTTCTCGGCGTTGTCCTCCAGCATCTGGAGGACCGCGAGACGGATCGCGCTGCGGCGCAGCTGCTGGGTCCCGGTCTCGCTAAGGCGATACTCGGCCGTGAGGCCGAGCAGGCTCTCGGAGTTGTCGGAAAGGTCCTTGAGCGGTAGGACGAACAGGGGGGCTGCTGGCTCATTGGGAGGGACGTACCAGAGGGAGAACTCGCGACCGTTCGTCAGGAGGACGAGCGAGACCTTCGCGCTCTTCGCCGCCTCAACGATCGACCCGGGCTCCGTCACGTTCGCGGTGCGTTCCCGAACGTCGAGGAAGAGGCCGGGCTTTCCGTCGGTGTTGAGCAGCGCGTAGTCGATGTGGCCGCCTTCGGTGGAAGACGGGAAGTCGAAGAAGACCTGCTTCTTGTCGTGCGGGTCCCAGCCGAGAGCGACCAGGAACGGATTGACGATCCAATGGCGGATCTGCTGTTCGGTTACGTCTTGAACGTCGCGGAGCACCTCTCCGGCGACCTGAGCGAAATCGGCGAGCCTCCGACTGAGGTCGACTGCTTCCATCGGAGGACCAATGGAGCGGTACACCCTTAAAATTACCCTCGGGCCGCCCGCCGCGTTCCCCGCAGGCGAGCGGCCTCCTCCGCGAGGAACGGCTCCACGGGCAGGAGCGGCTCTTCCAAACCCTCGTAGGGAGGCAGGCCGAGCATGTCCGAGAGCAGCCACTTGACCTCGTAGACGTAAAGGAGCGTGGAGCCGAGGTGCTCGAGCAACCACGACAACCGGATGGCGCTCGGGCCGGATAGGGTGAAGTACTTGGGCGGTCGGCCGAGCGCCTGGAACATGGCGTCCGTGAGGTCGCGGTACCGCCACCGTCGCGGTCCACCGACGGCGACGTTGCGTCGTTCGGCCCGCGCCGCTTCGTGACGGACGATCCGGGCGAGGTCAGGGGCGGCGAGCGGGCTGATGTGGTACTCCCCGTCCCCGAACATCGGAAAACGGTGGTACCGGTTCATCGTGCGCAACATCACCGTCACGAGCTTGTCCCGGGGAGCGAACAGCATCGTGGGCCGGACGATGGCGTAGGAGAGCCCGCTCTGCTCGATCGCCCGGTCGACCTGACGCTTGAGTCCCATGTACGGATAGTCCCTCTCGAGCGAGGCGGGCGCGTCCGGGACGCTGATGTGCACGAATCGGGGCACTCCGACCTGGTCGGCGGTCGCCACGAGCCGAAGCAGGCCCTCGGTGAGTGGGCGAAAGCGCCGGTCGTGGCCGGGCCGGTACCACGCGACGTTGATGACGAGGTCAACGCCCCGAAGCAAGGGGGCCCAGTCGGCGACCGTCGTGACATCCCCGGCCACGAACTCGACGCCCGCGGCCGTCTCCTCCACCGAGGGGTGCCGGTGTAGGGAGACGATATGCCAGTCCCGGCCGAACTCGGCCCGGAGGTGACGCCCTACGAGGCCGGTGCCCCCTCCCACGAGGAGGAGTCGTGGACGGGAAGGACCGTCGGTCATGCTCGCGCCGAATGGGCCTCGAGGAGCGAGCCCACCGACGACGGACGGTCGGACGGGGGCGCGAAAACCTCCCGCCACGCTTCGACGAGATGCGGGGTCACCTCCGCGATTTGGACCGGACGGCCGACCTCACGGGAGAGCGAGGTCATGACGGAGCCCGAGAACCCGCACGGGCGGAAACGCTCGAACGCCCCGAGGTCGAGGTCGACGTTGAGGGCGAAGCCATGGAACGTCACCCAGTGGTCCACGGCAATACCGATCGAGGCGATCTTCCTCTCCCCACCGACCCAGACCCCTCGCTTCCCGTGGACGTGACCGGCGTCCACTCCAAAGGCCGCGACCGACCGGACCACGACCTCCTCGACATCGTGCACGAACCGTCGGACGTCCTTCCCGCGAGGCCCGAGGTCCACGATCGGATACCCGACGAGCTGGCCGGGGCCGTGGTAGGTGGCGCGTCCGCCCCGTTCGACGCTCACCGTCGGCAGGCCCGAGGTGGCGGCGGAGCCGTCATCGCCCTCGACGCCCACGGTGACCACGGGCGGATGCTCTACGAGGATCAGCGTGTCGGGGATCGTGCCCTCGCGACGGGCCCGAACCATCGAGCGCATCGCCTCGAGCGCTTCGGAGTAGTCCCGCCGGCCCCACTCAACGACCGCCGACATCAGACCTCCGGCGCGCGACATGCATCGGCTCCCCGAGCCAGACGAGCGCGGCCTCCTGCAGGGCTTCGGAGAACGTCGGATGGGGGTGGATTGTCATGGCGACGTCCCGGACGGTCGCCCCCATCTCGATGGCGTGGGCGGCCTCGGCAATGAACTCCCCAACGCCCATCCCGGCCGCGTGGACCCCGAGCAGGAGCCCGCTCTTCTCGTCGCCGACGACCTTGACCCAGCCCTGGACGGCGTGGTTCGCGTGGGCCCGTCCCAGAGCGACGAACGGGAACCGCGCTTCGCGCGCCGTGGACCCTCGCGCCTCGGCCTCCGTCTTGGACAGGCCGACCGTCGCGAGCTCGGGGGTTGTGAAGACGACGGACGGCATCGCTTGGAACTGGAAACGGGTCGGCCGGCCCGCGGCGGCCTCGGCGGCCACGACCCCTTCCCGATAGGCCTTGTGGGCCAGCATCGGAGGACGAGCGACGTCCCCGACCGCGAAGATGTGCGGCTGGTTCGTGCGCATCTGATCGTCGACGCCGATGAACCCCGTCTTGGGGTCGAACGCAACGCCGGCCTCCTCGAGCCCCAGCTCCTTCGTACGGGGACGCTTGCCGATCGTGACGAAGAGACGTTCGGCCGAGAGGTCCTCTCGACCTGCGCTTCCCTCCACGGTCATGGTCACCGTCTGGGGTGCACGCCGAAGGGATACCGCCCGGGTCCCCACCCGCACCCGGATCCCGAGACGCTCGAGCGTTCCCGTAAGCTCGCGGGCCAGGTCGCTCTCGAGCCCGGGCAGGAGCTGGGGCATCATCTCGACGATCGTGACCTCGACGCCGACCCGGGAGAGGAACTCCCCGAGCTCGCAGCCCGAGACCCCTCCGCCAAGGATCAACATCGACCGGGGGAGGCTCTTGAGGGACAGCAGGTCCCAAGCGTTCACGACCTGCTCCCCGTCGGTCTCGAACCCGGGGATCGTAGTGTGCAGCGCCCCGGTCGCGACGATCGCCTGCTCGAAGTCGATGCGTTCGTGGCCTCCGTCGGGGGCGGCCACGTCCGCGGACTTCGGGCCCGTGAACCTCGCCGTGCCCACGAGGACCGATGCCCCGGCGGACTTCAGCAGGGAGGCCACGCCCTGGCGCTCCTTGGAGACCACCTCCTCCTTCCAGCGCATCGCCTGGGTGAGGTCGAACCTCGGGTCCGTGGCGGTGACCCCCACCTCGGGACCTTCGGTCCGCAGGGAATGGTAGAGCAGGGAAGCGTGAATGAGCGCCTTCGAGGGAATACAGCCCCGATTGAGGCACTCCCCGCCCAGCTCCTGGCATTCGACGACGAGAGCCTTCCGGCCGAGCTGGCCGAGCCGGATCGCCGCCATGTACCCGCCCGGTCCGCCGCCGACCACGAGCACGTCCGTCGAACGAGAGAAGGTCCCTGCCATCTGGTCCTCCGTCAGCCTCCGGGTGCCGTAGGGGCGTACGACCGTGAGGCATAGACGTCTTCGGTGACCGATGGCGCGGAGGGAGGCGGAGTGCTCTTGGCCAGCTCAATCGCCGCGCGCACTTCGCGGTCGGCGTCCTCCTCCCACCGGGAGCGCTCGTCGTCGCTCAGTTGGCCGTGAGCCTCCAACCAGGAGCGGAGCCGTTGCACAGGGTCAAGTCGCGCGGCCCGGGCCATCCAATCGGCAGGCTGGTAGCGCTCGACGTCCTCGATCTCGGAACGGGGCGTCATCCGATAGAGGATGAACTCCAGAAGCACCGGCCCTCCTCCGCCCCGTGATTGCTCGAGGGCCGTAGCGAGCGCTCGGTAGCTTGCGACGAAGTCGGTTCCGTCGACCTGGTGTCCGGGGAACCCGTACGCCGCCGCCTTCGACGCGAGCGAAGCGGCCGCGGTCTGATGCGAGACCGGGAGGGAGATGGCCCACTGGTTGTTGACGCAGCAGAAGACGACGGGCAGCTCGAAGACCCCCGCGAAGTTGAGGCCGGCATGGAAGTCGTTCGAGCTCGTCGCCCCGTCGCCAAAGAAGACGAGCGTTGCGGCCTTCTCCGCCCGCAGCTTTTGGGCATAGGCAAGGCCCACCGCCTGGGTGATCTGCGTCCCGATCACCGAAGACATCGAGACGTAGTGGACCTCCCGTGCGGTCGGGTGCCCCGGGAGGTTCCGACCGGACGCGGGGTCCTTTGCGTCCGCGAAGAGGTGGTGCACGTACGCCGATAGGGCATGGCCCCGGACCAGGGCCACAAGCTGCTCCCTAAGTCCCGGGAAGACCCAGTCGTCCTGGACGGACGCGAGGCCCGCCGCTACGTTGACGGCTTCGTGACCCGGCGCGGTCCCCAAGAAGTCCACCCGGCCCTCCCGCTGGAGGGTCTGCAGATGGGCGTCCAGGGTCCTACCGAGAACCATCCATCGGTAGGCCGACCGCAAGAGCTCCGGCCAACCGTGCCCGAGCGCTCCCTCGACGGCGGCCGTCTCGTAGGGGAGCGGGTCGACCGGGGGCAGAGAGGTCATGCGAGCTCGGCGAACAGCTGGTGCGGGTCTTCGAGGTACGACTTGACCTTCGCCACGAACTGGGCCCCTTCGAACCCGTCCACCACCCGGTGGTCGAGCGAGATGGAGAGGTTCATCATGTCGGCGGGACCGACCGTTCCGTCCGAGCGATAGACCGGACGCCGTTGGATCTTGTGGACGCCGAGGATCGCCACCTCGGGGTAGTTGAGGATGGGTGTAGCGAGCAGGCCGCCGAGCGCGCCCAGGCTCGTGATCGTGAAAGTGCTCCCCGTGAGTTCAGCTCGGGAAAGCGTTCCGGCCCGGCCTCGTTCGGCGAGCTCCTGGATCTCACGGGCTAGCGCGACGACGCTCTTCCGGTCGGCGTGGCGGACGACGGGCACGATCAACCCCTCGGGCGTGGCCGTGGCAATCCCGATATCGTAGCTCGACCTCACGAGGAGCTCCTCGCGGGCGTCGTCCACAGTGGCGTTGAGGTGCGGGTACGCCCTCAGCCCCGCCACGACCGCTTTCACGATGAACGGCAGGTAGCTCAATCGCACATCCTGCTTTTCGACGTGCTTCGCCATCCGGTCCCGTAAGACGACGAGCTCGCTCATGTCGACCTCCTCGACGTACGTGTAGTGGGCCGCTCGGTGCCTCGATTCGGTCATGTGCTCGGCGATGACCCGACGGATCCCGCGGATGGGGATTCGCTCGAGCACGTCGTCCGACCGCGGGGCAGGGGGGCGGGCCACCGGCGAGGGGGCGGGGGTCGGGACCACTGGAGCCGAAAGGGCGGGCCACATCGGGGAGGACGTTGTGCCTTCCGATCCGGCTTTCGCCGCGTCCAGGTCGGCGTCGGTGATCCGACCAGCAGGACCGGTCGCTTTGACCCGGGCGAGCTCTACTCCGAGCTCGGCCGCACGCCTTCGGACGAAGGGGGAAGCGAGAACGGGAAACGCCGGTCCGGGGGTTCGCTCCGCCGCTCCTTCGCCTTTCGGCGGCGGCGGACTCGGGGAGGCCGGCGTCCGGATCGCGGGTACAGGAGCGGGGCCGGCAGCGGCCGCCGTTCCCGCACCTTCTGTTTCGATCGTGACGAGGAGGCCGCCCACCTTCACCTTCTCGCCCACCTGGGCATGAAGGCTGAGCACGTGGCCGGATTTCGGGGACGGAATCTCGACGTTGGCCTTGTCGGTCAACACGCTCACGAGCGGGTCATCCTCTCGGACCATGGCGCCGACGCTGACGAACCAACGGACGACCTCGCCTTCGGCGACGCCCTCGCCGATGTCGGGGAGACGGAACTCGAACCTCATCGTGGGCTCCTAGGACGCTCGGACCGCGTTCCTCGCGGCGTGGGCGATCCGGTCGGCGTTCGGGAGGTACACGTTCTCCAGGGCGTACGGGAACGGGGTGTCGAAGCCGGTCACTCGAACGACCGGCGCTTTGAGGGAGTAGAGGGCCTTCTCGGCGAGCACGGCGGCCAGCTCGGCCCCGAACCCGCAGAATCGAGCCGCCTCGTGAACGATCACGGCTCGGCCGGTCTTCTCGACCGACGCGACGACGGCGGCCTCGTCGAGGGGGACCAGCGAACGCAGGTCGATCACCTCGGCCGAGACCCCGTCACGCGCGAGCCTCTCCGCCGCGTCCTCCGTGGGAGGGACCATCGCGCCGTACGCGAACAGCGTGACGTCGGAACCCTCCCGGACGACGCGAGCCCGCCCGAACGGTACCCTCCCGGCGCCCTCCGGCACCTCGCCGGTGAGCGAGCGGTAGATCCTCTTCGGCTCGAGGAACAGGACCGGGTCTTCGTCGGCGATCGCGCTGAAGAGAAGCCCCCGAGCGTCCGCGGGCGTCGACGGAACGACGACCTTGATCCCGGCGGTGTGGCAGAAGTACGCCTCGGTGCTTTGCGAGTGGTAGAGGCCACCCTTGATGCCTCCGCCGTAGGGGGACCGGATCACGACGTGGGCCGGATACTGGCCCCCGGAGCGGTACCGGAACTTCGCGAGCTCGCTGACGATCTGGTCGAAGGCGGGGTAGATGAAGTCGAGGAACTGGATCTCGGCCACGGGCTTCAGGCCGTAGAGCGCCATCCCGATCGCGGCGCCGATTATGCCGGTCTCGGAGAGCGGAGTGTCGATGACGCGGTCGGCGCCGAACTCCTTGAAGAGCCCTTCCGTGGCGCGGAAGACCCCTCCGTTCACGCCGATGTCCTCGCCTAGGAGGAGAACGTTCGGGTCGTCGCGCATCGCGTCCCGCAGGGTCCGATTGATCGCTTGAACGAGGTTCAACTCGGTCATGATGGGAGACCTCCTCCCCGCATTTGGGCGTCGTACTCCGCTCGCTCTTCTTTGAGCCGTGGGGTCAGCTCCGCGAAGACGTCGTCGAACACCGTCCTCGGGTCGAGCGGCTTGACCTTCTCGGCGGCCTCGAACGTTCGCGACACGGTAGCGCGGGCCTCTTCCCAGAGCTTCCGGTCCGTGTCGTCGTTCCACTTTCCGCTCGCCACGAGCTCCGCCTTGAGCCGACCGATCGGGTCGCGCTCCTTCGCTGCGGAAAGCTCCTCGTCCGTCTGGTACCGCTTTGGGTCGTCCGAGGTGGAGTGGGGGCCAAACCGGTAGACCTCCGCCTCGATCATCGTCGGACCTCCGCCCGAGACCGCCCGCGCCCGGGCCTCGCGGACCGCGGCGTAGACAGCGTGAAGGTCGTTCCCGTCGACGAGGACTCCGGGGATCCCGTACGCCGCGGCCTTCTCCGCTAACGTGGCGCTGCGGGTCTGCCGCTTGCGGGGCATGGAGAGCGCCCACTGGTTGTTCTGGCAGAAGAATATCGACGGGCACTGGTACACACCAGCGAAGTTGAGACCCGCGTGGAAGTCGTTCGAGCTGGTCGCTCCGTCGCCGAAGAACGCGATCGTGACGATCGGGTCCTTGCGTCGCTGGGCCGCCATCGCCACGCCGACGGCCTGGGTGATCTGCGTGCCGATCGGGCTCGATGCGACGACGAAGTTCCGGTCGCGGAAGCCGAAGTGATTGGGCATCTGGCGACCCTTGATCTCGTCGTCCGCGTTTCCGAGGAGCTGGTCGAAGATCGCCTTCAAGGGGACGCCTCGTGCCAGCGCGACCGCGAGCTCTCGGTACGCTGGAAAGATCCAATCCTCCGGGGCGAGGGCGCGGCTCGCGCCGACCTGGGCGGCTTCCTGCCCCATGAGCGGAGCGTAGAATCCGATACGGCCCTGCCGTTGGAGCATCAGACAACGTTCGTCCGCGGCTCGAGCCAGGACCATCAGTTGGTAGGCGTCTAGGAGACCCGTTTCGGGATAGGCGGGCTTCCCGGAGACCGTCGGCGCCGTTGATCGCGTGCCCGGCTCGACCATGACGTTACGTGGGGGCGGCGACGGACCCCCCCGATATAAGTTTGAGGATGACGAAACGACGGGACTTTCGCCGAGAATCGCGGGCTCGCTCCCCTCGGAAGCCGGCGGACCGAGCGGCTAGCCGGCGCCGGGGCTACCGACGTCGGTGTCCACGGTCCGGGTACCGGTCACCGCCCTGGCGGCGTCCGCGGTACTCCTGCCGAGGGGGCCCTCGCGGGAATCGGCGCTGACCGCCCGAGGGGGGCGCATAGGATCGCGGCGGCGGGGCCGCGTCGTACGCGAAGTCTGGGATCCGAGCGCGGTTGATCTTCATGCCAATCAGCTTCTCGATCCGGGCGAAGTCATGCTCTTCCTCAGGCATGACCAGCGAATAGGCGTCCCCTCGCTGCTGAGCGCGGGCGGTCCGCCCCACCCGGTGAATGTACGTCTCGGGTTCGTGCGGTACGTCGAAGTTGACGACATGGCTCACGTCCTTCACGTCCACGCCACGCGCCGCGATGTCGGTGGCGACGAGGACGCGGTACTCGCCCGTGCGGAACCCTTCCAGGGCCCGGACGCGCTGGCTCTGGCTCCGGTTCCCGTGGATGACCGCCGCGTTGAGGCCGCGGTGGAGGAGTTGCCGGACCAGATTGTCGGCCCGATGCTTCGTCCGGGCGAACACGAGGACGCTGCTCATCATCTGGTCCTTGAGGAGCTCGGCCAGCAGGTCGGTCTTCAGGTGCGACGGAACGGGAAGGGCCAGATGCGTCACCCCGACCGCGGCGACGGTCCGCTCCTCGACCTGGATCATCTTAGGGTCCCGCAGGAACTCGCGCGACAGGGCCACGATCTCCGGGGGCATCGTCGCGGAGAACAGCATCGTCTGACGGACCCGCGGGAGACGCTGCAGGATCCGGCGTACGTCCGGGAGGAATCCCATGTCCAGCATCCGGTCCGCTTCGTCGAGAACCAGGATCTTCAGCGCTTGGAAGTTCACGTAACCGCGGCTCATGTGGTCGAGGAGGCGGCCCGGGGTAGCGATGATGATCTCTGCGCCCCCGCGCAGGGCGCGCTCCTGGTCGCCCATCCCAACGCCGCCGTACACCGCCGCGCCGCGGAGGTGAGTGTGGCCAGCGAGCTTCCGCAGGAACTCGTGCGCCTGCAACGCCAGCTCGCGGGTCGGGGTGAGGATGAGCGCGTGGGTCCGTCCCCTCGGTTCTTCGAGCAGTCGCTCAAGGACCGGCAAGAGGAACGCGGCCGTCTTCCCGGTACCGGTTTGCGCGGTGCCGATGATGTCTCGCCCGAGGACCGCATGCGGGATCGTGTCCCTCTGGATCGGCGTCGGAGTCGTGTAGCCGATCTCTTGTATTCCCTTCCGTAGCTTCGAGTGGAGCGGAAGGTCTTCGAAGCTGCCCTCGTGCTTCTTGGAGGCATCCATCGGGGTCGAATCGTCGTCGCTCATCCGGTTCTCGGCAGGCGGTCGCTACTCCCGTAGGACGATAAGAGAGCGCCTAGGTGGGAACCCCAGGGTTGGCGACGCGGACGGCGCGGCCGGATGATTCGGGGACCATCGCGACGCGCCCGCGGAGCTCGGGACGGAGCCGGGGGTGGGAAATCCCTCGTGGAGGGGTTTCTAGGGAGGTTAAAATAAGAAAACTATGATGATAACCGGATGGCTGCTGGAGGGTCAGCGCCGCCGCCCACCGAGGCGATGCGGCGTGGGGTGAGACGGGGACTGTTTGTGGCGACCGTGGTAATCGTGGCGGTCGTCATGCTCGCCGCGGGGCTCTACGCGGGGAAGACGGTCCTGGGGTCGACGAGCGCTTCTTCGAAGCCGTTCGTGGTCGGAACCAACGTTCCTTTCCCGCCGTTCGAGGACTACAACGTGACGACCAAGCAGTACTTCGGCTTCGATATTCAGTTCGCTGCCATGATCGCGGCCGCCGAGCATCGCCCGCTTTTGATCACCAATTATGCGGACTTCGGGGCCTTGTTGATCGATGCGGGGGCGGGAGTGTTCGACATGGCCGCCTCGTCCATCACGGAGTCCGGGGGGGTCGGAACGGGGAGGAACC
The DNA here is from genome assembly GCA_052326485.1 of Thermoplasmata archaeon. Taxonomy (GTDB): domain Archaea; phylum Thermoplasmatota; class Thermoplasmata; order Lutacidiplasmatales; family UBA184; genus Lutacidiplasma. The sequence goes on along the minus strand of JBKQMS010000028.1, from coordinate 6,622 downwards.
TCACCATGTCCTTCTCGACCCCGTACTACGAGGCCAACCAGGCGCTGCTGGTCAAGGACTCCAGTTCGATCACCTGCCTTGCGTCCGGTTGTACGGTCGCTGTAATGGCCCCTCTGAAGATTGGACTCCAGTCCGGGACGTCCAGTGAGGACTGGGCGAACGCCAGCCTCAAGGGGAACGAAACCGGCAGCGGATCGGTTTCAGAGTTCCAGAGCGTCGACACGGAAGTGGCGGCGCTGGAGGCCGGTGCGCTGGACGCCGTGATCATCGACACGGGCCCGGCGGCGGCAATCGCCGCGGGATCGAATGGCGTGCTCCGGGTGGCCGGCGTGATCCACACGGGCGAGCTGTACGGATTCGCGGTGGCTCACGGGGATCCGAACAACTACATCCCGACCATCAACGGGGTCATCTACACGGCGATCCACAACGGCACCTACCAGAGGTTGCTCACCTACTGGGGCCTCGGCTAGGCGGGACCTACGGGAAGAAGCGGACGCGCTGAATCTCCCCCGTTGGCCCAGCCTGAGAGTGGACCAAGCTGTCGTCGGATGATCCGCCCACCGGGTTCGACCCTTCGGGAACACTGATGGACGGGGGTGGCGTGACTGCTGTCCCCCAGGATTCCGGCCACCACACCGCCCCCGTCCGCTCCCCCGCCCGGGTCCGCGCTCGGCGGCCACCATTCCCTCGGCAACTGTTCCGTAAGGCCGTCCCGATCGGCGCCGGCGCCTCCGCGCTCTTTCTCTTGGTCTACGTCGTCGTCGGTCTGCTCGGGTTCTACGGGGTCGGGGACCTCCAAAGTCCCATTGCGTTCGCAATCGCCGCGGCCGTCGGAGCGGGCCTCAGCGGTGCGATAGTCGCGGCCCGCTGGTTCGACCCAAGGTTGGCCGGCCGCATACTCACCTGGAGGGTCGGGAAGTCTGCGTTCCAGGGGGTGGTCGCCGCCTATGGAGGCGTCGTCTTCCTCATCGGCCTCGGTCGATTGGGTGTGTATCGACTCGGCTTCGCGGAGGCCCAGGTTCCCCCGCTCCTGGGCGGGTTTTACACGACACTCGATGTGGTCATTCTCATCATTCCGCTCGGGTTTCTTTTGGGCTTCTTCGTCGGATGGTCCCGTACGACGGGCTCGCTCCTCCTCCGTGGGTTCGCCGCGTACTACGTGGACTTCTTCCGGAGCATGCCTCCGCTCCCGCTGATCTTCTTCGCGTCCCTCGTGACCGCCCTGGCCCTGAGAGGCTCCGGAATCGACCCCTACACGTCGTACCTCATCTCCCTCTGGATGGGCGTCATGGCGTTGACCTTCCACACGAGCGCGTACCAAGCCGAGATCATGCGCGCGGGCATTCTCTCCGTTCCGTCGGGACAGACCGAGGCCGCGGACGCGGTCGGGATCTCGCGGGTTCGGTCGATGTTCGTCGTGACCCTGCCTCAAGCGTTCCGCATCTCACTGCCCGCCCTCGGGAACGAATTCTCGTCCGTGATCAAGGACACTTCGTTGCTCTACGTCATCGGGTGGTACGAGCTCAGTGGGACGGCGTTCTCCCTGCTTCCCTCGACCCTTGTCGGGCGGGGATCGTACCCCATTATCGGTTCGCTGGTCATCTGGATCATCGCCGCGTTCCTCTACTTCGCCGTGACGTTCCTGGTGACCCGGACCGTTCGCGTGGTGGAGGACCTGTTCAAGGTTCCCGGTTTGGAGGTGGCCCGGCTATGAGCCATTTGAGTGCTCGAGGGATTGTCAAATCGTTTGGATCGCTTCAGGTGTTGAAAGGCGTCGACCTCGACATCGACCTCGGCGAGGCGCTCTGCATCATCGGGCCCTCGGGATCGGGGAAGTCGACGCTCCTTCGATGCCTCAACCTGCTCATCAAGCCCGACGCGGGAGAGGTCTATCTCGACAACGTCAAGCTCACGAACCCGAAGATCCGGCCGGAGTGGGTTCGCCAGCAGATCGGGATGGTCTTCCAGTCGTTCAACCTGTTCACGCATCTGACGGCGACCAAGAACGTCATGCTCGGCCTCCGGCACGGGAAGCGGGTGAGCCGGGGGAAAGCCTACGAGAAGGCCGTCTACGAGCTGAACCGCGTCGGGCTCGAGAACAAGCTCGACGCGTACCCCGCTCAGCTCTCGGGGGGGCAGCAGCAGCGGGTCGCCATTGCCCGGGCGCTCGCCATGGACCCGAAGGTGATTCTGTTCGACGAACCGACTTCTGCGCTCGATCCGGAATCCATCCATGAAGTGCTGGAGGTGATGGCGACGCTCGCAAAGGAGCGGATGACGATGGCCGTCGTCACCCACGAGATGGGGTTTGCGCGCGAGGTCTCGGACCAAGTGGTGTTCTTCGACTCCGGGAGGATCCTCGAGAGCGGAACGCCGAGCGATATCTTTGATCATCCCAAGAGCGAGCGAACGCGGGCATTCATGGACAAGATCCTGAGGTGAGACGAGGTGAGCGATCCGGGGTCCGGCCCGACGGACGAGTATCCAACACCGGAGCTGGGAAGCCAGCTCCCTTCCGGTGCGCGGACACCACCCCCGAGCGTCGCGGACAAGGATTCCGGGACAAGCGGAACGAACGCGCCGCCGGCCGGGCCCCTCAACGGCAAGTGGGGCGACAGTTCTCGTGGTCACAGGACGCCTCCTCGCCGCGGAAACGCTCTCTTCCGGGTCGGCTCCCGAGTTCGCGCGACCTTCTACCGGGCGCGGCTCACATTGGCTCTACTCGCGATGTCGCTAGCGGTCGCAGCGGGAATCTTCTTCGCGATGGGCGCCGCCCACTTCTACGACATCGGGTTCATTATTCGGACCCTGCCCCAGGGATTCGGGCCCACCGAGACCGCCCTCGAATTCACGACCCTCACGTTCCTTCTTGGGATGCTGGGTGCAATCGGGCTAGGCTTGGTCCGCGCCTATCCTCCCAAGAACCTGCGCCTCCGCTCCAAGGTGTGGCGATGGCCGTTGTACGGCTTCGCCTCCGGTTACGTCGCCGCGATCCGAGGCACACCGTTCCTGGTCCAGATGTACATCGTCCTCTATCTGTTTCTCTTCACGTATCCCACCCTGACACTCGGAAGTTGGAGCCTTTACTACGTGTCCGGGTTCCTCGCTCTCCTGGTCAACACCACCGGTTATCAGACCGAGGCGTTCCGGGGCGGCTTCCAGTCGGTGGAACCCGGACAGATCGAAGCCGGAAAGGCCGTGGGCCTCAGCCGATTTCAGGTGTTCCTCCGGATCACGCTGCCTCAGAGTCTTCGAATGATCACCCTCCCTCTCGCGAACGAGTGGATTAGCAATTTCAAGACGGTCACGATTCTGGAAGCCATCACGGTCATCGAGGTGTTCTACTGGGCTCGGAACGACGTCGAGGCCCTCATGGGCCGGAGCATCGAGGGTTTCGTCATGCTGACGCTCATCTACCTCATGGTCAACGTGACGGTGAGCCGAGTCATCACCTACGTTGAGAAGGTTCGTCGGATCCCCGGTCTCGGGATGCCGACCCCGGAGGTCGGCCTGCCCAAGCGACTGTTCGGGGTCGGGCACCGCAGCCGGTGAGACGGTCACCAAATGTCGAATAGTACCGTCGGCTAGCGCTTCCTTGGGGGGAATCGCGGTCCGCCACCCATGAACGACCCGTTGTTCGTGACCGGAATCGTAGTCGTGGGCGTCGGAGCCATCGAGTTGGCCTGGACGTATCTGTACCCCCAGCCGGCCCGAAGGGAGAAGAGACGGGTCCGGAACCTCCTTCAGCGAGCCCGCGACGCGGGTCTCCGAGGTCGGTACCGATTCCGGGACGCTCGCTCTCCCCCGACCGAGACTGCACGGTACGGGACGTACGAGCCCGTCGACGACGAAGACCGTGCGTTGTACGCCGCGGTAGGCGCCCGGATCGAGGGGGAGTCCGCCCTCTTCGCGTCCGAGGCGCTGTGGACCGACGAGAGGCTCGCCTGGGTGGGGGTCCCCTTGCTCATCCTCGGAGTCGCGGTCTGCGCCGTCGCGGCCCTCAGTTAGAGTCGTTTTGGGCCCTCGCAAATCGTGCGTCCGACACATTCCCTGTTCGGATCGAAGCAGACGCCCTCCCGCGACTGGTCCAAGTGACTGAATGCCTTCCGGACGGACGTGGATCCTTCGACCGTCGACGAGGCATCGATCGAGCCCACCTACCCGTTTCGGGGGTATGATGCGTTCCTGATCGTCTTGGGAATCATTCTCGTGGTCCTTGGATTCCAACTGGGGAACAGCTGCGCTCCCAACATGATGTGGCTATGGGGTAGCTGCGCTGCGGAGCTACCCACGATCATCGTCCTCGGAATCGTATTGCTCGTGGCCGGAGCGGTCCTGACGCCCGTCCAAGAGCGGGTGGACATGGCTCAGCTGTACGGTGGGGTGACGGAGCAGGTCTGTCAATCCTGAGGTGCGGAGAACCGGCGTCCCTCCTCGGGATTCTGTTACCGCTGCGGGAAACCGCTCAGCTTTCCCCCGTAGAGACGGAAGCCCACGGACAAGCTCGTCTGAGGGGCGGCCAGATTGGTACGGGAACGGCCGTCCCCACTGACAGCTCGGGCGGAATTGAGTGGAGCGACCGCTAAGGAGGAAATACGAGCGTCCGCCTCCCGGATGTGAGGGCTGTCCTGAGGAGATGAGCGTCCTGGCATGCCGACCGACAGCGTGACCTCAGCTCACGTTTCCCCTCAGTCCGGTCGAAGAAGGATCTCGTGGACGCTCGCAACTGTGGTCCTAGTGACCGTGGTCGTCGTCGCCGGGGGCGTGGGATATGCGGCGTTAAGTATGGTCTCCGGCAGCGGGAGCAACTCGGTTAGAACGTGTTCGCCCGCGCCCATGTGCATTAGCAACCCAATGCCGGGCAGTGTGATTCTATCCGTTCCCTACGCGCCCGGCCTTGGCCAGAGCGTAGCCTCCCTGGATCAGGGACAGAGCCTCTCAGCAACAGTATCCGTGTTAGGGGGAGGACCCGTTTCTCTGTACGAGATCTTCTGGGGGGACGGTTCGAACTACACAGGGGTCGACCCTACCGCCAGCCACGTGTACTCCGGACTCGGTTCCTACATTCTGTTTGCCCGGGCGCTCGTCTTGGGGACCTGGCTCAACGGCACGAGCTATCTCTATCCAATCGTCGTGGGACCGAACCTCCAGACGACATTGTCGGGGTACTATCCCACACTCGCGACGACGTTGACCAACGGGACATCGGCGCCGGTCCAGTTCGGCTGGCTCGAAGGCGGCGGTTCCGTGCACGTCTCGGCCGAGTACACGTCCAACTCCTCCGCCACGGGACCCGTCGATCACCCGCCAACGCTCACTTCGACGGGCGGAACGCAGTCCGCCCTCGTCTCCACTCCAACGAGTGTGGCGGCCTCCTACGCCTTCAGTTCTCCAGGTCTCTACTACATCTCCATGGTCGGAGCGGTCGCCGCGCCGACCGGAACCATGTACCAGAACTATACCTGGACGGTCTACGTTTCGTCCCCCGGCGTAGCCGTGGGCTGCGATCAATGCGGGGGCACAGGGCCCCCCGCGATCAGCCCGCACCCCGGTAGGATCATCTTCCAGGAGGTCGCCCCGGGAGGCGCCACCTCTGAGGACCCCTCGGTGGCCTACGACACGATCAGCTACGAGCCGATCATCAACGTCTACCAGACGCTCGTGACGTACAACGGGAGCAGCACGGCCTCGTTCTTGCCCCAGCTCTCCACCTGCGTGCCCGGTCCGGGCTGCGCGGCGATCTACAGCGGAGACACACTCATCGTGAACAACCCGACTACGGGCTCGCCGCAATACTGGACCTTCCCTCTCGACCCTGCGGCCCGGTACTACGACCCGTCAACGGGAGCCAACTGGTCGGTCTACCCGTCCGACGTGGCGTTCACGTTCGCCCGAAGTTGCGGCTTCGCCAACCTGCCCGGGTTCGGTTCCCAGCCGGGCTGGATCCAGTGCCAGGCGCTCCTGCCGCAGGGTCCCCAGTCCAACGCGTCGTGGGACAGCGCCATCCACGCCACATTCAACAACACTCCGCAGCACATCCTCGGGTCGATCCTGATCAATGACAGCACGTACTGTCCGACCGCCGCGCTGGCGGCGAACGGTTGCGTGACGTTCAACGCGTCGGGCGGTGGGACGGCCTGGTCGTTCTTCCTCCAGTTGGTCGCCGACCCCTTGGGCGCGGGTATCGAGCCGTGCGGCTGGTTCACCGCTCAGGGTGCGGGCGTTCCGGGCTTCACCGGAACCACCGCGTCCGGGGGCGATGGATCGTGCCTGCTCCCCGGTGGCGCCCATGCATCCTCTGACGCGACGTTCCAGGGCTGGCTCACGAGCACTCCCGCGACCTACTGGGACACGTTCGAGGAGCTGGCACTGAACACGCCGGGAATCCAGCCGAGTGTCCAGTGGAACATGGTTGGCTCGGGGCCCTACTACCTCACCCACCAGCCGTTCGAGAAGACGGTCGGCTACACGCTCGCCCAGAACCCGGCCTATGCGCCCCCGACGGGATGCAAGGGCCAGGTCAACTGTGAGCCCCTGGCCGGCAAGACCCACTACGTGGCCTCGGTCAACGTCATCTACCAGGCGAGCGACACGATCGGCATCGAGGCGTACAAGGCCG
>JBKQMS010000027.1:0-42665 GCA_052326485.1 Thermoplasmata archaeon | reverse complement strand
CCCCCCTCCGACATTTTGCACCGATTTCTCGCCGAGAATTGGCGACATTTTGTCACTCGACTTTGAGATTTGAACCCTCGGGGGGTTCAAATCTGTCTTCCGGAAAGGAATAGCCTGATTGGGGCCCCGTTGTAAACGAAGTCCGCCCCCTGAATCTCTGGCTCCCGGTCCACTATAACCCGTGATGGCGGGACCGAACGGCTGGCTCGGGTAGCTGTCTTAAGGAGCCAACTAGTTCTCGAGAAGCCGATGCGCGTCTCTCCGCGAATCCGAGGATGGCTCACCGGGCCTAGAGCCGACCCAAGCGTGAGGACACGATTCTTCACCGAAGTCGAAGGGCGACCCCTCGGCCATCCTCTGGTGCGTTCCGCAGTGAAGGAGATTGGCAAGCGAGGGTGGGCCGCCTCGCTCCTCGCCCAACAGCTACCGGATGGACGGTGGTCGACACCGCGGTCCACGAGTGGGGAGCTCTATCGACCCAAGTTCATTGCCACGAACTGGGTGGCGATCGTCCTGGCCGACCTCGGGATGACGCGCGCTGACCCACGCATTGGCAGCACAGCTGACCTCCTTTTGGAACGTTGGGGGTCACGTCGTGGGGACCTCAGTGGGCGGAGCGGGGAGGTCTGCGTCACGGGGAATGCTGTCCGAACATTGATTCGCTTCGGGTACCTGGACCATCCCGCGGTCCAGAGGTCACTGGATTGGATCGTCCGAGCCCAGAAGCCCGACGGAGGATGGCATTGCCATGGCTCGAACAAAGGCACGCTCGATGCGTGGGAGGGATTGGCTGCCCTCGCGGAAGTCCCCGAGGGCTCTCGCACACCCTCGATCCGTCGAGCGATCGAACAGGGCGCCGAATTCTACCTTGAACGGAAACTCGTAGAGCAGGGAAAAACACCCTATGCACCGTGGTTCAGGATCCATTACCCGAACCACTACTTTTACGATGTCCTGGTCGGGTTGCGAATCCTTACGCGCTTGGGCTTCGGCACCGAATCTCGGCTCGCCCCCGCTCTTCAGTGGCTCCGCGAGCGGCAACGACCAGACGGGACGTGGGCGCTCGATGCCGCGCATCCGGACGCTGACTCGACGGTCGCATACCCCAACGACAGCGAGCCGGTGTATTCCATGATGCTCGAGCCGTTACTCGAGCCCAGTCAGTGGGCGACGGTAGAGGCGCTCAGCGTCCTTGCGCGCGTTGACGGCTCCTGAATCGGGTTAAGATCGGCGTCGCGGAAGCTGAACCCAACTCAGCACTTCAGGCACGCCCCCAAGGGTCATCTCGAAAGGTGAGGGCTGACAACGGGCAGTGCAGATCATTCTCACCCTGCCTCAGGGGTCATGACGTAGATGCAGGTGCACTTTCGGGGGGAGAGTTCGATCACAACGGGCGCTTTGTGCGACGGGAGCTAATCGCCCCACGGTTCGGACCGATCTCTAACGAGGGGGCTGTGCAAGGGGGATTGCCGCTCAACGCTCTCGAGAATGAGCGGACGCGTAGCGACCGAACCGGACATAAGTAGACCCGGTGCGGGGCTCGATCTCTTCAATCAAGGCGCGACCCTGACGGACCTGGAAAAGGACCCTATAGCCTGGTATCTTGAGTCGCCAGCGGGTTGGGTCGTCCCGAACCGGAACGACATCTAGGGTGGGGGAGGGCCGGGTTGGATGGGCCACGAACTCTGGGAAAGCAGCTACCAGAATATCCTGAACCTCCGGAGGGAGCGAGAGAAACTCGCGCCACGCGGTTTCAGTAAAATCTGGCCAGCCACGCCGCGCGGGCCCTTTAACGGGCACGCTTTCGACGCTCCATGAATTCTCGACGTGCTTCTGCGCCCGTCACAATCCGATCGGACTTCAATCGCCGGTCGAGTTCCGACCGCAGCGACGGAGAAAGATAGTCATCGGTGACATTGATCAGGAACTCGTCCCAAGTCTCAGCGGCACTCTTGACCCGCTGCAATACACGGAGGGTCGACTGGTGGAGCGGAATGCTTGTAACTTCGTCGGTCGCGGGCATCATGGTCATCATGGTGATAATGGTATATCTTCGTTCCGGGTGTACCCTCCGAACTCGGCGTGGGACCCATCCCCTCGTTCCGGAGCGCGGCGAAGTAACTTCCGGGGGATCGAGAGGACCGGATGACTTCACGGGGGGTGCCCATCCGAGCCGTCAGCCGTCGCGACCGTCAGGACGGCCCCCAGACTCTGTATTTGAACCCCCGGGGGGTTCGAATACCCCCTCCGACACCTTTCGCGAACAGATCGTCGAACATCGGGGCATTTGACCGTCCGTCGGGAGTGGGGTGGAAGTTGTCGGTCGTGTCTCCCGAAAACGAGTGGATCCTGTACGGGAGCTTCCGTGGGGTGAGGCTCAGGGAACGGATCGACGGTGGCTACCTACAGAAAGCTTCCTCTTGCGCCGTCTGATTCGCCATGGGTGAACCGCGATCGGTCACGGCGACGCAATCCTCGAGTACGGAACCGCACTGCATCGTCGCTGGAGAAGAGATCACAGGGTCCTGCTGAGGACCGTCGCTACCGGAGCCACATCGCCGAGACGGAGCTCCGCGCCCGTCCGGAGCGGACCGGTGGACCATCCCTTTTCCACTGTAAGGACCGCATCCCTCCACTTCGACGGGTCGTATCCCTTCACGTGGAGGACGCGCTCGAACTCGAGCCGACCCTCATTCGGGGCTTCGGCCCAAGTCATCAGCATGGATCCTCCGAACTGGACGATTGAGCGGATCGTTGGACCCACCGCCTCCACCGGGTAGAGGGCTGCGAGCCGTTGACCCCCTGAAAGGACCAAGACCGGTGACGGGCCCTCACGGGGGAGACGGGAGATCATGTCCTGGGTCTGCGCGGGTAGGCGCAGGAAGTCGGCAAATCGGCGGACTAGTTCGTCTTCCCCCTCGGACCGCATGAGACCCCCGAGCGCCACATTGCCGGCAACATCGTCGCGCGTGAGCTCGCCCGGTGAGACGGAGATGAACCGGCTAGGAGGGATGAGCTGTGTGTTCAGGACGTCAGAATCCTCGAGAACCTCGCCCTGCAGCCGAACGTGACCCCAGAGGAAGCCGTTGGGGTGGTCCGCCACGAAGGCGTAGGCGACCCAGTGGAGGAGGGAACGACTACTCCCGCACAGGAGCACCGACGTGCGAGGGTCAAACAGGTCTGGCGGTTCGAACTCCTTCAACTTTGTCGCCCTTCCGAGCTATCTATAACGGTACGGCGTCAATCAATATCTGTCTGCCGCACCCTCGTGACAGTGCAGTCCCACCGCTTCGAGGGACAGTCCGAGCCCAGAAGACTCAATTCGACCGACTGGCTCGAGATTCACTTCTTGAGTTCGACGGACCCTGCAGAGGAGAGACCGATTGTTTCCCCCCTTTGCGGTTGCGCAAGACAAGGGTTCCCAGCCGTTTTGGGAAGATCGGCACGTCGGGATTGGAACTCTTCAGTAGTTCCCTCCTCCGACATCTTTCCTCGATTTCTCGCCGAGAATTGGTGACTATTTGCCATTCATGTGTAAGATTTGAACCCTCGGGAGTTCAAATCTCCTCTCCGGAAAGGGGTCCGTCTAGAGGGGAGGGGCGAACGGCCTCTTCCCTCGACCTAGAGGCTTGGCCATCGATGGAGTTGCCCGGTCGGCCGCGCCACCTTCCCTTTCTTTCCGGTGAGAACGGAAGCTCAGGTCGGTTCCCCTTCGTCGACTTCTCGAACGCTCGACTGACCCGAACCCGACGGGGTCGGGCCACCGTGTGTGGGGATCCGGGCTCGACCTCGCACGAACCATGACCGGCTCCACAGCGCAACGTACACGAGCGAGAGCAGGACCGGAACCTCCACCAAGGGCCCGATTACGGAGGCAAACGCGACCTGCGAGGCGACCCCGAAGACTACCACCGCAACCGCGATCGCGAGCTCGAAGTCGTTGCTCGCGGCGGTGAACGCAACGGTCACCGACTTCTCGTATCCGAAGTTGAGCCACCGTGCGCCGAGGAATCCCAGGAACCACATCCCGAGGAAGTACGCCAGCAGGGGGGCGACCACCCGTAGGACCGTGAAGGGAAGCGTGGTGATGGAGAGACCTTGGATAGCGAACATCACCACAATCGTGAAGAGGAGCCCCCAGAGCGTCAGGCGACTCACCGAGGGAGCGAACCGTTGGTCGTACCACGTTCGTCCTTTCCACCGGGCTAGACCGACTCGGCTAAGCAGGGCTGCGGCCAGCGGAACACCCAGGAAAACCAGCACGCTCAGCGCCACGGTGGAGGGGTCTACCGAGATGGCTTGCGAGGGCAGGTGGAGCCACGCGGGCAGGATGACGAGGTAGAAAACCGCGAGCCCGGCATACGCCAGGATCTGGAACACCGCGTTCAGCGCGACCAGCACGGTGGCGTACTCCGCGTCCCCTCCCGCGAGCTGGTTCCAGACCAGAACCATCGCGATGCACCGAGCCAGCCCGACCAGGATGACCCCCGTCCTTAGGAGGGGAGCGTCGGGGAGAAGGGCCCACGCTAGCGCGAACATAAAGGCGGGTCCGACTACCCAATTCAGAACCAAGGGGAAAACGGTCGACCGCCATCCGCGGGTCACCTCCCGAATCCGACCGTATCGCACTCGGGCCAGGATCGGATACATCATCAGCAAAAGACCGATGGCAATCGGGACTGAAACCGACTGGATCTGCCAGAGGCCGAGCGCGGTGCCGATTCCCGGCCACAGACGGCCCAGGGCCAGGCCGGCGACCATGGCCGAAATGACCCAGACGGGGAGGTATCGGTCCACGACGTCGAGCTGCTGGGTCGGGTGGGAGGCCGTCGGAAGAGCCTCTCCCCTGGTATCCGTGGTCAAGGTAGCCTCAAGCTACGATCGGTAGCGGAGCGGCGCGGGAGGCAATCATGCCGATCTCGCGGAGACGTCCTCGGCTACCCCTTTCCGGCGACGGTCCGAGATGACGAGCTCGGTCCGGAGGCCCTTCACGTGCCGTACGAGCTGGTCACGGACCTGACGAAAGCCGGCGTCGTCCAGGTGCACAGGGTCGGGGAGCGACCAGTCTCTGAGTTCCAAGGTCTTGAGTCGGGCCGGGCAGCTCGCGTCATCGAGGCATCCCATCGTTACCCGGACACGGGCTTGCGTCATCATCTCGGGGGTCAACAACTGTGGCGGATGTGGAGGGAGGTCCAACCCGATTTCGCGAAGCATCGGTCCCGTTCGTGGGTTCGCAGACGATGCTGGACTCGTTCCAGCTGAAATCGCGGTCCACCCCTCCGGGGGATTGGCGTTGAACATTGCCTCGGCCATCAGCGAACGGCCGGAGTTCCCGACACAGATGAATAGAACGACCTTGGATTCCGTCATGGATGGGGACCTCCCGGTTTCGTTGCACGAACTTCGCCCGGCACGACCCCGATCTCATCCTGGGCGCGCAGAGACTCCACCGACGAATTCCCTCCGAGAACCGAGACCTCGATGGACTCGAATCCGGCCGAGCGCAAACGGTCCGTCACCTCTTCCACGGTCAACGCTCCTGAAGAGCAGGAGGCCCACCGGTCCGGGTCGTTCCGCATTTCTTCGGAAATGGGGCGTGTCGCGAGAACGTCCGCGACCGCGAGCCGCCCGCCCGGCCGCAGGACCCGAAACGCCTCGCGATAGACCTGCCCCTTGTCGGGAACGAGGTTGATCACACAGTTCGAAAGGACGACGTCGACCGAAGCGTCCGCAACCGGGAGGTGCTCGATCTCCCCCAGACGGAACTCGACGTTGGTCCGTCCGCTCGAGCGCGCGAGGCCGCGGGCGCGGGAGACCATCTCGGGCGTCATGTCTACGCCAATCACCCGACCCGAAGGACCTACCTTCTTCGCGGCGAGGAAGCAATCGACGCCGGCACCACTGCCGAGGTCGAGCACCACCTCGCCGGGACGGAGGGGGACGAGCTGGGTCGGATTCCCGCATCCCAGACCGAGATTCGATCCTTCGGGTAGACTCGCCAGTTCAGAATCCGTGTAACCCGCGGTGCAACACCCCGTTGCGGCTCTTTGAGAGGCCAATTCATGAGAGGACCCTCCGCACGAAGACTCGCCATCGCCGCAACAACTACTGCCTCCTTCGCGGGCAAGGCCGCCGTACCGCTCCCGGACGGACTGCCGGATGACCTCCTCCCCTCCCTCGGGTCCGCTCATACAGCCTCCGGGACAGCTCCGGGGGTCAATCGATAGTACATCCACTTCCCTCGGCGGACGGCGTTCACCAAGCCGGCCGAGGTGAGTACCGACATGTGGTGACTGACCGTCGCGTGCGTGAGCCCCAGCGCCGCCTGGATCTCGCACCCGCAGAGCTCTCCCTCACGATGGAGGATGGTGACGACGGTAAGCCGCTGTTCATCGGCCAGTGCTCGGGCGCGCGCGAGGGTCGCCGCGAACTGCCTTGTCTTTACGATATCGCTCCCCATCTTCTGGTAGCGCGGCAGGCAGGAATCCCCATCCGAGTCGGTCAGTCTTCCCAACCGGTCAACGAGGCCGGTCTCGGGCTTGGATGACGCCATCATGTCGATGCAGGTCAACACACTATATGTAGATATCCATCGACATATATGCTGGGACCATACTGGGTCCGGCCCGCGGCTGGCGGTTCGTGGACCGTAAGGGGTCCAGCCGGGGCGGAGGTCTAATGTCGAACGGGTTGGGCAGGAACCGAATGGTTTCGCAAGCGGAGAGGGCTGAGGCGTTTCGCGCCCTGCATCACAGGAGTCGCGTCCTCGTCCTTCCTAATGCGTGGGACGTCCCCAGCGCGCGGGTACTCGAGGATGCCGGTTTCCCCGCGGTTGCGACCTCCAGCGCGGGACTCATGGTTTCCCTGGGGTATCGGGACGGAGAGGAGATGCCCCGACACGAATTGGCGGCGGCGGTCGGGCGAATTGCAAGGAAGCTCTCTGTTCCCCTCAGCGTCGACGTAGTGGCTGGATACGGCCGCACTCCTCGCGGAGTGACCGCGACGGTCCGGATGGTGCTCACTGCCGGGGCGGTTGGCATCAACTTGGAGGATCGGGATCCCTCGGACCAGGGATTGTATCCTGATACGTTACAGGTCCGAAAGATCGTGGCAATTCAAGAACTTGGAAGATCGATGGGAATCCCTCTGGTGATCAACGCTCGGACCGACGCGCTTCGGCTCGCGCCCGGGGATGATGGGGAACGGCTTCGAGAGGCCATCCGTCGTTCAATCGCGTACCGTGACGCGGGCGCGGATTGCGTCTACCCAATGGGATTGACCGAGCCCCAATCTATCTCGACGTTCGTGAGTGCGCTCCGTTGCCCTGTTAACGTGATGGTCCGGAAGGGACTCCCTCCGATCGCGGAACTAGAGAAGCTGGGCGTGAAACGGGTGAGTCTTGGCCCGTCCGCGTCCTATGCGGCGATGGGACTGCTAAAGCGAGCAAGCTTCGAGATTCTCTCTCATGGCACGTACGGCTCGCTGCTGGACGGCGCGATCACTCACGATGAGCTCAACCGCCTTGCCGTGCCTAAGGAGTTCGAAAGCGGCTCTCCCGGTTAGGGGTGAAACGAACGCCGTCGTGTCGGGGTTTTGAAGAAGCCAGTAGCTTCCCCCTCCGACGCGTTTCATCGATCTTGCCTCTAGCAACGAAGGCGATAGCCCGCTCACCTGTCGGGGATTTGAATCCCCCGCTGGGTCGAGCCGGTAGAGGATTCGTCCGCCGTGGTCCCGTCCGAGATCGTCTGCAACGCTCCGGAGGCTAACGAACGATACTTCTTCATAGGCAACGCCACTCCCTCGGTATGGATCTTACCGAAGTCGCGATGTGGGTGAGCATCGCCGCCTCCTCCGCGCTCGTGGTATCGGTATGCCTTTTGGCCTACAACCTGAGAGCGACCCGAATCGATGCCCGGAGAAACTTGGCATTCTCCATGATGGAGCAACTTACGTCGGCCGACTTTGCGGCACGGCGATGGAAGATGCATCGTTCCGTGGACGCTGCTTCAGTCTCCGGGTGGACGGGGTTCGACAACAGCTTGGAGGATCTCGAAAGCAGAGCCTTTGCCTACCAGTACGAGCTGATCGGTCAGATGGTCCTGTCCGGAACACTCGATTACAAACTGGTCCGTGACTTCCTTCAGTACAGCATTGTCGCCGACTGGAATGCGTTCGAACCCTTGGACGCTCGCCTGCAACAGAGATTCCCTGGCCGCCCGAGCCCTTGGACCCGCTTTCGGCAATTGGCCCTGCGCGTTACCACGGATTTGAGAGGCCCTGAAATCCGCGGACGCCCTCCCGGTTAGGCCGCCGACGGACAGCGCGGGGTGCGACCCAGCGATGTCCGCGCCCGGGGTTGGGAACCTGAACTATTCCGTAGTTCCCCCCTCCAAAATTCAATAGTTGAATCCCAAGGGAAGTCGAAGCCCTCCCCTGGAAAACGGTGGCTTCTACGAGGGGATGTTTCCGAAGCAACCGCACCTCAAGTATCAAGGTCGTTTACGACTGACGTTCTGCCAGGCAAACGGTTTCCACCATGACTCGAACCACCGAACAAGGCGAAGAGAAGAGCGTAGAGCACGTCAGTAGCAGTTTTGAGTTCGCGATCCGGGCGCCGCTGGTCAAGGTCGCTCCCCTATTCGGCCCCAACCGAGAGCGAGAGTGGTCTCCGGAGTGGGATCCCCAGTTCTTGTACCCGCTCGTCCCCGAAGACCGGGCGGGCTCGGTCTTCACCATCCGGCATGAGGACCACGCGAGCATCTGGGTCACTTCGATCCTGGATCTCGAAGCCGGGCAGATTCAGTACGTCGTCGTTCTGCCGGAGGTAATGGTCACGTTGATCGACGTCCGACTTCAATCCGCCCAGCCCGGTACCAGCCGAGTCACGGTCCGGTACGAGAGAACGGCCTTGATCCCGGCCATGAATGATTACGTTCGGCAGCGTGGTAGGACAGACCCGAGCATGGGACCCCACTGGGAGCGCGCGATCAACGAACTGCTACGAGATCCGCCGCACCACGTCCAGGAGAATCGTGGCGAACGACTGGCGTAGGGAACGGCCCAAAGCACGGGCGGCCCCGTCCTGGAAGGCTCGAGGAGCAAGAGCGCGGAATCGAACGCCGGGTCGATCCCCGCTCACGCCGCGCAGCCGCTCACTGCTTGGTCGTCCCCGTTGAACTCGGCGAAGCCGTAATCCTCGTAGAGGTCCGACTCGGTGACCGTCACGTGGTTCACGGGATCGTAGAAGACCACCACTCCGGTGGCCGCGTCGTAGGAAAGGATGACCGAGGGCCCGAGAAGCTTGTGGAGTTGGGAGAGCGTCGAGGCAGGGATGGAAGGATTGTCCACCTGGCAGTTCGCCTGGACTCCCCCTCCTCCGCCGCCTCCGCCCGGCGAGCTCGGGGTTTGCAGCAAGGGAACCGCGTTGTGCGCGACCGGGTTAGCGGCGATGACCGCGATGACCACGATCAGGCTGAGAACCCCGGCCGCGGCCCGATAGCTCGTGGGCCATCGAAGCGAGCCGCGACCCGAGGGCCGATCCGCCCGGCCCTTCGAACGCGTCTCGGAGCGGCGGGGAACGGAGACCCTCGCTCCCTGGCGTCGGAGCAGTAGGGCGAGGACGTTGCCGACGACGAGCGCGACGAGGATCCCGAGGCTCGGCATGAACAGAGGAAGGAACGCGGCCGAAACCCCTACGGCCCCCGCAAAGAGGACCTGTTCGTGGGCGGCCCCCGGAGCCGTTCGGGGTTCGACGACCATGAAGAGGGCGAAGAAGAGGGTGGCCGGGTCGACCGCCTGGAGCAGCAGCACTTGAGGGTCGAGGCTGGTTCCTGCCACCAGATGCTGGACGGCGGCGAGGAGGCCGTACGTCACCAAGAACACGGCGGGGAGTCGCCACTGGCGCGGCGTGCGGGCCAGCAGAACGAGGCCCAGAGCAACGATCGCGATCTCACCGTAGGGCCCAATCCCGACCCACCAGGCCGGTGCGAGTCCGAGGAAGAGGGTCCCGAACAGGATCCCCGTGGCCGCGGGGTTGAACCAAGGTCGGCCCCGGTAGCGGAGGACATGCCGGAGCGCGACCGCGGCGAAGGCCACCGTCGCAACGAACACGAGGCTCGCCGTGGGCGGGAAGATGAGGGCGATGAAGAGACCCGTCGCGAGCGCCGCATCGGGGAAGCGAGGACGGTCGTACCGGACCGACTGGAATCCGAGGTCTACGATACCCGCGATGACCGGGGTGACCAAGAGGGAGGTCGCGCCGAGCCCCCCGAGGTAGTCCGACCCATAGATCCCGAGCCCGAGGAGCACCAGCCAGAGGAGGCGAACTGGGGGAAGGACACGGCGGAAGGCCACGCGCAACGTCAGCTTGCCGGAGGGTGCGTCGACGGCAATCCCCTCCGCGGCCACTTTCCCTCCCGACCTGGGACCTGGGCTTAAACCCTCCGTTCCGCGATTTTTGGGCGCGGACGGGTCGGCCGATCCCTCCGACCGCGCCCCTTCAGGCCACCGTGATCTACGATGTTTTTTGCCTCTCCGTGGTGACTCTCGATCGTCCCACGAGGCGCCACCCTCCGCCAATCTCTCGACCAGAAGCGGGCGACCGAGGTCAGCTCAGGGGAGGTCGCCGTCGCCCTTCTTCTCGGCGAGCGCCTGCTTGAGGTGCTCGAACTCATCCATTAGGTCCGGCCGGAGGGTGCACAGGTTCTGGCCCTCGAGCTCGGCGACGTACCCTCGGGCCGTCGCGTCGTCTCCCTGGAGGTGGGCGAGCAGGGCGAGCTGTAGGACCACGTCGATCTCCTCGAGCGTGTGCTTCAGCCCCTGGAGCAATCGGTGCGCCTCGGTAAGGTCGCTCTGCGCGCGATCGAACGCTCCTTGGTCCATCGCAATCTGGGCTCGAGCCTTCAATGACACGCTCAGGCCGACATGGTCCCCGACCCGACCGAGGATCTCGCAAGCCTGTCGGATGGTCTGGAGGGCTTCCTCGGTTCGACCGGCCTCGCGGAGAAGCTCCGTGGTCTTGTACAGCGCATAGCCGACCCGCCGGGGGTCCTCCGCCTTCTGTGCGAACCGAATCGCCTCCGCGTATTCTCCAAGTGCCTCCGTGCGCTGGGAGGGGGTGCATCGGGCGTCGGCCAGTATGTCGCCGAAGTTGAGATGCGCCTGGGCGGATTCCCGGACGGACCCTAGTCGATCCCGCGCGACGGTGACCGCGCGCGCCTCGGTGATCGCTTCCTCCATCTGGCCCATCATCGCGAGGGTGGCCGCTCGCCAGAACTGGGCGCGCAGGATGACCTGCTCGTTCCCGACCTCCCGCGCGAGCCGAAGACCCTCCGTGTGATGGGCGAGAGCCTCCGCGTACCGTCCCTGGTAGTACAGCGCCTGACCCATCTGGTGGTGGGCTCCGATACGGATGAGCACCTGGTCATCCAGTCCCGGTGTGTCGAGCACCTTCTGCGTGAATTGTGACGCCGCCGGCGAGTCTCCACGGCCGTGCAGGACCCGGGCGAGGAACAGCTCGAGGGCCGCCCGACGGTCGACAGATAGGCGCGGGTCGTTCGTCGCCTCGTCGAGAAAGTCCCGGAGGATCGCTTCCGCGTCCGGCAAGAGACCCAGCTCCTCCGTGATCCGCGCGAGCTCGAGGACCAGCTCCGCCTCTCCGTCCGGGTCCCCCGGACTCAGTTCGCGCTGGCTTTCGAGGGCGCGAGAGTAGTGATCCCACGCGGTGTCGAGCGCGAGCGCGCGCTCGGCGATCTCGGCGGCGATGCGGTTGTAGTTCACCGATTTCGGCCCCTCATGACCGAGGTAGAAGTGGCGCGCGAGCGCGTAGATCCCCGAGACGTCGACCGCCCCTGCCGTCTCCAGGGCTTCCCCGGCGCGACGGTGGAGGAGACGGCGTCGGTTCCCGGAGAGGGCGTTGTACGTTTCCTCTCGTAGGCGGTCCTCCGGGAACTCGAGAACCTCCCCCGGGCGCTCAAAGAGAAGGCCCAGCCCGACCAGGCGGTCGACGGTCTCCGTGAGCGCCTCCTCATTCTCCTCGCCGCTCGCCCGTAGCAGGAGGTCAAACGTGAACGCCGGGCCGAGCACCGACGCGATCTCGAGCACCCCCTGGGCTCCCTCGCTGAGGGGAGGGGGGCTTCCCGGAGCAAGGCTGGACGCCCCGTCACCCGAGGCTATGCGGCGGTCCAGCTGTTCCAGGAGGAGCGGGTTCCCGCCGGTCTCGGAATGGAGCCGCGCGACCTCCGTGGCAGAGTACTCCCGAGACGGGTCGTTCCATCGGAGGTAGTCGGCAACCTCTTCGGATGTCATCGGACGAAGAACCATCGGTCGGGCGCGGGTCGCGCTCTCGAACCTTTCGAGTCGCCCCCGCCCCGATTCGGACAGCGAGGCGTACGGACGGCTGGTCCCCAGGATCCACAGGGGCTGGTTCTCTAGCTGCTTCGCGAGGAACTCGACCGCGGCGAGGGACAAATCGTCCGCACGGTGGAGGTCCTCGAGGATGATCACGGTGGGGCCACGGCGGGTGAACTCGAGGAACTGATCGGCGATCTCATCCAGGACCCGGTCCCGAGACATGTCGCTCCTCTCGGTGGTCCCGCCGAAGACCTCGAGGAGCCGGGTCTCGATGTTGACGGGGGTGGGAAAGGTCCCTTCGCCCAAGCGGGGGGCAAAGCCAATCATGACCTGGTCGCCCCCGAGCGGGCGGAATTCATCCGACTTCAGGGCTGGGTCGTCCCGCGCACTTTCGATGGCGGAACGGATGAGCGAGAACGGGGGCGGGTCATCGAGCGCGAGGGCCCGACCTACGAGGACCAGCGTCTTGAAGACACGGATGTCCCGGATGAGCTGGGCGACCAGGGCCGACTTTCCCACCCCCGTATCGCCCACGAGGAGGGTGACCCCACCGGCGCCCGCTCGTGCGTCCTCGAACCGACGGTGAAGAGCCTCGACCGTCTCTACCCGACCGACGAACGGCGGAAAGGACCCGGTTTCGTCCGCCATCGTTTCCGTCAGCGTGGCTGGGGTGGTCCGGCTATTTACATGCGTGGCCGAGCCGACCTAGAAGTGGTTTTCGCGAGACCGTCCTGGAAGAGGGCAAAAGCACACATCGGGGGGTCGGAGGTCGATTCACGGAACGGTGAAGACGAGCCGCTTCTCCCCGGCGGGCTGGCTCCACACTCGCTCTACTTCCGAAAGTGGGTGGACGTCGATCGCGACCCGGAACCGCTCGGTAGAGAGCGCGTTCAAGAACTGGTGGATGCCGACCAGGAGGTCCTGGTTGCTCGAGGCCCCGAGCCCCGTGCCGAGGATCTCGACGCCCGAGCTCCGGAGCATCGAAGCGGTGAGCGAGATCGTGGTCCCCGCGAGGTCCCCGACCTGCACGTAGCGGACACGAGACGCCCCCCGGGGCGCGTTGGGTCCGCCGAGCGCGGCGAGGATCGTCTCTGCGGAGGAGCCCCACACGTAGTCGAGCACGACGCCGATCTCGGAGTCGTGGGCTTCCTTCCATAGCGCCTCGCGCAGCGTTTGGGCGGGTTGGCCGAGGGACAGGACGACGTCCGCGCCAAGCTCAGGAAGCGTGCGGAGCTTCGCCTCGTCACGTCCGGTCGCGATGACCTTGCGTGCGCCCAAGTGCTTCGCGACCTGGATCGCCATTCGACCCGAGATGCCGGTGGCGCCGTTGACGAGCACCGATTCGCCCGGGCGGATTGGGGCCAGGAGCGTGAGCGGGATCCAGCATGACATGCCGGGGTTCGCCGCCGCGGCGACGGTCGCGTCGTCGAGGCCGTCCGGTAGCGGAACGAGACGTGCGGAGGCGATCGCCACCCGTTCGGCCATCGACCCGAAGGGTGGCCTCGGGAAGGCAAAGTAGACCCGTCGTCCGTCCGGGGTCCGCCCGACACCGTCGACGCCGGGCACGAACGGCAGATGGGCGTCGGCGCTGTAATGCCTCCCGGAAGCTCGTCCGCGAACGAGCGTGCTCACCGCCGTCGCCGTGACGGAAACCGTCGTTTCGCCGGGTTGCGGAGAAGGCTCCGCAAAGTCGCCGTAGGTCGGAGGACGCCCGAACTCCCGAACGATAGCAGCCTTCACGATCGCCCCTCGCTCCTCGACGTTTCGTTCCCTATATCAGACCGAGTTCACCACTCCGCGTGAGGTAGGAGGAACCCTCAGGGGTGGGTGCGCGGTGCGCTTTACACCGCAACGACGATCTTTCCCCGAGCGTGTCCTTCCGCGAGATACCGAAAGGCGTCCGGCACCTGGTCGAAGGGGAAGCGTCGGTCGATCACCGGGGTCACCTTTCCGGCCTCAAGGATCTCCTTGAGGGCCTCCAGTTCTCCTTTCTTGACCGACGCGACGAAGAACTTCGTTCGGGGGCCCATGATGCGTGTCCCGATGATTGTCTCGAGCAGGCGGCCGACGATCCGTGATGCCGACCCGGGCCCCGCGCCGACCGCCAGGAGCAGTCCGTGGGGATTGAGGACGCGGCGGTACGCCGCCAGGGAGTGGTTGAGCTGTGTGTCGAAGATGACGTCGTAGCGTTGGCCGCTTCTCGTGAAGTCCTCTTGTGTGTAATCGAAGACTTGCTCGACTCCGAGGGACCTTACCCAATCCACATTCCGAGGGCTGCACACACAGCTGACCTGCGCGCCGAGCGACTTAGCGATCTGTACCGCGAAGGTGCCGACCCCTCCCGACGCACCGTTGATCAAGACCCGCTGGCCCGGCCGGACCTCCGCGCGATCGCGGAGGCCTTGAAGCGCCGTGACCGCGGCGATGGGCACGGCCGCGGCTTGTTCGAACGTCAGTCCGGCCGGTTTCGGCACCACCTGGGTCTCGTCGGCCACGGCGTACTCGGCGAGGGCGCCACGGCCCAGGCCGAAGACCTCGTCCCCTACGTGAAGCCCCTGGACGCTCTTGCCGACCACCACGATCCGGCCGGCCAGGTCGCTCCCGGTCCGTCCTATCTTCGGTCGGAGGAATCCCTGTCCTCTCCGGAAGATGAGCGGCGGCTTCAGCATGTGCCGGTCGACCGGGTTCACCGAGGACGCGACGACCCGCACCAACACCTCGTGTTCGTCCCGGAACGTCGGGAGGGGAACCTCTCGGAGCTCCAGAACCTCCGCAGCACCGTAGCGGTCGTAGACCCACGCCCTCATCGTGCCCGGGAGAGCGACGGCGGGAGTGGACACTTCGTTCACCGTTCGGGGACGGGATGAGAGGTATTCGAGTTCTTCGAGGGCGCCTCCCTCGACCTTACGCAGCCCGCCCGACCGGTAACGGGAGGCATCGCCCGCGAGCGGGACCGACCCGTCAACGACCGGCGGCGACCGCACCGTCCGGGGGCAGGGGGGACATGGGCCCCGTGGGCGACCGCGAGCTCAGTACCGGGAGATAGCTCAGGGCATATAGCGAGAAGGCCGGGAGGATGAGGACGAGGTCCATCGAATTCCGGATCAGGTAGGTCGAGATGAGGATGGTCGTCGCCAACACGACGGCTCGCCCCACACCGATATAGAACTCCCGGTCCGCCCAGACCCGTACTCGGTCGAGGTCGCCGCTCCGGTCGATGAGGTCCATGAAGTCCACCGTCACCCTGTTGTTGAGCGGGGTCGAGAACAGGGTATAGATGCCGACGAACGCGAACGCGTCGAGCGGGGGGTCCCACCGCACCAGGAGGAGAGCGGAGGATGCGATGATGGCGAGCACGGCATAGAGCGGAAAACGGCCCGACCGACGGAACCCGTTCCGCCATCCGAGGTTCGCGGCGACCGAAACGAGGATCGTGTAACTAGCGAAGACCCCGGTCACCACGTAGCTTCCCGTGACCTCGAAGACGTAGATCGGGAGCAGGATCCCGACCGGGATCACGAAGACCTGCCAGGCCGCGAAGTAGAGCCGGAACCTTCCGAATTCCCTCCCCGGACGTCGACGGGCCAGGTCGTGCAGGTCTCGGATCCGACGGTCGGTCTCACCCCGGGTCCGGAGGATCACGAGGGCGGAGACCAGCAGGACTACCGCCGTTAGGGCGAAATCCCAAAGGTACCGGAGCACCCCACTGAAACTCGAGAACTGGATCAGGGCGCCCGCTAGGACCGGCGCGATGAGGGTCACTACACCCGTCAGGACGCCGTTCGTCGCCACGAAGGGGGTCCGGTTGGCGTTCTGGGTGATGTCGTGCATCATGGGGTTGTTCCCGGCGAAGAACACTCCCATCGCCGTCCCCCATAGGGCGCCGAAGAGGAAGGCGCTCGAGATCATGCGGCTCGCGGCCAGCAGGTCCGTGAGGACGAACGCCGACAGAGCGAGCCCGAGCACGTAGAGGTGCTTCACCCGCCACCGAGGGAGAAGGTAGCTCGACAGGAGATACGCCGCCAGTTCGGTCGCGTAGGTGGTGATCTGGAAGTAGAGAACGGCGAGGAAGCTGTAGTTCGAGAGGAAGAACAGGTTGAGGAAGACCCCGACAAGGCCGGTCCCGAAGGCGTAGAGGTTGTACGAAAGGAAGTAGGACGCTACGGTCCCCATCCGACGCTCGGCCATGCTACCCACTCCTGCCGTTCTGTTCGGCCCGGAAGGAGCATGGGCGATGGCCCGTTCGTGACGTTAAGCCTTGGCGGCCACCAATCGCTCAGCGTGCCGGGAAATGTGCCCGTGGGAGTCCTGCCCTTGGGATCCCCCGCCGGTGCCACCGTCCCTTCGCCGGGGCCCGGGCGGCCTTCGCGACCGACCCTCTGGGGATCGGAGGAGGCAGGGAAGCGGCCGGAACGATCGGTGTTCCATAGCGTGCGCACGGACGGGAGTGCGGCCATCGGCTCTAGCGGCCCCGGAACTATCCGGTTCCTTGGGGCCGGCGACCATCGGTGAACTGCGAAGGGAGCTCGAAGACCTCGACGTCCCGAACGAGTCGCACCTACCGCCTACGCGGATTCCTTCTCAGGGGCGGTTTCGAGATACCGGAACACGGCGCTGCTCAACACTACGAACGCCACGCCGATCCCCACGAGTACCGACAGCGCCAGGGTCAGCGGCACCGCTCCCCCGTACCCGGAGAGAGGTCCGTTCGAGACCGCTCCGGAAAGGTAGCTCCGGAGGTAGAATATCACCGTGAGCCGCGGTACGTCCCCGGGCAGCAAGGGGAGGAGTTCCTCCCAGAGGAAGCCGAACAGGAGTCCAACCAGGAGTGCCGAACGGGTCGCGATACCGAGGAAGAGAAAGAAGCCGCCGTACGCCACCGTGGCCAGGACGGCGGCTATCGCGACCGCCACAGGGACACTCGCGCTGTAGGCCGTCCCCCCAGCGAATGTCGCCACGGCGAGCGGGAGGAGGGAGGCCGGAAGAACGAAGACCAGCGAGGCCGCGGTCGCCCCCAGGTACTTTCCGACGACCAGGGTCGGCCGACCCACCGACCGGGCCGAGAGGTAGACGAGGACCTCGGCATCGATCTCGTTGCGGAACTGGGCGACGGAGAGGACGAGGATGATCACCATCGCCACGATCGGCAGGGTGAGAAGCTCGAACAGCACGGGGGCGGACGCCGCAAGCGTGTCGGGCGAGGGATGGGCCGAGGCGATCCCCGCGACGATCAGGGCCGGCATCAGGGCGAACGCGGCGAGTCCGATCGCGCGCATCCCCCGCACGCTCCCCCGGATCGCCATCCATGCCACTGTGTCGAGTCGGTCGAGCTGTCCGGTCACCTTCGGCCCTCCGAGAGATAGCGGAACACCGCGTCCAAGTTGTCGTCGGCGCTCTGGACCGAGCGTACGGTGAGCCCCTCGCGGACCACGAGCCCCGGAAGGGCCGCGTAGAACGTGTCCGGCGACCGGGTCATGACCCGGAGCCGACCGGCGTCAAGGAACTCGATGGAGACGACGTGGTCCCACGCCCCCAGGAATCGCGCCACTCCGCGGGGGTCTGGGGTCTCGAGGTCGATGACATGCGGTCGGGAGTCGATGAGGTCCCGGATCCGGTGCAGGTCGCCCTGGGCGATCGCCTGGCCGTTCGCTATCATCACGATCTGGTCGGTCAAGCGTTCGACCTCGTAGAGGATGTGCGAGCTGACGATCAGGTGGCGCCCGGCCGAGCTGAGCTGCCGCATGAGCGTGCTCAGCGACGCGCGACCGACCGGGTCGACCCCGTTCAGCGGCTCGTCCAGAAGGATGAGTTCCGGGTCATGCGCGATGCACTGCGCGATCTTCACCCGCTGACGCATCCCCTTGCTATAGACGCGTATCCGGCGGTCTCCGTCCTGGGTCAGTCCCACCTCGGCCATCGCACGGGCGCACCGTTCCGTCGCCTCGGTCGGGGTGAACCCGTCGACCCGGAGGAGGGTCCTGACCAGGTCGTTCCCCGTCATCCAGTCGAACAGCGCCGGGGACTCCGGGCAGTACCCGACCCGACGACGGAACTCCCCGTGACCCCAGGCCGGCTGCCCGAGCAGGGTGAGCCGGCCTTGGTCGGCCCGGAGCTGGCCCGCGAGCAGTCGAAACAGGGTCGACTTGCCGGCGCCGTTCGGACCGACCAGGCCGGTGATCCCCTCCGAGAAGGTCGCACTGAACCCGTTCAGCCCGAGGACCTCGCCGTAGCGCTTCGTCACGGCTTCGGCGTCGACGACCCCGGTCACTCGCCCACCACCTCGATCCGCGCGAGGCGCCACCACGCGAGCGCCGCGAGCACGACGCCGACCACGATCATCACCACGGCCGAGGTGTACGGATTGATCGGAGAGGAGGACGACACCCCGAACGCCGCCTCGGCCATGGTCTGGGTGAGCGAGTTCGGGTTCGCGTAGAGGATCTGGGTGTTCCCGGTGATCCCCGAAACGACGCTCGTGCTCACGTCGATCGAGAGCACGGCCCCGAACGTCGCTACGCCGGCGTAGAGACTGCGTCGGGTAACGGACGAGAAGACGAGCGTGACGCCTGTGAAGAACACCGCCGTCACCACGCCGACCGCGAAGTACGCCCCGGCTGCCGCGAGGGCGGTGGATGCCGACACATATCCCAACGCTGTCGTGACCGCCACCGCCACGCACCCCGGGCCGACCGCCGCGATGAGGAGCCACGTTCCCGTGGCCGCTGCCTTAGCGACCAGGTAGTCGGACAGGTTGATCGGACGCGAGAGGTAGAGGGTGATCGCGCGGCTTCCGATGTCATCCGCGAGGCTGCCCGCCCCGACCGTGGCGGCCACGATGAGGATGAGCAGGATCCAGGCGACCGACTCGTACGGGGATTCGAACGCAGTCATCGCCGAGGAGCCCGTGAACGACGCGAACGCGACGTTGAAGGTCGCGGAGATGACCACCACGAGCCAGGTCAACGCCACCGCGAGCAGGGGGCCCCACGTCGCCCGCCGCAAGAGCTCACGCTGGAAGATGGCGAGCGCCCGGGTCGTGCGTCCCATGTGAACGACTGGTCCCGAGACGTAGCGGGGGGCGCTGATGCTCACGGTCCGGACCTCCGAGCGGTTCCGTCAATCATCGACAGGAACAGGTCCTCGATCGTCCGGACCGAGGGACCGAGGTAGCGCACCTGGGTTTGCGTCGCGTGCGCGACCTCGAAGATCGTTTGTGTGTTGCCCTCTGGGAGGGTAACCTTGAGGTCCGACCCGTCGAGCTCGACCGCCACCCCTTTCGCCGAAAGGGCCGCCGCAAAGGCGCGCGTGTCCCCCTTGATCCGTACGACCGTGTGGACCTCGCCGCCCGAAAGCAGGTCATGCACGGTTCCGGCGGCCAGCAGCCGTCCCGCGTTCAGGAGCAAGACCTGGTCGACCAACCCCTCCGTGTCCGGCAGAAGGTGGGTCGAGAGGACGAAGCTGTGACCCCCGAGCCGGGAAAGCACCCCGAGGAGGCGGAGCATCTCTTCCCGGCCCTGAGGGTCGAGCCCGGAGGTCGGTTCGTCAAGGAAGCAGAGCGGAGGGTCGTGGACGATCGCCTGGGCGAGCTTGACGCGCTGCCGCATCCCGACCGAGTACTCGCGAATCTTTCGGTACCGTTCTTCCTTGAGTCCGACGAACTCGAGCACGTCGTGCGCCCGGCTCATCGCGACCTCCCGGGGTAAACCGCTCACCCGTCCCATGTGCGCGACGAACCCCACCGCGCTCAGGTCGGGCATGAGGCAATCGTGCTCGGGCATGTACCCGACCCGTTCGCGGACCTCAAGCGGTTCCAGCTGGGGGTCATGCCCTAGCACCGAGAGGCGTCCCGACGTAGGCGGCAGGAGACCTAGGAGGAGGCGCAGGAGCGTGGTCTTCCCGGACCCGTTGGGGCCGACCAGGCCGATGGTCCCCGGTGCGAGCTCCACGGAGAGGTTCGAAAGCGCCTCGACCTGGTCAAACCGCTTCGTGACCGAATCGGCCTGGAGGAGTCCGCCCGGCACGGGCGGACCACGCTCGCCGACTATTTGGGCCGAGTGACAACTTGACTCCTACGACGATCGTGTCCAACGCACGGAGCTTGTGGGTGTTCACCAACCCCGGGCGATGGGAACCCCTCTCTCAGGTAAACCCGGGCTGACTGAGAGTTGATACGGGTCAACTTGCCTGCTTGCATCATCCTGCAAGTGAGCAAATGCAGGGGGGACACACCACATTAAGGAGTTGGAAATGTCAGGAGCAACCGCTGCCACAAGAGCATCGACTCTGCCCAAGGACCTCGGAGTTCCCACGGAACGCCCCGCTGCGACCGAGGCGAATCCGAGCGGCCTGTCCATGGTCGTCTTCTCGGGCGACCTCGACAAGGTCCTCGCTGCCATGATTATCGCGAACGGCGCCGCGACGATGGACCTACCCGTGAACATCTTCTTCACGTTCTGGGGACTCAACGTCCTCCGAAAGGGCGGGCCGGTTCAGGTCCAGGGGAAGAAGACGACCACCGAACGGATGTTCGGCGGTATGATGCCGCGGGGACCGGACCACCTTCAGCTCTCGAAGATGAAGATGGCGGGGCTCGGCACTCGGATGATCAAGAAGGAGATGGCGAAGAAGCACGTCATGAGCCTCCCCAACCTGATGAAGTCCGCTCAGGAGCAGGGGGTTCGCTTCATCGCGTGCACGATGTCGATGGACCTCATGGGGATCCACAAGGAAGAGCTCATCCCGGGGATCGAGTACGCCAACGTCGGTACGTTCATCGATGCGGCGGACCGAAGCCGGATGACCATGTTCATCTGAGCCAAACGGACGTCAATGACCATTCGACCGCGGGCCCCGCTGTCGGGGCTTGACCTCGAGGGATTCGAGCTCGAGGCCGACATGATTCGCGTGCTGGCGAATTCGAAACGACTCATGATCGTGGACCTGCTTGGACGGGGTCCGAGCACGGTCACCGAGATCGCCGACTGGTTGAACCTCTCCCTGCAGAACGCCTCGCAACATCTGCGCGTGATGAGGGACCGAGGCATCGTCCGCGCGCGCCGGGACGGCCGCGAGGTCCGCTATGCGCTTAGGAACCCGGTGCTCTCGCAGAGCTGCCAGATCGTCCGCGGGGCCCTCCTCGCGGAAACACGGTTCCGGTCCGACCGTTTCGACCTCAGGGTAGAGCCTGCAACGGTCTCGAACCCGCGTCGGGTCCGCGAATCCCGACGAACCCATTCCGCCGTCTCAGCTACGGGTTGAAGAACGAAGAAGGATGAAGATGAACGCAGACGAGTTGAAGGGATTGAAAGTGGACAAGGTCGTAGACGCTCGCGGGACCGCGTGCCCGGGCCCGCTCCTCGATGCCAAGCGGGCCATGGGCAGCGTCCCGATGGCCGGGGTCATGGAAGTGATCTCGTCCGACATCGGCACGACGCAGGACATACCGCTCTGGGCCACCAAGGTCGGGCACCAGTACCTCGGTATGCTGATCGAGCCCGGTGTTTGGCGGCTCTACGTAAAGCGCGGAAAGTGAGCTTCCCGGTGACCGCATCCCCCTCCGTCCGCCGGCCGCCGAGGATCCTCGTCTTCTCGACGAACGCGATCTCGGACATGGCCATCGACCTAGCCGGAAGCTCTCACCTCGATTACTCGCCGACCGTCCAGGTGATCGCCCTGCCGTGCTCGAGCGGGATCAACCCGACCTGGATCGCCCACGCCGTCGACGCCGGGTTCGATGGGGTCTTCGTCGCGGCCGACGGAGGGGAATGCGCCTACATCCCGGACTGCACGGCCCGCACGGCACGCCTGGTCGAGCAGGCCCAGAGCCTGCTCACAAAAAACGGGTCCGATGCGCGCCGCCTGAAGATGGGGGCCCTCTGCTCGGTCTGCTCCGACGCGTTCGTCAACCACATGAAACAGTTCGGACGGGAGCTCGAGGACCTTCGGGCCACCGCCGCGGTGGCGTAGATGAGCGACCCGAAGCCCCCCGTCGATTACGATGTTCTCGTGGTCGGGGCTGGGGTGGGCGGAATGGAATCCGCCCTCTCCCTCGGTGACATGGGGTTTCGGGTCCTGCTCGTCGAGCAGGAGGCGAGCGTAGGGGGACGGATGATCCTCCTCAGCAAGGTCTTTCCGACGCTGGACTGCGCCAGCTGCATTTCCACTCCAAAGATGGCGGGGGTCAACAACCACCCCAACATCCGCACTTTGGTCTATTCCGAGGTGAACGACATCACCCCGAACGAAGGCGGAGGGTTCCGGGTCCACTTGACCCGAAAGCCCACCTTCGTGGACGCCGCCAAGTGTACGGGCTGCGCGCTCTGCGAAGTCGCCTGCACGGTCGCGTTCCCCGATGAGTTCAACTACGACCTCGCGGCCCGTCGCGCCGCCCACATCGCGTTCCCGCAGGCGGTGCCCAAGAAGGCCGTGATCACGCGGCACGGCACCTCTCCGTGCTCGTTCGCCTGCCCCGCCGGCGTGAAGCCGCACGGATACGTCTCGCTCGTACGCGCGGGCAAGTATGACGCGGCGTTCCGCCAGCACCTCGAGGACGCTCCCCTGGTAGGAGTTCTGAGTCGCGCGTGCTACGCTCCGTGCGAGGAGCAGTGTTCCCGCGCCGGCCTCGAAGGGACGGTCTCCATCCGCGGGATCAAGCGGTTCATGGCGGACCGCTACTACGGCGAGCACGCCGACCCGGAGTACGGGTCCCCGTCGAAGCGCACCGGGAAGAAGGTTGCGATCGTCGGGTCGGGCCCGACCGGGCTCTCCGCCGCATTCTTCCTAGCTCGTTCGGGCCACGACGTCACGGTGTTCGAGGGCGACAGCGAGCCCGGTGGGATCATGCGATGGGGCATACCCTCCTATCGGCTCCCGAAGGACGTGCTCGCTCGGGACATCAAGAACATCACCGCCCTGGGGGTCCGGATCGAGACGAACCGCCGTGTCACCTCGTTCGCCCCTCTCAAGGAGGCGGGTTTCGACGCCGTCTTCCTCGCCACGGGCGACCGCGGCGGCCGTAAGCTCTCCGTCCCCGGAGAGGAGCTCCCCGGCGTGATCGACTCGATGGATTTCCTGCACGCCACCAACGGCGGCCATCCGACGGATTTCCATGGGAAGACCGTCGTGGTCATTGGCGGCGGTAACGTCGCGTTCGACTCGGCGCGCAGCGCGCTCCGGCTCGGGGCTCGGTCGGTCAAGTTGTTCTGCCTCGAATCGGCGAGCGAGATGCCGGCCCACCGCTGGGAGGTCCAGGAAGCCGAGGTCGAGGGGGTCGTTGTAACCAATTCTTGGGGCGTTCACGAAATCCACGGGGAGGAAGGGAAGGTCCGGAGCATCGAACTCATACGGTGCACCTGCGTCTTTGACTCGGAACACCGCTTCCGTCCGACGTTCGACGAGACGGTGAGGCAGGCCGTCCCCACGGATGTGGTGATCACCGCGATCGGACTGATGGCGGACACCGCCCCCTTTGCCTCCCAGCTCGAACTGAACCGCAACGGGACCGTCCGGGTGAATCCCGAAACGCTGCAGACCTCCTCCCCCTTCGTCTTCGCCGGCGGTGACGCGGTCACCGGGCCGTCGATGATCGTCGCGGCGGTCGGACAGGGCAAGCGGGCCGCGTACTACATCGACCGACAGCTTAGCGGGCAGAGCCTCGAAGGGGTCCAGTTCGACGAGCGATTGCCGGTCTCCGACCGAGCGAAGGTCATCGCCCAGGCTCGCGACCATGTTACGCCCCGGGAACCGGTCCAGCCGAAGCGCCGCACGATTGCCGAGCGGGTCGTCTCGTTCGCGGAATATGAGGACGGCCCGAGCGAGACCGAAGCGCGGTTCGGTGCCAACCGATGCCTCGACTGCGGCGTCTGCTGCGAGTGCCGGGAATGCGTGGCGGCGTGCCCCGCGTTCGCCATCGACCTCAACCAGCACGCCCGCCACGAGACGGTGACCGTCGGTTCGGTCGCGCTAGCCACGGGATTCCATCCGTTCGACGCCCGCCAAAAGCCCGCGCTCGGGTTCGGCCGTTTCCCGAACGTGGTCACGGGCACCCAGATGGACCGGATCCTCGCGCCGACCCGACCGTTCAACGCCGTCTTCCGTCCCTCGGACGGCAAGGCGCCGGCCAACGTGGCGTTCGTGCTGTGCACCGGTTCCCGGGACGAGCAGGTGGGCAATCGCCTCTGCTCGCGCGTCTGCTGCATGTACTCGCTGAAACAGGCCCAGCTGGCCCTCGGGGCCCTTCCTCTCGCGGACGTGACGATCTACTACATCGACATTCGGGCCTTCGGCAAGGGGTACGACGAGTTCTTCCAGCAGACCCGGTCGATGGGCGTCTCCTTCGTCAAGGGGAAGGTCTCCCGCATCGAAGGGACCGACCACGACGACCTGATCGTCCATTACGAGGACATCGAGGGCGGGGGAGGGTCGAAGGAGGCCCGCCACGACATGGTGGTGCTCGCCGTCGGCCTTCAGCCGAACCAGGGGGCGTTCCGCCTGCTCCCCGAGGGAACCCTCGCCCGGGACGAGTACTCGTACGTGAAGGAGACGGACGAGGAACTCGAACCCGGCCGGACCAACATCCCCGGCGTCTTCGTGATCGGCTCCGCCGCTGCCGTGCGTGACATCCCCGATACGATCCTACACTCCGAGGCAGCCTCGGCCCAGGTCGCGGCCTACCTCAAGCGGCCGGGGGCGAAGGCATGACGGAGACGCCGCGCCGCCTCGGCGTGATGATCTGTCAGTGCGGCGGCAACATCAGCGACTACGTGGACACGGAGAAGGTCCGCGAGGCGGTGAGCAAGGAGGGCGAGGTCGTCGCGACCCAGGTCCAGATGTTCGCCTGCTCGGACTCTGCCCAGGAGTCGATGGTGCAGATGATCCGGGAGAAGAAGCTCGACGGGATCGTCGTCTGCTCCTGCTCCCCGAAGCTGCACCTGTCCACGTTCCGGGCGATGGCCCAGCGGGGCGGCCTCAACCCATACGAGTACACCCAGGTCAACATCCGGGAGCAATGCTCCTGGGCCCACACCCATGACAAGGCGGCGGCCACCGAGAAGGCGACCCGCCTCGTGCGCGCCGGGGTCGCGAAGACCGCCCTTTCCACGCCCCTCGAGCGGATGCGGGTCGAGACGATCCCTCAGGTGCTCGTAATCGGGGCCGGCATCGCGGGGCTGCGTGCGGCCCTCGCACTGTCGGACCTCGGGATCTCCGTGCATCTCATCGAGAAGGCCTCCGAACCCGGCGGGCATGTCGCCCGATGGGGCAAGGTCTTCCCGAACGACAAGGACGGCCGAGGGCTCGTGGAGAAGCTCGTTGAGGAGATCCGGACCCGAGAGAACATCGCCCTCTACCTCGGCACCGAACTCACCGAGATGGGCGGGCGGATCGGTCACTTCACGGTCAAGATCCGGACCGCGACCCAGGAGACGGTCTCCTTGGACGTCGGGAGCATCGTGGTCGCTACCGGCTTCGACACGTACACCCCGAAGGCGGGAGAGTTCGGCTTCGGACTCGAGGGGGTGGTCACGCTGCCGGAGCTCAAGGAGCTCCTCGCGAAGAACCCGAGCCGCCTCGAATACCACGGAAAGCCGGTCCGTTCGATCGCCTACGTCTACTGCGTCGGGTCCCGCGAGGAGGGCTCGGACACCAATCCCCGCACGTACTGCTCGCGCTATTGTTGCAGCGCCACCTCGCACATCGCCACGGTCGTGACGGGAATCGACCCCGCGATCCGCCAGTTCCACCTCTTCCGGGACATCCGGACGTACGGCAAGTACGAGGCGATCTACGAGCGGGCCCTCCGAGGCGGCTCCGTGTTCCTGCGCTTCGGCGAGGACGCGCCGCCCGCGGTCACGTCGGAGAACGGCGCGCTCGTCGTGAAGGTAAAGGACCGTTTGATGGCAGGCGAAGAGGTGGAGCTGCGGCCTGACCTCGTCGTGCTCGTCACGGGGATGGTCCCCCGGGAGGACGGGAAGGTTGCCCACGTCCTCAAGATCCCGGTCGGCAAGGACGGCTTCTTCCACGAGGTCCACGTCAAGCTGCGCCCGGTGGAGACGGTCGTGGACGGCGTATTCATCGCCGGTGCTGCCCAAGGACCGAAGAACCTCGCCGAAAGCGTCACGAGCTCGATGGCCGCGGTCTCGAAGGCGGCGTCTCTGCTCCTGAAAGGTTACGTGGACCTCGACCCGATGGTGGCGGAGGTCAACCCCGACCTCTGCGTTTGGTGCGACGCGTGCACCCTCGCCTGTCCCTATGGGGCGGTCGAGAAGGTCGACCAGGGGGGGACGGCGGTCGCCCGGATCAACGGCATCCTTTGCAAGGGGGAGGGTGCCTGCGTGCCGGTCTGTCCGAAGCAGGCGGTGTCGGTCAAGGGCTACACGAACGACCAGGTGCGCTCGATGATCGACGCCCTGGTAGCGGAGGTCGCATGACGGGCAAAGCCAACGACCTGAGGGACCTCGGCGAGGTCCTGAGGGACGAACTGGTCGAGCAGGACCGGATCGCCGAGCTGCTGCGCTCGGGTCCGAAGACGCTACCCGAAATCGCCGCCGCGCTCGGCCGCCCGCCCCACGAGGTCACGAAGTGGGTGATGGCGATGCGCCGGTACGGACAGGTCCAGGACCTGCCCAAGCCCCGGGCGGACGACTACTACCAGTATCAGCTCGTGGAGGACCACCGATGAGGGTGGACCCGGAGTTCCTGACGCACCTGCGCCACGCCGGCGCGTTCGATGCGAGCGTGTGCATGAACTGTGGGGTGTGCACCGCGCTCTGTCCGTTGGGGGTCGAGTTGCTACCTCGGCGGCTCTTCCGGTACGTCCTGCTCGGGAACGCCGAGGCGGTCCGTGGACAGACGGAGACGATCTTCTCCTGCCTCCTCTGCCGGATGTGCGAGTCGAACTGCCCGGCCGGGGTCCACATCACCGAGAACGTCCGCACCTTGCGAACCCATCTCAATCGTGAACAGTTCCAGCTCGCGGAGGCCTGACGGGAGGGTCGATGTCGGTACCGATCGGAAGCACCCTCGGGATCCTCGGCGACAACCTCCGTAAGCGACGGAGCGCGCTCCCGCTTTCGCGCCGCGTCTCGACGGCTTGGGCGAAGGGGCTCGACCTCCCGCGGGGCGGCGAGACCGTGCTCTACACGGGCCAGATGTGGCAGATGGTGCCCGCGATCAACGCGATGAGCCGCCAGCTCGGGAAGTACGCCGGGCGGGGCACGCGGCTGTTCGGGTTCGCCCGCTCGATGAACAAGCTCGTCAACCTCACTCCGGTCCTGGCCCGGACCACCCCGAGCGAGCGAAAGGCCTACAACGAACGCCTACGGAACATCGTCCGTCTCCTGCGCGCCGCGGGCGTCCAGTTCGGGTACCTCTACGAGAAGGACCTCTACCCGGGGACCCTGGCGTACGACGAGGGTCTCACGCAGGGGTTCGTCAACCACGCCCGCCGCGTCGCGAAGACCCTTCGCGAGAGCGGCGCGAAGCGCCTGATCACGGTCGACCCCCACACGACCAACATCCTGAGGAGCGTCTACCCGAAGGTCGTGGACGGCTTCGACCTGCCGGTCCAGAGCTACCTCGAGGTGCTCGCGGAGCGCGAGCTCCGGGCGACCGACCCGTTGCACGAGTCCGTCACGATGCACGATTCGTGTGTCTACGCGAGATACGAGGGGGTGGTCGAACAGCCTCGCCTGCTCCTCTCTCGCGGCGGGGTCGACCTGGTCGAGACCGAGCTGTCGGGAAAGCTCACCTTCTGCTGCGGGGGACCGCTCGAGACGCTCTTCCCGGGAAAGTCCACGGAGATCGCGAAGAAGAGGGTCGAGCAGCTCTCCGCGTGCAGTTCGAAGATCGTCACTGCGTGCCCTCTCTGCCTTGCGAACCTCGAGCGGGTCGCCCCGACGGGCGTGGAGGTCCGGGACATCTCGGACTACCTGGTCCGGGCGTACTGCCCGGCGGTCCCAGCCTAGCGGTGTCCCCCCATGGGGGGACGGGCGGCCTACGGGCGGTCCTCCGAAACGGCCCCGGTACGGAGCGCGGAGGGGACTCCGGGCGGCTCGAGCGCGAGGGTCATCCGCTTGTTGCGCGAGCCCTTGTTCTCGAGCCCGACCAGCCGGGCGAGGCCGACCTCTCCGGTCGAGCGGACGTGCGTGCCCCCGTCCGCCTGCACATCGAACCCCTCGATGTCGATGAGGCGAACGGTCTCGACGTCGGGGACCAGGTGGGCGGCGACCCGCACCAACGACGGGTCCCGCTGGATCTCCGCGCGCGGAACGAACCGGACCCGAATCGGCAGGTTCTGGCGCACGACCTCGTTCATCCCCTCGATCAGCTCCTCAGCCACCTTCGGGTTGAACTCGGGCAGCGAGAAGTCCATTCGGGCCCGATCGACGTAGATCTGCCCGCCGGTGATTCCCGACCCGAACCGCCGGAACACGACCCCGCTCAGGATGTGGAGCGCGGTGTGGTGGCGCATGTGCGCCAGCCTACGAGCCCAGTCGACCTGGCCGTGGACGGTCGTTCCAGGAAGGAGTCCGGGGGCGTCGAGGAGGTGGGAGATCTCCTTCGGGGTCTTGGAGACCTCCACCACACGGAACGCCCGGCCGTCTCCGCCCTCCAGGGTGCCGGTATCGCATGGCTGCCCCCCACCGGTCGGGTAGAACGCGGTGGTTGCGAGCACGACCCGCGGTCCCTCCGCGGAGACGACCGTGCTCTCGAACTCCGTTCGATAGGCGTCGTAGAGGTAGAGCGCTTCGGTCATCCGCGATCGGAGATAGGACGCCCGGCCCTTTAGCCGTCGGGAGGGCTGGCCCGCGGGCCCATAATCCAGCCGGCGGCAGGGACCGCGGTCGCCGTGCGGCTCAGCTTCGGGCCAGTCGGGTCCGGTCGATCTCGGCCTTGATCCTCGCCGCGGCCTCGTCGGGGGCCATGGTGAGCGTCTCGTGGCGTCGCCCGGCCTTCTTGACCTCTCGGAGCCCCGCCACCG
Organism: Thermoplasmata archaeon; assembly: GCA_052326485.1. Classification (GTDB taxonomy): domain Archaea; phylum Thermoplasmatota; class Thermoplasmata; order Lutacidiplasmatales; family UBA184; genus Lutacidiplasma. The sequence continues at coordinate 13,336 of JBKQMS010000027.1, read as the reverse complement.
CCGTGGGCGACCCCTTGAGTCCCAGGTACTGCGGGTCACCGGAGAGCTCCTTCTCATTCCACACCAGCACCTTCGCGCTCTGCGCGAACGCCCACCGGTCGTAGTCGAGGAATCGGGGCTCGTTCGAGCCGACTACTACGGAGACCACCGCCGGGACCGAGAGCTCGACGGTTTCCTTTCCTTCCTCGAGGACCCGCGTCGCGTGGACGGTTCCGTGCTCTCCCGGAACGAGCCGTTCCACGTACGTTGCCTGGGACGCGTCGAGCCACTCGGCGATGCTGGGTGGGACCTGGCTCGTCCCGCCGTCCGAGGACTCCTCTCCGCAGATGACCAGGTCGACGTGGCCGATCTTCCGGATCCCGGCCGCGAGCGTGTAGGAGGTGGCGAGCGTGTCCGCTCCGCCGAAGGCGCGGTCGCTCAGCAGGATCGCGTCGTCCGCGCCGACGGCGAGGGCCACGCGTAGGTACGGCTCGAACTGGGGAGGGCCCATCGAGAGGACGGTCACGGTCCCGCCGTGGGCGTCCCGGTAGGCGAGCGCGGTCTCGAGGGCGTTCAGGTCCGAGGCATTGATCACCGAGCGGGCTCCCGCCCGGTCGAGCATCTTGGTCTCGAGGTCGACCTTGACCTCCTCGGGTCGGGGGACGACCTTGAGGCAGACCACGATCCGCATCGTCAGGCCTCCCCGAGCGCCCGGAGGAGCGACTCGACGACGGGGGCGAGGTCCCCTACGATCCCCAGGTCCGCGTGGTCGAAGATGGGAGCCTGGGGGTCGCGGTTCACCGCGACCACCGTCCCTGCGCCTTCGATGCCGACGGTGAACTGTACGGCGCCACTGACCCCGAACACCAAGACGAGCTTCGGTCGAGTGATGACCCCCGTCTGGCCGATCATCCGGTCGCGGTCGACCCAACCGGCATCGGTGGCGACGCGCGTCGCGCCGACCTCGCCACCGAGCGCGTGCGCCAGCTCCTCGATCCGGCCGAAGTTCCCGCCGGTTCCCCGTCCTCCGACGACGATGACGTCGGCTCGAGTGAGGTCGATGGAGGTGCCCTTTGGCTCGAAGGAGACCCGGTGCGAGCCCACGTCCTTCTCGGAGAGGTGCGGGGTCACGGTCGTGACGTCCCCGACGGTAGGACCCTCCGCGGGCAACGGGAAGACGCCGGGACGGACGGTGACCATCTGGGGTCGCTTCACGGGACAGGTGATCCCGGCCTCGATCCCCCCGCCGAAGCCGGGGACCCAGCCGACCAGCTGGTCCTTTCCTTCAAGTTCCAACGAGGTCACGTGGGCGGTAAGGCCGGTGCGCAACCGCACGGCGAGCCTCCCGGCGAGGTCCTGGCCGTTCCTCGTCGCCCCGAGGAGGAGCGTCGACGGGTGGGCCTTGTGGACCTCCGCGGCGATCGCCGTGGCGTACGCCTTCCCGTCATGACGGGCGAGCAAGGGGTGGACGAGTTCGAGAACGTGATCGGGACCGTATTTCCGGAGCTCGGCTGCCGCGTGGCCGTCGGCCCCGACAGTGACCGCTGTCAGCTCGACGGAGAGCTTTCGGGCGAGCTCCCGGGCCTTGCCGAGGATCTCCAGGCTCACCGGGGTGAACGAACCATCGCTCCGCCGCTCGGCGTACACCCAGAGGCCGCCTTCGTCCGTGGCCGCCATGGCTTCAGGCCTTCGCTCGTCCGACGATGAGTTCGGCCACGTCCATGACGGGGATCGCCTCGGACCCGCGTTCGGACTCGAAGACGCTGATGCAGTACGGACACGCCGTAGCGAGGAGCTCCGCACCGGTCCCTGCCGCTTCCTTCACGCGTCGGGCCCCCGTCCGTTCGGGCGGGTCGGTCTCCATCCACATCCGTCCCCCGCCGCCTCCGCAGCAGAGCGCCTGGCCGCGGGTGTTTCCCATCTCGACGACCTTGAGGCCCGAGAGCTCGAGGAGCCGGCGGGGGGCCTCGTAGACCCCGTTGTGCCGTCCGAGGTAGCACGGGTCGTGATAGGTGACGGTGCCCTTCTCGGAGGTCTTCGCGAGCTTCCCGGCGTCGAGCAGCTCCGCGAGGGCCTGGGTGTAGTGGACTACTTCCGGCCCGGCGTTGGCCGACTGACCGGCCTTGAGCGCGTCGAAGGAGTGCGGCGAGATCGCGATCACACGCTCGACGCCCCGCTTCTGGAACGTCTCCGTGTTCCGCTGCTGGAGGTCGCGGAACAGCGCGTCGTGCCCGACCGACCGGGCCGCTTCCCCGCAGCAGACCTCCTCGTTGCCCAGGACCTGGTACTCCACGCCCGCGCGGTTGAGGAGGGTCGCGACCGAGCGGGCGATCCGCTGGGCTCGAGGGTCGTAAGAGGCGGCGCAGCCGACGAACAGGAGCGTGGAGCCCTTCCCGGGGACCTTAACGTCCTGCATCCAGGAGGCACGCTGTTTCGGCGGGAGGCGGAATGTGTTCCCGTCCGAGTATATTCCCCACAGGAGCGTCGGCAGTCCCTTGGGCACGTCCCGGGTGCGCCACTGGCGCCCCCGAAGGGTGCGCACGATGCCGACAATGTCGACACCGCGGGGACAGGAGGCGTTGCACTCCGCGCACGTCATGCACTTCCAGACGAATGGGTCGGTCTCGCCGAACTGCGCCTCACGGATCAGCCGGCGCACCCGCATCGAGGTGTTGTCCGCGAGGGGGCAGGCGGCGGTGCACGTGCCGCACTGGAAGCAGAGGTTCGCGTTGGTGGTGGCCGCAAGGGCCTCCCAGGTCCCGTCGTCGAAGCGGACCGGGGCAATAGTCTTCTCGGAAGCTTGCGCCATGGTCCCCCCTCAGCTAGCCACCGCCACCGGGGCTGTCGGGGGCGCTGGGGTTGAAGTGCCGTTCTCGCGGGTCTCGTTGTACCGGTCGAGGACCTTCGCCATCTCGCGGACCTTCCGCGCGAACTCCTTGCCCTCCGCGGCGGAGATCCACTCGAGCTGGAACCGCTCGGGGGTGATTCCCTTGCGCTCCAGCATTCGACTCCAGGTCTTGAACCGCTTCTCCGTCCACGAATTGGCGTTGATGTAGTGGCAGTCGCCGGGGTGGCAGCCGGTCAGCAGGACCGCGCCGGCGCCCTTCTCGAACGCGTGCTTGACGAAGTCCTCCGAGACGCGCCCGGAACACATCGTGCGCACGGTGCGCGCCACCGCCGGGTACTGGATCTTCTCGATCCCGGCCTGGTCCGCGCCGGCGTAGCTGCACCAGTTGCACGCGAAGACCAGCACCTTGTGTTGGGGGTCGCTCTCGAGGGCGGCATCGATCTGCGCGAGGACCTGGTCGTCGGTGAAGCCGGGGTTCGTGATCGCGTCGCGGTAGCAGTCGGCGCCGCAGGTCCCGCACCCCATGCACATCGGCGCGACCACCCGGACCTTCTTCTTGCCGTCCACGACCACCGGCTCGATCGCCCCGTACGGACAGACCGGCACGCACCGGCCGCAACCGTTGCACCGCGCGGCGTCGACGAGCGCGACGAGGGGTTCTTTTTCGATGATCTCGTGCGAGAGGAGGCCGCTCGCCTTCGACGCGGTCGCGAGTCCCTGCGCGATCGCCTCGGTGACGTCCTTCGGTCCCTGGGCGCTGCCGCACAGGAAGATCCCCGCGCTGGCCGCCTCGACCGGTCCGAGCTTCGGGTGGCGTTCGAGGAGGAACCCCGCGGAATCCCGCGAGACCTTGAGCTTCTGGGAGAGCTCCGGCTCCGTCGGCTGGATCGCGCTCATCAGGACCAGGAGGTCGGTGGGCAGCTCCACTTCCCTCCCCAGCAGCTCGTCCCGGAAGACCACGCATCCGTCCCGTATCTGGAGCGCCTTCTCGGGCATCGTGTCGGGATACTGGAAGAACGCGACCCCCGCCTCGGCGGCTTCCCGGTAGAGGTCCTCGGCGCCGCGGGCGTAGGCGCGCATGTCCCGGTAGAGGACCCGCACCTTCTTGCCCATCCGCTTTAGGCGCAGGGCCTGGCCGACCATCGAGCCGCAGCAGTATCGGGAGCACTCGAGCTTCCCGTTCCGTGAGCCGACGCAACCCACCAACGTGACCCGCTCCCCGGGTACGTGGCCCTCGCGGATCATCTCGTGCAGTCTCTCGTTAGTGATGCTCAGGGGGGCCGTCGCGCTCGCGAGCGGCCCTTCGGTCGCGGCCTCGTTCGAGGTCTTGCCTCCCGTCGCGAGGATCACGGTCCCGAAGTCGATGACCTCCCCCGTGGAAAGGTGGGCCCGGAACTCGCCGACATGGCCGTCGATCTGGGCGACCTCGGAGGAGAGGTGAACACGGGCCCCGGACGACTCCACCTCGTGGACCATTGCGTCGAGGAGCGGGCCGGCCTCGACCCCGGACGGGTCGACGTACGACATGAAACGCAGCGCTCCACCGAGCCGGTCGCTCTTCTCGACGAGATGGACCTCGTAGCCCATCCGGGCCAGGCTCGAGGCCGCGGACATACCGGCCGGCCCGCCGCCGATCACGAGGGCCGCGCGTACGACGTGCTGCTCGAGCGGGATCAACGGCTTGAGCCGAATGGCCTTTTCCACGCCCATCCGAACGAGATCGTCGGCCTTCGCCGTGGCCTGCTCCTTCTCGTTCTTGTGGACCCAGGAGTCGAGGTTCCGGACATTGGCCATCTCGAGGAGATACGGATTGAGACCCGCGCGCAGGCAGACACGCTTGAACGTTCCCTCGTGGGTCTTGGGGGAGCAGGCGGCGACCACGAGGCGGTTGAGCTTCAGGTCGACGATCTTCTTCGCCATGTCCGCTTGCGTGTTCGCGGCGCAGGCGAAGCGCACCTCCTCCGCGTGCACGACGTGCGGGAGCGAGGCCGCGTACTGGGCCGTCATCGGGACGTTCACGGTCCCGGCGATGTTGCTCCCGCAGTCGCAGAGGAAGACGCCCACGCGGGCCTCGCCGTCGGTCGGGAGCGGCGCTCCGATCTCCGGCTTCGCCCAAGCGCGTTCGTTGGCCCGCTCCATCGACCGCGCTGCCGCGGCCCCCCCTTCGACCACGCTGTCCGGGATGTCCTTCGGCCCGGCCGCGCTGCCGGCCACGAAGATGCCGGGCGGAGCTTCCGCCTCGGTCATGAAGCCGTCCGTTCCGGTCTTGAGGCCCAGGACCTTGGCGAGCTCCGAGAGACCCTTCGGAGGCTTCGCGCCCGTGGCAAGCACGACAAGGTCGGTGCCGACCTCGTGAAACTCACCGGTAACGGTGTCCGCGACGCGGACCTTGAGCTCCTCGCCATCGAACCGGATGCGGGAGGGCCGGCCGTGGACGAAATGGACCCCGAGGTCCTTCGCGCGCTGGTAGAAGCCGTCGAACCCCTTGCCGTAGCTGCGGATGTCCATGTAGAGGATCGTCACGTCCTCTACGCCATGGTCGCGCGCCTGGACAGCCTCCTTGATGGAGTACATGCAGCAGAAGCGGGAGCACTGGGGAATGTTCCGGACGTCCCGGGACCCCGCGCACAGGACGAAGGTGACGCGCTTCGCGTGCCGTCCGTCGGAGGGGCAGATGATCTCCCCGCCGCTCGGCCCCGCGGAGGAAAGCAGTCGCTCGAGCTCCATCGAGGTGAGGATGTCCGGGTGCGTCCCGTACCCGTACTCCGGCAGCAGATGGGGGTCGAGCAGTTCGAACCCGGCGGAGACGATGATCGACGAGACCTCGCGCTTCAGCTGGACGTCGGTCGGCCGGTCGTAGGCGATCGCCTTCGGCCCGCAGGCATCGTAGCAGCGCGTGCACGGAAGGAGGATGGGGTAATCGTTGACGCACTTCTCGACGTCCAGGAAGTACGGTCCGGGGACCGCCTGGGGGAACGGGGTGTAGATCGCCTTTCTCGAGGCCAGGCCCTGGTCGAAGGCGTTGGGGAGCACAACCGGGCAGGCCTGTACGCAAAGGTCGCACCGGGTGCATCCGCTGCTGACGAGGTTCCCCTTCTGCCGGATCGTGACCTCGTACCCTTCGCCCTTCTTCTCGAGGGCGACGACGTCCGCGTCAGTGATGATCTCGACGTTGCCGTTCTCCGCGACCTCGCTCAGCTTCGGGGCCTCGATGCAGATGCTGCAGTCGAGCGTGGGGAAGTTCTTGTCCAGCCCCGCCATGACGCCACCGAGGGAGTGCGTCTTCTCGACGAGCACCACCCGGCAGCCGGCCTCGGCCAGGTCGAGCGTTGCCTGGACGCCCGCGATGCCTCCGCCGATGACCATCACGGGAGCCGAGCTCACAGCCGGGTCCCCGCGTCGAACGCCTTCATGTTCAGTTCCCGGGTGGACGCCTTGACCGTATCGCGAAGAGCGGCCTCCATCGCCTCCCGAGGCACGATCCCGGAGGCCTTCGTGAACGCGCCGAGCATCACCACGTTCGCGACGATCCGCCGTCCCAGGCCGTCCGCCGTCCGGGTGAACGGGAGCGCGAGCGCCTTCTTCGCCACGTCCTCGTCCAGGTGGACCAGGTCGACGTCGCTAAGGACGAGGGACGCCGCCCTCGCCGCCTCCATGTGCTTGGTCGCCGCCTCTTGAGACAGGATTACGAGGATGTCCGGTCGGGTGACCATCGGCGTGTCGATCTCCGCGTCCCCGACGACGACGTCGGCCTCGCAGGACCCACCGCGCGACTCGGGCCCGTAGCTCTGGGTCATCGTGGCGTGCATCGGGGTGTGGACCGACACGGCCCGCCCCAGGATGAACGCGGAGAGGATCACTCCCTGGCCGCCGAACCCGGCGAACCGGACCTCCTTCCTCACGCCTTCGACCCCCTTGCCTTGTCAATCACGCGCGCGTACCGGTCGCGGAACGTCTCCGCCTCCCGGTCCACGAACGTGCCTACGATGATCGGCTTTCCCAGCTCGATGTTGGTCTTCGGAACCTCCGTGCTTTCGACACGGGATTTCAGGACCTCGAGCCCCTCGTAGTATTCCATCTCCTCCACGCCGCTGCCGAGCTTGTTGGTCTTCCCGAAGCTGACCGGGCAGGGAGCGAGGACCTCAACGAAACGGAACCCGTGGCGCTTGAGGACGTCCGCGAAGGTGTTCCGGAGCCTCCGCACGTCCAGCGTCGTCCAGCGGGCGACGTACGTCGCCCCGGCGGTTGCGGCGAGCTCCGGGAGGTTGAACGGGAACTCGGCGTTGCCGTACGGGGTGGTAGTCGAGAGGGCCCCTGCCGGGGTCGTCGGTCCGCCCTGTCCGCCGGTCATGCCGTAGTTGAAGTTGTTGATGCAGACGACGAGGAGGTCCATGTTGCGCCTGGCCGCATGGATGAAGTGGTTGCCGCCGATGGCGAACAGGTCCCCATCTCCGGCGAACACGACGACGTTCAGGGTGGGATTGGAGAGCTTGATCCCCGTGGCGAATGGGATGGTACGCCCGTGGGTCGTGTGATAGGCGTCCGTCTTCGCGTAGAAGACGATCCGGGAGGAGCAGCCGATCCCGCCCACGATCACCCGCTTCTCCATCGGGATCGCCGCTTGCTCGAAGCCATAGATCAGAGCCCCCACCGCGGTCCCGATGCCACAGCCCGGGCACCAGATGGTGGGCAGGTCCGCGCTCCGGAGGAGATGGTCGTAGGGATGGGGACCTACGTGGGCCATGCCGTTCGTCGCGGGAGAGGTCGCGGCCGACGCGTTCGCGGTCATGGACTCACCCCCGGCGGCGCCGTGCACGCCTCGAGGATCGTCTCCGCCGAGATGACGCGCCCTCCCGGGTTGCCCACGTGGATTACCTCGGCGTAAGGTCCGGCAATCCTCCGGACCTCGAGCACCACCTGGCCCAGGTTGATCTCCGCCACGACGATTCTCTTGACGTTCTTGAGCGAACGGAGCTTTGCCGCCGGGAACGGCCAGACGGACAGCGGGCGGAACAGGCCTATCGGTAGACCCTTCTCCCGGCCGAGGTCCACCGCCCGGCGAGCCGACCTCGCCGTGATTCCGTAGGAGATCACCAGGGTCGTGGCGTCCTCGGTATTGTAGAGACCGACCCGCTCGTAGACCTCCCGGTTCCTCAGGATCTTCTCCCGGAGCCTCGGGACGAGGACCTTCTGGGCATCGTACGTCGTGACGGGCCGACCGTTCTCGTCGTGCGTAAGGCCGGTGAACAGGACCGAATAGCCGTCTCCCGCGAGCGCCATCGGCGGCACTAGGTCCGGCCCCGGCCGGTAGGTGTGGTACTCCTCCGGGGGGACCGTCGGCCTCGCCCGGGAAACCAGCGGGATCTCCCCGGCCGGCGGGATGACGACCCGCTCGAACATATGCCCCACGACCTCGTCCATCATCAGGAGGACCGGGGTCCTCAGCCGCTCCGCCACGTTGAACGCGTGTACGGTGAGATTGAACGCCTCTTGGGGAGACTGGGGAGAGAACGTGATCGAGGTGAAGTCGCCGTGCGGGCCGAAACGGGCCTGCATCATATCCTGCTGACCCACGGAAGTGGGGAGGCCCGTGCTCGGCCCGCCCCGCTGGACGTCCACGACCACGGTAGGTATCTCCTCCATGTACCCCAGGCCGAGGTTCTCCATCATCAGCGAGAAGCCGGGGCCGGAGGTCGCCGTCATGCTCTTGGCGCCCGTCACGCTGGCACCTAGGATTGCCGCCATGGAGGCGATCTCGTCCTCCATCTGGATGTACTGGCCTCCGATCTCCGGGAGTCGCTCCGCGAGACGCTCGGCGATCTCGGTCGCCGGGGTGATGGGGTAGCCCGCGAAGAACCGGCAGCCGGCGTAGATGGCCCCCTCGGCACAGGCGTGGTCCCCGGACAGGAAGTGCGTGCCGGTCCGGGCGCGGTCCCATACGGGAGAAAGGATCAGATTCTGGGCGGCGCTCACGTCGTCTCCTCCTCCACGTAGATCGCGTAGTCCGGACAGACGTGCTCGCAGAATCGGCAGGCGATGCAGTCGCCCGTCTTTCCCGCCTTCACGCGGGCGGGCCGGTAGCCCCGGGGAGTGTAGTAGTCAGCGATCTCCAGGATCTCCTCCGGGCAGAAGGTCACGCAGAAGTTGCACTCCTTGCACCGACCCTCGATGACGTGGACCGTCCCGTGGTGACGCACGGGTTTGTCGATCGGGACCCGAGAGACCGACTGTGCCAAGAGGCTCTCCGCGCCGGTCATGGTCACGACTCAGCTCGCGGGGGGCCTACCCAACCCTGGACCACCACGGTGCGGGTGATCGTTGACACGCTTAGTACAGGTTGGCAAGGAAGGCATGAGCCCGTAGTCAATATCTATTGACGGACGGGAACCGCTTAATCCTTTGGAAGTAGGACCCGAGGGCTGGTATCGGGGCCCGAAGCGGGACGAGTTCTCGTAGGGTCGAAGAGGAGAACTCGCCGTGAGAGAGGAAGGAGAACGTCCCGTGAGGGGCGAGCCCGCACTGACGAGCAGCGCCTCACCGGTCCCCAAGACCGCGGAGACCTTCGACCGCCGCTACGCCAACCGCGTCATGCTGCTGTTGGCCGGGGTCGTCCTCGTGGTCCTCTACATCGAGGGGATGCTCACGCCGTCCCTACCCACGATCCAGGCGGACTTCCACGTCGACGCCGCCCAGATCACGCTCATCATCTCGGCCTACGCCGCCGCCGGCGTGGCGCTCAGCCCCGTCGTCGGGAAGCTGGGGGACATCTACGGGAAGCGGAAGATCATGATCGTCGTCATGTTCACCTACGCAGCGTCGGTCTCCGTCACCGGCTTCTCGCCGAACTTCGCCTTCATGGTGGGAGCGCGAACCATCCAGGGCGTCGGTCTGACGATCATCCCTCTTGGAATGTCGCTCATGCGAGAGGAGTTCCCGCGGGAGATGGTGCCCCGGGCCCAAGGGATTCTGAGCGCGATGTTCGGGATCGGGTTCGCCATCAGCCTCCCCCTCGGCTCCTGGGTCTCCCAGGATTACGGGTGGCGGACGACGTACCACTCGGCGGTCCCATTCGTGATCCTGATGGCGGTCCTGGTCTTCCTGCTCGTCAAGGAGTCCCCGTACCGCCGACCGGACACGCGCGTCGACTACCTCGGGGCGCTGTTCCTGGGTCTCGGCCTGGCCGGCATCGTGACGGCCCTCTCCCAGGGAGAAGCGTGGGGATGGACCTCCGCGATGACCCTGGGCTTCGCCGCTCTCGGAGCAGCCATGTTCGTACCGTTCGTCCTGGTCGAACGGAGGTTGACCGCCCAGAGACGCGAGCCGATCGTCGACGTGCACCTTCTCGCTGAGAGGAACGTCACCGTCACGAACATCGTCCTGACCGTCGCCGGCCTAGGGATGTACCTGGCGCTGTTCAGCCTGATCTACCAGTTCGAGTTCCCGCTCGCCTCCGGGGGATACAATGCCTCGTGCATCAGCCCCCTGAACTGCAACTTCCAGATCCTCACGGCCGGCATCGACATCCTCCCCTTGGCCGTCGGGATGACCTGCGTCGCCTTGGCCGCTAGCGTCGTGGTCTCCCGGGTGGGCGTGAAACCGCTCGCCCTCACTGGCGGTCTGATCACGGCGCTCGCCTTCGTCCTGGAGGCCTACGCCACCACGTTGACCACAGCGCTGGTCATCGAGGTGCTCGTCGGGGCGGGCATGGGCCTTCTCAACGCCTCGATCATCAACCTGCTGATCCTCACGGTGGACCCGAAGGACATGGGCCAGGCCACGGCGATGAACAATGTGTTCCGCAACGTGGGGGGCAGCGTCGGCGCTCCCATCGCGGGTTCGCTCCTCGCCACGTACATCTTGACCAGCGGGCCATTCGCCGGTCATTGGCCCGCCCACTTTGCGTTCCAGGACGTCTACTTCATCGCGGCCGCGATCACCGTGGCCGGGACGATGACCGTCCTATTCGCTCAGGAGGTCCTCGGCGTCCGTCGGCACGCAAAGTTCGCCCATCACCCGATGCTGCCGCGCCGGGCCCGGAGGGCGAGTGCCACGACCGTCCCTTCTGAACCGACTTCGACGCCTCTGATCAATCGTGGGCCTTGAGAAACGCCACGAGCGTCTCCATGAACGCCGTGCGTTCCTCCCAGAACGGCACGTGGGAGCTCTCCTCGAAGACCACCTGACGGGCCCCGGGAATGTGGTCGCGGATCTGGCGCGCGACGTTCGGAGTGACCTCGTCGTATCGTCCCCCGGTGACCAAGGTAGGCGCTTGGATCGCGGGTAGGCGGGGCGTGAGATTGATGTCCTTGATCGTCCCCGTGATGGTGAACTCGTTCGGCCCGTTCATGCGCTCATAGACGTCGGGGTTGGTCTCCGCGAGCGCGCGGATGAGCTCCGGCGGAACGACCGGCAATCGGCAGAGATGCCGGTGATAGAACTCCTCCACGGCCTTGAGGTAGGCGGGGTTACGGTACTCCTTGAGACGGTCGTACTTCTCGATCACCGCGCGGGTATCCGCCGGAAGCTCTCGGACCAGCCGCCACATCTCGGCAGTGGTGTACGGAACGTCGGCCAGCCCGCCGATGGTCACAAGGGTCTTGAGGTGCTCTTGATGTTGGATCGCGTAGGCCAGCGCGAGGAGCCCCCCGTAGCTCGAGCCCACGAGGTGGATCCGTCCTAGGCCCAGTGCCTGGCGCACTCCCTCGACCTCCTCGACGTTGTGCTCTAGAGTGTACACGGAGGGGTCGGGCGACCGGTCGGACTTCCCGCACCCGAGCTGGTCCATGAACACCACGCGATAGCCGTGGTCCGTGAGGTCCACGAGGGGAACGAGGTACTCATGGTGGGCCCCCGGGCCTCCGTGAAGGGCGAGGACCGTGCCCTGGTAGGAAGGGGGTTCGAAGATACGATGGTAGATTCGGAATCCCGTCACCCGGACAAATCCGTCGTGCTCGCGAGCGGGCATGGTCCCGGGAAACCCCTTCGAGGAAAAGGTTGTGTCGAACCTCCGACGCCCGACGGACGTGGGAAGAGCGGGGGGTTCTCGCCCCAGGGATCCGCAGCCCGGCCTCCGAGAGAAGCGGGCGTGGGAGCCGGTCGGAGAGAGGGTCCTCGGGGGGCCTCAGCAAAGCGCTAGGCGAAGAGGCTTTTTCGCACGGGTCGGTGAAGGCCCCATGCCCGCGAGCGCTCCCGAGCCGCTGCTAACGGCGGCGGGCACCCCGTACGACCCCCACGCGGCGCGGGCCGTGATCATCGTTCTCGCCGTGATGGCGCTCATGGTCACCTACGTCGAGACGATGGTCCTCCCGGCGTTCAAGCAGTTCATCCAGTTCTTCGGCAATCCGCCGACAACGACGGTCGTCTGGATCGTCTCGGCGTATCTCCTTGTGGGGACCGTCGGCACCCCGATCTTCGGGAAGCTCGGGGACAAGTACGGCAAGAAGCGGATGCTGCTCATCGTGATGTCGCTCTACGCCGCCGCGGTCAGCGTCGCCGGCTTCATCCCCAACATCGGGTCCGCGCTCGGGGTGAGCACGGCGAACCAGATCTATCTCCTGATCGGCGTGCGGGCGTTCCAGGGGCTTGGGATGGGCATGTTCCCGCTCGCCTTCGCGATGATGCCCGAGGTGTTCCCGGCGCGACGGGTCGGCCAGGCCCAGGGGATCGTCTCGGGGATGTTCGCGGCCGGCGCCTCACTCGGGCTCGCGGGGGGTGGTTACATCGCTTGGCAATTCGGCTGGCAGCTCACCTTCCACACCGTGACCCCGGTCGCGATCCTTGTCGTGGTTCTCGCCTACGTCTACCTCCGGGAATCTCCGCACCTCTCGCCCATGGCGATCGACCTACCCGGCATCGGCAGCCTCGGCTTCGCCCTCGCGATGGCGATGTTCGGGCTCACCGAAGGGACGTACTGGGGCTGGACGGGCTTCTCGGCCGTCTCGGTGGCCGGGATCCCGTGGGGAGTACCCGAGTTCTTCCTTCTCGCGCTCGCCAGTCTTGCCTTCTTCCTCTACTGGGAACCGCGTGCCCCGACGCCGGTCGTTTCGTTCAAGTCGCTCAAGGAACGGAACATCTGGATCTCGAACGTGAACGGGGTGATCGTCGGCGTGGGGATGTTCCTCATCTTCGTCGCCCTCACGATCCTCGTCGAGGACCCGTTCCCGCCCGGATTCAATTACAACGAGTTCCAGCTGGGGCTGATGGCCCTCCCGTCGACGTTCTCGATGCTCGCGTTCGCCCCGCTGTGGGGTCGGTGGGTCTCCGCGAAGGGACCGAAGCCCCTCATGCTCGCGGGCTTCGCGGTCATGGGTCTCGGGGCGCTCGGGCTCGTCCTCTTCCACGCCACGATCCTCGATTTGATCGTGTTCACCATCCCGACGATGGTCGGGAACGTCGCGGTGCTGATCGCGATGTCGAACATCATCGTGCTCTCCGTGAACCCGAAGGAGCTCGGGATCCAGACCGGGATGAACCAGACGTTCCGGAACCTGGGCAGCGCGGTCGGGCCCG
>JBKQMS010000026.1:0-22014 GCA_052326485.1 Thermoplasmata archaeon | reverse complement strand
GTTCAACGAGGTCGCTCGAAAACACGGAGTAAAACTGCCCCGACTGTTCGGGAGCTCTAGATTTGTTGTCGATGAGCTGTTCTCTAGGCGTTACGGTGAAGGACGGGCCTTTCTCTATGCGGTTCTTTCTCGGGTCGAGCCACTGATCCGTCATGTGGATGTGACGTGGTTGATCGCTTCGCCCGTTACTACGCCCACAGTGACAATCGGGGGAAAGGGCTCGGCACAGCGGGATATCCCGATAAAAGAATTCATGACGAGCGTGGGCAACGTCTACCCGATGATCGCGGCGTGGGTGTACGGCAAAGTACGCCCTCTCGAGAAGCCCGCCCTTGAAATAGACCACTTTCAGGGCAAACCGAGCGTGGCGTGGGAGGAGCTCAGCTCCAGCGGTCGACCCATGACCATTGTGCCTAAGGGCGACGAGTGTAGTCCATTCATCTGTGTCGCTGACATCATCGCATACCTCACGGACAAGGGGTTACACGCGATGTATAAATGGACCGGAAAGGGCAAACTCTTTCCGGACCAGGTGAAAGAACTTTGGAAGGGCAAACCGTTCTCGGTAAGGGCCGGATACCTGGACCAGGACGTCTTTCCGGATATTGCCCCGATAAGCGCTTCGCCAATCTACCTCCACCGATGGTATCCATCGCCGACTACCTATCTCCTTGTTGACCAAGGATTGTTGACGGACCTCCACCCGGCCGTCGCCCCAGCTGTCTCAGGCAACGTCGAAGAGCGGGAGGTCACCTACCGCAACTTTGTAGAGACCTCGGGTTACGGCAACGCCGCCTACCTGTCGGCCCAGATTGATCGGGGTGGCTTCAAGTTCTTCGACGCCCAGACCGATGCCCCCGCCATCCGGGATGGAGACAGGTTAGTCTACATGGGAAAGACATCCAAGGAGCGGGCGGAAACAATCCGCTCCGCAGTCGATGTGAAGGTGGAAAGTATGCTAGAGCTAAGAGAACGGCTCCGAACTCGAGGTTACGATTGTTAGTGGGTGGTATATCCTCGCCATCTTCGAATGTGATGCCGCCGCCGAGGCGTACATCTCCGATGTAGCGAGAGTAAGCACCACTATTTGACGCCTCTGATGGACCCCTGACATAGTGACCCTCCCCCAGCTCATATGAGAACGGCCAATCCCTGAGAAGCCACTGGCAACCCCACGGAACCCGTCCACAACCTCCCCCCGACCCGATTTGTAACACCCCCGTTCCAACGCCCGAGAAGGCCCGAAAATCAACAGAACCGCGTAGAGCGGAAGCTCTCGGAGAATTCTCCCCGGTGAGAACGGCGCTACGCGCGATGCTCGTCGCTCCGGACGTGTCCCGACCGTCGAGGCAGGACCGAGCGCCCGAAGTGCGGGGAGCGTGCGTCGCGACGGGGAACCCGCCGGAATCCGAGGGTGGTCGGGAGGGACCGACCGGCCCGTTATCCGAGAGACGCGATTGCCCGGAGGCTGCGTGACCGTGTCGGTCGACCCTCTCCCGACGCCCGCGACCGCCTCGCCCCGTGCTTCTACGTCCGGATCGGGAGCCGATGGTTCGGTGCCGGCGATTTCGGTCCGTTCCCTCGGAAAGAAGTTCGGGGAGGTGACGGCGCTCGCGAACGTCACGCTGGACGTTCCCTCGGGCGTCGTCCTCGGCCTGCTGGGACCCAACGGCGCCGGAAAGACGACGCTGATCCGGATCCTCCTCGGCCTCACGCGGCCCACGACGGGCGCCGCGTCGATCTTCGGTCAGTCCGTGGACCGGCGAAGCGCCCGGGCACATGTCGGCTACATGCCCCAGGAGCTCGCGGTGTACACCGACCTCACGGTCGAAGAGAACCTCGCGCTCTTCGGTCGTCTCTACGGCTTACGCGGCGAGCGCCTCCAAGCCCGGTCCCGGGAGGTCCTCGCCCTGGCTCGCCTCGCGGAACGTCGCAAGAGCCTCGTCGCCGAGCTCTCGGGAGGGATGCGCCGTCGGGTCTCGTTCGCGGCCGCGCTGCTGCCCGACCCGGACCTTCTCCTGCTCGACGAGCCCACCGTCGGGGTCGACCCCGAGCTACGCTCGGAGTTCTGGGAGTACTTCCACCGGCTCACGGAGAACGGGAAGACGATCGTGCTCACGACCCATTACCTGGAGGAAGCGAACCGAGCGGACCGGGTGGTCTTCCTGCACGCCGGGACGATCTTGGCCACGGGCACGCCCGAGGAGACGAAAGCGCGCACGGGCGCCTCGACCCTGGAGGAGACGTTCCTCCGCCTGGTGCGCGCCCGAGCGGGAGGTCCGGTCTAGATGGCGTTCCGCCGCGTCCTCGCGATCGCGCGGAAGTCGCTCGGGCAGCTCGCGCACGACCGGCGTACGGTCGCCTTCGTCCTCGTCGTCCCTCTCGTCCTGATGCTCGTCTTCGGCTACGGCTTCGGAGGACAGCCGACCCACATCGCGACCGTCGTCGTGGACGAGGACCAGGGCCCGGCGGGGGCGGCGTTCCTGGCCGCGCTTCCGGGCGGCGTCCTCGACCTGACCTCGTCCGGGAGCAATGCGAGCGCCTGGTCGACCGTCAACTCGGGCGGCGCGTGGGCGGCGATCGTCATCGGACCGAACTTCACCGCGATGGCGAGGACCGGTACCGCCTCGATCGTGCTCTACCTAGACGGTTCGTCCCCCACGATCGCCGCCGCGGTCGTGAGCGCGGTCGAGACAGCGCTCGAGAGGGCGTTCGTGGCGAACGGCTCCGGGAGCTCCCCGGTGCGGTTGACCTCCGATTACGTCTACGGGGCGTCGAACACGCCGTTCATCGATACGATTGCGCCCGGCATCATGGCGCTCGCGATCCTGTTCATCACGACCGTTCTCTCGATCATCGTTCTCGTCCGGGAGCGCTCGGCCGGCCTTCTCGAGCGCCTGTTCGCCTCGCCGCTCCGGCCCGCGGAGTTTGTGGCCGGGCATGCGGTCGGTCTCACCGTCGTGGTCCTCGCCCAGGTCGCGGTGCTCTTCGTGTCCGCCCTCCTGATCTTCCACGCGACGTTCACCGGCAACCTCCTCTTCGCCTACGGGGTCCTCCTCCTGTTCGGCGTGGGGAACCTCGGACTGGGGATGCTCCTTTCCGCGGCCGCCCGCAGCGAGTTCCAGGCGATCCAGTTCATCCCGCTGCTCCTGATCCCGCAGATCCTCTTCGCCGGCGCCCTGTTTCCGATCGAAGCAATACCGCTCTCCTTCCGCCCGATCTCGGACATCCTGCCCTTGACGTACGCCGCGCGGGCGCTCCAGGACATCCTGCTCCGGGGCTGGGGCGTGGCCGGCGTGGCGGTCGACCTCCTGGCTCTCGGGATCTACGCGGCGCTGATGCTGGGGGGAGCCATGGTCCTCGTCCGGCGGCAGGCGTAGGGGGCCGTCGCCACCGCCGCGAGCGTTATCCGAACCGTCCGGGTTCGACGTTTCGGATGGACCGCGCACCCAAGCGAAAGCGGCCGCGGAGCCGGGCGGTAGGCTCGGGCGGACACGTCCGCCACAACCGCGCCGTCTGGGACCGGGTGAGCGCGTGGTATGACCGTCACTACGCCCGCGCCCTGAGCGGACCGTCGGCCAGCGCGTGGGGGTTATTTCGGGTACCGGAGAGTAGACTAGGTTTGCTGGGAAACACGCGGAGGAAGGCAATCCTCGAGCTCGGTTGCGGCGCGGCCCGCTGGTCGATCGCGTTGGCCCGTGCAGGGGCCCGGCCGACGGGCCTCGACCTTTCGTCGGTCCAGCTCGCGAGGGCCCGAGAGCTCCAGCGGAAGTCCAAGGTTCGCTTTCCTCTGGTGCGCGCAAGTGCGGAACACCTCCCGTTCCGGGACGCCGCGTTCGACCTCGTCTTTTGCGATTGGGGTGCGATGACATTTGCTGACCCAATGAGAACCGTGCCCGAGTGCGCCCGGGTGCTCCGCCGCGGAGGAGGGTTCGTGTTCTCGGCCGCGAGCCCACTGCGCTACGTGACGCTCGACCTTCCGAAGGACCGGCAATCTCGCCGCCTGGTTCGGCCGTACTTCGGGAGCCATCGGTTCGACGCGGGGAGCGACGCGGCTGTCGAGTTCTCGCTGCCGTACGGGGCCTGGATCGACCTGTTCGGGAGGAACGGCCTCACCGTGGAACGGTTGGTGGAAACGCGCCCGACCCCCGGTCAACGGTCGAGGTACCTTTCCCGAGCCGATTCGGAGTGGGGCCGGTTCTGGCCGCTCGAGACAATCTGGAAACTGCGCAAGGGCTGAACGGTCCGTACGAGCCAAGGCGCGACCGCTCACATTTTGTGGCTCTCCACGACGGGGAGGAGCGACGGGAGCCCGCGGGTTTATGTTCGCGCACTCTCTCGCACGCTCGTGGAGTCGTATTTTCGGTCGGTCGAGGCCGAGGTCGACCGCGCGTACGCGGTTGCGGACAAGGCCCGCCACTCCGGCTACGACCCCGAGATCGTTCCTGAGATCCCGCGCGCGCAGGACATGGCGATGCGCGTCGAGAAGCTCCTTCTTCACCTCGGGATCGAGGGGATCTCGACCGAGATCCGCGCGCTCGCCGCGACCATGCCCCGCGAGGAGGTCGCCTTTACCATTGCCCGCCGGATCGCGCGGGACCCGGCGCGGGGCGATTCAATAGCGGCGCGCGTCGAGGCCGCGCTCCGGGTCGGTCTTGCCATCCTGACCGAGGGGATCCTCGTCGCGCCGCTCGAGGGACTCGCCGAGGTCCACGTGCATGAGGACCGGGAGCACGGTCCGTACATCGAACTCTACTACGCCGGACCGATCCGGGCCGCCGGCGGTACCGCCCAAGCGCTGAGCGTGCTGCTCGCCGACGTCGTCCGCCGGGACCTCGGCTTGGCCGCGTTCCATCCGGAGCCCGACGAGGTGGGGCGGTACAAGGAGGAGATCCCGCTCTACAAGTACCATCAGCACCTCCAGTACGTTCCCACCCCCGAGGAGATCGACCTCGTCGTCCGCCACGTCCCTGTGGCGATCTCGGGCGAGGCGACCGAGGGCGACGCGGAGGTCAGCGCGTTCCGGAACCTACCCCGCGTCCCGACGAACGGGATTCGCGGAGGGGCGTGCCTCGTCATCGCCGAGGGCCTCTGCCAGAAAGCGGCGAAGCTACGGAAGATCGTCGAGAAGCTCGGGCTCGACGGTTGGGAGTTCCTTTCCGAGGTCGGCCACAACACCGCCGACCAAGAGGAGGCCCGGACGCCCAAGTACCTCCAGGATTCGGTCGGGGGCCGGCCGGTCCTCGCGCATCCGAACCACCCCGGGGGCTTCCGGCTCGTCTACGGTCGGTCCCGCACGACCGGGCTCGCCGCGTGCGCGATCAACCCCGCGACGATGGTGCTCCTCCAGAACTTCATCGCGATCGGGACCCAGGTGAAGCTCGAGTACCCCGGAAAGGCGACGGCGATGGCGGTCTGCGATACCCTCGAGGGCCCGATCGTCGAGCTCGACGACGGGACGGTCACGGCCGTCCACGACCTCGCGCGAGCGGAGGAGCTCCGTTCGAGGGTACGGAGGATCATCGACCTCGGCGAGATCCTGGTCTCGTTCGGAGAGTTCCTCGAGAACAACCGGCCCCTCGTCCCCTCGGGGTACACTCTCGATTGGCACCTCGAGGAGCTTCGTGCGGTGGGAGCCACGGAAGCGGAGGGGCTCGCCGTCGCCACGTACGAGGACGCCGTGCGGGTCTCCCAGACGTACCGGGTCCCGCTCCATCCTCGCTGGCTCCTCTTCTGGCATGACCTCACGCCGGCCGAGGTGCGCGCGCTCGGGGAGTTCGTCGAGCGCGGCGGCCATTGGGTCGATGGGAGGCTCGTGATCCCGGCCGACCCGTTGTGGCGGGAGGCGCTCGTACGGCTCGGCTTCCTTTTCGCTCCGGTGGGCGGGGAGGACCTTCGCGGGGAGCCCGACGCGTCCACGGCGCTCGTCGGCGGGCTGGGCCTCGCGCCCGAAGGGGAGCTCCTGGTCCGTCGCACGCCGCTCGACCCGGTCGAGGAGGACACGCTCGCCTACGTGAGCCGTCTCGCCGGCGTCCCGGTACGGGCCCGGGGACCGTCCCGGGTCGGTGGGCGCGTCGGCCGTCCGGAGAAGGCGTACCACCGGAGCATGCAACCGAACGTCCACGGACTCTTCCCAGTGGGGGCCGCGGGCGGATCGACCCGCTCGCTTCCCGAGGCGGCCCGCCGGACGATGCGCGAGGGCGTGAAGGTCGACCTCGGGGTCCGGAGCTGCCCCGCGTGCGGTCGCTCAACGGTCTGGACCCGGTGCCCGTGCGGGGCTCACACCGAACCGACCGGCAAGACGATCTCCGAGCCGCTGCCGGTGGCCCGGCTCTGGAGCGATGCGCTCGAGCGTCTGCACCTGGGGAAACCCCCTGTCGTGAAGGGCGTCAAGGGACTCACGTCCCCGGGAAAGGTGCCGGAGGCGATCGAGAAGGGGATCCTCCGCGCCTCCCACGCGATCTCGGTCTACCAGGACGGGACCGCCCGTTTCGACCTCACCGACCTCCCACTCACCCACTTCCGACCGGCCGAGATCGGCACCGACATCGCGACCCTCCGACGGCTGGGGTACGCCCGCGACTGGTCCGGCGCGCCGCTCACCGACGACGAGCAGTTGGTCGAGCTGCTGCCCCAGGACTTAGTCGTCGCCCGCTCCTGCGGGACGTACCTCACCCGCTTGGCCCAGTTCGTGGACGACGAGCTGGTTCGGCTCTACGATGGCGAGCCGTACTACCGGGCCGAGCGGCCGGAGCAGCTCGTCGGTCAGATCGTCGTCGCCCTCGCGCCCCACACCTCTGGCGGGGTCGCGGGCCGTCTCCTCGGGTTCACGAACGCGGAGGCGTGCTTCGCGCATCCGGTCTTCCACGCCGCGAAGCGGCGGAACTGCGACGGGGACGAGGATTCGGTGACGCTCCTCCTGGACGCGCTGCTCAACTTCTCCCGGTCCTACCTGCCCGACAGTCGGGGCGCGCTCATGGACAAGCCGCTCGTCCTGACGACGCGGCTTGAGGCTACCGAGGTCGACAAGGAGGCGCACAACGTCGATGTGTCGAGCCGCTACCCGCTCGCGTTCTACCGGGCGACGATGGAGCGGCGGGACCCGAAGGAGGTCGAGCCGCTGCTCGACCTCGTCGGCCATCGCCTCGGCTCCTCCCGCTCGCTCTCGGGGTACGGGTTCACGCACGACACCCACCGCATCGCGGGCGGGCCGCCCCGTTCCGCCTACCGCGAAGGACGGTCGATGGCGGACCTCGTCGAGCGGTCGATCGTGCTGGCCGCGCAGATCCGGGCGGTCGACCTCGCCGAGGCGGTCACGCTCGTGCTGAACGCCCACTTCCTCCCCGACGTCATGGGGAACCTGAAGAGCTACGGGACCCAGAAGTTCCGGTGCAAGGAATGCGACGTTTCCTATCGCCGACCCCCGCTCCCGGGTCGATGCGTCGCGCTGCGTTCCGGGGGCCGGTGCGACGGAGAGCTCCTCTCCACGGTCTACGAGGCGTCGGTGCGCAAGTACCTCCCGCTCTGCCAGCGCCTCGGGGCGATGGAGGGGATCACCCCGTACGTCCGACAACGCATCCAGCTCCTCGCCGACTCGCTCGCCACCCTCTTCCCAGGAGCCGTCGCTCAGACGACGCTCGACCGATTCCGAGGGGATTCCCCGGCCCTCGCGACCGGCGAGGACGCCCCGTCGGCTCCCTCGGCTGCCGGGGACGGAGCGTCCGGAACGTCCAAATAGCCGGCGTCCCGTGGAAGGACGGCGGGCTTGTGGGGTAGCCTGGACTATCCTGCTGGCCTTCGAAGCCAGCGACCTGGGTTCGAAATCGCGGAGCTCTACCGCGGCGAAACTCCCAGCAAGCCCGTCCCCCGCCGTCGTCGCGGACTAGCCGAAGTACCCGGGGGATTGCGGAGGCGCGCTCCGCTTCTCCTCGTCGGCCTTGGCGGCCTCGACGATGTCGAGGGCGAGGATCGCCGGTATCGGGACGAGGCGGATCCGACCCTTCTCCTCCCCGCCCGACCCGTCG
This sequence comes from Thermoplasmata archaeon, assembly GCA_052326485.1. Lineage (GTDB taxonomy): Archaea > Thermoplasmatota > Thermoplasmata > Lutacidiplasmatales > UBA184 > Lutacidiplasma. Next base: position 13,990 of record JBKQMS010000026.1, on the reverse strand, counting down.
AGCTCGACGGCGAGGGCGTTGTCGCCGCCGATCGAGACGAGGCCCCGGAAGGTGCCCGTCGAGACGATCGCTTCCTTCTCGGTCCCCGCCGAGCGGACGGTGACCTTCGAACCGGGGGTGAGCGCGATCGCCGGTCGTTTCGTCGTGCCCGCCGGCTCGCTCATCGGTTCCCTCCCCGTTCTCGCCCGGCGGCCCGGGGCGGGGGTGCGACCTTCGGCGGGATCTCGAGCGCCATCTTCTCAATCAACGTCTGCAAGTGGTTCACGGTCTCCCGATAGCGTCGGAGGGCGTTCTGGGCGTTGGCCTCCGTGAAGTCCCAGGCGCGGGCCAGGTTCCCGTACCGGAGCCGGTACCCTTTCCGCCCCTTCCCGTCGGTGGCCCCTCCCGCCTCCTCCAGCAGGTCGAGCGCCTTGAGCTTGTTGACATGCCGGTAGACCGTAGGCTTGGACGTTTTGAGCACCGCGGTCAGCTCGTCCACGTACCAGGCCCTCGTCGGGTCCTTGAGGAGGCAGTCACGGACCAGCCGGTACGCGAGGCTCTGCGCGACCGGCCCTTCCGAGCCGCGGCCCTCCTCGCCTTCGGGAAGGTAGCCGACGAGCCGCAGGAACTCGCGCAACACCTCGTCCAGGTCGGCGATCGGGGTGAGGGGAGTGCTGTAACGCAACGCGAGTTCGAATGGCATGCGCTCCGGTTGCCAAAGCCGCTCATCAGATAAAAAAGAAGGCGTGCGCCCTCCGCCCGCGGGGCTTTGGGAGGTGTCGGGCGAGGGCACGGCCCCTGACCCGACCGGACCGCTTGCGCTACCGCTTCCGCCCTCATCGGAGCGGGTGGCGCGAGCGCTTAAGCCGCTTCGACCGTGTGGTCCCCCATGCCCCTTTCTCTCGAGGAAGTCCGAGCGCTCATCGCCCAATACCCGTCCCCCCCGATCGTCGGAACGGTCGGCTCTCACTCGGCGATCGACGTCGCCGACGGAGCGGTCACCGAAGGGCTGTCGAGCCTCATCCTCGCCGAGGCCGGCCGGGATGCGACGTACACGCGGTACTTCCGTACGGTACGGGCCCCCGACGGCACGCGGACGCGGGGGTGCGTGGACGCCGTCTGGACGTTCTCGAAGTTCGCCGATATCGTCTCGCCCACGGCCCAGGAGCGCCTCCGTGCAGCGGGGGTCGTGCTCGTCCCGAACCGGGCCCTCAGCTCCTACGTCCCCCTCTCCGCGATCGAGGACGACCTCCGGGTGCCGATTGTGGGGTCGCGCGCCATGTTGCGGATCGAGGAGCGGAGCGAGCGCGAGAACTACTACACGCTCCTCGAGCGGGCCGGCATCGCCACCCCCCGCAAGATCCCGACCCCCGACGCGATCGACCGCCTCGCGATCGTGAAGCTCCCCCACGCGACCCGTCGGCTCGAGCGTGGGTTCTTTACCGTCGCCAGTCCGGAGGCGTACCGCGCGAAGGTCGAGCGGTTGGTGGCGCGAGGGACGATCGCAACGGCCGACCTCGCGACCGCGCGGATCGAGGAGTATGTCCTCGGCCCGGTGTTCAACTTCAACTTCTTCTTCTCCCCACTCGTCCCGCGCGAGGAGGGGCTCGAGCTGCTCGGAGTGGATGAGCGGCGGGAGAGCAACCTCGACGGGCTCGTCCGCTTGCCGGCCGCGCAGCAGCTGGAGCTCAACGACTCCGACCGGATTCCCGAGTACACGGTCGTGGGCCACGGCACGCTCACGGTGCGCGAGTCGATCCTGGAGGAGGTCTTCCGCATGGGGGAGAAGTTCGTCGACGCCGCGCGCGCCCAGTATCCGCCGGGGATTCTCGGGCCGTTTTGCCTTCAGACGTGCATCGACCGCAACGGGCGTCCGACGGTCTTCGACGTCGCCGCGCGAATCGGGGGCGGCACGAACGTCCACCTCGCGCTCGGCCATCCGTACGGAAACGCGCTTTACCGGACCCCGATGAGCAGCGGCCGCCGGGTTGCCCTCGAGATCCGGCACGCGGTCGAGCAAGGACGCCTCGCGGAGATCGTGACATGAACGAGCCGGCCGCCCCGGCCGCGGCCCCGCTGCGTCGCACGGCCCTCTACGACTTCCACCGCCGGCACGGGGGTCACATCGTCCCGTTCGCGGGTTGGGAGATGCCCCTCTACTACACGAGCATCCTCGCCGAGCACCGCGCGGTCCGGGAGGGGGTCGGGGTCTTCGACGTCTCCCACATGGGCATCCTCACGGTCGAGGGGAGCCGCGCGGCGGACCTCTTGGGCCGACGCACGACCGCGAACGTCCCCTCCCTAGCGCCCGAGCAGGTCCGCTACACGTTCCTGCTCGAGAACACGGGGTACATCGTGGACGACCTCCTCGTCAGCCGCCTCGACACCGGCGACGAGCTGACCCGCTCGTTCATGGCCGTTCCGAACGCCAGCCGAGCGGACGAGATCGAGGAGATCCTGCGTCAGCACCGAAGCCCGGACACGACGATCGGCCGGTGGAACGGTCCGGTGGCGCTGCTCGCGGTCCAGGGGCCCCGCTCGCGCGCGGTCCTCGAGTCGCTGTTCCCTTGGGACCTCTCCGGACTTCCGTTCTACCATGTGCGGTTCTTCCCGAAGAAGGAGGGCACCGGACCGCGATCCGGCCGCCTCGGCCTTCGCGTGCCCGGCGCGCTCGACGAGTGGCTGCTCGTGAGCCGGACCGGCTACACGGGAGAGCTAGGGTACGAGGTCTTCGTCCCGGCGAAGGAGGCCGACGCGCTCGCCGAGGGCCTCTTCGCCGCGGGCGTCGTGCCCTGCGGTCTAGGGGCGCGGGACACCCTGCGCCTCGAGAAGGGATACCTCCTCTCCGGGCAGGAATTCCATCGGGACCATACCCCGCTCGAGGCCGGCCAGGACCGGTTCGTCGACTTCGACCACGTGTTCGTCGGGAGCCCGACCCTCGAGAAGGAGCGGGCCGAAGGGCCGAAGCGTCGGCTCGTCGGGATTGAAGTGGACGAAGCGGGCGCGATCCCGCGCCACGGCACGCCGGTTCGGTCCGCGGGTAAACCGGTGACGGAGGCGACGAGCGGGGGTCTCTCTCCCACGCTGGGAAAGGGGATCGCCCTCGCCTACCTTCCCGCGGAGCTCACGTCGCCCGGAACCGCGCTGACCCTCGACATCCATGCTCGAGAGGTCGCCGGCCGGGTCGTACCGCTGCCGTTCCTCAAGGCGGCTCGAACGCGCACGTAAATACTCGGTCCACCCCATCTACGGTGGCGATAGCGATGGCGACCGAAGCCGGGTCCGGTCGCCCGTTCGTCGGCCGGGTGGAGACGGTCGAAGCCCTTCACCGTCGGTTCGAGGACGCACGGGCGGGTTCGGGCGGAGTGACCCTCCTCGTGGGCGGCACGGGGGTCGGGAAGTCGGCCCTGGTCGCCGAGCTCGTCCGGGACATCCGGGCCCGCGGGGTCCGCGTGATGCTGGGCCGGGCCCTCGCGCTCGACGACCCGCCTCCGTTCTCGCTGATCCGCTCCATCGTCCAGAGCGTGCACGAAGACCCTTCGCTCCGGTCGAATGAGACGCCGCTGCTCGGCGGCGACCAGTTCCTGATCGGCTTTGCTCCGCGCTTCGGCGACGCGGCGTTCCCGACGCCCACCGGCATGGAAGAGCGACTGCTCGAGGTCCTTGGAGAGACCGACGACCGGGGCGAGTCCTCCCGGGAACGGGTCTGGACGGGGATCGCCGAGCAGTTCGTCGAGTTCACCCGCCACGGTCCCATGGTCCTCGTCCTCGAGGACCTTCACCGCGCCGACGAGTCCTCGCTCGCCGCGGTCGAGTTCCTCGCGAACCAGCTCGCGAACCGGCCCCTCTGGATCCTGGCGACCAGCCGTCCGTACTCCTCGCTCTCGGAGTCGGGGCGAGCCCGTCTCGAGGGGTTCGAGAGCGCGACGCACGCGCGGCGCATCGTCCTCCGCCCGATGACCTCGGGAGAGGTCGCCGACTACCTTCGCATGAACGAACCGTCCCGAGAGTTCTCCCCGGAGGAGATCGCTCGGCGTTACTCCGAGACCGGCGGGAACCCGCTCCTCCTCCAGCAGTTCGACCGCCGGATTTCGGTCTCCGAGGCCGCCGGCCGGCCCGAGACCGACCTCCCGCCCCTCGACGAGGAGGCGCACCGCACGCTCGACGTCGCGTCGGTGCTGGGGGCCGAGTTCCCGTTCGGCATCCTCCTGCGCGCGAGCGGCGAGGACGAGGAGCGCCTCGCGGAAGCGATCGACCGGTTGGTCGGCCAGGGGCTCCTCTACGAGCGGCCCGGCGAGTTCCTCGCGTTCCCCGAGGACCGCCTCCGCGAGGAAGCGTACGGTCGCCTCACCGAGAGCCGACGCCGCCTTCTCCACCGGCGCGCCGGCGAGGCCCTCGAGGCGATGGGGAGCGCGGACCTCACGACGATCTACGCGCTCGCGCGCCACTTCTACCTGGGCCATGTGGACGAGAAATCGGTTCAGTACAACCGCATCGCGGCCGAGATCGCCGACCGCGCGTTCGCGCCCGACGTCGCCCGCGACCACCTCACCCGAGCGCTCGAGAGCCAGCGCGACCTAGCCCCGGACGACCGCGACGGAGAGTCGGAGCTTGTGCTCGAGCTCGCACGGACGACCAACGAGCTCGGCCGTCTGCAGGAGGCGGAGGGGATCCTCCGCGACTTCCTCGACCGCGGGAAGGACGACCCCCGTCTCTCCCCACGCAGCCGGGCGACCCTCGAGATCTACCTGGCCCGCGTCCTCAGCGACCGCGGGGATTGGCGCGCCGCGGGGGAGGTCGCGGAGAAGGTGCTCTCCTCCCCGGGCCTCGAAGGCCAGCTGCTCGTCCGGCTCGGGGCCCACCGTCTGCTCGGGGAGGCGTTCTTCTACGAGGCCCGCTACCCGGAGGCTCTTGCCCAGCACGCCGAGGAGATCCGCCTCGCCCGCGAGGCGGGCAACGAGCGCGCGACCGCGCTCGGTCAGTCCCGCCACGCCGGCGTGCTCATGATGATGGGCCAGCCGGAGCCGGCGCTCGTCGAAGCGCGCGAGGCCGCGGCCGCGCTCGAACGGGTAGGACCGGCCCGGGAGTCGGCCCAGGCCCACCTCTTCCTCGGGGTCCTCTTGACGACCATCCCGTCCGCGATCCCTCGCCACGAGGAGGCGGTCGCGGAGTTCTCGGAGGCGACGCGGCTCGCCGAGAAGGCCCAGGACCCCCGTCGCATGGGGTGGGCTCTCTTCAACACCGCGGACGTTCTCCGTGACGCGGGACAGTTCGAGGAGGCGGTCGATAAGGCGGAGCGCGCCCGGGAGATCCTCGAGCGGATCGGCGACCGGTTCGGCCTCATCCAATCGATCATCGTCCGGGGGAAGATCGCGATCGACCGGGGCGAGTACGACCTCGCGGAAGCCGACCTGCTCGAGGCGTACCGCTTGGTCCGGGACCTGAACGCCCCGGCGGACGAGGTCGACGTGGTGCTCCGCCTCGCTCAGCTCTCCTATGCACGGGGTGACCGCGCGAGCGCCCGGCGCCGGGTCGCTGAGCTCGAGCGCCGGAACCTTCCGGCCCTTCGTCCCGACGTCCTGGAGGACTTCGAGCGCCTCCGCAACGCGCTCGCGGCGAGGGAGGTCGACGCCGACGTCCCGTGAGCTCTCCTCGGCCGACCTAGAGGGCCTCGTCCGTCGCGCCCTCCGGGAGGACCGCACGTCCCGGGACCGCACGACACGACTGCTCCTCGACCGGTCGGTCCGGGCGCAGGCCCGCGTCGTCGCCCAGGCGAACGGGGTCGTGTCGGGGATATCGGCCGCGCGGGCCATCGCGCGGACGCAGGGTCTCACGGTCGTCGCAGCCCGGCGGGACGGGAGTCGGGTCCGCCCGGGCACGGTCGTCCTCCGTCTCCGGGGGGACGCGCGGCGGATCCTGGCGGCCGAGCGGACGCTCCTCAACTTCCTGATGCACGCGAGCGGGGTCGCGACCGAGACCCGACGCGCGGTCGACGGGGCACGGGGGGCCCGGCGGCCCCTCGAGGTGTGGGCGACGCGGAAGACACTGCCCGGCCTGAGAGACCTCGAGAAGGCGGCGGTCGTCCACGGGGGCGGACACCCGCACCGGAGGGACCTCTCGGCCGCCGTGCTCATCAAGAACAACCATCTCGCGCTCCTCTCGCTCGCCACCGCCGTGGCGCGGGCGCGCGCGCGGGCACGGCCCGGCGAGCGGGTCGAGGTGGAGGTGCGTTCCGCGACCCAGGCGGTCCGCGCGGCGCGCACGGGCGCGAACGCGCTTCTTCTCGACAACCTCTCTCCCCGAAAGGCCCGGGAGGTCGTGCGGAGCCTCGAGCGAGCCGGTCTTCGCCGCGGGCGCTGGGTCGAGCTCTCGGGCGGGATCACGCCCGCTCGGGTCGCTCGCTACCGGTCGGTGGGCGCGGACGCGGTGAGCTTGGGAGGGCTCACCCATTCGGCGCCGGCCCTTCCGTTCCATCTCCTCCTGCGCCCCACCCCCCGCTTAAGACGGGCCGCGGCCTAGAATTCGCGGACGTCGATGACCCTGGCCGAGGAGATCCTCCGCCTCAAGGAGGAACGGGACGCCGTGCTGCTCGCGCACAACTACCAGCGTCCGGAGGTCCAGGACATCGCCGACTTCGTCGGCGACTCGCTCTACCTGTCCCGAAAGGCGATGGAGTCCGACCGCTCCGTCATCGTCTTCGCCGGGGTCCGGTTCATGGCCGAGACCGCGAAGATCCTGAACCCGAGCCGGACTGTGCTGCTCCCGGACCTGAAGGCCGGCTGCGGCCTCGCCGACTCGATCACCGCGGAGCAGCTGCGGACGTGGAAGAAGGCCCACCCGGGTGCGGTGGTGGTGGCGTACATCAACACCTCCGCCGACGTCAAGGCCGAGGCCGACGTCTGCTGCACGAGCTCGAACGCGGTGAAGGTCGTGGAGCAGGTCCCTCGGGACCGGGAGATCCTCTTCCTGCCCGACATGTTCCTGGGGGACTACGTGCGCCGGCGCACCGGTCGGGCGATGCACCTGTGGGTGGGGGACTGCCCCGTCCACGCGAAGCTGCGTCCCGAGGACCTCGCGCGCGCCCGCGCCGACCATCCCGGCGCACCGGTGATCGCTCACCCGGAGTGTGGATGCGCGACCCAAGCGATGTCGAGCGTCGACCGGATCCTCTCGACGGACGGGATGGTGCGGTTCGCGGAAGAGACGCGCGCGAGCGAGGTGCTCGTGGCGACCGAGGTCGGAATCCTCCACCGCATGAGCAAGCTCAATTCGACGACCCAGTTCACCCCGATCGATGCGGGCGCGGTCTGCCCCTACATGAAGGAGATTTCGCTCGAGGACGTCCGCGACTCCCTCGCGCTGGACCGCTACCGCATCGAGGTCCCGGACGATACGGCCGCGAAGGCCCGGGTCGCGCTGGAGCGCATGGTCGCGGCCTGAACGATTCCCTCAGAGCCTCGGGAAGACCGGCGCGAGCCCGTGCACGTAGAGCTCGTAGGCCGCCACGAGGAGCCCGAGCGCGGAGAGGAAGACGACCCCGATCGCGAGCCAGGACGGCTTGCGGGTCAGGTAGAAGTGCGGGCTGAGCGGGTTCAGCCGCGTCGAGAGGAAGGACGTCCCCGAGAAGAACAGGACGACGCCCAGGAGGGCCGTGAGCAGGACGGTGTACTGGCTCAGGTAGAGACCCAGCACCACGAGCACGATCGCGACGGGGATAGCGGCGTGGGAGCGTTTCGTTTCGGTCTCGGCCGCCCGGTTCGGCGGCGGGTTGGTCGGGCGGTGGTAAACGGATCGGTAGGCCCGGGCGTTGGACACGTTCCGGAGGGGTCGGTCGGTCCTAGATGAACCCCACCCTCCAACGGAAACCCCTTGCGGTTGGACCTAGACATAAAAAGGGGGGTGCCCCCTCCCCTGCTCGGTGAACGAGAACCCCTCCCGGCGCCCGACCCCGTCCAGCCCCGCCCGGCCTCGGCCCCCCGCGCCGGTCTCCGGTCGCCTACCCGAGCCCCCGGCGCTGCGGATGGACCCTCTCGTGGGAGCCCGGGCCTGCTCCAGCTGCGCCACCCCGATCGAGAGGACCACCGTTCCTCCTCGTTGCTGGGGATGTGGCCGTCCGCTCTGCGCCGATTGCTACTGGAGGCACGGGCTGACGCCAGCCGCCCACCGTTGCACGAGCTGCCTCATGATGCAGGGCGCCTCCTCCCGGACCGCGATCTCGGGGGGCCGTTCGCCGTCCGTAGCCGGTCCCGGGTCGACCCGGACCATGTGGCGCTGACGTCTCCGAGCGGACGGGTGTTCGCCACCTCTTCCGGAGGAATGCCGGCGCGCCGCGCGAACCCGATGGCCACGACTCGTGTCGGGTCGTCCCGGGCCGCACCCAGGCCCGTCGGAACGTGGATCGCGACCCCTCCCTCGCGAGCCTGCCGGCCGGCGACGGAGTCGAGCCTCTCGGGACCGGGGCCGACCTCGACCGCGGCGCCGGCCCGCCGGGCCTCCTCGACCCACTGCGCGAGAACCGCTGCGTCCGACGCGACGGAAGAGCCCACGTGGGCGACGAGGGCCGGAGAACGGCACGTCCCGCGCGATCCCACGGACCGGACCGGTACCGATAGCGGCCGCACGATACGATAGTCGGCTGCGGTCGCTTCCAGCTCCTTCGGCATCGCGCCGGCCCCCGTCTCGACCGCGCGAGCGAGCTGTAGTCCCGGGAGGTGAAGGTTGGCAAGGTGAGACCGCGTGACCTCCGGCAAGAGCCAGACGGCGCCGTCCGCGCGGACCCCGCCCACCACGACTCCGACATAGGCAAAGCCGCGGGTCCGGGCCTCGGCGACGATCCTGTCCACGACGTCGGGGCGCGCGTCCGGAGCGAGGTGGGTATGCAGGTCCCCCCGAAGGTCGCTCTCGGAGACGAGCGGAGGGACCTTCCCCCGTGCGGCGAGCTCGATCTCGCCCCGGTCCTCGCGGAGCTCGGGCGGGATCCAGGCGAGGCCGAGGGAGGCGTAGACCTCCTCCTCGGTGGCCCCGGCGATGCGCTCCTCGCCTCGGAAGACCCCGTACTCGTTGACCTTGAGCCCCCGGTCGCGCGCGAGCGAACGGAGACGAACGTTGTGGTCCTTCGAGCCCGTGAAGTACTGGAGGGCGGCCCCGAACTCCTCGGGCTTCACGACGCGCAGGTCCACCTGGAGGCCACCCACGAGCACGACGGTCTCCTTCGTTTCGCCCCGCATCTTCACCTCGCCGACGAGCGGATGTGCCGTGAACGTCTCGAAGACCTTTCCCGGGTCCCGCGACGTGACCAGGATGTCGAGGTCGCCGACGGTCTCGCGGGCCCGACGGAAGCTGCCGGCGACCTCGACCCGGTCGGTGTCGGCACCGTCTCGGAGGGCTTGCACGAGCGCGCGGGCGACCGGGTAGACCTCCTCGATGGGGCGTCGAGCGGGTCCGGGGCCGGCGGCCGCGGCCGCAAGGGCGGACCGGATCTGTTCGATCTTCTTCTCCCCGAAGCCTTTCATCCCGACGAGCCGGCCGGCGGCGATCGCGTCCCGGAGCTCGTTCGGTCCCTCGACGCCGAGCTCGACCCAGAACCGGCGCGCGGTCTTCGGACCGAGCCCGGGGAGGCGCATCAGCTCGACGAGCCCGGGCGGGATCTCGCGTTTCAACCGTTCGTAGTAGGAGATGGCCCCGGTCCGAAGATACTCTTCGATCTTCTCCCCGATCGCCTCTCCGACCCCGGGGATCGCTCGGAGCTCGTGACGCGCGGCGACCACGCCGAGGTCCTCGGTCAGGCTCTCGATCGACCGGGCGGCGCGTCGATACGCCTCCGGCTTGAACTTCTCCCCGAGGAGGTCGAGGAGGTCGGCGACCGTCCGGAAGATCTCCAGGGCTTCCGCATTGGAAGTCATCGTCGCTCCTTCTCGCGCGCTTTCGCTCGCCTTGTCGGTGCCGACTCTCCGCCGTTCACGGGGAAAACCCGGCACCGAGGTCGAGCCAGGTCCGCCGCCCAACGGGGCGGAATCCCAATCGTTCGTACAGGCGCCGAGCCTCGACCCGGTCCTCCCGCACGTAGAGACCGACCCTCGCCCGGGCCTCCCGTGCGCTCGCGAGAGCGGCCTCGACGAGCACCCCCCCGACCCCTCGACCCCGAGCGTTCGGGTCGACGTACACCCCGTTGACGATCCACATATCTCGCAGGCGCACGGCCGCACGGACCGCACCGAGGAGCTTCCCCTGGCCGAACGCTCCCCAGATCCACTCCTCGCCCGGATCGAGAGTCGGATACTCGGCCGCCACGGGATCCGACTGCCGCTCGGCGAACGTGACGAGCGCTGGCAGGTCCGAACGTTCGAGGCGGCGGACCTCGACCGAGGGGGGAGCTCTCGCGTCCATCCTCGGCTTCGTGAACAGCTCGTTCGCGAGCATGAGGAGCGTGAACGGTCGCGCCGGGCCGCGGGACGAGACCACGGCATCTTGGAACATCTCGGGAACGATCGCCACGAGGGGCCGCGGAGGGAGGGCGTCCACGAGGGCACGGGCGCGAGGGTCGGCACCGACCCAATGGACGACGGTCCGGGTGGGATGGCCTAGCCAGACGAGCAGGTAGCCGACGGTCTGGTCACCGTCGATGGCGGAGACGAACCGGACCCGGTTCGGGGCGTGGTCAAGGTCCCAGAGGCCGTAGGCATGGCCGAAGGGGTCCCGGACCGCGGCGCGTTCGAGCCACCCCCGGTCGATCGTCGGTCGGAGCTCCATCGCGCAGCTCCGGTAGCCCTATCCCTTCCCACTAGTTAGGAGTGCGGTCCCATCGCCTCCGACGCGAACGGTAAATGCCGCGCTCGGGTCCGGGGCCGCGTGCGGGCCCACCGACCGAGCGCCGAGTTCCCCCGACACCTAGCGGAGCTCTACGCTCGGTTCCCCTTCGACCGGTCGCTCGCGGACGACCCGATCGCTGAGGTCCGGTCCCGGGCGGTGGACCCCCGGCGCGCCGAGGTCGCGGGGGTCTTCGCGTCCACCCTCGCCATCGGCAACACCACCGCGATCCGAGGCGCGATTCGCCGCCTCGCCGAGGTCGCCGGGGGCGACGTCCGGTGGCTCGTCTCCCCGGGCCACGCCCGGGAACGAGCCCGACGCTTGACCTCCTTCCGGCACCGGTGGATACGGGGGGACCAGCTCGACTACCTGGCCCGGGTTCTGGAGGTCTACTACCTACGACACCCATCCCTCGAGTCGGCGTTCGTGGACGGTCTCGCTACCGGCGGCTTCGCCGGCGGCCTGGACGAGCTCTCCCGGGTTCTTCGGGGGGATGCGCTCCGCTCGCGCCTGGGCCCTCCGCCGCAGGGATACCGCGCGCTCTTCCCGAGCCCGCGGGACACGGGGAGGAGCGCCTGTAAGAGGCTCACGCTGTTCGTCCGATGGATGGTGCGCGACCGATATCCGGACCTAGGGCTCTGGCGGCGCGTGCCAACCGGGGAGCTCAAGATACCGCTCGACCAGCACGTCCACTGGATCGCGTACCACCTCGGGCTCACGCGCCGACGCACCCGTTCCTGGGCGGCCGTGGAAGAGGTGAGTGAAGCCTTGCGCCGGATCGACCCTCTCGACCCGGTGAAGTACGACTTTGTCCTCTGTCACACGGGGATCTCCGGGGATTGCCCGAAGGAACGGGATATCACGGTCTGCGGTCCTTGTTCGGTGCGGCCCGATTGCCTCCTGTGGCGCGGGGGGAGGGTGACCGCATGAGAGAACCGACCGGCCCGCTCTCGATCGACCCCGGCCTGCTCCTACGCTACCGCGAGGCCGGACAGAAGGTCGCTTGGCGGGAGGCATCGACGGGAGCGAGACGCCCCGCCGGGCCGCGAGCTCGCATCGCCCACCTCCACGACGAGGAGGCGCGGGTCGAGGTGGAGGCGCGGGGACGGCGCGTCCGTATCGCGGTCGACTCGGGTCCCCTCGGGGCCCTCGTGCTCCTTCTGGAGATCGACCGGCGCGGGTCGCCGACCGGTCTCGGTGCTCAGGAAGCCGGTCGGAACCCCGCCTTTCCCTCGGGCGCGATCGTAGCCGCGTGGGGAGGCGAGAGCGTCCCGGAGGACTCGCAACCGGGGCTCAACGACCTCGTCGAGCTTGCGCGCTACGCTCTCGCATAGACATCGAAATGATTATATCCTCTAATTATTCCGCCCCCGAATAGTTAGGAAACCTCATGGTCGCCGCCTCAGCCCGCGCATCGCGAACGCCTCCCCCGAGGGGCGCCGAGCAACTCGTGGCCGGTGTCCACGAGGCGATGGGGTCGGTCCTGCACCGTATCCACCCCGTGCTCGAGGCCGAAGGGATCTCGCTGGGGCAGTTCTGGGCGCTGCATCTCGTCTCGGGCCTCCGTCCGGCATCGGTGAGCACCGTGGCCCGCCATCTCTTCGTCTCGGCCCCGACCGTATGCGCGAACGTCGACCAGCTCGAGGCCGCGGGTCTCCTGACCCGGCGCCGTTCCGAGCGCGACCACCGCGCGGTCGAGCTCTGCCTGACCCCGAAAGGCCGCAAGGTCGAGTCGCGCGTCTGGGGCCAGATCGGCCAACTGATGGCCGAAGCGGCTCAGGACCTGCCACCGGAGGACATCGCCACGGCGCTGCGCGTGTTCGCGGAACTGAACCGTCACCTCGACCCGGGTGGCACCCACCGGCAGGAGCGTTCGTGAGCGAACCGTCGCGGACCCAGACCGCCGCGGGCACCCCCTACGACCCCCACGCGGCGCGGGCCGTGATCATCGTTCTCGCCGTGATGGCGCTCATGGTCACCTACGTCGAGACGATGGTCCTGCCCGCGTTCCGAGCCTTCATCCAGTTCTTCGGCAACGCGCCGACGACGAGCGTCGTTTGGATTCTCTCGGCGTACCTCCTCGTCGGGACCGTTGCCACCCCGGTTTTCGGCAAACTGGGGGACAAGTACGGCAAGAAGCGGATGCTGGTCTTCGTGATGTCGCTCTACGCCGTCGCGGTCAGTGTCGCTGGGTTCACGCCCAACATCGGGTCGGCGCTCGGGGTCAGTACCGCGAACCAACTCTACCTGTTGATCGGCGCTCGCGCGTTCCAAGGTCTCGGGATGGGCATGTTCCCGCTCGCGTTCGCCATGCTCCCCGAGGTCTTTCCCGCGGCGCGGGTCGGGCAGGCCCAGGGGATTGTCGCAGGGATGTTCGCGGCCGGCGCCTCGCTCGGGCTCGTCGGCGGAGGGTACATCGCGTACCGGTTCGGCTGGCAGCTCACCTATCACACGGTCACTCCGGTCGCGATCCTGCTCGTGGTCCTCGCGTACGTCTACCTGCGGGAATCTCCCCACCTCTCCCCGAAGCCGATCGACCTTCCCGGCATCGGCAGCCTCGGCTTCGCCCTCGCGATGGCGATGTTCGGTCTCACGGAGGGGGTCTACTGGGGTTGGACCAGCTTCTCGGCCGTCACGTTCGCGGGGATTCCGTGGGGGGTCCCGGAGTTCTTCCTCCTCGCGCTCGCCGGGACCGTGTTCTTCCTGTTCTGGGAGTCACGCGCCCTGACCCCAGTCATCTCGTTCAAGGCCCTCAAGGAGCGGAACATCTGGATCTCGAACGTGAACGGGGTGATCGTCGGCGTCGGGATGTTCCTCATCTTCGTCACGCTCACGATCCTCGTCGAGGACCCGTTCTCGCCCGGCTTCGGGTACACCGAGTTCCAGATGGGGCTGGTCGCGCTCCCCTCGGCGCTCGGGATGCTCGCCTTCGCCCCGCTGTGGGGTCGGTGGGTCGCGGCGAAGGGACCGAAACCCGTGATGATCACCGGCTTCGCGGTCATGGGCCTGGGAGCGCTCGGCCTGACCCTCTTCCACGCCTCGATCGTCGAGCTGATGGTGTTCACCGTCCCCGCGCTCGTCGGGAACGTCGCGGTGCTGATCGCGATGTCGAACATCATCGTGCTCTCCGTGAACCCGAAGGAGCTCGGGATCCAGACCGGGATGAACCAGACGTTCCGGAACCTGGGCAGCGCGGTCGGGCCCG
>JBKQMS010000025.1:0-49002 GCA_052326485.1 Thermoplasmata archaeon | reverse complement strand
GAGGCCTTGACCCGCCCACGCAGATCGCGCAGCCTCCGCTCCGCGGCGCGCTCGTCCGCCTCCCGCGAGTCGTCCGGGAGGCCGCTCGTGATCTCGAGGAGGCTGAACTGCCGCGTCGGGGTCGCGGCGAATCCCTCCGCGTCCTCGTTATCGTCCGGGCCGCCGAACGCGACCCGCGACTCGAACCGCGTCCGCGAGTAATCGCCGAAGCGGGGGCGCGGATACGAGCGAGGAGCAGGGCCATGAGGACGAGGAGGCTGCGGCCTCGCATCGGGCCCGCGGATCGCGGGCAGGTCGGGGAACGGGTTCGCGGCGTCGATTTCGGAGGCGCTCTGCGCGCTCATCGCGGTCATCGACACGGAGTGAGCGCGGAGGCCGCCCGAGGAGCGGTTCGAGCGACGAGGGCGGCCGTGTCCCCATTATCCTCGCCGAGCGAAGCGAGGGAACGCCCGCGCGCGAAGAGCGAGGGCGCGAGGTTAATGTGGGAACCGCGCGGTTGATGACACGACCGCGATGAGCGGGCGAGAAGAGCGCGCGAAACTCCGCCGGCCGGGGCGTTCCGTAGACCGTGGTTTCGAGGCGACGCTCACGGGTGTGATGATTCTTGCACTCCTCGTAACGATCGGGTTCGGTGCTATAGGCCAAGTCGGCATGGAACAATGTCCGGTCTGCACCGGGGACTTCTGCAATGGGACTGAGGTCTGTCCATCCTCAATCAACGACCTGCTCTCAACGTGTATCGTCCTAGGGATTGAGGCATTCTTCGTCTCTGTAGGATTGTCAGCACGTGCGTTGGCCAACGCGATCAGGTCGCCGCCGGAGGGCGGGGAGAACGCTTTCCCGAGGGGCTCAAAACTCGCTCTGCATGTCCTCGCGCCGTTCCTGATGTTCTGGGGGTGGGCTATGGTCTTCCTGGGTCTCCTACTCCCGTTCGGATGGGGCCAAATCTGTGCTGAACCGTGCGGCTATCCCGCCGCTCCCTGGGTCCTTAACGGGTACCCCTTGGACTTGGTTGTGGTCGGGGGAGTGATTCTAGGAACCGGGGTCGTGTCGCTCGCAATAGTCTCGATGCAACTTCGACGCTCAGCTCGTGCAAGGCTTCGCGAGTCAACAACGGTACGTGAAGCCCCGAACTGATCAATCAGGGCGGAGGCTTGGAGTAGGGAGAACGGGGCGCGCGCGGCCGAGTCGGGGAGGCGCACCCGCCTCCACGAGCGGACGAATTCATTCGCGGAGTTCGTCCAGAGACGGGACCGCAATCAGCGCGCGGGACGAGGACGGACCGCGAGGGGTGCGCGAGGCCGCCCGGGAACGGCAACTAACCGTGATGGCACTGCGACGTAGAATAGCGGCTTAGATCGGCGAACTGTTGGTTGACGTCAGGGCTACCTTTTTGCCGAGCCCGAACCAATGCGATTGCTCTCGCGCACAGGGCGCACCTGTTCGGGGCGCTGGGGCAATTCCTGAGCTTGGGGTTCTGCAGTACTATTGCCTCGAATGGCCCTTCCTCGCCTCTGGAAAAGTCAAGCGCCGCCTGGTGGAGGCATTTGGGGACTGGTTCCAGCATTCCGCCTTGTGATTCGATCTTCGCCTAAATCCTTTCTCGACCTTCTTCCACAGGCTGCCGCGCCCCCGCGATCTGGCCCTAAGAGAGGGTGGAACAACTGTCGGAGAACCTACCGACAAACGTCGATGACCGACCGCGAGGAACCCTCGCGACGGACCAGCGCACGCACTGTGGAGCGTCCCATCCGGAACCCTACGGGCTATCTCCACGCAAATCGCGCGACGAAGATTGCGTTCAA
Organism: Thermoplasmata archaeon; assembly: GCA_052326485.1. Classification (GTDB taxonomy): domain Archaea; phylum Thermoplasmatota; class Thermoplasmata; order Lutacidiplasmatales; family UBA184; genus Lutacidiplasma. Next base: position 47,197 of record JBKQMS010000025.1, on the reverse strand, counting down.
TCGGTATTATGGCCCCGGACGATGTCCCGTTGCCAATGTCCGACCTCCCCCGGGACCTCGTGCATCCCCGGGTTCTGGACGTGTTCGACGGTGGATCATGAGCGAGCGCAGCACGTACATCGTTATCGAAGGCATCGATGGGACCGGAAAGACGGAGCTGGCCGCCCGGTTGGTTCCTCCGCTCCTCGCCCGCGGTCACTCGATCTCAAGCTTCCGGGAGCCGACCGACAAGTTCCTACGGTCCGAGTTCGCGCGCCTTCGCAAGCTCGACCCGTTCGCGGCCGCACTCTGTTACACCGTCGACCGAGCGTTACTCCGGCCCCACATCGAACGCGCACTCGAAATGGGAGACATCGTCATCCAGGACCGGTCGCTTTATTCCGCCCTCGCCTACCAATTCCCGGGACTGAACCCCGAAGCGTGGCGAGAGGTGGATCGTATCGAGCGCGACGTTGCGATTGAGCCGGACCTGGTGCTGTACCTGGATGCGCCGGTGGAGGTTGCCATGAAGCGGGTCGAGGCCCGGGGCCAGCGCGAAGCTTTCGAGGACGAGCCGTACCTCGTCCGGGTGAAACGGAAGTTCGAGCAGATGTTCCAGCCCCCCCGCTGGGTTCGGATCGACGCGGCCGGCACTCCGGACAAAACGCTGGAGCAAGCGATGAACGCGCTCCAGGCGATCGGACTCTAGCCGACTCGGTTGGGATTCCCTCACCTCACTACCGAGCGCGCGATAATCGAAACGAGAGGCAGTGGCCGCCCGGCCTTCATAAAGGGCGCGCGCGGTCGATGATCGAACCACGAGCTGAAACGTGATGACGCCGGCTACGGCGCCTTAAATGGGCCGCGATGCGACTGCGCCTGCTGAGGCCCATGACGCTGGGTCAACGGCTTCTCGCCGCCCTGATCGCGCTCGCGATGATGTTCGCCCTTTCCGCGATTCTGTGGGTGATTGCGCCGCGCTGACGTGCTCGCGCGGGCTTTATCTGCGACCCGCGCGGTCGAGGGCGGACCGCGATGAGCGCGACACTTCGAGGAGCCCTGGTAGAGATCCGACCGCTTACGCTCGCGGACTCGCACTCGTTGAACGAGGTTCTCCGTGACCGCCGCGCGACGAGGTTTCTACCGCCCCGCGTCCAGCACGAAACGGGATCTCGGTTTGTGAGACGGGTGCTCAGCGAACAACGATCCGGCGCAGGGTTCACGTTCGCGATAGTGGTCGAAGGCGAAAGCCAAGTGGTTGGTCAAGTCCGCCTCATGGGCTGGTCACGCGCTGAAAAGAGAGCCGAGATAGGCATCTGGCTGAAGAGAAAGTACTGGGGAAAAGGGTACGGAACTGAAGCTGTGCGGCTGGCTTGCCTCTTCGGATTCCGAACGATGCGACTACATCGTGTCATCGCAAACGTGGTTTCTGGTAACGTTGGGTCGGCGGCGATGTTGCGGAGGCTTGGCTTTCGCCGAGAAGGAACCCTTCGGGGCGAAGCCCGCTTCGGCAGAGCCTGGACAGACGTTTGGGTTTACGGCTTGCTTCGGGGAGAACTCAAGCGGTTGAGAGCAGCCTGACCGCCCCGCCCCAATCGGATGCGAAGCGAGCGCGCAGGTCGCCCGGGGGCCGAATCGAGGCCCGAGGGCGACCGTGCCCCTATCATGGTCGCCGAGCGGAGCGAGGGGACGGCGGCGGCAGGCCGGCGCGACCTTGATGTGGGGCGCGCGCGGCCGATGACATGACCGCAATCAGCGCGCGAGAAGAGGAAGGATTGCGAGGAGCGTACGACATGGACTGCTGCGTCCGACTCAATCTAACGCTCGACAGGGACTCGCTTGCACCGACAATCCCTGGGCAGTCAGCCGACCCGCCGTCGTGGATCTCCCCCTCGACGCCGCTTTATCCTTGGACGAATCAGTCGCACTCGCAGCCGGCCCTCCATGCCGCATTCGAACACTACGTTGACCACGTTGGCAGGAGTCCAAGTCGGGCACGCCCAGGACCTGAAACATCGGACGGGAACAACGGTCGTCCTACTCAAGCCGCCGGCCATGGCCTTCGCGGGCATTCGCGGAGGATGGCCGGGTAGCTATGACACTGCGGGATCGGACCTCGGTAGGACGTTCATCAACTATCATGCCCTGTTCTTGACGGGCGGTGACGTTTACGGTTACGACGCATCGATTGGCATCCGACGATTCTTGCTCGGCAAAGGGCTCGCTCGCCCCCGCGGTGGGGGGCGAATGCCGGCGATCATGGGAACCAACATCTACGACGTGGATTTCGGCCCGCTCGAAGGACGGGACTATGTGGAGCTCGGCGAGAGTGCGTGCCGAAACGCATCTTCCCGCCCCGTGACCCAGGGGACGGTGGGGGCTGGAACTGGGGCAACTGTTGGGCCGTTCTTCGCCGACCGGGAATTGAGGGGGACAAAGGGAGGCCTAGGCAGCAGCGCGGCGAAAGTGGGTCCCTGGACCGTCGGGACGGTTGTAGTTACGAACTCAGTGGGGAACGTTTATGACGCATTCGAAGAGAGAACCGTCGCCGGCACCCATCGGAGAGGTGCCAAGGGCTTCCTGGAAATGGACGACCTCCTTGACGAATACCTGAAACGCTCGACCACCCGTTTCGGGACAACTATCGGAGTCGTCGGTACGGACGCACCTTTGGATCATGAGCAACTAGCTAGACTCGTCGAACTCGCGCACGATGGATTGGCCCTCGCGGTTCGGCCTGCCCACATGTCGACAGACGGTGACGCGCTTCTGGGGTTTTGTACGGGCAAACGTCCAACGAGGCGACTGGACTATCGCGCGTTTGACGTCCTACACCGGGTGGCTGTCCGAGAGGTGGCGAGGGCCGCCCTCAATGCGGTTGTTCATGCGACCAGTCTCGGCAGATACGAAGGACTTGCTGGCGGACGCTAGCTGGATCCAAACCGCTCGACCCGCCCACCCGCTTCGATCGAAGGTCGCGAGCGGCCAAGATCTGAAACGCCCACACGACTCGGATTCAAGGGCGCGCGCGGCCGGGGGAGGACCCCGATCAGCGCGCGGGACGAGGGCGAGCTGCGAGGAGCGTGCGGGGCCGCCCGGGGGTTAGTGTCATGTCGTCCCTCATCCGTGCTCGAGAAGGTAGCGATCGATGGCGAAGGTATTGATCACCGTGAACGACCCTCCCTACGGAACCGAGCGGGCATACAACGCCTTCCGCCTTGCCGCAAACATCCTGAAGAATGAGCCGGAGACCGAGCTCCGTATCTTCCTTGTCGGAGACGCTGCGGCTTGTGCCAAAGCAGGCCAGTCGGTCCCGACCGGATACTACAACATCGAGAACATGCTCAAGGCGGTGGTCCAACGGAATGGGGTCGTCGGGGTTTGCGGCACCTGCATGAACGCGCGAGGGATCAACGATGCAGAGCTGGTTGAGGGAACCCGCCGAAGCAGCCTGGACCAGTGGACTGAGTGGGCCATCTGGGCCGAGAAGACCCTAGTCTTCTAGAGAAATGATTCGACTTTGGCGGTTCCGCGCGCGGCCGATGACCGCAATCAGCGCGCGGGGCCGAAGACCGACCGCGAGGAGCGCGCAGACGACTTTCTCGATAGAGAGTCCTCAGGAAGGGAATTCAGCCATCTGATTCCGATTCACTTCTGCGATCGCGATGCCTCCGACTACGGAGGTCCCCACTTTATAGGGCAGGAGTGCGATTGTGTACTTCTCCCAACCGTCGGACCTCGTGGGAGACTACGTCTTCCCTGGGGAGGAGAGCACCATTCCAACCAAGCCACGGACCTACGCTCGCGACTGGAGGGTTCCGACATCTTTTGGTTTCTGGGGGGCTTCCGCGGGGGATCGGTGCCGTCTCGCATTGACGGTCGCTCGCAGAGTCGACCCGGAATTCTTTTGGCTCCAAGTCGAGGATCCCCTCGAACCCCGTGACGCTGTCGAACATTCGATCGTGTCCCATATCGCGTCGGACCACTTCTTTGTCATCAATCCCGAGGAGCTTGCGCCTCATCCGGAGCTCGGCACCATGGCGAGCTGGATCGTCCGTGAGGACATAGACGCGGATGCTCGACTGCGCACTTTCGCGGACTTCATGCGTTTGCCGAACCTCGCGCGCGACCTGCTCGATGGTCGCAGCTCGTACAGCCCGACCAAGGCCATCGCAATCGCCAACTCGAATCGAGCCGCGGACCTCTACTCCACGGAAGAGCACGGAATCCGCCCGTTCGTTGAGGCGATCAACGAATGCGCCGCCACTATCATCTTCACCACCACGAAGCCATCGGAGCCGAGGAACGCCCGATACGTTGACTACTTGTTCCACCTAGAAGACGACAATGCGGAAGGGCGATCGGTGGTATCGGTCGAATGTCGGCAGGGGGCTCCCCCCGGCACTCAGGGGCTCTTCATGACCCGGTACCGGCGGGATCTGAGCGCCCTAATAGACGAGATCGAGCAATCCTGAGTCGAACAGAAGCGCCCCCAACGAAACGCCGCGCGCGCTCGATTACCGACTGCGAGGATGGCGCGTGGGCGCGAGAGATCGACTCCGTGCCTGCTTCACCGCGCGGGCGAACACGCTGGACTTGTCCACCTCGCAGATGGTCGCCACTAGCCCCAGCTCCGCGAAGAGCGCTCGGAATTCATCGCCAGCTACGGTAGACGCTCGAAAACCGTCCTTACACACGATCGTTCCATCCTCGGTCCGCGATTCATCTATCTCTCCAAGGAGTCCCGCCCGCGACTGCGCTCGGAACCAGTCAAGGCGGTCGGTCCATATCCGGGGAGAGTAGCTCGAGAACAGGACCACGCCTCCGTCTTTCGCAACCCGGACGGCCTCCGCAACGAACTCGTGGCGATTCCTCGCGAACGCCGAGATGCCGTTCTGGATGCAGAACACAGCATCGAACATCCCGTCTCGGAGGGCCAGGCGGGACGCATCCATCCGGAAGAGATCGCAGTTTCGAAGCGCCCCCAGATAGCGGGTGGCGAGATCGAGGCTCGCTCGGGAGATGTCGTTGCCAGCGATCCTCCCCACGCGGGGCGCGACCTCTTTCATCGCCCGCCCGTACCCGCATCCTAGCTCGAGAACCCGGCTCGCACCCTGCACTTGCTCGATGACGTATCGTAGCTCGGCGTTAAGGTACTGATGGATTTTCGGAGACGCTATGTCGTAAACCTGCTGCAGCTTCGAACCACTGAGCCGGTGCTCGTAGTAGCCTCTCATGGATGTAGCTTGAAGCGGGAGTGACTGCTTCAAGGTGGTGGAGGCCACGGCCAAGCAAGCTTCATGAGGGACGCGCCCGGCCGATGAAGGACCGCAATCAACGCCCGGGACGGGGAGTTTTCGACATCAATTGACAGCAGGCCCATTCACAATTCGGGAATCAATCATTACTTCGGCGCCCGAGGATGACGAACAGCTACACAACGAGGAGGAGATGGTAGGGTGCCTGTGCGTCCCCGTCAGAAAGAACCAGGGAAGGGGTCCGTGGAATGATCCCATGAACGAAGACCCGGCCGTCGCGGGCGATGAATCGGATGTGCGCGTCCACCATCGGGCGGATGGCGCGAGTGAGAGGCTCTCCCGTGCTTCCGATGAAGACACCGTGGAGGGGAGACTGGTGGAGGAACGTGAGCGTCAACCCGGGAAGTGTATTCGGGGTGTACGCACCCGGTACCAGTCCGTTGATGGCGTCCATACCGCCGATCGACAGGACCGCTAGGTTCGGTTTCGCCGGGTCGGAGTTCTCGGCCAAGAACCGCGCCGCCTCCGGGACCCTAGGAGTATACCCGTCCACACTCGAGGTTGGAAGCGGGAGGATCGTCGGGGCGAGATCCTCCGGCTCGCCGCCCGGCGCTGGACAAAGGAGTCGCACCTGACGGACGAAGGCTTCCTTCGATGTTCGGCCCTCGTACATCTTCCAGATCTCGGTCGGCTGCATCCCGGGCGGCGGGATGTGCACGATTCGGCCACCACCCGCGACGACCTGATTGAGGAGTGGAGCGACAACCATCGCTACGGCCGAGTTCGGGACTTCCGGGTCGAGTTCGATCAGCGTAAGTTTGCCGACCGAGAGCCTTCCGAAGAACGAGGCGTAGTCAGTCGAGCCCGGCCAAATCTGACCGGGCGACGAAGAGGGCGGGTGGTCGATGGGCGGAGTGGCGGGTCCCGGGCCCTGCCCAAGAGGCACGATGCATCGGAATCGGCCCCCCTCCAGCGAGAACGGGTACGACGAATGCGCGATCCGTGTCCCCCTGAGCTTTTCGATGCGCAGCCAGCGCTCCATCCGGTCCTCATGGATCTGCCGGTCCACCGCGACCACGCCATCGACCAGATACTCAAGCTGACCGGCCTCCGGATGCTCGATGATGATGACCAGGAAGACCGGCCCCGCTGCCATCTGGGTGAGCGCCACCCGTTCGAGCTCCTCCCTGGAAGGGAGAGACCTGCCAGCGGCCCCGGCGATACCGACATGTCGTTCAGCAATCGCATCCCACGAGTCCAGCACGATCATGGTGGGCGTAGAGGGCGAGGCTTGGCTCCAGGCCTCCAGCACTTCGGGAGGCAGTAACAGGGCCTGAAGACTGTCGGACGAGGCTTCTGGCTCGACCAAGGCTCGGGCAGATTCGAGCGACCGAGAGGCGGTTCGCAGGTCGGCCCCGCTCGCGGTCATGTCGACGACGGAAAGGAGGCCCGCGTCCACCTGCCGCGTGAAACTAGGGACGTCAAGCGTGAGACGGGAGCGGGGAACTCTACTCGAAACGTAGATCCGACGTCCGGGAAACGCTTCGATAAGGGCGAGCGCGAGCAGCGATTTCCCCGTGCCCGGGGCCCCACGAATGATTAGTGACTGGGGCGTCGGGCGATTCAAGAATGCGGTTAGCTCCGGCGGAAGGTCGGTTGCTGCCCCCAAGAACTCGGCTCCGCAGGTTTATTCCACCCCGACGATACTTAAGTCTGGCGCCGGGGGGATTTGCGAGTCCGCGCCGCCGTCAACGGCTACTCCCTCCCAGGCTGGAGGAGGTTCTCGCCCCCGTCGAACTCATCGGACAGCCAATCCCGGGCTTGCGGTGTCCCCCAACCTTCCCGAACGGAGCGCCTTCTCGACGACCGGCGACGAGGAGCGCCCGGGACGACCTTCGAAGCGTAGTGAATAATAGACCGAGGTCGTTCGTACCTTCGACTCGGGGAGGTGCGGTCCGGGTCCGCACCGGACTCAGAGACTTTGAGCAGCAGCATTGGCTCCACATCGTCCGCGATCGTTGTGGCAGGTGACGTGGAGACGCGAACCCTCCTTCGAGGCCTCCTTCGGTTGCACCGCTTTCGGGTCGACGGGGAAGCCGAAGGGGCGACCCAGGCCATCGAGCTGGTCCGGGTGCACCGCCCTTCGCTCCTGGTCGTAGACGCCCACCTTGCGGAGGGGAACGTGGACCCACTCATTGGGCACGCGAGAGATCTGGTCCCGGGGCTCCGCGTCGTCCTTGTCGCTCCCGCGTCTCGGCCTCCTAACCCCCCTTCCGACCCGGTCCAGCGCCCGGACGCCATCCTGCTGCGACCGTTCCGAATCCGACAGTTCGCGGAGGCGCTCGTCCCGTCGCAGCAGGAAGGGCCGCCAAACCCAGGCTAGGGTCGAGGCCCTAGGGGCAGGTCACACCGCGATGACCGACCGCGAGGAGCGCGGAGGAGAGTAAAGGATGCCCCCACGAGTTAAGCGAAAAGGGTTCGTGCCCGACCCGCCCTAATCCAGACGGCTGAAGACTAACTTCTCACCCTCTTCGTCAGCGCTGGAGGAAAGGGACCTACGTGCGACATCCTCAAATTCCGATCTATCGGAAGTACTGGTGGCGAACTTGATTGAGGCATCAAATGTTGGCTCCCGACCCCAAGGTTTCTGGAGCTTGGAGAATCCGACTAGCGGAATCAGCCCGCTTTGGGTGACAACCTGGTACCCAATCTTGTTGGTCCTTTTGACCGTCAACCCCAACCCAGCACTGGCCAAGTCAATCTTCGCCACGCTCGCGTCTGCCTCTAGCACCATCTCCGCTGAGGCATCGCTCGAAACTACAACTGTGGTCGCGCCCGCCTCGATGATGTCTGTAATGATTGCCCAATCCTTGTTCTAGGATCGTTCGACGAGATACTTCTGAAGAATCATACGACCGAGTGCCTCCTTATCAGAGACCATTTGATATCGGCAACCGGCAGCGTTGAAAAAGACCGCATTCTCTTTCGAGAACTGGATTTCGAGAGTGGCATTTGCGGCGATCGGTACGCCGGGAGAGGCCTCGCCCTTGGCGTGGAAAGTCAGACTGCCCGACCCCTCCGAGAAGAACGTTCTTTGACTCGCACCGTGTTCGGTCCGAAGTGAGAAAGGCACCCCGAATTCCTTGATGTTCCCATGGTAGGTGAACTGGTTGTTCTTGTCCGATACGGTACCATAGTCACCAGCCCGTACCGGCTTCGTGGGCTCCCAATTGGCATACAAGGGCGCTAGGTTAGTGTGGACTCCTCGAGTATAGATGTCACCCAGACCTGTCATACGAAACCGCACACCCCGTTAGGCCGCATGCGAACAACCGACAAGAACTTGATTCTCGCGGAGGCTGAGCTTCGGCAACTGAGGGGTACCTCCCCGGGAAATCGAGTCGCAGGAGAAACCAGTCCAGCTGACCGTCAGTCGAGCGGATTCTAACGCAAGCCCAGTTAACCAAGGAAACCGTTTCGAGACCCCACCCCGGAGTCCATCACCGAGGCAACACCGCCGAACCGGCCTTATACACCTGGTTCACTCTTTGACGCACAGGTCCCTCGGACCTTTCGCGAGAATCGCTCGAAGAACACGATCGTCTCCGACCGGGAGATGGACCGTCGCTCGGCATGGGTGACGTTGGTCACCCGTCTCATTGGTCGGGGCCCCGCGCGTCGAAGTTTCGTATCCAAGGTCAACCCATAAACTTCATAATATCCCTCCGTGACCTGCGCCGAGCGGTTCCCTGCATGTCGATTCCGATGGTGGATTACGACCGGTTCCTCTTCGCGTTCACGATCGGGTCTCACATCCTGCTCGTCTCACTGAGCATCGGGCTCGCCATCATGATCTGCGCCGTGGAGTTCCTTTCTGCCCGTTCGAAGGACAAGTACTACGGGGCGCTTGCTCGCCGTCTCGTCCGACCGTTCGTGGTTTCGTTCGGCATCGGGACGGCGAGCGGGATTGTCATGGCGGTCGAGCTCGTCAACCTGTTCCCGGGGTTCATGACCCTCGTCTCCAAGACCGGGGTCATCTCGATCTTCTACGTCGAGATCTTCGCTTTCTTCCTCGAGACCATCTTCCTCGTGGTCTACGTCTACTACGGAAATGTGTTCCACGGCCGCTACACTCGCTGGCTCCTCACGCTCCCGATCGTGATCGGGACCCTGCTCTCCGCGGTGCTCATCGTCATGGTGAACGCTTGGATGAACACCCCGAACGGGTTCGACATCGGCGCCTACCTCGCTACCGGGGCCGTGACGGGGGTCGACCCTTGGGCTCCGTTCCTCACCCCTTCGACCGGCTACGAGGTCTTCCACGTCCTGGCGACGGTCCCCCTGACGGGGATCATGATGATCGGCGGATTCTTTGCCTACCGCTACCACAAGAGCGCGAGCCCCGATGAGCGCACCCTCTTCGTGAAGGGCCTCCGCATCACCGTAGCCCTGAGCGTTGTCCTGGTCGTCCTGTCGGTCCTCTCAGGGATCCTCCAGATCGAGAACCTATACCGGTACCAGCCGCTCAAGTACGCGGCCATGGAGCTCAACGTGAACCCCGGAACGAACCTTCCGGAGACGGTGTTCGGCTGGCTCAACGGCACCACAGTAGTGGGGGCCATCCAGATCCCTGGCCTCCAAGGTATCCTCAGCGATCACGCGAACGTCCCCGGACTGTCGCAGTACCCCTCGTCCGACTGGCCTCCCCTGATCATTCACGACACCTTCGACACGATGGTCTCCCTGGGGGTCTTGCTCGGCCTCTTCCTCTTCGCCTACGCGGGGCTTTGGGTTTTGAAACGCCGGCCCTTCGACCGACGGATTCTCGCTTGGGGCTTCGTCGTGTTCACCGTCGTCACGACGGTGGTCATGGAGCTCGGCTGGATGACGGACGAGCTCGGACGGCAGCCGTGGATCGTGTACAACGTCATGACGGTGAGCCAGGCGGCGAGCAACAACGCGGACCTGTTCTATCCGGGGCTCGTCATCATCGCGGCGTACCTCTTCCTCGTGCCGTTCACCTTCTGGTTCATGGCAAGAGTGTTCCGGAGCAAGTCGATCGAAGCCGACCTCGCGGGGCCAGCGGAGGGGACCGATGTCAACTATTAACTGGCTCTTCGAGGTCAATTTCGCCATCTTCTCCATCTTTCTCGCGCTCTTCCTCACCGAGCTGATGGGCGGGGTGCTCCTCCTCCTCGCCTACGACCGCGCGAAGGCGAAGGTCCTCCCCTACATTGTGCCGATCTGGGAAGTGACCGGGACCTTCGCGGCGTTCTGGGTGGTCACGAGCGACTTCGCCTATCCGAACATGCTGATCCCGGTCGCGAGCCTGTTCGGGGGTCTCATCGTCGTCTTCCTCATCCTGATCGTCGCTCGGAACGCCTCCATCTCGTTCGCCGAGCTCATCACAAAGCGCGGATGGCTCGACGAACGCAAGCTGTACCAGGCGTACGGGCTCGCGACCGTTCTGATCGGCGTGATCGTCCTGGTGCCGCTCTCGGCGATCGTGAGCGGCGCCGGCGTCAACCTGTCGAACCTTTCCTTCTCGCTCGGGGGCTGGGTCGGGAACCCCGGGAGCGTGCTCTATGTTCTTGGCGCGGTGGTCATCGCGGTCGGTCTCGCTCCGGTCTTCTACGCGTTCGAGGAGCTGCGCCGCCTCACGCTCCCCCTAACGGTGGTCGGAGTGGTCATCGAGGCCGGAGCGCTGTACCTCTACGCGAGCAGCTTCCTCTCCGCGACCTTCCTCATCCCCGCGCTGCTGACTATCCTGCCCGCGCTCCTGTTCCAGAGCCGTCGAACGGCACCGATTGTTTCCCACAAGCTCGTCTTCGCTCTCCTGACGGTGGTCATCGTATTCTCGCTCAGCTTCCTCGTCTACCCGACCGCCTTCCACGGAGGGATCACGGTAGACACGGTGTCGACCTCGGGACCGATGGTCGGGGCGTTCTACGTCCTTTCCATCGCGGGCGCAATCTTCGTCGGCCTCCTGATGGCGCTCTACCTGACCGCGGTCCACCGCTCGATGCAGGTTCCGGGAACCCCTCGCTCGCCTACCGCGTCAGCGGCCCCGAACTCCCCCGACCCCTGAACGGCCGCGGAGCACCTCGGGCCGGAAGCTCGGCAAGCGCGTCGCTGTTTGGACTTGTATAGGACAGAACTTACGGATAGGGCCTAGCTCGTCGGACCCGGCTGAGGGCGAGGCGCGACGAGGCGGGGGATCTTGACGAATCCTAGGAAGAGGAGTACGACGCCCACGAACTCGGCGTAGTAGAGGGTCACGGGGAGCGAGACGAGATACAGGGCGCCCGCGGCCGAGATCACCGCCGTCCCGAACGCGATGTAAAGCAGGTTGAGCCGGCGCTGCCGGATCGCTCCATAGAGCGAGCTTACGATGAGCAGGAGGGCCCCCGGGACGGTGACGAGGGAGGAAAGGACGGAGATCCAGGTAGGCGGTAGTCCCGACACCACTCCGTCGACCACGATACTGGACGGAACGGAGATCATCAGCCCTACGACGACCAGCGCCGCGCTCATCACCCCGATGTAGCTGAACCAGAGGGTTCGCCACCGGCCCGAGAGCGACAGCTCCGCGGAGCCGAGAGAGAGGATGCCCACCAGCACGGCCACGAGGATCAGATACGATTGAATCAGGAGCTGGGACCAGACGCCGATGTCGAGCACGGCCTCCTGGACCAACGTCACGAAGACCAGGAAGAGTCCCACGCCCCAGTAGAGATGGCAAGTCCGGCGCTCCTTGCGAAAGCGCAGGAGCACTAGTACCGCGAGGAGGAAGGCGACCGCGCTCAGGACAAAAAGCGATGCGGCGATGACCGTTGAATTAGACATTGTCGTGAGTTGGCGTGCGGGGAAAGCGGGTTCCTAATATAACGCATTGTCAAATTGACTCCCCCTGAGGCGAGCCCGCCCTGGTCGCCACAGCGGCCCGCAGCCGGCGAAAATGAGAGATGCCTGCCGGATGTGGGGGTGCCGTTGCTCGGCAAGCGGGGAGCCCGCGACGGAATCTCGTGAACCGGGGGAAGTGCGACCTTGACCCGGTTCGATCTTACAGAAGTACGCACCCTAAGGGTCGCGAGGAGAACCCAGCGATTCCACTGGTTGCTACGTGCGCTCTTCGCCTTTGGGATTGCGGCGATCGGCACCTGGGTCACTGATCTTGTGATCAGGAACGGGTGGACGACGACCAGCGCGGCCGTGGTAGGGAGTGAGGTCGCTGCCTCGATCCTGTTTGGGTGGATCGTTATAATGACCGGCCCAGGCGCTGAGGTCTTAGAGGTCAGCGAAGCCGGAGTCGAGCTGGGATTTGCCGGAGGTCGGATTTGGCGACGGGGTTGGAACGATGACCGTTTCCGTCTGAACGTCTTCCAATCTCGTAATCCATCGGAGGACCGGGCGACAGTTCAGCTGATCCAGCTGGGGTCAGGTCTGTGGCCGGTCACCAACTTCCTTTCCGTGTCGGCGTTCGACGGCCTTCTCAGCGGAGCGAGGCAGCACGGGCTGAGCGTCAGAGCTTCCTCCGGGTCGCGCCAGGGCTGGACGTGGTTCCGAATCGCCCGGCGCCTCCCCAGACGAACCACCGATTGACCACGGCTTCGCGCGACGGCGAAAGTGCGATTGGCCCCTCGCGTGCGCGTGTCTGTCGGTCTCAGGTCCGAGCGAATGACTTACCTTCGTGGGAATGCCGTACCGCCGAGTCATTTATGTCTTGGAAGAGATAGAATAGAACGTCGGTGCGAGTTGCCCGACGAGACTCCCCTTTGCCCTCAGTGCCAGGCTCAAGTCCATCCGGACTGGCCATTTTGCACCCACTGCGGGATGCGGCTCAACCCAGAAGCTCCCGATCTTCCCACCCTACCCGTGTGCGGGAATTGCGGTGCGGCGGTCGACACGAGCGGCGCCTTCTGCTGGAAGTGTGGGGTTCCCCTTGAGACGGGGCGGGAGCCATTCATCCCGGCTCATCCAGAATCCACCGAGCAAGCCGCGGCCGAGCCACCGGTCATTCGTAGCGCCTCTCTCCGGAGGGACCTCAGAAGGTTCTCACACCGACCTTCAAGGGGGTCTCGTGTCCCGAGACGTTCCATCGCCAGCGGCGCTCTCCTTCTCGCCGGGATAGCGCTGTTGATCGTGTCGCTCCTCGTGGGGTGGTATGCCGTATCGGCCACCGCCTCCAGTGAGGTGTCCGGCACATCCTTCACGGTGAGCGCGACCGAGACCTACTACCCCCTCAACCAGATCTCAGAGGCGTTCACGTGCCAAGGGTACAGCGGTTGCCCCCAGATCGAAACCACGAGCTGGACCTCGTATTCGCAGGGCACCTTCGACAGCATTGGTACCCTCTACGACCTGGTCTCGATCTTCGTGATCTCCGCCATCCTCCTAGGTCTCGTGGCCGCATTCCTATTCCTCACCGGTGGGCGAGAGAGGTCCCGGTGGGCAGAAGCTCTCGTGGTAGTAGCTATCCTTCTCGCCGTGCTGGCCCCGGTCGTACTGTTCGCCGCGCAACCGGCGGTCCTCAACTCTCAGGGTTCGTCCTCCGGCGGCTCGTCGCCCAGAACCTCCTTCTTCGGGTCCTGCTCCGGCTCGGGATGCGGCACGTCCCTGCCCTACACCGGTGCGCTCAACGCCTCCTGGGGCCCCTCAATCGGTTGGTATCTCTGTCTCGTTGCCGTCGCCCTTCTGATCGTAGGGTTGTATGTCTATCGCGGGCCCAGGGTGGGATCGCCCGACCGCGTGGTGTACGAACCGACTCCGTGACCTCCACGCCTTGACCCGAAGACCACCCGACCCAGCCGCCGAGAAAGCCCGACAGCGGCCTTCCGCCCCTATGATGGATGCCGCTCTCCCGAGGCTCAACCTAGGCGGTGGGTTCGTGCCTCGTGGGCTGCGACCACGAGCATGATCTCAGATGGCCCGTGGGCGATCCCACCGGCCCGGATGTCCCGCCAGCGCTGCTCGTGCGGGAGGTCCTTCGAGTACCCTCGTCCCCCGTGGAACTGGATGGCATGGTCGGCGGCCCGGAGCCCGTCTTCGACGGCCATCCACTTGGCGAGGGCCGCTTCTCCGGCGGCCTCCTCCCCACGGTCCAGCCGAGCGAGAGTGTCTTCGATGAAGAGCCAGTCGGCCGAAAGCCGGCCGATGTCCTGAGCCAGGGGAAACGAAACGCCCTCCTGGCGCGCGAGCGGCTTTCCGAAGACCGTTCGCTGCTGGACGTACTCGAGCGTGGCCTCCCACGAGGCGAACGCGGCGCCGAGGTAGATTGCTGCGAGGAGCGCGCGTTCCTGGGTGAGTTCTGCGCGCAGGTAGTCGAACCCCTTCCCCTCCTCTCCGAGACGGTATCGGGTCGGTAATCGCACGTGGTCGTAGGTGACGGTACCCCGGCGCTGCCAGCGTTCCCCAAGATCCCCCGAGGTCGGATGCCGGGCGATCCCCGACAGATCCTGGGGGACCAGGAACGCTGTGATCGCCCCTCGCGGGTCGCCGGTCGGGACGCGACCGTAAACGATCGCGGCGTCCGCGTCCATGCAGAGAGCCACCTCGCTCTTCACGCCGGTGAGCACGTACTCGTCGCCCTCGCGGACGACCGCAAGCGACATCCCTTGGGCGTCGGACCCGGCTCCCGGTTCCGTGATCTGGTTCCCCACGATCTTCTCGCCTCGGACCATCGGTCGGAACCACTCCTCGACCAGCTCGGGAGAGCCGTGGTCCGCCAGGACGGAGCAGAACTCGGGCTGAAGGCTCACCTTTCCGAACACCGTTCCGCCGCAGTACGCTAGGTGGAACAGGGCGAGGCCCACCTGGGGGAGAGGGAGGCCCCGTCCTCCAAGGGTACTAGGGACGCCGAGGCCGAGCAATCCGGCCCTCCCCATCGCCTGGTACTCCGCGCGGGGAAACGCTGGCTCCCGATCGAGCTCCCGATACCTTACGGCAAAGTTGTTCCGACTCGAGAACTCGGCCACCTCGACCGCCAACGGGTCCTTGGGAAGGGGGGGAAGGATCGCCATCTACAGGCCCTCGGTGACGAAGAACCGCGGCTTCGAACTCGGGGCGCCCGAGGGGGGACGTTCCCCGATGACCGCGGAGGCCCTCAGCTCGTCGATGCGAGTCGAGGAGAGACCGAGGAGCTCGCCAAACACCCTGGCGTTGTCCTGTCCTAGCCAGGGGGCGCCGCGCCAGACACCGCCGGGAGTATCGGAAAACTTCGGGGCGACCCCGGCGCCTTTCACCCGGCCGGCGATCGGGTCCTCCCACTCGACGAACATCCCCCGTTCTCGGAAGTGCGGGTCGCGCGCGACGTCGGCGATGTCGAACACCCGGGTAATCGCGACGTCCTGGGCCCGGCCAATTTCCTCGAGCTCTTGGCGGGTCCGGGAGCCGCAGAACTCCTCGATCACTCGGTCAACCGCCTCCCGGTGGGCGAGCCGGTAGTCCCGGTCGTCGTACGCGGGGTCCGTGAATCCGATCACGGTCTTTAGTCGTCGCCACGCCTCGGGCGTGGGCGCCGCGACCACCACCCAACCGTCCCGTGCCCGGTGGACGTCGTACGGGTGAAGCCGTGCATGGGCCGAGCCGTGGCGCCCCCGCACGACCCCCCGGACGAAGTAGTCGAGGGCGAGGTTCTCGAGGAGGATGAAGAACATCTCGTACTGGGCCACGTCGACCGATTGTCCCCGGCCGGTCCGGGTCGCATGGACGTATCCCATGAGCCCCGCGGTCGCAGCGGCGAGGCCGGTCACGGTGTCGTTGAGCGCGGTGCCGGATCGCATCGGCGGGTCAGGGTCCGGCCTTCCTTGCAAGGAGAGGTAACCGCTGTAGGCCTGGGCCGTCAGGTCGTAGGACGGGGTCCTCACTCGGTCGGGGTCCCCGGTGCGGCCATACCCCGAGACATGCACGATAGTGAGCCGGGGATTGGAGCGCCACACCTCCTCATCGGACAGTCCGAGCTTGTCGTACGTTCCGGGCCGGGACGATTCGATCCAGATGTCCGATTGCTCGACCAGCTTCAGGAAGAGCTCCCTGCCCTCGGGACGGCGGGCGTCGAGCCCGACCGACAGCTTGTTCCGAGAGTACTGGACCCAGGACTCGGAGACGGCTTCTCCCGGGACGCTCCCCTCCAGCACCGGGCGGAGGGTTCGGGTCGGGTCGGCGTACGGCGGCTCGAACGGGGGACCCTCGACGTGGATCACGCGGGCCCCGAACTCGCCCAGGTACGTGGCGGCCCACGGTCCCGCGACGAACCGTGCGGACTCGAGGATCCGAACCCCTGAGAGGGGGCCGAACGGCGGGACGAGCGGAACGTCGCCCGTGGACGAGGACACGGCCCCGGACCGGGGAGCGCCTCGATAACCCCGGAGGTTCACGGCGAAACCTCGGCGACCAAATACCGGAGCCCGCTCGGCGCGACAATGACCGAGGCTCCCTGGGTCCGTTTCGAGGGCGCGAAGTTCCGAGACGAGCTCACGAGGTACAAGCTGGCGAACCACCCGTTCAAGACCCATCCGTTCTTCTCCCGGCTCGAACGCGGCGAGGTTCCGCGCCCGCTGGTCAAGGCGTGGGTGACCCAGTTCTACCCGTGGCTCGCCTCGGTGCCGATGGCGATGGCGGAGCGGTTCGCGAACTGCTCCTACGATTCGACCAACGACCCCTACCGTCGGATGATTCTGGACCAACTGGTCGAGGAGGCGGGGGACCCGAAAGGGAAGGCGCCCGGCCATCCCGAGCTCTGGCTCCGGTTCTGCGAGGGCCTCGGTATCTCCCGGGAGGAGGTCCTGCACGCACCGCTGCTGCCGAGCACGATGGTCGCGATCGACGACTTCCTCTACACGAACCGGGTGAACACATTCTACGTCTCGGCGGCCGGGTCGTCGGAACCCCCCAACGTAGAGCTCTGCGCCCGCCTGCTCCCCGCGTTCCGCAAGCATTACGGGGTCGACGAGGCGCGCCTCGAGTACTACTCGCTCCACGTGACCGCCGACGTCGAGCACAGCGCATGGGTCGGTCAGATCGTCGCGGCGTTCGCGTCGACCCCCGAGGTCCGCCAGCAGATGTGGGACCAGATGCTCCGAGGGTTCGCCCTTCACGCGCTACTCGTGGACGGAGTCCTCGCCAAGACGAACGAGGTTCCGTCCGCCGCGATGACCCGCTAGGACCGGATTCCCTCGAGGCTCGACACGACGGAAAGCAGACCGAAGATAGGACCCATGGAAGGCAGAACGATTCGACTCAAGCGGTTGTTCCCGAGTCCCCAGCGCAAGCTCTTCTCGGTCCCGCTGGACCACCCCGTGTCGATGGGGCCGATCGACGGTATCGAGGAGCTCGCTCCGCTCGCCCAGGAGCTCCAGGACGGCGGCGCGGACCTTCTGATCGTTACGAAGGGAGCGGTTCGAGGGCTGGTGCCGGTGCTCGCGCCGACCACCCAGCTCGGGATCCACGTGTCCGCGTCCACAAGCCTCGGAACGACATCGAACCAGAAGGTCCTCGTCGGAACCGCCGAGGAGGCGGTCAGCCTCGGCGCCGACCTGCTCAGCGTCCAAGTGAACTTCGGGATCCCGGAGGAACCGGACATGCTCCGAGACCTCGGGGTTGCCGCCGACCAGTGCCGCAGGCTCGGTCTCCCGCTCTTGTGCATGGCCTACGTCAAGAAACCGAACGGAGGAACTCCGGAGGAACTTCGTCACGCGGCCCGTGCGGCGGCGGATACCGGCGCGGATATCGTAAAGACCAGTTACCCGGGGTCGGCCGCCGAGTTCGCGAAGCTGTGCCGGACCACCCCGGTCCCGGTCCTCATCGGCGGAGGCGTGCGGCTCGAGGACGAAGAGGCCTTCCTATCCATCGTGAAGGAGAGCCTGCGCGCCGGTGGGAGCGGCATCTGCATCGGGCGGAACCTGTTCCAGCGTCGCCCGGTGGGTCCGCTTGCGCGCCGCCTCGCGACGATCCTGCACGGCGTGGAGTAGGGATGCATCCGTGACGCGCGAGCGGGTGACGGTCGCGCCCCTCGCTCCCTCTCGGGAGGGTCGTAGCGCGATCGTGGAGCGCGCGCGCCGGCGAGGGTTCACCCACTTCGCGGTCGAAGAAGGGGACCCGTTCGAAGCGGCCCCGGGAGAGGAGGTCGTCGTTCGCGGCGACGGGCTCCTGACGACCCGCGACCACACGTCCCCGGCCATCCGCCTGGTCCCGGTAGGTGACCCCGACGCTCTCGACCGAGCCGTGCGAGGAACACCGGACGGAGGGATCCTGGCGATCGAACTGACGGGAGACCGCGTCGTACCACTCGAGAACGCGATCGCCGCCGGAGGGCGACGCTTTGCGCTCTGGGTCTACGCCCGCGGGCCTCGGGAGGTCTCGGGAGCGCTCGGGGCCCTCGAGCATGGAGCGCAACGAGTGATCGTGACGTTACGCACCCCCGAGGAGGTCGACGACCTTGAGTCGGTGCTGGAGGGTCCGTTCCCGACGAGCCTGGAATGGACCCTGGTGACGGTCTCCTCCGTGCGAGCCGTGGGGGTGGGGGACCGCGTCCTCGTCGATACGACCTCCCTCCTAGACGCCACGGAAGGGCTCCTGGTCGGGAGCGCAGCTGGGTTCCTCTTTCACGTGGCCAGCGAGGCAGTCGGGTCGCATTTCAGCGGACCCCGGGCCTTTCGGGTCAACGCGGGAGCCGCCCACTCGTACGTCCTGATGGGCGACGGGACAACGCGCTACCTGTCGGAGCTGCAGCCCGGGGACGCGGTCCTCGTGAGCCGGCCGGGAGGGTCGGCGCGCTCCGTTCGGGTGGGCAGGATCAAGATCGAGCGGCGTCCCCTGGTCATCGTAACCGCCACGGTCGACGCGTGCGCGCGAACGGTGTTCCTCCAGGAAGCTGAGACCGTGCGGCTCTCCGCGGAGACGGCGCGGGTCCCGACCACAGAGCTCTCGGTGGGCACGAGGGTCCACGGGGTCAGGATGCCGTCGGCTCGTCACCTGGGGCGTTCGGTCGAGGAGACGATCATCGAGCGATGAACCCCTCTCCTCCCGCGATCGTCGTCAGCCTACCGGCACGCACGATTCTGGACGCTCGGAGAGAGACAGAGGGGGCGCATCGCTCCGGCGCGGACCTCATCGAGATCCGGCTCGACCGATTCCGCGCCGAGGAGCTCGCACGGGTCGGGGAGCTGTTCCCGACTCCGCTTCCCCTCATCGCGACGCTCCGTTCGCGTGCCGAAGGGGGCGAGGGACCGGACGACCCCGGGACCCGCCTTCGGATCCTAAGCAACCTCGCGCGCCATCCGTTCCGCTGGATCGACGTCGAGGCCGCTCGGGACTTTCCGGCTGCGGAAGCGCTTCTTCGACCCGGCGTGTGCGGGCTGATCGTCTCGAGCCATGTTCTGACCTCGATACGAGAACCGGAGTGGAACCACCTCCTACGCCAAAGTGTCCCACGCGGGGCGATCCGAAAGGTAGTGGCCGCCGCGTCCGTCGGGCAGCTCCTTCGCGAGCTCATCCCCGCCCTCCCCCCGACGGGGGAATCCCCTCTCGTGGCGCTCACGACCGGGTCCTCGGGACCGCTCCTCCGTGCCTGGTCGAGGAGGTTCGGCTTCCCGCTCGTCTACGCTTCCCTCCCCGAACGTAGCGACCGGACCTCGTCCACGCCAGTCGAGCCAAGCCAGATCCCCGTCGACCGGCTGCGGACCTACCTGGCGGCCGAAGGGAACCCGCCGCTGTTCGCGATCGTCGGGCATCCCGTGGGACATTCGCGAAGCCCGGCCCTTCACTCGCGCTGGATGCGCGAGGGTGGGCGAGCTGGTCTCTTCGTGGCCCTGGACTTCGAGAGCGACCAGGAGCTCGTCGAATCGGTTCCCTCCCTCGTCGATGGGGGGTTCCGCGGGCTCAGCGTCACGCACCCGTTCAAGGAGGTGGCCCTGAATCTGGCGGGCCAGGTCGGCCCCGGGGCCATCGCTTGTGGAGTGGCGAACACGCTCTCATTCGGCCCCGAGGGGGTCGACGCCGAGAACACGGACCTGGTCGCCATCCTTCGCCGGCTCGAGGAGCTCAGGCTTTCTGGCCGTTGGGACGGGTCGTCTCTCGGCGTGATCGGCGCTGGCGGTGCCGCCCGCGCCACCCTCGCGGCTGCGCGGTCCCTCGGGGTCGAATCGTATGTCTGGGCCCGTCGTCCGGAAGCCTCGGAGCTCATGGCACGCGAGTTCGGGGCGAGTTCCGTCCGTGGACCGGGCCATGCTCACCCCGCGTTGGTGGTCCACGCCACCACGATAGGCCGAACGGCGGGGGAATCTCCATCCCTGCCGGAACTGAACTGGCTCCGCCCCGGAATCCACGCGATCGATTGGGTGTACGCCCCGGACGACCCGATCGTACGTAGTACGGCCGAAAAGGCCGGGGCGACGTACGAGGACGGCTCACGCCTGCTCGTCTACCAAGCGGCGGCGGCCTACGGCATCTGGTGGGGCGACGCACCTACTCCCGAACAGACCTCAGCGGCACTCGAGACGATCTCGTGAACGGAGCCGCTCGGACCTTCGGAGCCATCACGATCACGAACGCCCTGCCGACCGGCATCGGATGCGCGACCGGAATCGAGCTGCCCGTGGAGGCGCACGTCGCGCTAGCCACCGACGGGTCGAAGGGGCCGCCAACGCTCGAGATCCCGAGCGACTGCGACACGCCCCTGGTGGAGGAGGCCTTGAGGGTCGGCCTATCCTTGTACTTCCCCGAACGGGGCGCCGTGGCTCGTCTTACCCTCCGATCGGAGATACCGGTCGCTAGGGGTTTGAAGAGCTCGAGCGCCGTGAGCACCGCCGTTCTGCTGGCCGTCGCGAGAGCGGCCGGTCGGGATCCTCCTCCACTTGAGATCGGTCGGCATTCCGCGGACGTGGCGCGTCGCGTGGGGGTCAGCGCCAGTGGCGCCCTCGACGACGCCCTCGCGGGCCTCGAACCGGGGTTCGTCGTCACGGACAACGTCCGGGGAGATGTCCTCCGGCGGACCGATATCGACCCCGGCTGGGGGGTGGCGCTCTACATCCCGTCGCAGCCTCATCCACCCTCTCCCAACTTCGCTTCCGCCTTCTCCGCCGTGCGAGCCTCGGGCGAGGTGGCCGCTCGTGCCGCTATGGACGGGGATTGGACGAAGGCGATGCGACTCAACACCGAGCTGGTCGAGCGGACGATGGGCTACACTTACCGGGAGATCCGGGACCATTTGAAGGAGCACGGCGCCATCGTGAGCGGCGTGAGCGGGCTCGGTCCGACCCTCGCCACCATCGCGCCCAGCGCTCGCCTCCCCGACCTCGTCCGGGAACTCCCGTCGGACAAGGCCGAGAAGCTCATCGTCGCCTTCACGCGCGGATCCTCGGCGGGCAGCGACCGCTCGTGAGCGTGATCCGGATCCGACCGGGGCCAGCCTACGGAGCGGTGCGAGCGCCTCCGTCGAAGAGCTACACCCACCGTGCCCTCGTCGTGGGCCACCTCGCGGCTCGGCCGTTTCGGGTCCGTCACCCGCTCGACTCGGACGACACGCGGGCGACCGCGGACGCCGTGAGCCGACTGGGGACCGCCGTCTCCCGCGCGCGCGAGGTCTGGCATGTGAACCCCCCGGTCGACCGACAACGGCGCACACCCATCCTCGTCCAATGTCACGAGTCCGGCACGACGCTTCGGTTCGTCTCCGCGCTCGCGGCGCGCTCCGACCGCACGGTAGTGATCGCTGGCGCGAGTCGACTCTCCGAGCGCCCCATCGACGAACTTCTCGAGGGACTGAAGGCCCTCGGAGCGAGCTGCCGGCACATTCACGGACGCGGTCTCCCGATTGAGGTCCGTGGACCGATGCGGGGAGGCCGGGTCGTCCTCGACGCTTCGAAGAGCTCGCAGTTCGCCTCGGCCCTGCTGCTGACGCTCCCCTCGCTAGAGGGAGACTCGTCATTGGAGCTAACGGGCAAGGTGGTCTCGACGCCGTACCTGGAGGCGACCCTCGCGGTGCTCGCCCATCACGGGATCCGAGTGGACCAGCAGGGTCGGCGTTTCCAGATTCCCGGTGGGCAGCGCTTCCGGCGCGAGGGATTCACGGTCCCGGGCGACGCCTCCTCCGCCGCCTATCTGTGGGCCGCTGCCGCGGTCAGCGGGGGAACCGTGCGAGTGGACGGCATCCCGACCACGTGGCCGCAAGCGGACCTCGCGGTGCTCGATCTCCTGCGGGACGCTGGCGCGACCGTCTCGCGACGGTCCAACGGGGCCTCGGTGAGCGGGGGCACGCCGAAAGCGTTCCGTGTCGACCTCACGGACGCGCCCGACCTGTATCCCCTCGCTGGGGTTCTCGCCGCGACCGCGCCGGGAGCGAGCCGCATCGTCGGGGCGGAGCACGCCGTGCTGAAGGAGTCCGACCGCAAAGCCGGCACCGCGCTCCTGGCCCGTTGCCTCGGGGCTAAAGTCGAGAGCATGAACCATGGCCTTTGCATCCGCGGAACCCGCCGGCCACGGGCGCTCGACCTTCGCCAGCTCACAGATCACCGACTGGTGATGAGCGCGGCCGTGGGGGCGCTCGCTGCCGAAGGTGACTCGATTCTGGGCGAGAAAGAGGCCGTGCGAAAATCATTCCCTGGCTTCTGGGATGCGTTCGCGACCATCTCGGAAGGAGGACGCGGGCGATGATGCAGTTCGGGGACCGGTTCCGGGTCACTCTCTTCGGGAGCAGCCACGGACCCGAGGTGGGCGTCGAGGTCGAGGGGATCCCGGCCGGCGTTCCCATCGAACCCGCCCGAATCCAGGAGGACCTCGATCGCCGCCGGCCGGTCGGTCGGCGACTCGCTACCCGCCGAAAGGAGGAGGACCGGCTCATCGTGGATTCCGGGCTCGTCGAGGGGCGATCGGACGGGGCCCGCTTCCGGGCGCACGTAGCGAATGAGGACGTCCAGCGGAGTCCGTACGACCGCAGGCGGGACACGCCGCGACCCGGCCATGCCGACTATCCGGCGCGAGTGCGGTTCGGCCCCGACGCCGACCTCTCGGGGGGCGGGATCTTCTCCGGACGGATGACCGTCGGCCTGGTGATCGCCGGGTCGATCGCAAAGACCGTCCTCTCGCCCCGAGGCGTCGAGGTCGTGGGGTACACCCGGTCGATCGGACCGGTAGATGCCGCAATCCGGGAGGACGAGCCGCTGGCCGCCGTTCGGGCCCGATCGCTGACGAACGAGGTCGGGTGCCCCGACCTGAAGGCGGCGCGCCGGATGGAGGAGGCGATCGCCGAGATCCGCCGAGAGGGGGATAGTCTCGGGGGGACCATCGAGGTCCGTGCCGAGGGCCTCCCGGTCGGTCTAGGAGAACCGTTCTTCGATTCCATCGAGAGCTCGATCGCGCACATCGCCTTCTCGGTCCCCGCCGTGAAGGCGATCGAGTTCGGGGCCGGGTTCCGCGCTGCGCGCATGAAGGGAAGTGAGCACAACGACCCGTTCGTCTGGGTCCAGGGGGACGTCCGGACGGAGACCAACAACGCCGGAGGGATCCTGGGGGGTCTCTCGACAGGCATGTCGGTCGTCCTCCGCGTGGCCGTCAAGCCGACCTCCTCGATCGCCCGGGCTCAGCGGACGGTGAATCTCGCCGACCATTCGCCCGCGACCCTCAGCGTCACGGGCCGTCACGACCCGTGCATCGTCCCTCGCGCGGTCGTGGTCCTCGAAGCGGTGACGGCGATCGCGCTCGCTGACCTGGGCCTTCGGGGAGGGTTCCTTCCCTGATGAACGGGGGGCGACTCCGAACCACCGCCAGCGTCGCCGACTAGGATCTATCGGAGAGCGCCTCGCCCCATGCCGCGGCCAGGTCCATGCGGCGGATTCCCTAAGGTCGGATGCGCTCGAGCGAGAGGAAGCGGACCTGAGCGTCGGGGCGCACCCCGGCAACGAGGAACTCCTTTCGGACTCCCTGAGCTACCCTCACGCCGCCCGCCACCTCGACCCACGAGGCGACGTGCGTCGCGGGAGCGGCCTGCACCAGGTACCGGGCATGGGAATGCTCCGGGCTCCTCGGGTACGCGCGGAAATGGGCCCCGTACTTGAACCCGGTCTTCACGACGAGCGCGCGTCCCCGCAGCTCCCGGTAGGCCGCGAGCCGCTCGAAGAAAAGGGGGTCGAGCCGCCGGGCGCGCCGCTCGAGCGACTCGAGCAGGACCGGTCGGCCGCTCTTCGAGTCCCGGAGAGAGAGCTGGCGCTCGGAGCAGAGGTAGGCGGCCTCGAGAAGGCTCAGCTCGAGGCGTTCGCCGACCCGGCTCCCATACGCGAGCTCCTTTCCGAGCTCGGTCGCCGCGGCCGAACCGTGGACCGTCACGCGGTCCTCGGAAAGCCATCCCTCGGCGGGGGAGGAAAGCGCGCGGGAGGGAAGCGCGCCGGTGGGAGTGGGGCGTCGCACTCGGTAGTACGTGAGATCGGACTCCTCGTCGACGAGACCTAGAAGGAGGAGCTTCTTCGCGGTCTGGGCGCGCTCGGCGAGGTCGAACAGGCGGGCGAGGTCGAACGGCACCCTTTCGCTGATCGCCTCGACCCAGTAGCGGGACGGGGTCTTGTGAAGCGTGCCCCCCCGGGGAAGGACGGTGAACGCGACCGGCGGCGGGCTCGCGCGCACCACGTACCCGCGTTGTCGCAGGTCCCGGTACACGAGGTATCGGACCGCGAACCCCGGGTCCGCGCGCACCGCGCGGCGGAACACGGTGGACCACGCGACCGTCCGTCCCGTCGCGCCGCGAAGGTCCACTCGGGCCATTTCCGAGAGGTAGACCGCCTCGTACCGGTCGAGGGTGAGGCCCCCGTCGGACGACGGCGTGCCGAAGAACCCCTTCCCGTAGACCTGTCCGGCTTCGGACGGGTCGTCGAACCGTACCGTACCGTCCGCCCGAACGACCCCGCTCACGAACGGGCCCCGCGGAGCTCCGACAGCGTGACGAGCGGTTCGATCCGGATCCCCGCGCCGGCGAGCCGGGCCGCCGCCCCGCTCTCTCGGTCGACCACGACCAGGACTCGGTCGACGACCCCGCCGGCCCCGCGCACGATCTCGACGGACCGGAGCGTGCTCCCGCCGGTCGTCGTGACGTCCTCGATCAGGAGGACCCGAAGCCCGGGGGAGATGTCCCCTTCGTAGGGCTGACGGGTGCCGTGTTCCTTCGCGGCCTTGCGGAGGACGACAAAGGAGTGGCCCGTCTTGAGCGCGGTCGCGACGACGAGCGGGACGGCGCCGAGCTCCATGCCTGCGAGCCGGTCGACCGTCCCCACGCGCTTCGCGAGCGCGCGTGCGAGAAGGTCGAGGCGTCTCGGGTCGGTCCACGCGCGCTTGACGTCGATGTAGACGTCGCTCTTCTCCCCCGAGACGAGCGTGAAATCGCCGAACCGCACGGCGCCCGCGTCGAGCAGCGTTCGGACGATCTCCGTGTGACCGGGCTCGGCTTCTTCGACCGGAGCGCTCACCAGGGCACCTTCTTCAGACCGGCCTTGTACCCAATCCAGTTGAAAAGCGTGTGGAGCCCCAGGGTGACGACCAGCAGCCAGAAGATGGCCCACCCGCTCACGAAGACGGGCACGAACACGTTGGGATAGAGCGCGAAGCCGAGCCCGATCGGGACCAGCACGAAGGGGAGCTGGTCGAGGAGGATCGCCCGCGAGCCGCTCTCGCGGCCGAGGCGACGCTTCACGAACGAGCCGAGCGCGTCGCCCGTCATCGCGCCGAACGTAAGGAGGGCAACGAAGGGGACGGCCGCCAGGAGGCTCGGAGCCAGGAGCGGGACGAGCTGCCAGGGCGGGGGAGCCGCCAGGATAAGCCCGGCCTCGATGAGCCCGAACGGGATCGCGGCGAGTCCCCCGAACAGGAAGCCGGACCACGTCTTGGAGGGACCGAGAACGCGTCGCCCGTCCCGCCGCCACAGGCGACCGAAGTCCATCGGCGGCCCCCGTCCTCGGGGCAGGGTCGCGAGCGCGTTCGCGATGTAGGCCGGGGTCAGGACCCACAGGACCGCCATCAGGGACGAGAGCCACGGGTCGACCACACGCGTGTCCTGGGTCTACGGCTCGCGCACGAACCGGGCGATCGAGGTGGAGATCGCGGCGACGAGTCGAGGGTCGGCGCTCTCCTCCGCGTCGTGGATGTGCGCCTGAGGGTCCATGCTTCCGAAGACGAGGGCCGGCAACGGCTCTCCCTTCGGGGTCGTGAGGTCCCGGAGCGCGCTCGCATCCGTGCCCCCGTACTCGCCTCGGACCCCGCTCGCGCCGAGGGTCTCACGAAGGATCCGCTCGAGGCGGAGAAGGGCGGGGTGGTCGACCGGGAGCGAGTAGCCGGCGCGACAGCGCGAAGGAGGCGCCTCGATGCGGGCGGAGGGCGAGCGGTTCTCGATGTAGGCGCGAACGTAGTGGAGCGCGGCGTCGAGCCCGTCGGCGAGCTCCATCTCGGGAATGAGGCGGAGGTCGACCGTGAACGCGGCCGCGCCCTTCGCGCGTCCGTCGACTAGGTTCCGCTCGATGGCCGCTTGAAGGAGGCGGAGGGTCGGGGGGACCGGATTGTGACCCCAGTGCGGGTAGCCCCCGTGGGTCGCCTCGCCGATCAGCTGGAGGGCGAGGGTCCCGGGGGGTACGGTGAGTGAGGTGGCGCTCGCAGGCTCGAGCCGGAACGGGGGGCCTACGAGCGGCGCGAGGCGGCCCGGGAGGCTCCGCAGCTCCTCGGCCCCTCCGCGGAAGAGGAGGGTGACCGCCGCGGCGACCTGGTTGGCCGCGTCGGTCTCCGCATGGGCTGTGACGAGGCGTACGCCGCGCTCGGAGGAAGGGACGTCGCTCACGTCAAAATGCGTTACGCTCGCGCGGCCGGTGATCACTGGTTCCGGAGCGTGACGGTTCGGCCAATCCGGAGAAGCGTAGATGGAGCGCCACGTCCGCGCGACCTCGTGAAGGTCTACGAGCGCCTGGCCGTACGCGAGCGCCTCGCGCAGTTCGGTGGGGCCTTCGAAGGACGCCTCTAGGAACGCGACCCCGCTCGACCCTGCCGTCGCCTCGGGGCTACCGTCCGGGATGAGGGCGACGTCCCCTCGGAGGATCCGCGCCGGGTCGTCCGCTGGGAGCCGGGCATCGTGGGCTTTGATCGCCTCGACGCCGCCCTCGCCCCCCGTCTCTTCGTCGCAGCAAACGATCAGCCGCACGTTCCGCTTCAGGTCGGTCTCCTGGGAGAGCTTCCGGAGCGCCGCGATCGAGGCGACGACCCCGCTGCCCAGGTCGTCGTTCGACCCACGCCCGTAGAGGCGGCCGTCGGCGCGAAGGGTAAGGGTGTGCGGGGGGCTCTTCCAACGGCCGAGCTGTTCGGCCGGCACCGGTACGACGTCGTAATGCGCGAGGATGAGGACGGTCTCGTTCGCCCCGACGTCCAGGTCGGCGATGACGTTGGGTCGCGGGGCGCCGTGCCACTCGCCCGGGACGTCCCCCACGACCGTGGCGTCGTAGACGCGCGTAGCAAGACCGGCGCTGCGGGCCGCGCGGACGATCGCGTCCGCGGCCCGGAGATAGTTCGGCTTCTCCCACCGGCCGTGGCCGAAATCCTCGAGGTTCGTCGGCGCGATCGAGACGAGCTGGGTGAGCAGCCGGAGGCTTTCTTCGCCGCCGATGGCGCTGCCCGCGGCTGAAAGGTCCGGGGCTTGAGAGGAAGGTGACACGGTCCCCTCAGTGCAGCGCGAGGAGGATGACGAGGGAGCTCGTGAGGAGGAGAAGGAGGGTCGCGGCGATCATGTGGGTGAACATGGAGAGGGTGTCGCCGAGCGAGGTCAAAAGGCGTGCGGTGTAGTTAGGGCCCAGGACCTTGACGTCGGAGACGTTCTTCTCCCCGAACTGGACGGAAACCGGCTCGACGTTCCGAAGGGCCTCCTCAAGGGCGGCCCTGGATTCCCGGATCAATCCGTCGAGAGGGTATCGTTCCCCGACCGGATTGATACCGCCGTCGACCTCGTGGACCACGTGGTTGTCGGTCGTGAGGACCTCGGCCACGTCGACCCGCTCGAGAAGGGAGCGGACGATCGGGTCCCGCCTCCCGAGCAAGAGGTTGTTTCCGTCGATCAGCACGTAGCCGGTCGTGCTACCCCCGGCACGGACGACCAACGCCCGGAACCCCTGCGGTCCGATGCCGTCGCGTCCGATCGAGTACCCTTGTCGGACGGCGATCCCGACCTCGATCGGCCCGTCGCGGGCGGCGGCGAGAGCCGCTCGGACCGCGGCCGTCGTGTCCGCCACGAGCTTCTCGGCGATGGGTGTCCCGTAGAGGATGTCCCCCTGCCCCTCCACATACGAGTTGTGCGCGTCCACGAGCAAGACCCTGGGCCCTCCTTCCTGCGCCACCTCCCGAACGATCCGGTCGGCGACGCTGAACGCGATGTCGTCGGTCGGCTTCGGGGCCTGAGTGACGAGGACGAGGACCACGTCGCCGAGGAGCTGGGCGCGGGCGAGGCTACCCTCGTAAGGAGAGACGAGCGGGCTCGCCCGGGAGCTGCCGGGCACGGCCGGCGAGGCGAGGAGCTCTCGCAACGCCGAGGCGACGCGGTCGACCTCTTCTTCCGACGGGAGGTCGAGGTCGTGGTCGCAGGGAGTGTGGGGCACGAAGACGGTTCCGGCCGACGGCCCCAGCTTCTCGGATAGCTTGCGGGGGAGGTCGCTCGAACCGAGCGCGGCGAACGGCCCGGGATGGACCGTCGGCAGGGCCACCGTGGCCTTGACCGAGCCTCCTCGCGAGAACGCGAGGACCCGGGCCACAACGTTCCCGGGGATCGCCCCTCTCAGGAAGAACGCCTCGAGCGCTCCGGTGGCCTCCGCGCTCCGTTGGCCTACGTGATCGAGGAGGGGTCGGATGAGGGAGACCCCCGAGACCCCGAACTCGCGACGAAGAGGTCGGTCCGACGCTCGGACGAGAGCGAGGGCCGCGATGAATCCCAACGCGAGGAACGCGGCCGCCAGTTCCAAGAGGGTGGCCGTCGGGGTCACGAGCACGAAGAACCCGGCCAAGTAGAGCACCGGCTGGAGCAGCGAGGGGAGCAGCATGCGGGCGTGGCTCGGACGGGAGACCCCATAGAGGCTCGAATGGCGGAACCAGAACGCGGGGCCGACGAGGAACACCCCGAGGTACGCGAGCCCCGGGACGACCGCCGGGTCGACCGCCAACGCCAGCCGCCAGATCCCCGCGAGCGGTACCAGGAGGACCATCACCGTGAGGGCCAGAAAGACGCTGCGGTGGAACTCGAGCCGGCCGCCCAACGCCGCGCACAGCGGGGTGGTGATGGCCGATGCGAGGAGGGCGGGCAGGACCCCGACTAGGAAGAACCCCTCGGCGAACCGTACGCCGTCCGGGAGGAAGAGGAGCGCCGCGAGGGCGGCACTAGCCAGGAGCATGAGCCCGTAATTGACCGGCGGGGACGGCGAGCGAAAGAGGACGTGGCCCCGCCGGACCTCGCGGTGGCCGTCGCCCGAGCCGCCCTGAGGATCAGCCGCCACGGGCCCGACGCACCTCCTCCAGGATCCCGTGGAACGAGGCTCCGAGACCCTCCTCCTCCGTGATCGAGCCGGTGACGAGGATGCTGGCGCCGGCGTCCAGGATCGCCTTCGCCTCCGGGCCCGAGCGGATCCCGCCGCCGACGATCAGGGGAACGCGAACCACGTCGTGGACGGCCCGCACCATCTCGACCGGCACCGGCGCGGGCGCCCCCGAGCCGGCCTCGAGGTACACGAAGCGCATTCCGAGGAGCTCCGCCGCGAGCGCGTAGCCGGTGGCCCCCGAGAGGTCGTCGCGCGCCACGGGGTCCACGGCCCCGACCTCACCCACCCTCATTCCGGGCGCGATGACGAGATAGCCCATCGGGATCGCTTCGAGCTTCATCCGGTGGACGGTCGTGGCCGAGCGGGCGTGCGTACGGATGACCAGGTCGAGGTTCCGGGAGTTGAGGAGGCTCATGAACAGGATCGCATCCGCGTCGGAGGTGAGGGAACCCGGCCCCTCCGGGAAGATGATGACCGGGACCGAGACCGCCGTCTTGATCGTGCGAGCGGCCTCGCCCATCACGTCCCGGGAGATCCCGGTGGAGCCCCCGAGCAGGATGGCGTGACTGCCGAGCGTGACGGCCCCCCGGGCCAACGCCGCGGCCTTCTCGCCGGGCGACTTGTCCGGGTCGATGAGCGTGAAGTGGAGGGGACCTCCGGTGAGGTGCTCCCGGAGGTACTCCTCAACGCGGCCGCGCACGGAGGGGGACGTCACCGGAACGCCACCGCCAGGAACGCGAACAGCGCGACGGTCATCGCCACCTTGCTCATGGTTTGCTCGTAGTGGAGACGGTCCGGGAGATACCAGACCGACACTCCGAAGATCGTGTCGGCGGCCCCGACCAGAACGAGGTAGATAATCCCGACCCCTGAAACGAGATTGACGAACCAGGCGAACGGAACCACGCTCAACACCACGCCTCCGGCTACGGCTCCGCGCGCCCAGGCCGACGCGGTTCCGAGCCCGTATCGTTTGGGCAGGGTTGTCCGCCCGACGTCGCCGGCGACGTCCTCCATGTCCTTGACGATCTCGCGGCTGAGGGTCGCCAAGAATGCCATGATCGCGAAGGGAAGTAGCACGATGGCGTTTCCGGCCGCCGCTCCTCCGTAGAGGAACACGACGCCCGTAAGGAAGGCCACCACCAGGTTTCCGGCGAACCCGGCCTTCTTGAACCGGAACTCGTAGGCCAACAGCAGCGCCACCGCCACGAGCAGGATGACCGCCACGAGCGGCTCCTCGATCGCGACGGGGACAACCACAGCGGCCCCGAGGACGAACAGAGCGACCGCGAGCCCCCGGGCGGCGCGGACCGAGATCTCGCCGGTGACGAGAGGGCGGTCCGGATGGTTGGTCCGGTCCCCCTCGAGGTCGAGGAGGTCGTTGAGGACGTTCCCGCCCGCGGTGACGCACGCGGTCGAGAGACCGGCCAGAACGAGCCACAGCCAGAGCGAGACCGGGACGGAGACGCCGGCCCCTTTCGCGACAAGCCCTCCGACCACCGTTCCTACGAACGATACCCCGAGGTTGCCCGCGCGCACCAGACGGAGCGCTGGATGCACGGAGGCCGATGGTCAGGACCCTCGCTTAACGGTTGTGCTCGGGGGGGAAACGCCCCTTCCGAGCGACGACCCGGCCGGGAGGCGCGTTATATGCGGGAAGCGCTGGCGCTCGCTCGATGCCTCGAGCGGGGGTCCGACGGCCAAAGGTTCGTTCGTTCACGCTTTCGAACGGGCTCCGGGTCCTCTTGGCGCCGGAATCCACGAGTCCTACCGCGAGCGTTTGGGTGTGGTATCGGGTCGGCTCCAAGAACGAACAGCCGGGGATCACGGGTGCCTCTCACTGGGTCGAGCACATGCTCTTCGAAGGATCTCCCCGGTACGGGAAGGGCGAGATCGACCGTGCCGTCCTCCGGGTCGGCGGAGAACTCAACGCGTTCACCGACACCGACTTCACGGCGTACTTCACGACGGTCCCCCGTGACCACCTTTCCGTTCCGCTCGATTTTGAGGCCGACCGGATGACCCGGGCGGCGATCTCCGACGAGGAGGTCGCCCGGGAACGGACGGTCATCCACTCCGAGCGGGAGGGGAACGAGAACTGGCCCGAGTTCCGCGTCGAAGAGGAGCTCTTCCAGCTCGCCTTCCGAGTGCACCCCTACCGGTGGGATGCGCTCGGACGGCGGCGGGACATCGAGCAGATGACCGCCGAGCAGTTGCGGGAGTACTACCGCCGTTTCTACGGACCGAAGAACGCGGTCCTGGTGGTCGCCGGCGGGTTCGATGCCGGTCGGACCGAGGCAGAGGTGCGTCGCCGCTTCTCGAAGCTCCCACCCTGGGGAGAGGACGTGGAGGTCCTCGACGTGGAACCCGCTCCCCGGGGGGAGCGCCGCTCTACGCTCACTGGCCCCGGGACCACACCGTTCCTTCAGATCGGGTGGCGCTCGCCGGCCCTCACCGACTCTTCGACCCCTGCGACCCTGATACTCGACACGATCCTGGGAGGAGAGAGCCGCGTGTTCTCCGCCGGGATCGGTTGGCGCGGACGGCGCGAACACCCGACCGCCCGCCTCTACCGCGCGCTCGTCGAGAAGGGACTTGCCGTGCGCGCCACGAGCGGCTGGAGCCCTCGGTTCTACCCGAGCCTGTTCACCGTCCAGGCCCAAGCCGCCCAGGGCGTCTCCCTGGATCGGCTCGAGCGGGTGCTGGAGTCGGTGATCGATCGCCTTGCCCGGCACGGACCGACCGCGCGGGAGATGTCGGACGTGAGGACCCGGATCCGGCGAGGGGCCGCCTTGGCCTACGAGGGAGCGACGAGCGTCGGCTTCCGGATCGGATACTTCTCGACCTTGCATTCGCTCGCGCTCGAGGGTCAGCTCTACCACCGTCTTCTGCATGTTTCGGCCAAGGGAGTGCAGGACCAAGCCCGGGCGCTGTTCCGGCCAGAGGCCCGGGTCGTGGTCCGATACGAGCCCACGGGGGAGGCCCGCGATGAGTAGGGCGGTCGACCCCCTGCGGCTCGAGTACGGGGAAGAGGTCGACGGACTGACCATCGTGCGCCAGCCGTCCCCTGCCGGTGCGGCGAGTTTCTCGGCGACCTACGTCGGCCCCGCGGGCTGGGGGTTCGACCCACCGGGGGAGGCCGGCACCGCGCGCGTCGTCAACCAGCTGCTCTTGAGCGGCGCGGGTCCCTTCGACCGCCTGGCCCTGGCTCGGCGTTTGGACCGGGCCGGCGCCACGCTCTCGACCGAATGCGCTCCCGAGTCCGGCGAAGTTACGCTTTGGGGTCCGGCAGCCGACTGGGAAGAGCTTCTCGCTCTGCTCGCCGACGTCGTCCTGAGGCCGCGGCTCGCGCCGGACGACCTCGTGCGGGTCCGCCGGCAGCTCCTCGAACGGCAGATGCGCGAGCTCTCGCAGCCCGCGAGCCGTGCGGACCGGGAACTCTTCCGCGTGACGTACCCCGAGACCCATCCGTACCGTTCGAGCGGCCTCGGGGACCCCCGCTCGATCGCCCGAATCACTACGGGAAGATTGCATGCGTTCCATCGGAGCCACTACACGAGCGGCGGCGCGGTACTGGTCGTCACCGCACCCGCTCCGCTCGCGGCGGTGGAGAGGGCCGCGCGCGCTTCCTTCTCGGGGTTCGCCGAGGACCGCGGGCCCTCCCTTCGATTCCCGCCGGTCCGGTCCGGTACCGCTCGCACGCTCCCGGTCGAGCTCAAGGGTCGCTCCCAGGTCGAGATTCGCATTGGCGGTGACTCGATCGCTCGTTCGGACCCGGGGTACCCGGCGGCGTTCCTGGCGAACGAGATCCTCGGAGGAAGGGCCCAGCTGAGCCGCCTCTTTCAACGGGTCCGGGAGAGGGGGGGTCTCGTCTACCACGCGTCGAGCGAACTCGAGGCCATGAGGTTCGGAGGCTACTGGACGGTCGGGGCGGGGACGGGGCCCGAGCATTGGGAGAAGGTCGTCTCGTTGCTTTCGAAGGAACTCGAGCGGATGGAACGGAAGGACGTCTCGGCCTCGGAGCTCCGGGAGATC
Organism: Thermoplasmata archaeon; assembly: GCA_052326485.1. Lineage (GTDB taxonomy): Archaea > Thermoplasmatota > Thermoplasmata > Lutacidiplasmatales > UBA184 > Lutacidiplasma. The sequence continues at coordinate 13,392 of JBKQMS010000025.1, read as the reverse complement.
CGGGAAAGTGCGATCGGGGAGCTTCCGCTCGCTCTAGAGTCGACCGCCGACGCGCACGAACTCGCGGTCGAGGTCGCCTACCATCGGCTTCCGGGGGACTATCTCTCTCGTTGGCCCGCCCTGCTCCGCGCGGTCCGCCCGAGAGAGGTGCGTGAGGCGGCGGAGCGGGCCATGGATCGCCGCCATGCCGTGACGGTGCTCGCCGGACCAATCGCCGTGTCGCCTCGCTGAATCACGAGGAATCGGGCGTCTTCGCCTAGTTCTGGCGGGTCGGGCTTCCGATCGTCCGCTCGGGTAGCGTTCCTCCGGACCCACACCAATACGCACTTATACGTGTAATTGATTGCGGGAACCATGCCGTCGCGCCCGAAGCCAGAGATGATCGCCCAGGGAATGATGCGGAAGAACATCACCATCACTCCGGAGGAAAGCCAGTTCCTCAACCGTCACCCGGAGATCAACCAGAGCGCGCTCTTCCGTCAGATCGTCGAGAGCCTGATGCTCGCCGAAAGGTCGCCGAGCGTGGCCTCGACCCAGGCGCTCCGTCTCGGCAAGGCGGTCTATCGATCCGGCGCAATCATGTTCCAGAAGCCGAACGAGCGCCGTCCTTAGACGCCCGAGCCTCCCCCCGCTCTCTCGGGGGAGCGTCCTGGTCCCGGAGCCGAGGACCGATCCCTTCCAGCGCCGGATGGCGCGCGTCCTCGGCGCGGGCGTAGACCACTCCCTCCGCCCCTGGCGTCCGTCGGTACGCCTCGATCGCGGTCGTCCGGTCTAGCTCCTCGAGAGCGTGGCGTGAGAGGATGTGACCGAACGCCCAGTTCCGGCGCAGGGCGAGGTCAGAAAAATGAGGGGCGTAGTGGCCACCTCCTACCGCCAGGGCGACCCTGTTCCCCGGAAGGCCGGTGATGCAGGGGATCGTGCGTGCGAGCAGCCGAACGGCATCCGGGGGCGGGTGTGGAAGTTCGGCGTACCCGATCTCGATGAAGAAGGACGGGAGGCCTACTGTCGGCCCGTGATGGGTCGCTTCGTAGGTCGCATTCATCCCTAGGCCGGCCGTCCCTTCGTCCAACAGCCGGAGCGCGGCCACCATTCGCGCGGGGTCGGTCGGGACGAGGGTCCGGGGGCGGCCTCCCATCTCCGCTCGTGGTCCCGGGTTCCCAAGGGAGTGGACCGTCAGGGAGGCGACGTTCTTCTCGCTCCGGTGGATCGACGGGAACACCAACGTTGGCCGCGACTCGCGGAGCGCCGGGGGAAGACGGAGGTCGACGTCCTCGTCATGGATGTGCCATCCGGGTCGGCGGACCACGAGCACCTTCTCGCTAAGCTGACGGATCGGCGCACCGTCGACGTGCCCGCCCGACACGGGAAGGGTTCCCCACTCGGCCGCCACGGCCTGCGCCACAGGGTCGGTCTCGGACAAGACCACAACCAGCTCGGCGGTCAACCTCCGCCCCAGGTCGGAAGGACTCAATACCGTACCGCACGCGCGCCCCGACTCCCTCCGGAATGGACAGCTCGGACGACCCGGATTTCCTGCCGGCCGCCCCGGGCCTCCGGGGCACGGTGCTCTCGTTTACCGAGGCGGAGGATATGGGGCCGAACGTCGCGAGAGGAAGGCGAAGTAGATCGGGGGCCCATCGTCCTCGTCGCTCGGATGAAACCCGGTCCGGACGAACAAGAACCGCGATTCGAGCAGCATGGTGACCTCTGCAAGGGAAGGGCGGTGCGGCGGACCTCTCGGGCCGGGGTGCTCGCGAGCCACCCAGGATAGCACGAACGACCCGTCCGCCCGTAGGACCCGGTGGACCTCCTTCGCGTAGCGTTCGCGGCGAGACAGGGGGAGGGTGTGGAAGCAGCCATTGTCGAGGACCGCGTCGAGGCTCGCGTCGGGAAACGACAGAGCCAGGGCATCCCCTTCCTGAACGTCGACCGTAAGGTGCGCGAGCGCTGCGCGTGAGCGGGCCGCGGCCACAGCGCCCGGAGACAGGTCAATCCCGTGGGCGCGGAATCCGCGTTCGGCGAGGAACAGTAGGTTCGAACCCGCGCCACAGCCGATGTCGAGCACCTCCCCGCCCTTGGACAGGAACCTCTCAGCGACCGCCGTCCGCACGCCGACGCTCGGCCCCGGTTCGAACCAGGGGAGCTGGTCGTACGGCGTCTTCTCGTAGGTCATCCTCCATTGCGCTCGGTCGGTCGAGGAACTCCCTCGCCGAGAGCGTTTCGAGGTTGTCGTCTTACGCCCTTCCATCTCGATCGTTCACCTTCCGATTCTGGCCGTGCAGAGTTCAAGAGGTCCTGGCGCCCCGAAGCGGGCTTCGCGCCGATGACGCCCGGGGATGAAAGGATGTCGTTGGGCTCACCGTCCCGGATCCGACCAGCGAACTTGACATTCGTCTCCCTGCCGACGGTGCGCCGCCCGGGACCGCCGGGTTATTATGGGGTTTTCCCACCCGGAATCGGGTCGGTCAGACGTGGACGTCAGCCTCGAACTCCTCCTGCTGAAACTGGCCATCGCGCCCGCCTTCATCGGCGTCGTCAGCCTCATCGCGCTGCGCTACGGCCACCGGGCCGCGGGTTGGCTCGTGGCGCTGCCGATCAACACGGGGACGATCATCTTCATCCTCGTTCTGACGGAAGGAACATCGTTCGCGGCGACGGCGGCGGTGGGAGCCCTATTGGGGATCGTCTCGCTCTCCATGTTCGCCATCGGCTACGCTCGCTCCGCGATGCGTTTCCGCTGGCCGCTGTGCTTGGGGATCGCGACCGCCGGGTTCGTCGTCTCAACGGTCGTGTTAAGCCAGGTCCCCGAGATGGTCCCGGTCGATCTCCTCGGGGCGGTGGTGGCGGTTGGGCTCGTCCTCGCGCTCCTTCCGAGGCGCACCGAGCCCGCTCCATCCGCCGCAGTGCCGAAATGGGAGATCCCTCTTCGAATGCTGACCGCAGCGCTCCTCGTTCTCGTGATCACCACGGCGGCCGAAAGCCTCGGAGCCCGGCTGAGCGGCCTCCTAAGCCCGGTCCCGGTGTTCACGATCACGCTCGTGATCTTCACGCACTCCCGCCAGGGCCCGGCGCCGGTGTTCGTCTTCCTCGGCGGCCTGCAGTACGGTCTCTTCAGCTTCGCCGCGTTCTGCGCCGTGGTCGCCGTACTCCTAGGCCCTTACGGGCTTCCGATCGCCATCGGCGCGGGGTTGGCGGCGTTCCTCGGGGTGTACGGGCTCGTGTGGACCGTATTGGATAGGTTCCGCTTGCGCCCGGGAAAGAGCCCCGACCCGGCCGCGTGACCTCGGTGCTCCAGCGGGTCGATGTGCTTGGGACGCGGCGAATCATTCGAGACACGCGCTCCGAACCTCTCGGGGTCGGCCGCTGGGAGCCTGACCGATCCGGAGCCTCCACCGGAAATCGTATCCCGTGGCTCTCCTTCGGGGCCGGAACAACATATGGACCTCCCTGAGCTCGCGGTGCGCATACCGGTGGGACGGGTTTCGCTCGACGCGGACCTCGTTCCCCCGCACCCAGGAAGAGGGACCGTTGTTTTCGCCCACGGGAGCGGGAGTGGCCGCCGAAGCCCCCGTAACCGTCAGGTGGCGACCCGCCTCCACACGCGAGGTCTCGGTACGCTGCTCCTCGACCTCCTCTCCGAACCCGAGGCCCGGGTCGATGAGGTCACTGCGGTGCACCGATTCGATATTCCCCTCCTCACCGAGCGCCTCGTCGCGGCGACCGACTGGCTGCTCGCCCGGCCCGAAACTAGAGGCACTCGGCTCGGATACTTCGGCGCCAGCACCGGAGGCGCGGTCGCGATGATGGCCGCTGTCCGGCGGGCGGAGGCGGTGGGGGCGATCGTCTTGCGGGGAGCGCGCAGCGACCTCGGGGACTCCGCGGCGGCACGTCTACGATGCCCGACGCTCATCCTCGTCGGCGGGAACGATGAGTTCATCCAACGGGTCAACGCGCAGACGATCCGGCTCCTGAGTTGCGAAAAGGAGCTCGTCACCATCCCGGGCGCTTCCCACCTGTTCGAGGAGCCGGGAGCGCTGGAGCTCGTCGCCGAACGGACGGCGGATTGGTTCGTCCGTCATCTTTCCCTTTCGCAGGGGTAGCCCGTACCGGCGGCCCGCGAACGGTCCCGGGGAGGGGCAAGCGGGCCCGGGAAGGGTCATTACTCGAGGAGCGTTCAGAGGTTCATGAAACTGAAGAAGCTGGGACGCACCGGCGCTCTGGTGAGCGAGCTCTGCCTCGGGGCCATGACCTTCGGATGGCAGGTCGATGAAGAGACCAGCCACCGGATGCTCGACCGCTACGTAGAGGCCGGAGGCAATTTCCTCGACACCTCGAACGTGTACACGTCGGGGAAGTCCGAGGAGATCATCGGCACGTGGCTTTCCGGTCACGACCGGCAGAACATCGTCCTGGCCACGAAGGCCCGGTTCCGGACCGCCGAGGGCGCGAACAGCGTAGGGTTATCGCGAAAGCACCTGTTCCACGCGGCTCGCGAAAGCCTCCTTCGTCTGAAGACCGATTATATCGACCTGCTGCAGGTCCACGCCTGGGACCCGCTCACGCCTCTCGAGGAGACGTTCGGCGCCCTGAACACGCTCGTCGAGGACGGGCTCGTCCGGTACGTGGGGGTCAGCAATTTTCGGGGGTGGCAGTTCGAGAAGGCCCTGCAGCTCTGTCGGGCGCGAGGCTGGCACGAACCGGTCAGCCTTCAGCCTCAGTACAGCCTCTACGCCCGGGCCACCGAATTCGAGCTGATCCCGATGTGCCTGGCCGAAGGCGTTGCGGTGCTCCCCTGGAGCCCGCTCGCGAGCGGCGTCCTCTCCGGAAAGTACAAAGGTGGGCTACGGAACCCTCCGGCCGGCACCCGGGTCGCGGATACGAAGGACCCCGAGTTCTACGTGGGTCGGTTCGAGAACGACCGGATGGACCGCATCGTTCGGGCCATCGAGACGGTCGGCCAAGAGACCGGCAAGACGATGCCTCAGGTCGCTCTCAACTGGCTCTTGTGCCGTCCGGGAGTGACCGCCCCGATCATCGGTGCCCGGAACCTCGCCCAGCTCTCGGAGAACCTCGGCTCGGTCGGCTGGTCGCTCAGCCAGGAACACATCACGGCGTTGAACTCCGCCAGCGAACCGGACGTTACCTACCCGTACGACTCGAGAGCCGAGGAGCAGCAGAGGGCCGGTAGAGAGCTGGAGTAGGGCTGGGGGCCCTTGGCGCTACCTCGGCGAGGGCCGGGTCCTCTCGGAGCAACGGCCCTACGGACAGAGCGGTTCGTTCCCGACCCGGGTCCGAAAGGGGCACGCGTCGTGCGCGGGAGGGTGATGGGCCAAATGCCCCGGGTCCGGCTCGCATGACGGCGCCCGGAAAGGAGTCGGGCTTCCTCGGCTTCTCTCGGACCATCTACCTCCTCGGGGCCTCCAACCTCGTGATGTCGGCGGGCCGTTCGGCCGCCTGGCTCTTCCTGCCCATCCTCCTCTACACCTCCTATCATCTCTCCTTCCTCTACGTCGGCCTCCTGGTCTCGCTCGTCATTCCGGTCTCCCTCCTCGCGGCGATCGTAGGCGGGGCGGCCTCGGACCGGTACGGCCGGCGAGCGTTCCTGGCGTACCCTCCGCTCGCCTACGCCGTCGTCTCCCTCCTGCTTTACGAGTTCTGGAGCCAGGGGCTGGTGGTCGTCATGGGGCTCTGGGCCGCCAACATGTTCCTCGGGAACATCGGGTCGGGCGCCCAGAACGCGCTCATGACCGATGTTTCGGAGGAGGCTCGGCGGATGAGCGTCTTCAGCCTCCTTCGTATCTTCGGCAATGTCGGGTTCGCGATCGCCCCCGCGTTGGGCGGGCTCCTCGCGAGCCAGTTCGGGATCCCCGTTGTCTTCCTCGTGGCGTGCGTGGCTGCCCTCGCCGGAGGTCTGCTCCTCACGCTCTTCCTCGAAGAAACGCGGCCCGAGAGCGCTTCGACCGCTCGGCCATTGCGGGAGACGGCCTCCTTCCCGTTCCACGACTCGATGTTCCTGGCGCTCGGGGTTCTCGGGATCGGCCTCACGCTCGCGGCCGGCCAGTTCGGGACCGCGCTCAGCTTGTTCTCCGTCGGGGTCCGCCACTTCTCCTACGAGCAGGTCGGGTGGCTCTACTCGTTGAACGGCATCATCGTCGTGACCCTTCAGATGCCGATCGCCTGGGGCCTTCGGCGTCAGCATCTCGTCTGGATGGCGCTCGGGACCCTCTGCTACGGGGCCGCGTACATGCTCTTCTACGTCGGGACGGCTTACGCGGTGTTCCTCGTCGCCATGGGGATACTGACCATCGGGGAGAACGTGGTGAGCCCGCTGCAGAACACCATCATCGCCGCGATGGCCCGCGAAGACCGAAGAGGGAGTTACTTCGGCGCCTACGCGGCCATCACGAACGGAGCCAACGTCTTTGCCCCGGCGCTGGGAACGCTCCTCCTCGGGACCGGGAACCCCCTCATGCTCTGGGGAACCTTCGCGATCCTCACCGCGATCGTGGGCGCCGGATACTTGGCGCTTCGAAAGTGGATGCCCCATCTGCCCTGAGCCGGGCGGGTGGTGCGTCGCGACCTTCGGGCCGTCGCGTCATGTCGTGACCGATGGTGCCGGGTCAGGACTGGCACGGAAGAGCCGACGGAGAATGATCCACCCGCCGGCGTGCGCCCTCCCGGGACAACTCTGAAGTCCGTGGTCGTGCTTCCGCGGTTCGATGGCCGCTAATTTCTGTTCGGGATGCGGGTCGCCGCTGAAGTCGGACTCGAGATTCTGTCCCAAGTGCGGCACCCCCGTGGAGGTCGCGTCTCCTCCCACGCCCGCGACGTCGAAGGCACCAGATCATCCCCCCGAGGTTCTTCCCACGCCTCAGCTCACGCCGCCTCCTCAGGGAGCGGGAGCAGAGCCGCCGCTTCCGATAGCCGACATCGAGAGGTACCTCGGAGGAGCTACCAGCAAGTGGATCCTCTTGCGAGGGACGACCACCGGTTACGGAATCCACGTGACGGACCGACGACTGATCGGGATCCAGGTCGCCAAGCAGTACGTCCGTTGGTGGCCGGACGATTTCTCTCCGAAGACCGTCGCCTGGCTGGACTCTCAGACCAAGCAGTTCGAAGCGGGCAGGGAATGGATCTCGGCGATCGTGATGACCCGGGAGAAGAAGCGGGTCGGGACGGCGCGGTCCCTGAGCGTCGGGCTCAGTACCGGCCAGAGCCTCAACCTGGTCTTGGGCAGCGAGGAGCTGTTCAACCGAGTCAGGGACCTGATGACGGCATTCTGCCCTGAACGCCTAGTCGTGGATGGAGTGCCGGCGGTGGCTACATCCAGTACGCAGCCCACCGGCCCCGCTCCCTCTCCCGCAAGTGCGCCGTACCCGTCTCAGCCCACCGTTCGGCCCGCCGTCATCTCTCCGTCCTCGATGGCCCCGCTCACTCCCCCGGCGGCGGCCCCCGCGGCACCCCCCGCGACGCCCTCCTGTCCCAGCTGCGGCCGGCCCACCAGCTACATCGCGCAGTACGGTCGGTACTACTGCTATCCCTGCGCCCGCTACCTTTGATCGGTGACGGCCCGGCGGCCGCGGACCGGTCGGCCAGCCGCCGTCCCCCGGCCCACTTCGAGGAGGCTCGGTTCGCGCTCTGATCGACAGAGGCCCGGCCTACGGGCGGCGCCCTTTGGGGGAGGGTCCCAGAAGGCTGACCAGGCCGTCCACGAGGCCTTCCCGCCAGCACTCGGGGTTGTGCCCGCCATTGAATTCGCGGTACGTGACTTGGAACCCTTTGAGATCGAGGACGTCCCTCATGTGGCGGTTGGCGGCGAGCAGCGTCACACCCCCGGGAAGCACGTAGTTGCCCTCGAGCGACCCCGCCTCCATCCAGACTCGGAGCGGCCGGCGGGGTCTACTTGTCATCGTCCGGATGAGACGGCCGGGTTCCTCACCGGTTCCCATCCCGATCGGGAACTGTCCGAAGTCGGGCGACTGGAACGCGCCGGACTGAGAGAGGACAAGCCGGAAGTGCTCCGGATACTCCGCCGCCCAATGGAGCGCGGAAAGACCGCCGCAGCTCGCACCGACGAGCATCGTTCGCTCGGGGCGGAGCCGGACCTTGTGCGTTCGTTCGATCCACGGTAGGACCTCCTCCACCAGAAACCGCCCGAACGCCGGCGAGGGCAGGCAGAGCTCAGGACTCCGGCCGTTCATCGACCACCCGAGGAACACCGAAAGAACCGGGGCGATGCGACGCGATGCCACCAGGTTGTCCAGAATGGTCGGTCCCGGCAGAACGTGGGCGTAGACGAAGCCATCGAAGAACACGGCCACGCGTAGGCCCGATCGGCTCGGTTCAACGCCGGCCGGAATGTGGACCCAGACTCTGCGTTCGTCTTTCAGGATACGACTGCGGAACAGGTGCTCTTCGAGCCGGCCGGACTCGACGCCGGGGCGTGGCGACAGCTCCGGATGGCGGGGGGCTCGCGGGAGCTCTACGAGAGAGCGATCGGACCGAAAGTCCCGTGGGAGGTCTCTGCGAAGCTTTGGGTCGAGAGCGTAGTGGATGACCTTCGGGTTGAGCGGGTCCGTCTGCCATCGTTTCTCCCGGCGGGCCTCCTCGGCCGGGTCCCTCGCGGGTCGCGGCGGCTCGTTGACCGCGAATTGGTACCGGTCCCGAAAATCGTCACGGACGGGGTACGTCCGGTACCAAACATTCGTCTTCGGCAGGCGTGTGAGCTCGCTTTCTGCGGCCACAAAGCCGGCGAGAGCAGACCTCAGCCCCACGCTTCGGAGCCCCCGGCCCCCTCGCCAGAGGAACGTCACCCAGTAATCGCGTCGCGAGCCGCGACGTTTCTCGATGATCGGCGCACCCTGCCTCTCGATCCGAGCCCAGAACTCGCGAGCGGCGGCCGGCCCCTTCCTCCGCACGGCCGCATCGAGCCGGCGGAGCTTAGGACTGGAGATCTCGGGTCGAGCCCGTCTCCGCCGCCTCATTTGTCGGAGGGAGGAGCGGCCTTACCCCCAATAAGCTGCCCGGTCACCGTTCACAAGGGACTCCTTTGCGAACGCCGGGATCCATCTGGTTTCGAGCACGGCGAAGAGGGGGCGTTACTCAGGCATGCGGGGGGGGCGATGCCTTAATCTGGGGTTATACATCGTCATGCGTCCCCCCTATGGAGACTCTATGAGTACTCGGGATGCAAAAATGACCCGCGCGTCCGCCCTGCGAAAGCCCTTTCGACTGCCCTTTGGTAGCACAACCGCCGGAATCGCCATTGTCGCACTACTGGCCGTTTCGGGAATCGCGGCCGCCTGCGGTGGAGGCGGTGGTGGCGGCGGGGGCGGCGGTGGGTTGACCAACAACTGCAGCGCGGCCGGCCCGGTCGATGCGCTGCAGATACCGCTTGGCGTTCCGCAGACCACGGCACCTGCCGGTTCCAACATCAGTGCCTCCTACCAAGTGCAGATCGTCGGTTATTGGTCGGGCGACAACGGCACGATCATCCACTTCCCGAGTGTGTATGTCAAGATCCCGCTGAACGTCACGACCAAGTTCGCCTTCTACTTCGCCCCGATCAATGTCACGATCAACGGGTCGGGCTGGTCCAGCCCCGTCACGAAGAACGGTACGCTCGGCTCGGCCTCCGACTTCAACGGGGGCTCCGGTAACGCGACCCTGTCGACCGTCAGCATCGCCGTGATGCAGAAGGACCATTGGGGCACTCTTACCGTCGCGGTCCGATGGGGATGGAGCCTCACGGCGTCGGGGTCCACCTCCTCGATGTGGAGCGTTCCCAGCGCGTCGTCCACGTCGCCGACCTTGCCGAGCATCTTCCAGCCGGCTCCCTACGTCGGCCTATGGAAGACGACCAACACCACGGCAGCCATCCCGGGCTCGAACTTTGAGGCCAAGATCACCGGCGCCGTCGGAAAGACCTCGTTCGGTGTCTCGATCGAGTACCCGAACGGGACCGAGATCGTCTGTCAGAACCAGGTCAACCAGCGATGGACGCACTGCCTCATCGTTTACGTGCCCCTGATCTACTTGAACGGGACCCCGCTCGCTCCCGGACATTACATCGTGCACATCCACGACTCCTTCGGGGCGATCGTTCACACGATATCGGTGACCGTGGGCAGTTCGACAGTTCCCCCATCCCCCGACCACCACCACGGTGGCTCTTCGGGCTTGAGCTGCTCTTGCCGGCATGGCGGCGGGGGCAACGGTTGGGGCCAGGACTACATCACCTTCTACGGGTGGTAGTCCAGATCCGGTACGCTTACTGAAGGGACGCGGCCAGACTGGTCAGATCGGGCGTCTTGCGGAAGCCGGAACCCTCTTCGCTGGGTGAGTCACGACCTGCGGCGTGGGGCGCCAAGGCGGACGCCGGTCGAGCGTGGTTCGGGCTCGTCGCCCTTGTCTTGTTTGCCTGAGTCGCGTCGGAACGGACCCTTTTCCGGCGGAGTAACGGACCGGGCACCAGACTTCGGTGCTACCGACGGTTAGCACAGGCTGAGAGGTGGAAACACCTGTCCGGAACGGATGCCAAGAGGCCCATTCTGACCGCTCCAAACTGATCGGCGGGGGTGTAGAGAACCCCCCTCGTTGAAGAAGGGCGGAGCGGGCGATAGGCGGCCTGCAGGTTCTCAAGGGGCCCGTTTCGAATTCGAGTCCACCGACGATTTTGAGCACGGCCGCGGAAGAGCTTGCGATGGCCTAGCAGAAGGTCGCCAACGTAGTGGGTGGACCCTGGGGGAGGTTGGGGCCGCCTCGTCCGCTCTGGCCGAATGCCGGAAGAAGGACCTCCTCGTTCCCCCTTCTGCCCGAGGCGTAGAGACCCAGGTGACAGTCAGAATGCTGTCGGTTTCGTTGCGTTCGGCCGATGCCCACAACACGCACTCGACAGAAGACGAAGCGACCCTCGACGACCTACGCTCAGTCGGCCAAATGATTATAGTATCCCCTCTCACGAGGTATCTAGATGGGCTAACAGACCCCTCGGAGGATGCGAGGAATGACCGCGTTGGGTGTACGTGAGCTAAGCTGGAGAAGGGCGCGCAAGCGTGCAGTCTCGCCGATCATCGCAACGATCTTGCTGGTCGCGATCACCGTCGTGTTGGCCGCCGTCCTGTATGTGCTCATCTCTGGCCTGACGGGTGGCAGTGTCGGGTCGAAGCCGATCGGAAGCGCGTTCGCCGCGAGTCACCCCACCGCGGGCACGTGCGCGGCGGGAAGCTCCCAGACCCTTGGCGCGGCAGCGATAACGGGTGGCTGCAAGGCCGGCGACTTCGTCTACACCCTGGCGGTCGAGTCATCCACAGTCACTTTCGGGAGCGTCCTGTTCGAGGTCAAGACGGCATCGGGAGCGGTGTTCACGAGTGGCGGCGCTAGTTCCTCGTTCGCGGTGATCGAGATCTCGAGCCATGTCGCCGCCATCATCGTTACCGGCGCGACGGTTGCGATGACGGGGAAATGGTCGGGTTACGGTCTGACGACCACGGCTCCGACCTACGGGGACTCGACCTTGATCACGAACACGTACACCATCGTGATCGACATGGGCTCCGCGACTCCGACCACCGGTCAGGGGCTCGCGTTCGTTGCCGTGGGGACGGGTTCGTTCTCCGGCGTGACCGCCCCGGTCTACCTTCCGTAGAGAATCCGTCCGTACGCAGATTTACCCTTTCTTTCCCCCTCTCCTCAACCGTCACCGGCGTTGCAAACGCACGCCTGCAGCGCCGACGGGCGGGATGTCCTCGTCCCAGCTTCGGCGAAGAGGTCATCCCTGTGAGACCCTGACTGACCGCGTCAGGTTCCGTGTCCGCGAATCTACTCATCGAAGGGATGGTCGTATTCGCGGTGGTCGCGGTTCTCCAAGTTCCCGGCAAATCGAACTTCGGCGTCATCACCCTCGCCGCGCGCCACCCGCACCGGGACGTCTTCATCGGAGCTTCCGTCGGTCTCGGGGCGGCGACCATCGTGTCGGTTACCCTCGGGTATGGTGCCGAGACCGTTCTCGCCCCGTATCTCCTTTGGGTGAAGGTTGTCGGGGGGCTGGTTCTTGTCGCGTTTGGCATACGCGAGATTCTGAGGGTCCCCAGCCCGGTTCACGAGCCGGGCGAGGGGACTCCGGGGGCAGCCCACACCGCACGACAGGTTCGGACCGTCGCCCTCGGACTCGCTTTCCTACTGGAGATGGGGGACAACACCCAGATCCTGGCCATCTTGTTCGTGGCCTCGACGGGCAGTGTCGTGCTCGTATTTGTCGCGACGACGGCGGCGTTGGTCATGATTACGGCGGTCTCATCCCGAGGGGCAGGGTACCTTCACGAACACGTCCCCGAGGAGCGCCTTCGAGTGGTACTGGGTGGGCTGCTGATCACGGTAGGGCTACTCACGATTCTCTTCGGGGCCCTCCCCTCGCTTCTTCCATTCGCCGGTTGAGCGGTCACCCGGACTTCAGACAGGACGGGCGGGGTCGATGAATGCCCGCGAAAGACGAGCAGGCCCGCCGAAGGTTCCTAAGATACCCCCGTTCGAAAACCCGCCCCATCCTAACAGCTCAGCGGACTGGCCAACAGAATTTGGTGCTCCCGGCGGGTAGCACCGACAAAAAGGTGGAAACACCTGCTAAGCGGCCTGGTCCGATTAGCCCAAACCGATTGGCAGGAATTGGAGAACCCCCTCCTTTGAAAAGGGTCTGAACGAGTGAACGGATAGGCGAGAGATCTGGAAGGGCCCCCTTTCCGGAGTAGGCTCGGACGCCTCCTGCAGGTTCGTGCAACACCCTGAGCAGTAACGGCTGTTACAACCAGCTAGCGAAAGCAGCGACAATCCGTGGCCACCTCATCGGAGTCCGTCGACTCCGATGACTCTGAACGCTCGCGCCTTTGGCCGCTCCACTGCTGAATTCGCATGGATCCGTGGAGCCACGCACGGCAACTGTCAGAAAGCGTCAACTTTAAGGTGAGCCCAGATGGTCAGAGGGCGTTGGCAGACCCGCGCCCGACGAGATGGATTGCGGTGGTCGTCGCGATTTTGGTCGCGGTCCCCGTTGTGTGGTGGGTCGCCGCTGCGCCAACAACCGACCCCTCGATCTCCGGCGGTGGGCCCACGGGGCCCAGTGGGGTCCAGCCCGCGCGCCTGTGCGTGGGGTGCCTCACCACGCACCCGAGCGGCAACTTCTCTATTCCATTGGCCGGCCCCAAGGATGCGGGGAAGAGCCTCTCTGTCGAGAACGGAACGGGCTTGGCGGTTGAGGCACGTGTTGAGGTTGCCAACTTCTCGGCGATGGGAGTCCAGGTCGTCAACGTGTACTTTCCCGCCACCGAGGCCACGTTCGATGTGGCCAGCGGTCAACTTGAATTCAACTGGAGCAGCCGAGAAGTGAATGTGTCC
>JBKQMS010000024.1:0-30408 GCA_052326485.1 Thermoplasmata archaeon | reverse complement strand
GGGGTCTACCTCGAGACGAACCGCTCCTGGTCGATCGACGATCGACGCCTCAACTTCCAGTTCGGTACCGAGGTTGGCCGTCGGATCGTCCGCGGAGAGCTCGGAGGCCTGGTCCGCAACCCGATCTACTCGGGGATGACGCCGGCGTTCTGGGCCTCGATGGACGCCGTGGGCGACCGGAGCACACGTCGCCTGTGGGGACTCCCGAACTGCGGCAAGGGTCAGCCGATCCAGGGGGCCCGGGTCAGCCACGCCGCCCCGGTCGCCCGTTTCCGGAACGTCACGGTGCGAGGAGGATGAACGTGCCGAAGCGAAATTCACGGCAGACGGTCGGAGACCCTTCGGTCGTGTTGGCCAAGCTCCCGGACGGGACCACGGGTGACGTCCGGTGGATCACCTCCCAGTCGACCACGATCCGGTTCGCCAACGGCCGGATCCATCAGCCCCACCTCGAGCGGTCGACCCAGGTCTCGTTCCGGGTCGCGGAGGGCCGCCGCCTCGCCACCGCGACCGGCTCCGACGCTTCTCCCGAGGGGCTCCTTTCCCTCGCGGGAACGGCGCGCTCGCTCGCCCGCATCGCGCCCGTGGAACGAAAGTTCCCCGGATTCGCCGCCCCGAGGGGTCGCGGGCCCGGCGCGCTCGCCTACTCGAGGACGACCGCTGCGCTGTCGCCCGAGGGAGCGACTCGGCTCGCCGAGGAGCTCCTGCATACGGCGGCTTCTGAAGCGCCCGGGGCCCGGGTCGCAGGGGTGGTCTACGTCGGCAACGAGCACCTACGCGTGGCGAACTCGTCGGGCCTGGACCGCTCGACGCGCCATTCCATGGCCATGGCGAGCGTCCTCGTGCAACGGCCGGACCAGGACCCTCCCGTCTCGGGGTGGTCGGAAGCGGGGCACTGGGACGCCGCCCGGCTCGGGCCGACGCGGCTCGGGCGCGAGGCGGCCGAGAGGATGGCCCGCTCGATCCCCCAGCCGGTGGCGCCGGGGTCCTATCGTGTGGTGCTCCGGGGCCCGGCCGTGGCCGACCTGCTCCGGTTTCTGGCCCACCTCGGCTTCGGCGCCAACGGCGAGGTCGAAGGATGGAGCTGTCTCGCGCGGCAGCGCGGCAAGAGGATCGCTCCGGAGTCGGTCACGCTGGTCGACGACGCGCGCTCGCGCGAGACGATCCCTCAGGCGATCGACTACGAAGGGACGTGGACGGCCCCTACCCCCCTGATCGAGAAGGGGGTCGCCGGCGACGTCGTGACCGACCTGCTCACCGCGGGCCGGCTCGGCCGGAAGCTGACCGGTCACGCCCAGCCTCCCGAGGCTCCATGGGGGGATTACGGGCCGGCACCCGCACACCTGCTCCTCGACCGAGGCGATGCCGACGAGGACGAGCTCGTGCGCGAGACCCGCACGGGCCTGCTCGTGACCCGGTTCCACTACGTCCGCGTCGTCGACCCCGGGAAAGGAGTGATCACGGGCATGACCCGCGACGGGACGTACGTGATCGAGAACGGCGAGGTCGTCCGGCCGGCCCGCAACCTCCGCTTCACCGAGAGCGTCCTTACGGCGCTGAAGGGCACCACGCTCCTCGGGAAGGAGCGTCGGACGTTCTTCGACGGGGGAAGTGCGGTCACGGCCCCCTCGGTGGCGGTGCGCTCGTTCCGCTTCACCTCCGCCACCCTCTTCTAATCCCGACCGCTCGCCGGGACGTGACGCGGACGCTACCGATCGCGGTCCTAGTCTCGGGCGAGGGAACTACCCTCGAGGGCCTCGCCGAGCTCGCCGTGGGCGGACACCTCCCGGTCCGGATCGCTCTCGTCGTCTCGGACCGACCCCAGATTCCGGCCATCGAGCGAGCCCGCCGCCGGGGGATCCCTACGGTCGTGCTCCCGACGCGGGGGGTCGACCCGGACGCCTGGTCGGACCGGCTCACGAAGGAGCTGGTCGAGAAGGACGTCGAGCTCGTCGTCCTCGCCGGGTTCCTCTCGATCCTCCCTGCGCGTTGGGTCGACCGCTGGCGCGGCCGGGCGATCAACATCCACCCGTCCTTGCTCCCGCGCCACGGCGGTCCGGGGATGTACGGGCCGAAGGTGCATCGCGCGGTCCTTGCCTCGGGGGACCGAGAGACCGGAGCAACCGTCCACGTCGTGACCTCCGACGTCGACGCGGGCCCGACCGTCGCCCAGGAACGGCTACCGGTACTGCCGAACGACACTCCGGACTCGTTGCGGGTCCGTCTCCACCCCATCGAGGTCGCGCTCCTGGCGGCGACGCTTCGCCGGTTCGCGGAGGGGCAGCTCTCGCTGCCGTACAGCGGTTCCGGTACGGCCCCGGCCGGGCGTCAGGAACGCTCGGACGTCCGGGAGTGAGCCCTTCTCCGCGCGACCGCCTTGGGTAAGAGCTCGGAGATCGGTGTCGGGCGCGCCGGAAGGTTGAACTCGAGCCGGTGCCGGGTCGTCTTGGGGGGAAAGAGCCGACCCTCCCTCGCCCGTTGGACCACCTCGCTCTTCGCGATCGGGGGCCCGGGGTGCCACCGCTCTAGGTGGATGAGCTCGCTCTCGTAATCGAGGGCCCACGCGGGAACGCGTTCGGCGCCCATCCGGCGAAGCGCCTCGACACGGTGGTGACCGTTGAGGATCACCCAGGACCCCTGGGCGACCCATATCGGTTCGGAGATCAGCTTCGTCCGGCGCAATCGTGCGATGAGCTCGACCAAGTTCTTCTCCTCGATCTGCTCGTGCGCCTTTAGGTCGGAGAGACGAAGGAGAACGAACTCGGCCGGGTCCGTCACGGTGCGACGATCCCCCTCGCCGTGGCCATCGTGCGCGGAACCGGCACGGCCAGCGCGTTCTGTCGCGGTCGCATGGGCGTTCGCGCTCCGGCCCGACGGCCACCCAAGGGGAACCTACCGGGGTCGAGGGACGACATCGTCGTTCCGGAACACCAGGGGGACATCACCCGTGGGAGTACCTAAGGTCGAGGGTGAAACGATTTCACGATATCGCCGGAGAAGCGCTATGGCTCGGGCGTGTCGACATCGGCGACCACCCCGGCGTCGTCCACAGCGACACGGCGGACCTGAATTCCGAACTCGGGCAGCAGGGAACGGAGCGGGGCGTCGTTCCGCAGGTCCAGGATGTCGGCCCGGATGCTGGAGCGCCACAGTACCGGGTGCCCGTCCCGGCCCACGTAGTTGGGGATGAACCAGACCGCGAGTGCGTCGCGGTCCCGGGCGTTCCCCAATAGGTCCACGGTGGGGGCGGTGACGAACGGGTGTTCGACGGGCCAGAACAACACGTCGCGGTCCGCGGGAATTGCCTCGAGACCGGCCTTGACGGAGGCGGTCCGGCCCTCGTACCAAAGCTCGGAGTCGACGAGTGTCACGGGAAGCCCACGGAGCTCGCGAGCGACCGGTCCCCGGTGTGGACCGACGACGACCACGATCGGGTCGAACCCGCGAGAGAGGCAGACCTCGGCGACCCGTCGAACGGCCGTGCTTCCCCCGAGGGGCGTCAACGCCTTCGGGACGCCGCCGAATCGACCCGGTTCCCCGTCGCTCAGGAGCAGTGCCGCCGTCCCCATGGAAAACCCAGGAAGAACCCCGGTGACGGCGCACGTCGGTCGGGTTAGTTAAGACCATCCTCGGGGCGGGACGCGCCCTCGGTCGGGGGGGATCCCGTCCTAACTCCGGTCGGGTCGTCCGGGGTCCCCGGACGGGGAGGACGAATGGGTTCGATTCCTCTCACTTTAAATACACCGGCACGGTGGCCGCGCCACCTCATGACCCACCCTAACGATGTGCCGACGTCCTTGCTCCTTCCGAAGCTCGCGACGGAACTCCGTGCCCGCAACGCCGTCGCCCCCCCTCCCTGGGCGACCTTCGCGAAGACCGGAGTGCACAAGCAGCGTGCGCCGACCCAGATGGATTGGTGGTACTTGCGAAGTGCGTCGGTGCTGCGGAAGATCTACCTCAAGGGGTACGTCGGAATCGAGCGGTTGAGCGCGGAGTACGGGGGAAAGCGCGACCGCGGCAGCTCCCCCTACCACGCCCGCGCCGGTTCCCGGTCCGTCCTGCGCGAGATCGTGCAACAGCTCGAGAAGTCCGGCCTCGTCCAGCCGTACAAGACGAAGGGGCGCCGGGTGAGCCCGGAAGGACAGAAGCTCCTCGACACCTTGTCGCGCGACGTCCTCAAGGCGATGGTCGTGGAGCGGCCCGAACTCGCCAAGTACCTGTAAGGTGTTTTCCGGGGCGAACGAGGTGTCGTATGGCGTACGGGGAGGATGCCGAGCTCGCCGAACTGCGACGACGTCGCCTGCAACAGCTCCAGGAGATGCAGGCCTCCGAATCGTCGAACGCTCAGGCCTACGCGGCGCAGGATGCCGAGCGGGCCCGACGCGACCAGGAGCGGAGCGAGATCCTTCGCCGTATCCTCACGCCCGAAGCCCGCGAACGGCTCGCCCGCATCCGGCTCGCGAAGCCGGACGTCGCGGGGGCCGTGGAACAACAGCTCATCGCCCTCGCGGCCAGCGGACGAATCCAGCGGGCGATCGACGACGTGACGCTCCGCGCCCTGCTCGAGAGGATCGCTCCCGAACGACGGGAGATCCGAATCACGAGGCGGTGAACGGAGGGCAGCATGGCGAACCGTAGAAAGAGCCTGGCCCGCAAGACCCGTCTGTTCCGCATCGTACGAGGGAACCGCCGCGTCCCGGCCTGGGTGATCCAGCGGACGAGCCGGCGCGTCACCCGGCACCCCAAGCGCCACACGTGGAAGCGTGGCCATCTCCACAAGTAGCATCCACCGAGGAACGTTCCGATGCCCCCGAAGACCTCCGCACGACACACCGAGGAGCTCGAGCGAGAGTACGTCATCCCGCTGCGGGCGAGCATGCACCAGCCCTCCCGTCGCCGGCGCGCGGGCCACGCCCTCGAGACGGTCCGACGCTTCGTCGTCCGCCACATGAAGGGCAAGCCCGAGGACGTCTGGATCGACCCTCGTCTCAACGAGCACATCTGGGAGCGCGGGATCCAGCACATCCCGAGCCGGGTCCGCGTTAAGGCGATCCGCTTCGAGGACGGCCTCATCGAAGTCGACCTTCTCGAGACCGAGTAAAACCGGTCGCGGAGGGCCCCTCGCGTGCCGGTCGGACGGACCCTGGTGAACGGAAGCCCCTACCTAGGGGTCTACCTGCGCGTCGGGGACGGGTTCGCGATCGTCCCGGACGACACGCCCCGCTCCGTGGAGCACGACGTCGCGCGGCTCCTCGACGTGACCGTCGTCCGCACGACGGTCCTCGATTGTGAGGTGGTGGGCGCCCTGGTCGCGGCCAACTCGAAGGGGATCATCGTGGGGGGCGAGGTCGACGCCCTCGAGCGCCGGACGCTCGAGCAGCTCGCCCCGCTCACCGTGCTCTCCCACCGGCAGAACGCCATGGGCAACAACATCCTCGCCAACGATACGGGCGCCCTCGTCCACCCCGAGTTCTCGGACGACGCGGTCGCGTCGATCGGGCGGGCGCTCGGCGTCCGGGCCGACCGCGGGACCATCGCCGGTCTCGGGACGGTGGGCATGGCGGGCGTCGCGACGAACCGCGGGGTCGTCCTTCATCCCCGCGCGACCGAGAAGGAGGCGGCCCGCATCGGCGATCTGCTCGGGGTCCCGGTGCACCGGTCGACGGCGAACTTCGGGGTGCCGGTCATCGGTGCGTGCATCGTGGCGAACTCCACGGGGATCATCGTCGGCCGGCCGACCACTCCGGTCGAGATCGTCCACATCCAGGAAGGGCTGAGCATCTTCGACTAGGCTCGTCGGGCACGCCCGACGGAGAGGCTCGGGGCGCACCGTCTAGGTGCCGCGCTTTCGCTTCACGTAGCGCGTCGCGTATCCCGCGATCCGGTTCGCGAGCTTCTTGTGGCTGGCCTGGAGGTGCCCTTCCACGGTCACTCCAAGGTCGGTGAGCTCGAGGACCTTCTGTTTGTTCTGGGTGAAATCCCCCGTGAAATCCTCGGGGTAGTGCCGGATGAGTTCGATGGCGACCCGCTTGATGTAGGTCTGGCGGATGTTGCCCATGCGGGCGGGGCCGACCCGGGTCGCGGTTATAACCCTAACCGCCGGCGGTCGGCCGGCCGTCCCACCGCCGTGAGCGGCCCGGCCTCACCGGCGATACTCACAAATACCCTACCCGAGGTAATTCATTGCGTGCCCTATCGCGGAGCCGCCCGGAGGGGCTTCTAGGACGGGAACTGAGGACCCTCCTTTCGCCCGTAGGCATCGCATTCCATGCAGAACGACGCTGAGGATTCATCGGCTCCGCCCCCCCGGGAGCGGAACGTCCTGCTCCTCGACCTTTCGAAGAGCATGCTCGCACCCCTTCCCGACCCCCAAGGTGGGGGCCCCGAGCGCCAGAAGATCGAGGTCGCCAGGACCGCGGTGTTCCGGATCCTGCAGGACGCCGCGGCGGGCGGGACCCTCTTCGGGTTGGTGACGTTCACGGAGACGGTGCGCGTTCCCGTGCCGCTCGGCGAGATCCATCGGGAGAACCTGCCGTACATCGAGAACCTGATCTCGATGCTCGCCCCGAGCGGCCGGTCGGCGATCTGGGACGCGCTCGGCGTGGGCGCCGACCTATTGCGGATGGGAACGAACGGCGTCCAGGGGAACCTCGTCCTGGTCACCGACGGCTGGGACAACGCCTCGACCCGGTTCGACGTCAAGACCGACCCCAAGGGGAAGGTCGGCGGGGGCAAGGTCGACCTGGTCCCCTACGTCCTGCCGGCGCATTCGCGCGTCACCCTGCAGGTCATCGGCATCGGTAACGGCGACGAACGCGACAAGGGGGTCGATTCGGGGAGGATGAACCAGCTAGTGGGCGCTCTTTCGGCTCGGGCCCAGGAGCTCGGACTTCCTCCGGCGTTCAGCTTCCAGCTCGTCACCACCGGCTCGCAGCTGTTCGCGCAGATGGTCAACGCCTTCCTGGACGTCGGGTACGAGGACGACCGCCCGATCGAGGAGCTGCACCCGGAGGAGCTCGCACGCCACGCCGCGAACGCGGCCCGGGCCCTCAAGGAGCCCCAGCAGCACGCGACCGTCTCCCGGATCAAGAACTCCCAGGCGGCGGAACGGGCGCCCCCGGCCGCGACGTACTCGGAGATGCCGGAGATCGAGGTCGACTTCCTCGCGAGCGGCCCCGGAGGGCCTCCGGCCTACCTCAAGGAACGGTACGGTCCCCTCGGCGAGGTCGTGGAAGCGTACCTCGCCGGGGAGCTCGACCGCGCCCTCGGGCTCATCCAGCGGACGCAGGGCTTCTTGCCGGCGGTCACCCGCCTCTACTGGGAGGCTCGGATCCAGTACGCTCGGCGGGCGGTCGTGGAAGCGGCCCGCGCCCTGCTGCAGGCGTGGGGGGAGGCCGAGAAGCTCCCCGCGGCGACCCAGGCCCCGATCCTGCGACGGCTCGCCGTCCTCCAGGCTCGGATGCAGAACGACAAGGAGACCGAGACGCTCGTCCGCTTCATCGACGAGACCGAGCATCATCTCACGAACCGGGACCCGAAGACCCGGGACCGGCTGATGGACCTCTTTGCGAAGCTGATGGAGCTTAGGGGGACCTACCAGCTCACCCGGCTCGCCGGTGCGGGGGACCTCCAGGACGCGGCGATCAAGCACGAAGCCGCCGTCGAGGAGGTCTTCGGACTGCTCCAGGATGCCCGTCTCGACCTCTCTTCGGAAGGGGCGACGGTCGAGGGAGCCTTAGACTTCATTGAAATATGCCTGGCGGAGATGCGGTAAGGGGACTGTAGATGCCCGAGGTCAAGACCGTCACCACCCGTCGGCGTTCCCCGGGCAAGCGGGAACCGAAATCGTCGGTCGACGCGACCCGCATCGCGGTGGTCGGCATCCCGGCCTCCGGAAAGACGACTTACTTCCGGTTCCTGTCGGGGCATTTCGGCCTCAACCTGCCGATCCTGTACATTCCCTCCCGGGCGGACAACGGCAGCCTTCCGCTCTACGGGGACCTCGAGAACGACGTCGCGCTCGAGGAAACGACGTACGAGACCACCGACCCGACCGACCCCGAGGGGAGCCTCGAGACGACCACTCGCTACTACGTCAACCGGCCCATGGAGGACCGGCGCAAGCTCTGGGTCGAGCTGAGCGCGGGCCGGGACGAGCAGGGGATCCTCACGAAGTACCCCCTCCCGACGAAGTTCAACCAGTTCGTCGAGATGAAGATGCGCTTCCGCTACGCCGCCCCCGAGGGCGACTCGGGCTCCCGGCCGATGGAGCTCTCGACGGTGGACGAGGCGGGCGGGATCATCGCCGATTACTTCACCTACGACCGGATGTGGCTCGACTCCCCCGAGGGCGAGGTCTCCGAGAAGACCTGCCGCGTCATCCCGCACTTCGACTCGTGGCGTCCCGACCGGCGGGACCTGTGGAAGCGAGGCCTCACGCTCCTCGGAAGGTTCGTCTGCGAGGCCGACGCGATCATCCTCCTGCTCTCGCCCGGTCTCCCGTCCCTTAGGGACCAGGCGCAGCAGGTCAACCTCGCTCGCGGGGTCTTCCGGTACACCCACTCCCGCAACCTCCCGCTCGTGATCGCGGTCTCGAAAGCGGACAAGCTCAAGGAGTTCTATAGCGAGGTCGAACGGTCGGTGCGGGAACGGTCGTTCCGCAGCACCTTCGACCCGGTCGACTTTCTGCTCCGTCGCGATGGCGCGGGGATGGGGACGATCCTGGTCGCCCAGGAGGGTCGGGGAATCTCGACCAAGGAGGACGTGTTCCTCATCTCGAGCGCGGTCTCCACGGGCGAGGGTCATCCGCTCTTCATCGGGGAATCCGGCGAGGAGGCCCCAACCTCGGGGGCGGTGACGATGGGAGTGCCGGTCATGGTCAACACGACGCTCCCGCTCGCTCGTGCGTGCGAAAGGATCCTCGAACGCCGGGCGACGAAGGGGGCGTGATGGCCGCGGCGGAGACCGCCTCACCGGGAGCCCTCGTCCCCGTCGCGGTCGTCTGGTGCCGCCAGGTCGACAACGAAGCGGAGAGCCCGGGGTACACGACGATCCCCGAGGAATTCCCGGGACGGCGGGAGACCGTCGAGTCGATCCGCGTCGTCGGGAACCTGACGATCAACATCGCCGATACTCACGATTACTGGGACCCGGACCCGACGCAGCCGCTCTCGTTCTACCCGAACCTCTTCCTCTACCCGGCGGCGAACGGACGGTACACGTGCGTCGGCCGGATGTTCCTCTCCACCGAGGACCGGCCGCGGCTCGGCATGAAGACGCTCGTCTTCGAGACCGCCCCCCTCGTTGCCGGCGGTGAGTTTGGCCCCGCCGTCCTGCGCGCCCACGCGACCATGAGCGGGCGCACCGACGCCGCGAAGCCGGCAGTCGAGCCCGACCCCCTCGTCTATCAGACGGTCGGGGAGGGGTTCCTCTTCCACCGGGGAACCACCGAGCCCGTCGTCGTCGTTGCCTCCGACCAGTGGGAGGCGGCCGGCCACGCGGTCCTCGAGCTCGTCCGGGTGCTGCCGACCTCCCTGATCGCGCTCGGCGCGTTCCTCGTCTTCCCCTACTTCCTCCCCGAGGCGAAGGTGAACCT
Source organism: Thermoplasmata archaeon (assembly GCA_052326485.1). GTDB lineage: Archaea > Thermoplasmatota > Thermoplasmata > Lutacidiplasmatales > UBA184 > Lutacidiplasma. The sequence goes on along the minus strand of JBKQMS010000024.1, from coordinate 20,813 downwards.
GCACGAGTTCACCGAGCAGTTCCCGCTCGCGCTGGCCGTGATGCGCGTCCCGCGCGGGGAAGCGCAGGGCGACCGGCACGCGAAGCGTCTCCAGAGCTGGGAGTCCGCTCCCGTCACGCTGCGGGACCTCACCCGCGCGAGCCGGGGCCGAGAGGCGCTCCCGCTCGTCCTCCAGTACGCTCGAGAGCACCAGGACACGAAGATCCGCGAGGTGGCCCGTCGGGTCGACGTCGTCGAAGCTCCCCGCCTCGAGGCCCTGCTCCATGATGCCGAGCGCCAGGGGGGTCGAGACCGTCGTAAGGAGATGTGGCGCATCGGGACCGCGATGGAAACGGCGGCGTTGCTTCTCACTCGCCCAAAAGGCCGCTCCGTGTCGATGACCGGCGAGGCCGCGAAAAGGGCGAACGAGTACCTCCAGGCGCGTCCGTCCGAGACCGTCCAACTGCCCGCTGAGCCGATGCCCACCCTGCCACCCGCCCCGTCGATGCCGGTCCCGGGTCTGCTCGGGGGCCAGCACCCGCCGTGGCTTCACAAGCCCTCAGAGGTTACCCTTCCACCCTCCGGCCCGGCGGCGGTCCCGGTCTCCACGAGCGAGGACCCTTCCGCACTTCCCCCCGGCGCCGTCCCGCCTCCTCCCCCCGGCCCGAGCTCTCTAGGGGCGGCCCCGCCGGGCGGCGAGCTCGATGTCCTCCTCAAGAGCGAGATCGACCGTCGGTTCGCCGAGCTGGCGAAGAGCCGCCCGACCTCCTCCGACGCGGCCGACGTCAACGCCCGCCTCACGAGCGCGATGCGCGAGCTCGAGGCGAAGTGGACCGCGCTCCTCGACGCTCGGGTGCGGGAGGCGTCGGAGGCCAACGCCCGTGCGGTGGTCGGAGTCCAGACCGACCTGGCGAGCCGCCTCGCCGCGATCGAGGCGCGGCCCGTCGTGAGCCCCTCGGACGTCGCCGCCGAGGCGGAGCAGAAGGTCCAGGGCACCACCGAGACGAAGATCCAGGCGCTCGAGGAGAAGGTCCACGGCACGACCGAGGCGAAGATCCAGGCCCTCGCGGAGAGGGTCCAGGACTCGACCGAGGCGAAGATCCAAGCTCTCGCCGAAAAGGTCGAGGGCACGACCGAGGCGAGGTTCCAGGCCCTCTCGGAGAAGGTCCAGACCGCGACCGAGACGCGATTCCGATCGCTCGAGGAGAAGGTCGATGGGTCGCTCCGAGAATCTGGCGAGATGTGGGCCTCCCGGCTGCGGGACGAGCTGCGCCAGTCGGTGGACGACCTCAAGGCCCAGGCGACCCACGATGAGGAGGAGATGAGGGCCGCCCTCGTCGCGCAGATCGACCTCGAGCTTCGAGAGGCCCAGGAGCAGGGCACGGTCCTCCGGGAGGAGATCGAGGGCCGCGTCCGCGACGTCATGAAGGAGCGATTGACGGAGCTCGACCAGCGGCGCGCCAAGGAGGTCCGCGACCTCGAACAGAGGTTGGGGCTCTTGGTCGACGGGCGGACGAAGGACGTCGAGACCCGGGTCCAGGCGGCGATCGCGACGGCGAGCGCCGACACCCGGGAGCAGTTCGCGGCCGTGGGCAAGGAACGCAGTACGGAATCCGACCAACGGCGCGTGAGAGAGCTCCGCGACGTGGAGCAACGGATCGGGCTCCTCGTCGACGGGCGGACGAAGGACGTCGAGACCCGGATCCAGGCGGCGATCACGGCGGCGAACGCCGATGTGCGGGAGAAGCTCGCGACCGCTCAGGAAGCACGTGTCTCCCAGGCCGAAAAGCGCTGGTCGGTCGATGGCGAGGCCCGGTTCGCCCAGAGAGCCGAGGCCCAGACGCAGGCCCTCGCGGGCCTTCAGGTCCGGTTGCAATCCTACTTCGAGCAGAAGCTGCGCGAGAACCAGGAGCGGGAGCGGGAGAAGTACGTGGAGCTCCTCGCCCGCCTCAAGTCGGAGGTCGACCAGTCGCTCGCGAAGACCATCGACTCGAACAAGTTCGATACCGTCATCCGGGAGCGGGTCGCGCGGGGTCTCGAGACCGCCCGCGAGCAGCAGGAGAAGGCGATCGAGGCGGCGGTGGGTGATGCCGAGGTCCGCCTGAGCTCCCAGCAGGAGGAAGGGGTCGTGCGTCTCGAGCGGCTCGAGGCGAAGATCCAGACCCGGGAGACCGACATCCTCCGGATCGAGCAGACGCTGCGCCACGAGGTCGACGACCTCGACCGGAGAATCCAGGTGGTCGCGGACCGCGCGCTCCCGCTCATCCGCCGGACGTGGCTGCGCGTTTCGGAGCTCGAGAAGGAAGGGCCCGGCGCCGCCGATACGGAGGCGCACCTGAAGGAGTTCCGGCGGGAGATGGCCCGCGAGCTCCGCCGGGTCGAGGGCGAGCTCCTCGAGCAGACGGGGGACCTACGGGACCGGCTCGAGGCGACCCTCGCAAGCCAGGGCCGGATCTGGCTCAACCTCCTGAAGCAACTCCAGAGCGCGAGCGAGGGGCTGGTCCGGGCCGACGTCGCGACCGCGGTGCGGCCGCGAGGGCATGCGACCGACCACGAACAGACCCTCGACGAGCTGCTGGACGAGAACCTCCGCGATGCCTCGGGGTATCCGGCGTTCGCGTCCGACCCTCCGAACCCCCTCGACCCGCATCCCCCGCCTCTGACCGAGGTGGAGGAGGCGGAGATCCGCCGCCGCCCCCGGCGCGCCTGATCGCGCGCGCGACCCGGACAGCCTCTACCCGAAGCGGCCGGTCACGTAGTTCTCCGTCAGCTTCTCCACCGGGTGGTGGAAGATCTGCTCGGTCGGGCCGAACTCGACCAGTTTGCCGAGGTACAGGAACGCCGTGTAGTCGGCGACCCGGGCCGCCTGGGCCAGGTTGTGCGTGACGATCACCACCGTGTACTCCGACCGGAGCTTCGCGAGGAGGTTCTCGATCTTGGTCGTGGCGATTGGGTCGAGCGCCGAGCACGGCTCGTCCAGCAACAGGACCTCGGGGCGCACGGCGAGCGCTCGCGCGATGCACAACCGCTGCTGCTGGCCGCCCGAGAGGCTCGTGCCCGGCGCGTCCAGGATATCCTCGACCTCTTCCCAGAGGCCCGCATGCCGCAGCGCGTCGACCACCCCCTCGTCCAGCTCGTTCCGACGATGCACGCCGAGCAACCGGAGCCCGGCGGCGACGTTCTCGAAGATCGACATGTTGGGGAACGGGCTGGGCTTCTGGAACACCATGCCGACACGGAACCGCACGCTCACGACGTCCTTCGCTCCCAGGTCCTCCCCGTCGAGGAGGATCGTGCCCGAGACCCGGGCGCGCGGAAGCTCCTCGTGGAGGCGGTTCAGGCATCGGAGGAACGTGGACTTGCCGCACCCCGAGGGACCGATGATTGCGGTGACCGCGGCGTCCGGGAGGTCCAGCGTCACGTCGTAGAGCACCTGCTTCCGCCCGTACCACGCACTGAGGTCGATCGTCTGGATCTTGGGTTCGGCCATCGGTCTAGCCCGCCTCCGCCGCGTCCTCGGTCCCGGGAACCGTCAATCGCGCGCCCAAGTTGATCGCGAGCATCATCGCCAGCAGCACAAGAGCGGCTCCCCACGCGTCCGTTTGAAGGTTGAGGTACTGGGATCCGAAGTTGTTGTAGATGAAGGGGGTCATCGCCGCGGTCGGGGAGGTGAGGTTCTGGAACCAAAAGCGGCTGCCCGCGCCGGCGGTGAGAAGGAGCGCCGCCGTGTCGCCGGCCGCCCTCGAGACCGCCAGTAGCATCCCCGTGACGATGCCCCCGCGCGCGCATCCCAGCACGACGCGCAGCGTGACCCGGTGCTTCGGAAAGCCGAGGGCCAGTGCGGACTCCCGAAGCGAGGACGGCACGGCTCTCAGCGCCTCCTCGGTAGCACGGATGGCGATTGGGATCATGAGGACCCCGAGCGCCACCCCTCCGCAGAGGGCGCTGATCGCCGCGTCGTGGTAGAAGTAGAGGAAGATGGAGAACACGAACACACCGAGGATGATCGTCGGGACCCCGGTCATGACGTCGGAAAGGAAGCTCACGAGCTGCGCAAACCGGTTCCGCCCGTACTCCGCGAGGTAGATACCCGCGAACAGGCCGACGGGAATCGCGATCAGCGCCCCCAGGCCGAGCATGATCAACGTCCCCTGGATCTGGGGTCCGATCCCGCCCTGGGAGCAGCTAGAGCCCGGTTTCGGGTTGCAGCCGAGAGGGTTCATCGAGGTGTAAAACGAGGGATGGACGACGGCCGAACCCCCGTACGAGGCGGCCGTGTAGATCACGCTCGTGAGCGGAACGAGCGCCAGAACCACACACGTCGCGGTGAGCGCGATGAGGACCCATTGGACGACCCTGCGACGGAAGATGCGACGAGGTGCTCCCTCGATGACCCGACGGCGCCACGCCTCCTCTTTCAAGGGGAGACCGGCCGGGTCCGCGGCGGCTCCCCCTTCCGAACCGGCCCCCCCGTCCGAGGAGGCCCGCAAGCTTCGGTCACGGACGTGGGACCGGAGGGCGAATCGACGTCGATGGGTGGGCCGCTCGTCCCCGTCGCGAGCCCCAAACTGCCAGAGAAGGCCCCGCGCCACCACGTTCACCGCGACGGTGATCACGAAGAGGATCAGCGCAAGCTCGACGATCGCGCTCCGATTGAGCCCGGGCTGGGCATCGGGGAACGTGTTCACGATGGAACTCGCCAGGGTCGCGCCGGGGGAGAACAGCGTTCCCGGCAGGATGTAGATGTTCCCGATGACCATCGCGACCGCGATCGTTTCGCCCAACGCGCGTCCGAGACCGAGCATGACCCCCGCCGCGATCCCGCTTCGGGCCGGCGGGAGAACCCCCATCCGCGTGGCCTCCCACCGGGTCGCCCCGAGACTCAGGGCCGACTCCCGGTGGATCCGAGGCACGGCTCGGAGGGACTCCCGGGAGACCGCCGCGATGGTCGGGATGATCATCACGGCGAGAACGAGGGTCGCGGTCAGGACGTCGTACCCCGGGGTCGTTGGGGAGAAGGGGAAGCCCCCCCCGGTCAGCGACCCGAGGCCGGGCTCGATCGTCCCACGCATCAGCGGCACGAGGACGATGAACGCCCAGAATCCGTAGACGACGGAGGGGACGGCCGCGGAGAGGTCGATGACGTAGGTCAGGGGTCGCCGCAGCCAGACCGGGGCCACCTCGGAAAGGAAGATCGCCACCCCCAGCGCGATCGGGACGGCGATCAGAAGGGCGAGGGCACTGGTGAGGAGCGTCCCCGCGATCGCGGGGGCCGCCCCATAGACGTTGTGGACCGCGTCCCAGGTCGTTCCGGTCAGGAACCAGGGACCGAACTGCCCGATCGAGAGCCAGGCCTCACGGCCCAGGACCACCACGAGCACCGCGACGAGCAGCAGGACGCCGGCCGCGACGGCCGCGGTGCCCACGTGGAAGCTGCGCCCGAGCCAGCGGAGGAGTCGGACTCGTCGCGCGAGGCGTCGCGCGCGCTGTGCTTCTATCTCTTCCCTCGCTGGGACGGCACGCTCCCCCCTACGTACAGCCGGGGATGGCCGCTCCATTAAAGGTCATCGTCTGAACGCCGGCGTCGTCGACATTGATGATCGATTGGGGCAGCGGCGCGTAGTAGAGCTGGGAAGGCTGGGACTCGTCCGCCAACCCCTGACCGGTCGAGAGAGCCCAGTGGAGCCACTGGACCAGCACCTGCGACTTATCGAGCGTCGGGGTGAACCCCTTCTCCGTCGCCTGGTATACGTACATGTAGAGGAACGTCGCGATCGGATAGTCCCCCGTGCCGTTGGCCTTCACCATGCTCACGTTGAACCAGTCCCCGGTGGAGGCCGGGATGGTCGACATGCTGGCGACCTTGTCGCCGATCGCGGACTCCGTGTTCGCGAGCGTCGGCACGATGTAGCTGCCGGCCGGGTTCTGGATCGCGGCGTACTGCGGTGGGGAGGCGGAGGTCAGCACGTCCGTGAGGTCCGAGTAGCCGATCGAGTCTGCGGTTTTGGAGACCGTGCTGATCACGAGGGAGTTCCCCTTGACCGCCGTCTCGGTCGGGGGGGCATACTTGGAGAAGTCGACCGATATGCCCTTGCCGATTATCGAGGCCCACCATCCGCTCGACTGCGACAGGAAGTCGGTCAGCACGTACGTGGTTCCCGCAGAATCCGAACGGACCACGGGGACGATCGTGGAGCTGGGGAGGGTGGCGCCGGGGTTGATCGCAGCGATCGCGGCGCTGTTCCACTTGGTGATGGTCCCGTTATAGATACCGGCGAGCACGGCGCCGGTCAGGTTGAGATGGCCGGTGAGTCCGGGGACGTTGTAGATGATGGTGAGGGCTCCCCCGACGAACGGTAGGGTCAACGGCTGGGCGGGCAGGGCGGTCCGCTCCGCGGGAGTGAGCGGGTCGTCCGTCATCGCGAAGTCGATGCTCGCGGACGTGAAATGAGTAAGACCCGTCCCGGACCCGCTCCCCGGGTAGTTGACCATGTTACCGGTCGAGCCCTGGAACGCGGTCGTCCAAACGCCCATGAGCGGGGTCGCGACCTGCGCCCCGTCGCCCTGAACGGTTACCCCGGAAGTGCACCCCGCCGTCGACGACGACTTCTGAAGGCCGTACCAGTTGGTCGAGGCCCCCACGGCCACCAGCACCACCACCACGATGACCACACCCATCACGGCGTACAGCCCCGTCCGCCCTCGGCGACGGCGGACGACGGGGAGGGAACCTACTGCCTCCGGCGCAGGTGTCGGAGGGGGGGTCGGGGCTTCGGGATTGGTTCCGGAGGTCATGCGATCTCCCGGACCGGCAAGATTCCCTGGCGGTCAGCCACTTCGTCGAAGGCGTTCGTCCTAAGGGATGCCCGAAGCATCTCGGGTCGGCACGCGTCCCATCTGCTGAGCATCGGTCGTCGCCGAGCGCGGTCCAAGAAGGTTGGTGATATAAGCCGAGAGGAGCGCGCAATTTGCACTCGAACCAACGGGAACGGCACAGGCGACATTCGGGACTTGGTGGGCGGGGCCGGGATCCACCCCGGGACGGCAGCAATGGATTTCTACTAAGAGACGGGTCCCCCGACGGATGTCCGACCCGCTTCCGCCAAGCTCGTCGGGGTTCGTTGCCTGGATCGAGGGCCTGCCGAGCTCTGGCAAGACCACGTTGTCCCGAGCGGTCGCGGAACGCCTGCGCTCCGCGGGGAGGAAAGTGGAGATCCTCGACGGCGACGAGGTCCGCCACATGTTCTCCCCGGAGCTCGGATTCTCTCGAAAGGACCGCGAGTTCCATGCCCGGCGCGTCAGCTACGTAGCGCGCATGCTCGCCCGGAACGACGTCGCCGTGATCGTCGCGATGATCACGCCCTACGAAACGTCCCGCCAAGCGGCCCGCGCGACCGTCGACGACCGCTTCACAGAGATTTGGCTCAGGTGCCCGGTCGAGGTCTGCCGACAACGCGACCCCAAGGGCCTGTACCACGGGTCGCCCGAGCTTCGCGGGACCAAGCTCACGGGGGTCGATGACCCGTTCGAGGAGCCGCTGAACCCGGACCTGACCGTCGACACCGCCAGCGAATCGATCGAAGCGGGGACGCGACGGATCCTGGGCCACCTGGCCCAGCGAGGATTCATCCGACCGGTTCTCCCGGCTCAAGCCGGGCTGCCCTCTTCGGGGCTCCCCGCGACCGGTCAACGCTAAGCCTCCGCGCCGGGTGCTCTGGACCCCGTGACCGCGGAAGGAGACCACCGCCACTGCAAGGTCTGCGGCCGGGTCTGCACCGTGGGAGAGGACACGTGCAGCAAGGCCTGCCGGGGGAAGCGGGCCGCACAACTGGCGTCCCGACGGAACTATAGCTACCTCCTCTACGTGGCAATCGCGATCCTGCTCATCGCGTTCATCTACAGCTATTTCGGGTAGGGAGTAGGCGACCTTGCGGCGGTATCGGCTCGCGGTCCTCGGCGGGACGTTCGACCACCTGCACGTCGGTCACCAGGCGCTCCTGGCGTCGGCGTTCCGGGTCGGGGAGCAGGTGGCGGTCGGGCTCACGACGGACCGCTTCGTCTCCGAGCATCCGAAGCCGCTGGCACGACGGATCCAACCGTTCGCGGTCCGTCGCACCGCCCTCGCCCGTTGGGTCCGCCGGAACTTCCCTCGCCGGACTTGGTGGGTCGTTCCCCTCGAGAACCCGATCGGACGTTCGGTGGACCCTGAGGTCGGTGCTCTCGTGGTCTCCCGGGACACTGTGGCGGGTGGCCACGCGGTCAACCGGGAGCGACGTCGCCTCGGACGAAGCGCGCTTCCGCTCGTGGTCGTGCCTCTCGCCCTCGCCGACGACCTCGAACCTGTAAGCTCCCGAAGGGTCCGCGCGGGCGCGATCCGTGCCGATGGACGGCGCCTCGCGCCGATCCGGGTCGCGGTCGCGTTGGACGACTTTAACGACCGGCCCGCGGTGGAACGCGCCCTGCGGCGGGTCTTTCCCCGGGTTCGGATCGTGAGGACCGCCGCCTCTCGGTCCGCCGCGTCGGCGGACCTCTCGTTACGGATAACTCGGCGGCGTCCCACGGGTTGGACCGCGACCGAACGTTCCCCTGGCGTCCGCCTCCGACCGCGGCCCATCCCTGGCTCCCGGCCGACCGACCTGGAGCGAGGACTCGTCGGCCTGCTTCGACCGCGACCGTAGCGCAAGCTCTTTGGGCCCCCCCGCTCCTCCCGAGATTGATGGAGACGTACCTGCGCGTCACCTTCGACAGCGAGGGAGCGAAGCCGTCCGCCGTGGCCGACCGCCTTCGCTCCTGTGGGTTCGTGCCGACGCAGGGCAACTACGACTTCGTCTACGACTGGAACGGCTCCGCGAAGCGAGACCAGATCCTCGACCTCTCGGACGAACTCACGCACCAGCTCCGGGGGCTTCGCGTCCTTTTCGAAATCGAGACGGTGTAGTCGTCCCCGGCGGGTCTCCCGTCCCGGTAAGACCTTTTATCGCGCTCCTGCCTCGGACCGGCGCCCGTGCAGACCTATCCCGTGCGCGCGAGCCATCGGGCCGGCCTCACCCCGCCGGCGCTCGAAGCGGTCCTGAAGACCCACTTCGGCACGGCCGCGGTCGAGGGGGACGCCGTGGTCGGCTCGTTCGGGGCGATCTCCCGCCTCTCGGCTCGCGCCGCCGGCCGCGAGCTCTCGGTCGACCTCACCATGAACCCGAAGGTCCCCGACGAGGTCGCCCGCGAGACGATCCGACGGTACAACCAATTCCTCGAGGCGGCGACCGGCTACTCCTCCAAAGAGCGGGCGAAACGCATGCGCAAGTCCGCCGGTGAGTCGGGTCCGGGAGCGTGACGCGTGGCCACATCCTCGGGACCGCTCCCGTCCTCCTCGGGGGCCACGGAGCTCGAACGGATCCGCTCGAGCGTCGCGACCCACTTTCCGGTCTACGAGACCCGAATCGGACCCCAATCGCTGATCCTGGCCGTCCACATCGACCCAGCCACCCTCGAAGACCGGTTCGACCGGCTCCGACAGGCCCTGTGGACGCAGGGGTACATCCCGCTCCTTCGCCGTGACTCCGGCGAGGAGTTCATCGAGGTCATCCGTCGGCCGCGGACCGGCCGTTCGCGGATCTGGATCAACCTCCTCCTGCTCGCCGGAACGGTCGGGACGACGTCCTTCGCCGGCGCGCTGATCTGGCTCACCTTCCGAGGCGAGTCCGCGCTGACGCTCGGGGATTTCCTCTACGGCGAGCTGTACTTCGGCGCTCCGGTGATGGCGATCCTAGGCCTGCACGAGCTCGCCCATTACGTGGTCGCCCGCCACCGACATCTCGACGCCTCGCTGCCGTACTTCATGCCGGTCCCTCCTCCGTTCATCCTCGGGACCCTGGGGGCGTTCATCAGCATCCGCGAGCCGTTCCCGGACAAGAAGGCCCTGTTCGACGTGGGGGCCGCAGGCCCCCTCGCCGGCTTTGCCGCGTCGATCCCGATCGCCCTTGCCGGCCTCTTCCTTTCGGTTCACGCGCCGGTTGTCCCGGCGACGTACTGCGGGGTTACCGTCCTCGGGACGAGCTACGGGAACCTGCTCATCGGGACCCCGCTGTTCTGGTGGGTCTTCTCGCTCTTCCTTCCCGCGAACCTCGTGAACCTGCATCCGCTCGCGCTCGCCGGGTGGGTCGGGATCCTCGTCACGGCGATCAACCTCCTTCCCGCCGGTCAGCTCGACGGGGGCCACGTCTTTCGAGCGCTGTTCGGCGACCGCGCCCGGTTCGTCAGCTATGCGGCCGTCGTCCTCCTCTTCGGGCTCGGGCTGTTCTATGTCGGTTGGCTCTTCTTCGCGATCCTCGTCCTGTTCCTCGGGCTCCGCCACCCGCCCCCCCTCAACGACATCACCCCGATCGGGACGGGTCGGTACATCGTGGGCGGGCTGGTGGCCGTCATCCTCGTCACGGGGTTCGTCGTCATCCCACTCTCCACGCCCCCGGGGGCGGTCTCCCTAGAGGCCTCGGGGGCGACCCCGCTCATCTCGCCCGGCCACCCCGGTGAGGTCGGCGCGAACCTCCTCCTCACCGTCAACAACCAGGACCCGATCCCCCACAGCTTCCTGTTCGTCGCCTCCGTCTCGAACGTGTCGGCGTTATCGTCGTCCAACACCACGACCAACCTCTCCGGAGCCGCGCTCGCGAGCTGGGAGGCGAACGCCACCTGGCAATTCTCCCTCCCGGACGGCCGGGTCGTCGCCCTGCAGGGAGGGTTGGTGAGCTTTCCCGAGTCCGACTACGTCACCGTGAACGCGACGGGTGGCCACACGCTGTCGCTGACCGTCCGCTTGACCGACACGGACACCTCGGAGAACGCTGTCGGCGCCGGCCTCGCCTTCACCACCAACATGCTCTGCGCCCCCTCGGGCGGGGGCTCGGCGTCCACCACCCTCAGCGTGAGCTTTGCCTGAGAGACGTTCGCTCGTAGAGGCAGAACTCCCGGGTGAGGCTGCGGTGCACCCTCACCGGGATCCGAAACCGAGGGGCTCCGGGGATCCCGAGGGGTGGTCCACCGGACGGGACGATGAGCAGCACGCGACCGTCGGGCGTGAGTCGCTCCGACCACCGGTCGATGACCCTGGCGATCAGCTCCGAGACCGCCTCTCCCCCGGTGCTCGAGGAGCGTCCGTACGGCGGGTCGGTCACGATCGCGGAGAAGGTCGTGGCCCGGTCGGAGAACTCGACCTCCCGGGCGTCGCCGACCACGAGTTCTTCCGCAGTGAGGCCGAAGTGGGCGAGGTTTTGGAGCGCGCCCCGGACCATCGCCGAGTCGCGGTCGACCCCGTAGAGCCGCCCGCCCAGCAACCCGGCCTCGGCGAGCAGCGCCCCCGTGCCTAGGAACGGGTCGAGGACGCGGTCGGACGGTCGAACGCGCGCGAGATTGGCGGCCGCGCGGGCGAGCTTCGGAGGGAGACTCACCGGCCGCCGGAACGGGAGCAGCGGCATCCGGCGCCGGGTTGGGCCGGTCCGGTCGACCGAGGCCATCTCCTCGAAGAGGTGCTCGCGTTCGTCGGGCCCTCGAACGAGCCAGAACCGGCGCGACGGTCGGTCGAGGTCGATGGTGCCTCCGCCCACCTTGAACGCCCGCCCGCACCCCAGCACGTTCGGGTCGCCGCCGCCTCCGGACGGGCGACCGATGCGACGGAACGCCGCGGAACCGCCCCGGGCCCCTTCGCCGCGGGCGGCCGAGACCACATCCGCGGACGTCGTGATGGAGACGAGGCATCGGCGCGCGAGCGCGAGGCGACCGGCGAGCTGGGTCCAGGTCCCGACATTGGGCACCGCCACCGCAACCAACCCGGGAACCTGGGGAGTGGCGGGGATTCCGCGGCCGCCCAGCGCCTCCGCAGCGCAAACGGCCTCCGCCTCCGCGAGAGCGAGGCTTTCCTGGGAGAGCTCGACGAAGCCCGGGATCATGGAGCGGGGTCCCCGGTCCAGCTTGCGAGCCGCGCTCGGATATCGGCGGTATGCGAGCCCTCCCAGTAGTAGTGGTCGCAGCCGGCGCAGTGGAAGAGGGGAAGCCCACGGGCGACCCGGTCCCACGGAACCCCCTCGGGCCGGGCTGCGGCGGGAGGGGCGGGGACCGGTTCGAGCCGACCGTTGCACTCGGTGCAGCGCTCGAACGTTACCTCGCTCGGAAGTTCGGGGAAGGCCGCGTGGACCGCCCGCCACTGGTCGGCGAGGTCGGGGCTCTCCAGGAGGAGCGCCCGCTCCGCGCGAGAAGCGAGGCGGTGGTCCCGGGTGAGGATCGTCCGACCCTCGGCGCGAGCTTGTTCTAGTACCTCGTCGTCCGAGAGGCCCCGAACGTAGGCCGTGTCGCACCCGACGAAGCGGAGGTACCGGGCCAGTCGGCCGACCATCTCGTCCGCTAGCCATCGGGGGGAGGACACGGGCCCTCGGAGCACCTTCCCGGAATAACCCTTTCCGCTCAGTAACAGTTCACGATTTTGGCGACCCGGCTGTCTCACTAGGGAGGCTCACTTCCATCGCCGCCCCCGGCCGTCCGCTCGTGATTTCGCGCTTCCTCTGGTACGCTCGCCGACCCTTACGGGTCGGTGGAGGCGTTCCATCCACGCGCTTTCCTTCCGTCGTGTTCCGACGTAGTTGGTCCAATCCCCTCTCGAGGACGTTCCGTGCAGCGTTCACATCCCGGTCCTGCTCGTGTCCGCACGAACACCGGAAGAGCCGGTCCTTCCATACCAGAGGAGGGTCGGCGACTTGCCCGCAGCGGGAACACGTCTGGGACGTTCCTCGCGTGGGGACCTCGATGTATCTCCCGGACCTCATCCGTTCCTTGTAGGCTGCCATCTGGCGGAGCATCCCCCACCCCGCGTCGGCCATCCCCTTGGCGAGTCGATTCCGCTCAGCGAACGATGCGAGGTCGAGGTCTTCGAACGCGATGAAGTCGTGTCGGGCTACCCACTGACATGTCAGCTGATGGGCCCAGTGACGACGCTGGCGTCGAATGGTGCGGTAGCACTTCGCCACCCTCTCCTTCTGTCGTCTCCAGCGGTTCGAGCTGCGTTGCTTGCGGGAGAGGTTCCGTTGAAGTCGTTTCAACCGTCGCTCGCTCCGGAGCAGGAACCGGGGCGGTTCGATCGCTTCCCCGGTGGAGAGGGCGGCAATGTGGACGAGTCCAAGATCGACACCCACCGGGGCCACAGGCTCCGTCTCAGTAGGAGGCCGCGGGTTGGCAATCTCGTACTGGAGGGTCGCATACCAATCGGCTCCCTCGCGGGACACGACAAGGGACTTCACTCTGCCCGCGGGTGGGGGGCGGTGGCGCCGAACGGGAACCGCCCCGGCCTTCGGGACCCTAAGACGCCAGGTTCCGGCGGGGCCCCGGACCCAAGGGTCCAAGTTCGGAATGCAGGTGAATGAGGTGGTCGCACGGCGGAAGCGGGGGAAGCCGGGTCGCCTTTCCTCGCGGACGCGCCGGAATGCGACCCGGTACCCGAGGTCGAGTCGCTGTAGGCAATCCCGGGCAGCGTCGTACGGAGTAGCGCCGAGACCGTGGTTGTCGAACGCTCTCCATTTCTTCAAGCGAGCCTGCTGGTCGAAGTAGGAGACTCGGCGACGCTCCCGGGTCCAGGCATCGCGTCGTTGGGCGAGAGCATAGTTCCACAGGTAGGTCATCTCGGCCAGCACGTTGTCGAGGAATGGGAGCTGATCGCGGAGAGGATACAGACGGTTTGGTAGGATAGGAACACGTCGGGAACCTTCATTCAAAGATAATGGGAGGGTTCAGAGAACCCGCTGGTGAGAGGCCATGAAACGGCCTCCCAGGCAGGCCGCTTCAAGGCAGGAATCAAGGTGGCGAGCCCGCGTGCCTGTCATATATCATGTCGCGCCTGCGCGTCGTTTGAGGGCTACCGTGCGACTGTTCGGCACCAACGGCATTCGTGAGGTCGTCGGGGAGAAGTTCGCCCCGGCGTTCGTGACCCGGGTCGCCGATTCGATCGGCGCCACCCTTCCCACGGGTTCGCACGTGGTCGTGGGATGGGATGGGCGGACCTCCAGCCCCGCGTTCGCCCGCATCGTCGGCTCGTCGCTGGCGCTCGCCGGGCACAAAGTGACCGAGGTCGGGATCCTGCCCACGCCCGCGATCCAGTACAACGTCCCTCGCCTCGGGGGCGACCTCGGGGTCGTTGTCACCGCCTCCCACAACCCGCCCGAGTTCAACGGGCTGAAATGCATCGGGAAGGACGGGCTCGAGGTGTCGCGCGAATTCGAGGAACGCATCGAAGCCGGCGTGGAGCGGGGGACGGCCGCCCCGGTCGATTACGCTCGCATCGGTGAGGTCGCGCACGATACGGGAGGCGCTCGCCGGTACCTGGATGGGATCCTGGGACTGGTCGACGTCCCTCGGATCACCAAGCGTCGGTTCTCCCTCGTCCTCGACTGCGGCAACGGCGCCTCCGTGCCGACGAGCCCGGCCCTCCTCCGACGGCTCGGCTGCCGTTTCATGACGCTGAACGCCCACGTGGACGGAACGTTCCCGGGGCACCTTTCCGAGCCGACCCCGGCGAACCTGGTCGATCTTCAACGGGCCGTCCCCGCGGCCGGCGCTGAGTTCGGGGTCGCGCACGACGGCGATGCCGACCGAGCGGTGTTCGTCGACGCCGCGGGCCGGTACATACCTGGAGAGGAAATGTTGACGCTCCTCGCTCGCGATGCGGTCGAGCGGGCGCCGGGGAGCGTCGTGGTCACCCCGGTCACGGCCTCCCAGTCGGTCGAGGACGCCATCCGGCCCTTCGGAGGGACCGTGGTCTACACCCGCGTCGGCTCCCCGACGGTCACTCACGAGATGCAGAAGCGGGGGGCGGTCTTCGGGGGCGAGGAGAACGGAGGTCTCATCTTCCCCCGTCTCCACCTCGCCCGGGACGGCGCGATGAGCCTGGCTGCAGTGCTCGACCTGCTCGCTCGTCAGGAGACCGACCTCGCGTCGCTCCTGAAGGAGCTTCCCCGCTACACGCTCGTGAAAGAGAAGGTCGGATGCCCCGTCGAGCTCCGAGCGAAGGTGGTCGAACACCTTCTCGAGAGCTTCTCCCGTGACAGCGAGAGGGTGGTGACGATCGACGGGGTGAAGGCCTATCGGTCGGGCGGATGGGTCCTGCTCCGACCCTCGGGGACCGAGCCGCTGTTCCGGATCTTCGCGGAGTCGAAGGACCCCCAACAGGCCCAGGCCCTCGCCGCCGCGGGAATCGTCGCGGTCCGAAAGGCGCTCAGCGAACTTGGCCACTCCGGCTGAGAGCGCCGGCACCCGCCGGTCCCCGGTTCAACGGACCAACGGGCCGATCGCCAGCAACCCGAAGAGCAGCATGGCGAGGACCGCGAGGGTGATCGCCGTCATCGTCCGCTCTCCGCCCTGACGGAAGTAGTAGAAGCCCGAGAGCACTCGCATGAGCGGGGTCGCGACGAGGACGACCAACCCGAGCGTAAGGAACGATTCGACCGACCCCGAGGCGAGGCCGGACCCGAGCCCAGGGAAGCTCAGGTAGGCAAGGATCGGGTTGGTGGAAAGCACGCTGCCCGACGTGGCCCCTGGGTGGGTCACGATGTAGGCCCCGAGGCTCCCGACGAGGATCGCTAAGGAGAGACCGAGACCGACCCTGAGGACCAGGGTCATCCGGACGTAGGCCTCGGGCGGGAGCGGTTTCACGGAGGTCGGCGCGGTCGCCTCGCGTGGTTGGGGGTTCGTCACGGGAGCCCGAACCCCCTCAGGATGACCTCGATCGCCAGCGCGGCGATCACGGGCAGGAAGAGCAGCCGGACCGTCCGGTTCTGAAGACCCGGCAAGAGCCGGCTGCCGAGGTAGGCCCCGAACGCGGTCCCGACCGCCACGGGGGCGGCGACGACCGGGTTGACGTAGCCCGCCGCGAGCATGACGCCGGCCCCCGCGGCCGCGGTAACGCCGATCATGAAGTTGCTCGTCGCCGTGGCGACCTTCATCGGGAGGTTGAGGAACCGCTCGAGGGCGAGGACCTTGAACACTCCCCCGCCGATCCCGAACATCCCCGAGACCACTCCGGCGCCGAACATCACCCCGAGCGCCGGGGAGGTCTGGGCGGCCTGGTAGGGGACGTCTTGGCCGAGGGCGTTGTCGTGGTATTCACCGGTCAAGCCGAGGCGCTGGGCCCGAGCGTCCGACGGCAGCGGAGGCGGGAGCTCGATGTGCCGTCGAGCGAGGCTGCCCGGGATGATCGCGAGCAGGACAACGCCTAGGGCGATGAGCAGGGCCGACTCCAGGTTGGCGTGCGTCAGGAACACGGTCGCGGTCGCGCCGATCAGCGCTCCGGGAACGGTGGCGATCTCGAGGAACATCCCGATCCGAAGGTCGCTCAAGCGGTCCCGGACGTAGGCGGCCCCGGTCGCCGAGGACGTCGCGAGAATCGTGACGAAGCCGGTCCCGATCGCGATGGGGATCGACGCTCCGAACAGGATCACGAGGAGCGGGATTACGACCACGCCGCCGCCGAGCCCCGTCAGCGAGCCCACCAGGCCAGCGGCGATCGCGACCAGGACGAGGAGCAGGACGAAGACGACCAGGTCCACGAGGGACGACAGTCGAGCCATCGGAAAAGCCCGACGGCCACACGAGGGCGCCCGCGGCTGCGATCCGGTCCACAGCCGCGAGGAGGGGGTGAGGCGGTCGGCGGATCACGACCTTCCGGCCCGGGACGGCTCGGTCCGTCCTAAGTCCCCACGCTCACTCGACCCTCAGCCACCGCGCGGAGACGAGGTAGCCGATGAGGAGCCCCAGGGCCGCGAAGACCCCGAGGTCGCCGAGGTACCACCAGTCGATCGACGTTCCGAGGAGGAAGCTCCGGCCGAGCGTCGCGGAGAACGTGATCGGGTTCACGTTCGAGATCGCCTGCATCCACGACGGGAAGGAGCTGCTCGGGAACAGCGCGGCGCTGGCGAACATGAGCGGCATCGTGATGAAGTTCGCGACGACCCCGGGCGTCTGCCAGTCCGTCGCAGGGGCGGTGATGGCGAGGAAGAAGCTCGAGAACCCGAACGCGAGCAGGAACAGCGCAAGGACCCAGCCCGCCCATTCGAGGGGAGAGAGGGGGAAGGAGACCCCGAAGACCACGGCGGCCGCGATCATCACGGGGACTTGGATGAGACCCCGCGTCGCCGCCCCGAGTGCCTTCGACAAGAAGATCGTCTGCTTCGAGGTGGGGGTGATCAGAATCCGCTTCATGAACCCGAACCGCTTGTCCTGAATGGCGCTCATCGAGCCGAACATCCCGACCGAGAGCATCGACGTCGAGAGGGTCCCCGGGAGCAGGAACGCGAAGTAGCTGCCCGACCCGAACTTCCCCGAGGCCGCAGCGAGGTTGTTGAAGCTCGACCCGAAGAACGCGAGCCACATGAACGGCTGAACGAGGGTGACGAGGACCACGAACGGGTTCCGGAACACCCGGAGCACCTCGCGGACGTAGAGCCCCCACAGCTGGCTCCTCACGACCGTGCCCTCCGCATCTGGGCGTAGAACTTCCGGATATCGTGCATCGGCTCTTCCTGGCCGATGCGGTGGCCGGTCAGCTGGAGGAAGACCGTCTCGAGGCTGGGCTTCTCGACACTGATCCGTCGGATGTCGTCTGTGCGGACGGTGGCGAACAGGCGGGGTAGGAACTCCTCCGAGGCGGCGACCTGGATGATCCAGTCGTTCCCTTGGGCCCGGACCTCCTGGACCCCGGGGATCTTCGATAAGACGGCAGCGCCCACGGCCTCCGACGTCTCGAGCTCGACGATGTCGGACGTCACCCGGGCCTTGAGCTCGGACGGGGTCCCCTCGGCGACGATGCGCCCCCGGTCGATGATCGCGATCCGGTCGCAGAGCGCGTCCGCTTCCTCGATGTAATGGGTCGTGAGAAGGATCGTGACCCCGAACTCCTTGTGGATGCCGGTCACGATGTCCCAGAGCATCCGGCGCGTCGCGACGTCGAGACCGATCGTCGGTTCGTCCATGAAGATGACCGTAGGCTGGTGGAGGAGAGCGAGAGCGATCTCGAGCTTCTTGCGCATCCCCGTCGAGTAATGGCTCACTTTGTCGTCCTTCCGGTCGAGCAACCCGAAGTACTGGAGCAGCTGCTCCGCGCGTCCCTCCCAGTCGGTGAGGTCCTGGAGCCGAGCCTGGAGCCACAGGTTCTCCCAGGTGGTGAAATCGTCCTCCAGGATGACCTCGGCCGCCACCCAGCCGATCCGGGCGCGGACCTGCATCGACTCCTTCCGGACGTCAAAGCCTGCGACCGAGGCCGAGCCCGAAGTGATGTCGCTGATCCCGGTGAGGACCTTGATGAGCGTGGTCTTGCCGGCGCCGTTCGGTCCCATCAGGCCGAAGACGGTCCCGCCCTCGATGGAGAGGGTGACGTGGTCGAGGGCCAGCACCCCATGGGCGTTGCCGTAGCGCTTCGAGAGGTCGTTGACGATGATGGCGGAGGTGCTCATGGGTCCGGCCTCCGACGAGCCCGGGTCGGAGCCGCGCGTCGGCGGCCGTTCCCCAGCCGCCGTTCGGCCGCACGCAGTTCGGAGAGCACGTTCTCGCGCAGCGGCTGGCGCCCGGCCCGGGCCTCCGGCTCGCGGCTCAGGTGCGTCTCGATACCGTCCAGGCTCCGGCGAAGGCGCTGCAAGAGGTACGTGGCGTCGTCCGTGGCGCCCACGATCTCGGCCCAGAGAAGGCTGAGGTCCGGACCCGAGCCGCCGGGGCTCGACCGCTCTTTGCGGATCTTACGAAGAAGCCGGCGCCCCAGGGGGGTGATGCGGTATTCCTGGCGCCGACCGGCACCGTGGACCTGGGCGAGGCCGCGGTCGGTGAGGCGTTGGAGAGCGGGATAGACCGCCCCCGGACCCGGCCGCCAGACTCCCCCGGTCCGCTCGGCGATGCGGCTGGCCAGGGAGTACCCGTAGACCGCGCCGTCCTTCTCCATACACGTCAGCGCGTACAACCCGACCAACCGTGGTGGCATAGGTCCCTCCGATTAGATAGAAGAATGAATCGATTTCGATATAAGGGCCTTTCGGAAATTCCGTACGACGTTCCCCGGAGCGCCCGGAAGGGGCTCCCGGGGAGCGACCGAGGCCAGGGGGCTTAGAAGACTCCGGTCCTCCGGTCCTGAGATCCGCCGCTCCATCAACCTCTAGTAGGAACCGACGTTGGATGGTCCATGCCCGACGCTGAGGCCCCCGTCCTCCGCCCGCTTACGCGAGCCGAGGAGCGCGTGATCGTTCACAAGGCGACGGAGCGGCCGTTCTCGGGTGAATACGAACGCCATTCCGCGCCCGGAACGTACGCGTGCAAGCGGTGCGGCGCGCCGCTCTACCGGTCTGACGACAAGTTCGATGCCCACTGCGGGTGGCCCTCGTTCGACCAGGAGATCCCCGGGGCCGTCCGCCGGCTCCCCGATGCTGACGGAGAACGCGTGGAGATCGAGTGCGCGCGGTGCGGGGGCCACCTCGGCCACGTGTTCGAAGGGGAGCGTTTCACACCGCGCAACACGCGACACTGCGTGAACTCCATCTCCCTTCGATTCCAGCCGAAGTAGAGGCCGCCGCCGGGCCACACGCCTTGGCAACGACGCGGGCGGCGGGCATTCCGCACGAGACTCCCAAAGTGGGGACCGAATCGCGCCTCGCACGAGGGGTTCGCTCGTGCAAAGCTAAGTAGTTCGGCCGCAACCGCCGCGAAGAAGGTGGGAGCACGTCGAATTCCGTAACTTCGCACAGGGAAAGGGCTCGGCGGCTAGGGATGCGCCGCGCGGGCGCGATCTGGGTGCTGTTCGTTCTCTGCGCTTCCGTCTTTGTCGCTGTAGTCGGCGTCCCATCTCCCGCACGGGCCGCGTCCCCGGCTCCTCTGGCGACGGCGCTTTCGGACGATTTCACGCACGATACCAGCCTGAATGGCAACCTGTGGGCGATCAATGGACCGGTCGCGTCGAACTTCTCGGGCGCCAACTGTCCCGGCTGCTCCAATGTCTCCCTGACCCCCAGTTTCTCCTCGGCGGGCATGGAGATCGCTGACGCGAACGGAGGTTCGGAGGTCGGCGCAATCCAGAGCGTCCAAAACTTTACTCCCCCGCTCACGGTGACGGCCCTCGTCAAAGGGCTCGTGTCGGATGGGCATCCTTTCGTCTTTGGCATCAGTTCGCAGGATGCCTCGTCCGGCGTTCAGGTCACCGGCAACCTGAACCCGAACGATTGCAGCGCGGAGAACAACTGCGGAAACCCCTCGACGTGCGGCACTCCGGCCAACTCCTCCATCCCGGCGAACCAGTGCTACTACGGCATCTACGCGCGGGCTGGATCGAGCGGCGGCGACTGGAAAAAGACGCCCGCGTTAGACCTGACCCCCGCCGTGCAGGTCGTCTACGCTCTGACGATCGCCGTGGATAGTTCGGGAAATGCGCAGTTCAACGTCAGCGCGAGCGGCCAGGTCTTGGGACAGGCGACGGCTCAGGTCGGAACCGGTCCGTTCTACATCATCCTGGCGCAGTCGGAAGGAGCGCCTGTTCCCGGCCCCGGGCCCAACAGCGCGGTCTGGATGTCCGTTGCCCTGACTCCATCTGCGACCATCCCGCCGCCCCCTTCCAGTTCTTCGTCGGGAATCTCGTCGATTGAGTTGCTCCTCATCGTCATCATCGCAATCGTGGCTCTGCTCATCATCCTCGTCGCGTGGAGCCGCCGCGGACGTGGGTTGACCGTCACGGTGCTGGACTCCGGTACGCTCTCGCCAATCCCGGGAGCCGACGTTTCGGCCGACGGTCCCAAGAGCTTCTCCGGCAGCACGGGAACGAACGGAAGGGTCGC
>JBKQMS010000023.1:0-3725 GCA_052326485.1 Thermoplasmata archaeon | reverse complement strand
GATCCCGTTGAGCGCGAGGACCTCCGCGATCGCGGCTCCCATCGTTCCGGCGCCCACAACCCCGGCCTTTGCGACGCGCATATCGGCTCCGGGCGCGGGAGCACGGGACCGCTACATAACCTGCCGGGAAGAGAGCCCCCCCGGCCGCGCCCCGCCGGTCCGTGCCGGCGGAGGACGGTCATGTTCGGGTCGTATCCGAAGGTTTAAGGAGCGGACGCGGCTCGACGGCTTCGCGCGGGGATAGCCCAGCCCGGTAAGGCGCTGGATTGCTAATCCAGTGGTGGTTTCACCTCGGGGGTTCAAAAGAGGGGTCGGACGGACCGGCCCCTCGGGACGTCCCCCTCCCCGCGTCCCTACCTGGTCGGCTCGGGCCGAGCCCGATAGACGTCCCCGTCCCGCCGGACCTCGACGAGGTCTCCCGGTACGGGGAGCACCTCGTCCACGATCGCCAGCACCCGCACCGCGTCGCTCATCTCGACGAGGGCCAAGCGGTGCGGCGCGTGCCACCCCGACGCTGGGTAGTGAAGTTCGGTCGCGACCAGCACCCGGCCGACCGCCGAGGCGGAGTACGGCGCACAGTCGGGCGACCCGCATTTCGGGCACGGTCCGTCGGTGGGCAGGAACCTCGCGTGGCACGAGGCGCACCGCGTGAACTCCAGGGTAGCGGCGGCCGTCACGGGGCCTTCCCTCCCAGGATGGTGACGAAATTGTGCGACCCGATCCCGCTCACCGCGTGAGCGAGGCCGGCCTTCGGACGGTTCGCGATGGCGTGTTGACCGGCCTCGCCCCTCAACTGTAGCGCGACCTCGCCGATCGCGGCCAGCCCCGACGCGGCGACCGGGTGCCCGCGTCCGACCACGCCGCCGCTAGGGTTCACGGGGAGACGTCCGTCGGGGCCGACCCATCCCTTCTCGAACCACTTCGCTGCTTCCCCCGGGCCGCAGAACCCGAGGTCTTCGAGGTGGATCAGTGTGAACGGCGAGAACGCGTCGTGGACTTCGGCGACGTCGATCTCCTTGCGGGTGAGTCGGGCGGCCTCGTAGGCGATCCGCGCCGCGACGCGCGTGGCCGTGAAGCTGGTGAGCTCCTCGCGGTCGACCAGGCGCAGCGCGTCGAACCCTTGACCGAGGCCGAGGACCGTCGCCGGGCCCTCTCCCTTCTCTAGAACTACCGCGGCGGCCCCGTCCGAGATGGCGGAGCAGTGGAGGAGACGCAGAGGAAGCGCCACGGGGCGGCTCGACGCGACCTCCTCGGCGGTCACGGCCTTCTGGAAGTGCGCGTTCGGGTTCCGCGCCGCCATCGACCGCGCGTGCACTGCGGCGAGGTCACAGAGGTCGGTCGATACCTCGTAGTGCTGGAGGTAGCGCGCCGTCACGAGCGCCGCGAGTCCGGGCATCGTCGCTCCCGCCGCGACCTCGCTCATGTGGAGGGCGGCCGAGAGGTCTTTCGTGATCTCGGCCGTAGAGCGGTCCGTCATCTTCTCGGCCGCCACGACGAGCGCCCGGTCGAACCGGCCGGTCTCGAGCGCCAGCGCGGCGCTGTGGAACGCCATCGCGCCGGTGCCGCTCGAGGAGTCCACCCGGAACCCCGAGGCCGATTCGAGCCCGAGGCGGCCGGCGAGCCTAGGCAGAAGGGCCTCGCGCCCGTGCGGACCCTGCGCGAACATGGAGCCGACGACGAGGAGGTCGATCGGTTTCCGGCCGACCCCCTCGAGGGCGAGGTTCGCGGCCT
This sequence comes from Thermoplasmata archaeon, assembly GCA_052326485.1. Lineage (GTDB taxonomy): Archaea > Thermoplasmatota > Thermoplasmata > Lutacidiplasmatales > UBA184 > Lutacidiplasma. Next base: position 1,994 of record JBKQMS010000023.1, on the reverse strand, counting down.
CGGCGGCGAGCGCGATGAGTCCCTCGGGACGCTTCCCGAACCGACCCATCCCTACCGAGGCGACGTGGAGCGGCATTCCCCTTACTCCGCTTGCCGTTCCATAAGGAAGCGAGCCTCATAGAGGAAGCGCGAAAGAGGGTACCCCTCCTCCCACCGGAGGATCCCGTTCCCTTCCGGGGTCCGGCTGACGGGAGGAAGCCGTCGGCAGACCAGCCGAAGGATCCCGGACTTGGGTAGCTCACCCGCCACGAAGACCCGCCAGTTCTCGGCCCCCCGAAGACCGACCCGGCGGTAGGCGTACAGGACCGTGAGGCCGACCCGGGCGACGGCCTTCGAATGCGCCTCCAGCTGCAGGTTGGCCCGGCCGCTGGCCGCGGAGAAACGAATGACCGGTTCGGCCGATGCCTTGACCTCGAGCGGGAAGGCGAACTCTCGGCGGAGCGCGACCAGGTCGAACCCGAGGGACCCAGCGGCGCGGATGATGAGGAACGGCTGCTCGATGAGCCGCTCGAACTCGGAGCGTTCGGTCGGGGGAAGCGTGCGCGCGTAGCGGCGGACGGCGTCGGCCTGGCCCTCGAGGAGGCTGCGAAGCTCCCGTTCGTACGCGGAGGAGCTGTGTCCGACCACGGCCTGAGACTCTCCTGGTGGGATAATATAAGTCGGTCGGGGGACTCGTGTTGGAAGGTGACCGCCTCCGCCGACCTCGAGATCCTGTCGTCGGACCTCCCTGTCGCACGGGTCCTCGCCGGAATGGTCGCGGACTCCGACCGGCGACGCACGGTCCGCGGCCTGGCGGCCCAGCCCGCGCGATTCCGGCTCTCGGAGCTGCGCACCCGTCTGCTCCGGGAACGCGTGTTCAAGGACTCGTCGCGCCTGCTGACCCGCTTGAAGCGCCGCGGCCTTCTGCTCGAGCTGCCCGAGGGGAAGGGCGAGAAGGTCTACCAGGTCCCGTACCCCGAGGAGCTGCGCCAGCTGCTCCTGGACGAGCTCGAACGCTCCGAGGCGGTCGAGACGTCCGCGCTCGGCCCGGTCCCCGACGAGCGAGCGGAGATCCGGGCGATGGACGGGGAGTTCCTCGACCGCCTGCGCGAGGTCCTCCGGGACCGTCTCGAGGCGACGCTCGAGTTCGGGAAGACCTTCAACGTCCAGAAACTGGCCGCGTACCTGCAGGGCCTCTTCGGAGAGGAGCTCTACTTCGACTCCCTGATCTCGATCCTCCAGCAGTACGCCCTCGCCGACGCGCCGCTGCTCGCGCCCACGGGACGTCCGACGGGCACCACCGGATTCCACCTGGCTCTCTTCGGGCCCCCGGGGACCGGGAAGACGTTCTCGATCGACGACATCATCCGGGGGAACCCGCGAAGCGGCGTCCCACCGCACGGCCTCCCAGGTCGGAACCGCTACTGCGGAGGGATCACCCCGGTCCAGTTCCTCCGGGTCGGGGCTGCCTACACGGGCCGGACGTTCAACTTCATCGTTCCCGAGTTCAACGACTGGTTCAAGTACCGAGGGATGGTCGAGCCGCTGAAGCTCGTGATGGAACAGCGCGAGGTGAAGTGGGAGACGACCTTCGGCACGGTCGGGCCCTACACGTTCCGCTCGTTCTTCTCGGTGAACTACAACGTCCGGACCGCGGGGGCCCAGGACTACTGGACGACGATCGCGGACCCGAACTTCGCGGCGCTCGAGGATCGGATGCTCCTTCGCTTCCACCCCATGACCCGGGCCCGGTTCCGCGCCGTGGAGGCGAGCTCCGAGCGGCTCGAGCTCGGAGAGCTCGACTTCTCGCTCGCCGAGAGGATCCGAGACCACCTCACGCTCGTGTACGCGATCGAGACGGGGCACCCGCTCGTCGCCGGGAAGTTCCGGGCGAAACCCGTCCGGCTCGAGCGAGCCCTCTACGTGAAGCTCCGCGAGGTCTCCGAGCGGGCCCTGAAGACCACGGACTTCCCGAAGTTCTCGCCCCGGCTCAAGTCGCGGGCCGTCCGGCTCGC
>JBKQMS010000022.1:0-63411 GCA_052326485.1 Thermoplasmata archaeon | reverse complement strand
GCAGGGGCAGGACCGACTATCGTCTAGGAGTCGGCTTCCGCCTCACAAGAACCGGGCCCGGAGTCTTTGGTGGGGGCCTCGTCAGTTCGTACTTGCCCGGAAGGGACTCAAGAAGGTCTCCGAGTTTGCTCTTTCCAAATGTCCTGGGGTCGAAAGCGGGGTCGAGCTTTAGAAGAGCATTACCGAGTTCGGCCAAGTGGCAAGACCCGTCCTCGCCAACTACCGAGTCGAACGCCTTCTCTATCAATTCGGATGCCTCGGAAACAGGACTCCGAATCGGCGCGTTTTCGTTAGGCTGTTGGCCAGGGGAGATGGAAACCGTCCTATCAGGCTTGACCACGGGCCCGGAGCTCGCTCCCGCGTCAGGCAAGAGATTCTCGGTGGCCACAAACACGTTGCAGGCGTTGCGGAATGCCGCAGGTGTTTGGGCCTGTCCAATCCCAACCACAAACATACCTGACTCACGGAGACGTGTAGCGAGGCGGGTAAAGTCTGAGTCTGAGGAGACAATGCAGAATCCCTTGACTCTCTCGCTATGCAGAATGTCCATGGCGTCGATTATGAGGGCGCTATCAGTCGAGTTTTTCCCTGATACCGCAACAAACTGTTGGATTGGGACGAGTGCATGTTCTTGGACGACGGTCCTCCAAGAGCCAAGTTTGCCGGAGGCCCAGTCACCGTAGACCCTCCGAATTTCGACCGAACCATACTTTGCGGCCTCCGCGAGCATCTCTCCGATCAAACCGGACGAGGCGTTGTCGCCGTCAACCAAGAATGCGAGCGGGAGGGAACGAGCGTGAGTGACCAGCTCCAAAGCCCCGGGGGCAGACTCAACTGTCACAGCATGGGGGAGTCGCAGCCTCCTGATGAGCTCTGCATCTCGCGGGTGGGCCATCTGTGGTTTAGCGGACGAGGCGAGAGCGGGCCATCGAAACCCCTTGCACTGTGTGCCGGGCACTCGCACCGGATGAAAGAGAAAGGTGCCCCGGGTTGCCCCGGGGCGGAAGGGGTTGACTCAACGGTTCAGGCAGTGGAGGAGAGCGGGAACCGCGTGCGCTCGGCGAGCCCAAGGGCGAAGAAGTGCGAACGCCCGACACCCATTTCGAAGTCATTTTTCACGGGCGTTGAACCAACCTTCGCTCGAATCCCGCCGAGAGCACTTTTCACTTTATTCGAACTGCTGGGCAGGACGGGCGTGGCCGCGCCCACCTCTATCGGACCCGCGGACCGAGGGGTGGCCCAGAAGCGGCAAACATTCTTGAACGGTGGAACTATGGTGGGTTCGTCTCGATGAGCACCCCCGCACCGAGCGTCGTTCCACACTCCGAAGATCGGCGACTACCCCTGTGGGCGATCGCGGCCGTGGTGGTCGGTATCTCCGCCGTGTTGATCGTCGGGGTCGATTTCGTTCCGCCGTCTTCCTACAGCATCACACTGAATGGGATGTCGATCACTGCGGCCGGAACCGCGGCCGTCAATACGATTGGCTACCCTACATCCGGAAACGATTACGCCTCCCTCTCCGCCGGCACCACGACGGTCCTGGGGTTCGGCGTAGCCGAAGTGTCGTACAGTTATTCAGACCTCGGCCAGTTCGAAATCACCGGGGTAAACGCTTCATCCTCAGGAGCCTTCCAAGTGATCCAGGTCATGGTGGCACCCTGGCCGGACGGGGCAGCGGCGCCGACCGGAACCCCACAACCCCTGCCCTTCTTCCTTCCTTTTCACAATCAGACCACCGGGTACGGGGCGACGGCTCAGATCTGGGTCACGGTCCGAGCAATCGACCAGGGACCGTCGGACCAGACACTCTACCTCACGGTAGTAGTCAATCAGGTGCACGGACTGAGCTAGCCGGGAGAGAAGAGGGGCGCCCCCGGTGCGGCCGGGCGGCGGTCGCGGTTGCGCCGGTCCGACCTACTCCTCATCCGATATCGCGCGGGAGACCTTCACCGATTCGACGACACCTATTGTGACCAGGAAGGCACCGGCGACCTGAAGGCCCAGGACGACGGCGAGTTCCGGGCCCAAGGACCCGGGGTTGGCGAACGTCGAATACCCGCCGGCGACGTCCGCGAGAGGGAAGGAGGCCGCCACGACAAGCCCGACCACCGCCCCGCCTCCGAAGGCCAACGCCGCCTCGGTGTATCCCAAGAACGCCAACGGGAGGCCCCCCAAGAGCCCCAGGAGGAGTGTGACCCCGGCGAAGGTGAGTTCGGCGCTGGATTGACCACTGGTGAGAATCTCCCACAGGATCACACCGTCCAGGAAGACGAGACCCCCGAACAGTGCGACGGCTCTCCAACGGCGCGGGGTGTCCTCCGCCCAGGAGAAGTCCCGGTCGCCGTAGGACTGGGAAGCTGTGTGCTCTCGCATCTCGGCCGTGGCCGGGAAGGATGTTGGGGCGAAGGGCCGTGAGGTGGACATCGCCCTGAGGGAAAGCGACCGCGCGGCTTATTCGTTGGGGTGGCGGTGGAGATTCCGGTCGAGCGGTCCCGTTCTCGGGAAGAGCCGCGAGACCCGCTCAGCTCCTTCCGTACGTCCCCATGTACTCGGCCGCCTCGATCGACTTGGTCCGGGCCGCCGCCTCGACCTCCTTCGCGCCGAGGCCGGGCGCCATTCCCAGCGGCTCGCGTAGGGCGTAAAGCCGGAAGAAATACCGATGCGGCTTCCCTGGGGGCGGGGAAGGACCTCCGTAGCCGGTCTTCTTCCAGCTGTTCCGTCCCTGGTGGCTTCCGTCGGGGAGAGTGGCAGGCGTCGCGACGCCCTCCGGGAGCCCCTTCGCCGTTCCCGGGATGTCATAGATGACCCAATGGACCCACGTCCCGACCGGGGCGTCGGGGTCATCGCAGATCAACGCGAACGACTTAGTTCCCGCCGGAACCCCCTCGAACACGAGAGGAGGCGAGACGTCCGCCCCGTCCCCGGTGTACTTCTTCGGAATGGTCTCTCCACGCTTCCACTGCGGCGAACTCACCCTGAGCGCCATCGGTTTCCCATTCGTCGTCCCCCGCGCACGCGCGCTGGGGGTCCGGCGTCATCGGGGTCAAGACCTGCGGCAAATCAAGCGTTCGGTGCGGAGGACCCTGCCCGGCGATGGGCATCGCCTGGGGTCCCGGAATTCCACGGTCGATGTTTCCTCCGCGCTCGTGACGAGGGTCGTCCGGGGCGTACATTTCGATAATACCTAATAATTAGGGTGGCCGATATATACGGCCGATATCTCTCCCACAGCGTGGAGACCCTCCAGCAGCTGACCCATCGGCAGGTCGAGGCACTCCGGGTCATCGCGGTCCGGCAGACCGTCGGGCGCGGCGCGAGTCTCAAGGACATCGCTTCGGGACTCCGGGTGCGCCCGCCATCCGCGCTCGCCCACCTCGGACCTCTCGAGCAGCTCGGACTGATCTCGCGGTTCCGTGGAAAGAGCCGACTCACCGAGAAGGGAGATCGCACGCTGCAGGAGTATCAACGGCATCACCGAGTGGCGGAGAGCCTGTTCGGGAGCCTCGGGCTCGGACCGAAGGAGACGTGCGTCGCGGCGCACGAAATCGACCTCGCGATCTCCCACCGGACGGTGGACGAGATCTGCCGGGCCCAACAGCACCCGGCGGCCTGCCCGCACGGCGCGCCGATTGCCCCGTGTCATACCACGGTCGGGGGCAGGGGAAGCTAGCCGTCCCCCGGGGAGGCGGTGAGAAGCATGCGACGCTGGGCCAAGCTTGTGGTAATCGTCGTAGCGGTGGCCGCCGTGGCGGGGGTGGCGGTGGGCGAGGTCCTGACCAGCGCGTCCCCCTCCAATCCGTGCGCGGGGATCACGACCCCGACTTCGACCTCGACGGCATCCGCCGCTCTGGCGAGCTCATCCATCGGAACGAGGAGCGAGGGAATCCCCGGTCCCGCGATACCCCGCGACGGCTCGTCCGTGGGACCCTCCGACGGGCCCATCCCGGTGGTCGCCGCTGAGAACTTCTGGGGAAGCCTGGTGTCTCAGCTGGGCGGAAACCAGACCTCTGTCCTAAGCATAGTGACCGACCCGAACGCCGACCCTCACGAATATGAGGCGAACCTCTCGGATGCCCGAGCGATCTCCAACGCACAGTTCGTCATCGTGAACGGAGTGGGGTACGACCCCTGGGCCCTCCAGCTCATCGCCGCGGACGGCAACTCGAACCAGGTGGTACTGAATGTCGGCGACCTGAACGGTGTCAGCGTGACGGGGGGGATCGTCACCGGCAATCCTCACATGTGGTACAACCCCGTGTACGTGAACAACACGCTGAAGGCGATGTTCACCGACCTCGTATCGATTCGACCCTCCGCCACGAGCTACTTCCAGGCGAACTACGAGGCCCTCAACGTCTCGCTGGGACACCTGTACGGCCAAGCCACCGCCATCCGGAATCAGTTCGCAGGCACCGTCGTAGCGTCCACGGAGAGCATCTTCGTCTACCTGGCCAACTTCACCCAACTGAACCTGGTCTCTCCCCCGGCGTTCATGCAGGCGGTCGCCGAGGGGAACGACCCCCCGACCCAAAGCGTCGTGCAATTCCAATGCCAGCTTGAGAGCGGGCACGTACGCGTGATGGTCTACAATCTGCAGACCGTAACGCCGATCACGAGCAACATGAAGGCGATCGCCGCCGCCAACAACGTGACCATCGTCGGCATTACCGAGACCATCCAGCCGTCGGGCTACACCTTCCAGGAGTGGATGGGCGCCGAATACCTTGCCCTCGCGAACGCCCTCAACGCCAACACCCTCGGGCAGTAACTCTCCGTGAGCGGATCCTTTGTCCTCTCCCCGACCGGCTCCGACAATCCCATCGCGATCCGGGCCGAACACCTGAAGGTGGGATTCCGGGACAAGGTGGTCTGGCACGATGCCTCCTTCGAGGTCCGCCGGGGAGAGTTCACGGCGGTCATCGGTCCGAACGGTGCCGGGAAGACAACCCTGTTCCGCCTTCTGCTCGGACTGCAACGACCTTCGTTCGGAAGCCTCGAAGTCTTCGGGACCACTCCTCGCCGGGGAAACCGAAGGATCGGGTACGTTCCCCAACGGCACACGATTGACAACGAGACCCACGTGGCGGCGGACGCTCTCGTGCGTCTCGGTGCCACGGGGTCGCAGTGGGGACCGGGATTCTCGTTTCGAGCCCAACGAGAGGCGGCGGCCGAGGCGCTCGACGCGGTCGGCGCGTCGGAGCTGGGCTCGAAATCTCTCGGCTCGCTCTCGGGCGGAGAACTGCAGCGAGTGTTCCTCGCGGAGGCCATCGTGGGAAACCCCGAGATGCTCCTGCTGGACGAACCCCTCTCCAACCTCGATATCCGCAGGTCCCGAGAGCTGGTCGAGGTGGTGCACCATCTCGTCCAGTCCCGCCACGTGACCACCCTGCTCGTGGCCCATGACATCAACCCCCTCATCGAGTGCCTCGACAAGGTGATCTACATCGCGAACGGCCACGTGGCGACCGGTCCGCCCGAGCGCGTGCTCACCTCGAGCTCCCTCTCGGAGCTGTACGGGGTTCCCGTCGAGGTGCTCCACGACTCCCGCGGGAACATCGTGATCGTGGGTGGCGAGAACCCTCACGAGGAGCGCGGCCGGTGACGACGGACTTCAGTTGGAACATTGTCACCGACCTGCGCGAGATGTGGCAGTGGCCGTTCATGCGCCAGGCCTTCGAAGCCGGTTCGATCATCGCGATCGTCGCGGGGATCATCGGCTACTTCGTGATCCTGCGCCGGTCGGCGTTCGCCACGCATGCGCTCGGTCACGTAGGGTTCTCGGGGGCGGCCGGGGCGGTGCTCTTCGGGGTGAACCCGGTGTACGGCCTCCTTCTGTTCACGATGGGAGGGGGCTCGGGGATGGCCCTCCTCGGACGACGGGCCGCGACGCGCGACATCGAGATCGGGACCGTTCTGGCGTTCATGCTCGGTCTCGGCCTGGTGTTCCTCAGCATGTACACGGGAAATGCGTCGGAGGTCATCTCGATCCTGTTCGGGGACATTGAAGGGGTTAGCGTGGCGGGAGTTCTCCTCACGCTCGAAGCCGCGATCGTCGTTCTCGCGGTGCTCGCCCTGATCTATCGGCCGCTCCTGTTCTCCTCGCTGGACGAGGACGTCGCGGAGGCCAAGGGCCTCCCCATGCTCGCCCTGAACCTGGGTTTCATGCTGCTCCTCGCGGTGGCCATCTCGTTCGCCGTTCAGGTCGTCGGTGTCCTCCTCATCTTCGCTCTGATGGTTACCCCGGCGGCCACGGCCGTGCAGCTTACCAAACGGCCGTTGTACGGCCTTACCATCTCGGTGGCCGTGGCCCTGTTCTCGATCTGGGCCGGGTTGTTCATCGCGTGGTACGAGCAGTACCCGCCGAGCTTCTTCATCGTCACCATCTCGTTCGCCCTCTACGTGGCCGTGCGGGGCGGCTTCGCGCTGTCGCGTCGACTGATTCGCCCCGAGGTCCGAGCCCCTACTCCGGACGCGGCCGCCGGCCCCGAATCGGTCTAACGCCCCATCGCCGTTCGGCCCCCGGCCCCTCGTCGGGAGCGGTTCACTTCAGCGCTTCTTTCTTACCGGCGTAGAGGTCGCGCGAGGGGCTGAGCAGGTCGAAGACCTCGCGGTCGACGACCGGCTTCCCGTGGGCTACTAGGGATGCGAGGTTCATCCCTACCCCCGGTCCGAGCATGAATCCCTGTCCGCACATCCCGACCCCGAGGACGAACCCGTCGACGTTCGGGGCCTTCCCGACGACCGGGCTGCCGTCGGGGGTCATCGGGTAAAGCCCGCGCCAGACCCGACGGATCGTGAGGTTCTTCAGGCGCGGGATGACCTCGACCAGGCGCGCGGCGATGATCGGCATGAACTCGTACGTCGAGTTCCGGTTCGTTCCCGATATCGGCACCTTTGGAGTGTAGCAGAAGATGATCTGGCCGTTCGCGTCCTGTCCAAAGTAGAAGTTGATGGTCTTTCCCTCGGGTCCCGGTCGCAGGTCCACGACCAGCGGAGCGAGGAACTCCTGCACCGGAGCGGAGATCCCGCCTTCGTGACTGTCGGGCAGGATCGGGATATCGAGACCCGCCATCCGACAGATCCCGCTCGCGTTCACCCCCGACGCGTTGATCACGGTCGGGGCTCGGTATTCCTCTTTCTCCGTGCGGACCCCGACGACGGCCTTCCCCTTCATGACCAGGGACTTCACCGGTTCTCGGTAGCGGTACACGGCACCGAGGCGGACCGCTTCGTGCGTGAACGATTCCGCCGCGAGGAGGGGGCTCACCTGGCCGTCGTCGGGCGAGTACGTCCCACCCCTCAGCCCTTCTTCGTTGATCCCGGTGACGACCTTCCGGATGCCCTCGGCATCGAGCCAGTCGATGTTGAGACGGAACTTCTTCTGGACCGGGAGCAACCCCTTGACGGTCGTTTCGACCTTCTCGGTGAACGCCGGGAAGCAGTACCCGCCCTTCTTCCATCCGATGTCGGTCCCGGTCGTCTCCTTCCAGTGCGAGAAGACCTCGATGCTCTGCTGGCAGAGCCGGATCTTCGCGGGGTCCGAGTGGGTCGCGCGGACCCCTCCGATCGCGGCCTTGTTCTGTCCCTGACCGGAGGAGGAGAGCTCGTCGAGGACGAGCGTTCGGAACCCCTCGCGGGCGAGGAAGTAGGCGGTCGGGTTCCCGACCGACCCGGCCCCGATGACGATGGCATCAAACTCGGTTGCTGCCTTCACTTTCCACCAGGAACGCTTTCATCGGGACTTCCTGGGTGAACGGTCGGTGTACCGGTGGCGTGACGGCCTTCAGGTCCACGCCCAGCTCACGGAAGATGCGCGCGGTCAGCTCCGCGCACGTCTTCCCTCCACAGGGTCCCATTCCGCTGCGCAACGAGGCCTTGACGGCGTTGAAGTCCCGGCTGTTCGTGTCCCGCAGGTAGTCCAGGATCATCTGCTTCGTGACCCGCTCGCACCGACAGACGATCACTTCGTCATCGGTCACCGGCGGCACCGATTCCGGAACGGCCGGGGTCTCCGGCGAGCGGATCCGGATCCCTGCCACCTTCTCCGCGTCGGCGAACGGGACCTCGAGGACAATGAGTCGGCGACGGTTGAGCGACTTGCCCGATAGGATCCGCAGCACCTTGCCCGTGCCGACCGGTTCGCCCTCGTTCCCGGTGGTCGACACCACCTGGCCGACCTGCACGAGCTCCTCGGGCATCTCCCACGGGACCGTCACCCTCGCCAGCGTCGCGGTGGGGTCATGGCGCTTGTCGACGAGACTGATCGCGCATCCGGGGCAGATCGCGACGCACTTGAGGCAACCGACGCAATCCCCGACAAGCTTGGGCCGTCCGAGGAGATTCCCCTCGGGGATCACGATCCCGTCCGTGATGCAGACGTCCGTGCAGGGGTTGCACGGGATGTCCTGGGAGCACCTAAGGATCGGGTACACGCTCATCTCGGAAGGAGGAGGATAGAAGCCGACGGCGGGCCCCGGATGCGAGCGCAGCATCGCCTGGATCTGGAGCCACTCGGCAGGGATTTCGGCGGAGAATCCCATCTCCTTCAGGATCTTCCGAGCCACGATCTTCCCCGAGAACATCGCCGCCGACGCCTCGGCGATCTCCTGGGAATCCCCGGCGGAGTACACCTTCATGCCGAGCCGCTCCCCCTCTTGGAACAGCTCGTTGACGGAGGAGAGCCCCACCGCGACGAGCACGGTATCCACCTCGAAGGAAAGCTCGGAGCCCGCGATCGGGTGGAACTGGTCGTCCACTCGGGCGATGATCACCCGCTCGACCCGGTCCTTCCCTTCGGCTCGCAGCACCGTGTGGGATGTGTAGACCGGCACGCCAAGCCGGAGGATCTTGTCCCGGTGTACCTTGTACCCGCCGCATTCAGGTAGGACTTCGGCAAGGCCGACCACGTCGATCCCGGCCTGGAGGGCCTGGTACGCCACGATCAGACCGACGTTCCCGCCCCCGACGATGAACAGTCGACGGGAGGGCTTGACGAGGTCGCGGTTGACGAGCGTCTGGAACGCGCCGGCCCCGTAGACCCCCGGGAGGTCCGCGCCTGCGAACGCGAGGGCCTTCTCCCGCGCGCCGGCGGCGACGAGCATCGACTTCGGGCGCACGACCGTGAAGCGGCCCTGCTTCAGGACCCCGACCATGCCGTCCTGGAAGACGCCCACGACGGGGGAATCGGTCCAGAGTTCGACCGTCTTCTGCGCCCGCGCCTGCTGCTCGAGGATCCGACCGATGTCGGTCCCGCGCACGCCCGCGTAGCAGTCGTCGACCGACCCGAAGAAATTGTGGGTCTGGAGGCTCAGCTTCCCGCCGAGCACCTGCTTATCGTCGCAGAGGACGCATCGCACCCCCTTCGAGCCGAGCTCGGCTACCGCCATCAGTCCCGCCGGCCCGCCCCCGACGACGAGCACGTCGGTCTCGACCTCGGGGATCGCCTGCTGCAGGCGCATCGGCGAATCGTCCGCCATCAGCTCGGGCAGACCCTCGATCGGGAGGACGTTCATGCCGGAGTGTACGGGAGTGATGCACGCCTTGACCGGTAGGCCGTCCGCGAGCACCAAGCACTGCGCGCACTGCCCGTTCGCGCAGAAGATCCCCTGGGGGGAGCCGTCGCGACGGTGCCGACCGAAGACCTGGATCCCGTTCGCGAACAGGGCCGAGGAGACCATCTCGGACTTTCGTGCCTCGAGCGTCCGCCCGTCGAAGGTGAACTCGACCATCTCAGGGTGCTCCGGCACGTCGAGGATGGGATGTCGTTCGACCCGGTCCGGGGGCATGCGGTTCCTCTCGTAGGATTTCAGGCCGAGGGGCGGTATTTAACTCCGTATCAACGGGACTTCACGAAACCGATAGGGCTCTTCGACGAGTCCGGTCGACCATGATCTGGAACATCGAGCGACCCGTCAACGACGTGAACACGATCCGATCCTACGCTCCGAACTCCGCCGAGCGAAAGAAGCTCCTCGAAGAGCTCGCCGCGATGCGGAATGCGACGGTCGAGATCCCGCTCATCATCGATGGGAAGGAGGTCCGCACCGGGAATCTCGTCGACGTGCGGTGCCCGGACGACCACGACGTCCTCTTGGCCCGGGCGCACGTCGCGGGCGAGCCGGAGCTCCGACGCGCCGTCGAGACCGCCCTCACGGCTCACGAGAGCTGGGCGAAGATGGACTGGTACCACCGGGTCGCCGTCTTCCAGAAGGCCGCGACGATGCTCGCGGGTCCCCGCCGGACCCGAAACATCGCGGCGATCATGCTCAACCACTCGAAGAACCCGTACGAGGCTGAGATCGACCTGGCCGAGCTCGTCGACTTCTGGAACTTCAACGCGTACTTCACCCGTCAGATCTACGAGATGCAGCCGAACCAATATCCCGGCGAGACCAACCGGTTCGACTGGCGACCGCTCGAGGGGTTCGTCCTCGCCATCCCGCCGTTCAACTTCTACTCGATCGCCGGGAACCTGCCCACGGCGCCGGCCATGGTCGGCAACGTGGCCCTCTGGAAGCCGGCCCGGTCGGTGATCCTCTCGAACTATGAGATCTACAAGGTCCTGCTCGAAGCGGGCCTGCCGCCCGGGGTCATCAACTTCGTCCCGTTCCCGAGCAAGGAGGCCCCGGTCCTCCTCGACCACCCCGCCCTCGCCGGGGTCCACTTCACGGGGAGCTACGACACGCTCGTCACCATCTGGAAGCGCGTCGGCGCCAACCTCGAGAAGTACCGCAACTTCCCGCGCATCGTCGGGGAGACTGGCGGCAAGGACTTCATCTTCATGCACCCGTCGGCCGACGTCCGCGGCACCGCGATGAACCTGATCCGAGGGGCGTTCGAGTACCAGGGCCAGAAGTGCTCGGCCTGCTCGCGCGCCTACATCCCCGAGAGCCGGTGGCCCGAGGTGGAGCGGATCCTGAAGGAGGAGGTCCCCAAGGTCCCGATGGGTCGCGTGGACGGAGCCGACAACCTGATGGGGGCGATCATCGACGAGCCGGCGTTCGCCAATATCGTGAAGTACCTCGAGTTCGCCAAGAGCCACCCGCGCGACTACACGTTCGTGGTCGGCGGCGAGTCAGACGGCTCGAAGGGCTGGTTCATTCGCCCCACCGTGATCCGGTCCAACGACCCCCAGGGGAAGCTGATCTCCGAGGAGATCTTCGGCCCGGTGCTCACCGTTTACGTCTACCCGGACGGAAAGTTCGAGGAGACGCTGAAGCTGTGCGACGCGACCTCGCCGTACGCTCTGACGGGAGCGGTCTTCGCCCGGGATGCCCGTGCGGTCACCCGCGCGGAAGAGGCGCTGCGCTGGAGCGCGGGGAACTTCTACATCAACGACAAGCCCACGGGGGCGATCGTGGCCCGCCAGCCGTTCGGAGGCGCCCGGCGCTCGGGAACGAACGACAAGGCGGGGTCGGTGCTGAACATGCTCCGCTGGCTCTCGCCCCGGAACATCAAGGAGAACGCCGTGCTGCCCGACGATTGGCACCGGCCGTTCATGGGCTAAGACTCGAAAGGCCCCGGGGGCCCGGGGCCGGGCGCCAGCGCTCGCTGAGCTAGGGAGACCCCGGGCGACGGCCAAGGTCCTTCAGGATCTGGTCGTACTGTTCCCGGGTGATCTCGCCGCGAGCATAGCGCATCCGGGCGATCATCACGGGCCGGTTCGGTCCGGTCCCGCCGGACCGGTCCGGGTCGTAACGCCGACCGTACCGGCTCGCCCGCGTGCTCCAGAACGCGACCCGGACGATGAAGAACACCACGATGAGGATGAAGAACAGGGCGAACACGCCCCCGAACCGGCCGAACCCGTAAGGCGAGGTTGGGGCCGTGAGCCCGAACGACGCCGGATAGACCAGCATCAAGAGGATCAGCGCCGCCACGGCAACGAGGATCAGCCCGATCACGACCGGAAGCCAACGCCTCCGGCTCGGTCGGGGGCCATGGCCTAGGCCCGGCGGTCGATAGTACGGTCCCGGGTCGTTCATGGCGGTCCGAGGACGAGACGCGCGTTCCTGGGATAAGAAAGGTCGTCTCGGGAGCTGCTCCGGTCCGGCTCAGGGGGCGGAGGGAGCCGACCCCGCCGGCCGCGACTCCTCCGTCTTCACGACATCCGAGTACAGGAACTCGTTCGTGCGGTGCTCCTTTCGCTTCCGAGCCTCCGTTTCCGTCGTGCGGAGCTCGGTCCGACGAATCTTCCCGCTGATCGTCTTCGGAAGCTCCGGGCAGAACTCGAGAATGCGCGGGATCTTGTAGTGGGCGAGCCGGGTCCGGCAGAACAGGAACATGTCGCGGGCCAGTTCCGGGGACGGGACCTCCCCCGGCTTCAGGATCACGAACGCCTTCACGAGGGCCCCGCGGATCGGGTCCGGACTTCCGATGACGGCGGCCTCGGCCACGGCCGGGTGCTCCGCGAGCGCGCTCTCGACCTCGAACGGGCCGATCCGGTAGTCGGAGGACTTGATCACGTCGTCCGCGCGTCCCACGAACCAGAAGCGCCCGTCGGCGTCCCGGTAGGCGCGGTCGCCCGTGAAGTACCACTCCCCCCGGAACGCCTTCGCGGTCACCTCGGGGGAGGCCCCCAGGTAGCCGGCGAACAGGCCCGGAGGATGGGAGGGCAGGTGGACCGCGATGTTCCCTTCCTTCTCGGTCTTCACCTCGACGCCGTGCTCGTCCACGACCCGCACGTCGTACAGGAACGAGGGCCAGCCGACCGACCCCGCCTTGATCTCGCGGCCGGGCATGTTGCCGACCATCAGAGTTGACTCGGATTGTCCGTACCCATCGCGCAACGTGACCCCCGTCGCCTTCCGCCACGAATCGATAACCTCCGGGTTCAGGGGCTCGCCCGCGCTCACGCACTCCCGGAAACGGAACCGATACTTCGAGAGGTCCTCAAGGATGAACATGCGCCAGACCGTCGGGGGCGCGCAGAAGGTGGTCACCCCGTGGTCCTGGAGGGCCTGCAGCTGGTGCCCGGGGTCGAACCGGCCTGAGTAGTAGAACGAGAAGGAGGTCGCGCCCACGTTCCAGGGGGCGAAGAAGGAGCTCCACGCGAACTTGGCCCACCCGGCCTGGCTGATGTTCGAGTGGACGTCCCCGGGACGCACTCCGACCCACGCCGAGGTGGTCAGGTGCCCGATCGGATAGCTTGTGTGCGTATGGGTGACGATCTTGGGTAGCCCGGTCGTCCCGGAGGTGAAGAACAGGAACAGGGGGTCGCTCGAGCGCGTGGCGGTCGGGGAGGCCTCCGACGACTCGTTCCGGCTCGCGTCGACCGAGGTCCACCCAGGCCGTACCCCGCCGGTGATGAGCTTGATCGGGACCGGATGGCCGGTGGACATCTCCGCCCAGTCGATCTTCTTGGCGCTCACCGGGTCGGCGAGGACGGCGCCCGGGTGGAGCTGTCGGAAACGGTACTCGATGTCCGAAGGGGAGAGGATCGTGGCGGCGGGCACGAGGACGAACCCGCCCTTGATCGCGGCGTAGTAGCTGAGCCAGACCTCCGGGTACACCGGCAGCATCACGAAGAGCGATTGCTTCTCCTTGAGCCCGAGCCGACGGAGCAGGTTCAGGAGGCGGTTCCCCGCCTCGACGAACTCCCGGTACGTGAGGCGGAGCTCGTGGTCGCGGTCGTCGGCCCAGATGAGGGCCGGACGGTCCGGCGCTCTGCTTAGGTGACGACCTTCGAACACCTCGTGGGCCCAGTTGAACCGCTCCGGAATCTCGATCTTGTCGCGACCGAGCGCGTCGAGCTCTCCCCGCTCGACGAGGGCGAAGGCGTCCTGCAACGGGATCATGATCTCCTCGACCCGAACGAGCGGTCCGTTCTACTTACGAGTTACGTGATGAGAAAATCAGTTCAGGGGCCCGGAGGCCCCGGGGCCCCGTTCCCACCCGTGCGCCGACCGAGCGTCCCTACTTCGGCTTCGTCAGGCCCAGCTGGGCGAGGTCGTGCCGCATCTCCTCACGTTCGGCCGGGGTCAGTGGCAGGAGCGGGGGTCGGACCGGTCCGCCGGCCATGCCCATCAGCTCCCCCCAGTACTTCACCATCTGGACCGGCAGAGCCCCTCCGGTCCGTCCGGCCAGCCGTCCCCACCACTTGCGGGAGACGGACTTGATAGGGCGGATCTTCTCGTACAGCTCCCGCGCCTCGTCCCACCGTCCGTGGGTCGCGAGGTCGATGTACCGGACGTACTGGTTCGAGGACTGGGTATCGAACCGCCAGTCGCTCGTGTTGGCGAACATCACCTGCTGGCGGATGCCGTACGGCTCCCCGACGAAGAAGATCTCCTCGTCCGGCATGCTGACAACGGCCTTCGCGCCGGCCTGGAGGTGGGTGTCGATGGAGAGCCCGAGGTTGAAGCTGGCCTCCTTGATGGCGATCAGTGTCTCGAGGTCGGCCATGCGCGACATCGCCTTCGCGGAGAGGACGATCCCGAACTGCGGGGAGTTGTAGAACGCGATGCCAATGTTGACCTTCTCCGCGACCTGGGCGACCCAGTCGACGACCTGCTCCTCCGTCTTCGTGACCATGTAGGGCGCGGCGAGGATGACAAAGTCAAAGCCGAGCTCTTCGGCCCGCCGTGCCATGGCCACGACGTCCTTGAGACAGGTATCCGTGACCTGGAACGCGACCCGCGCCCGGCCGTGGACCAGGCGGGGAGCGAGCTCCATCAAACGGTAGCGCTCCTCCTGGGTCAGGCTCCAGAACTCTCCCATGTTCCACGAGAAGCCGAGCCCGTGGGTCCCGAGCCGCAGGACATGCTCGATGTTGGCCGCGAGTCCCTTCTCGTCAAGCTCGTCCTCGGGCGTGAACGGCGTCATCATCGTCGTCCATTGGCCGACGAGGTTCTCGCGCGCCCACGCCTTCGCCTCCGACCGAGTGTACTGCATGATCTCTCTCCCCTTCGTGCCGTTCGACGGGGAACGGTATCAAGGCGAGCTTATGATGGCTCCGAGACCGTCGAGGCCTCGGGGCGGTCGCCCTTCGCGATGAGCAGTTCGAACGCCTCGTCCTGGCGGGCGTCGTGCACGATCCGGTGGCCTTTGCGATCGGCCCAAGCGCGCACGTCAATCCGGCTCGGGACGTCGTTGACCAGGACCCGGGCCAAGCTTCCGGACGGAAGGATCGAGAACTCCTTCTCGAGCCGGGCGATCGCTCCCTTGCAAGTGAGCAGCGTCCCGTCGACCGTGAGGACTATGGTCGGTGACGTCACGACGGGACCCGGGCGGCCGGGGCGTTGACCTCGGCGAACACGTCGATCTTCCCGGTCAACCGTTGCCGGAGCTCGTCCCGGAACGCCGCGACGGCCGTGGCGTCGACGGCTCCCTTCTCTCGGTCGCCGCGCGTGCACACTGCGCCCCGGACCCCGACGATGTCCGGATTGATCCGAACGAGGGTGTGGAGGTTCGCGACGCGGAGGGTTCCCGAGAGCGCCGTGCTCATGCCGGCCTCCTTGGCCTCGACGACGAGGTCCTTCAACTTCCGCTCCCCGAGGAAGTCGAAGAGGTTCCGGCCGTCCTTGACGAGCGTGTCGATGAGCATCCCATCGCTCTTGCTCTCCTTGCCGAGCTTCACGACCAGCGTGGGGTCGATACCGTGATAGAGGTGGCTGTCGGCGAACGTCGCCGCGATGAGCTTGGTGTCGAACCCCTCGAGCGCGCTCCGGCTCTCCCGGAGGATCCGTAGCGCGGTCTCGTAGTCGCTCTCGATGAAACCCACTTTCACGGAAGTGGCTCCCAGCGCCGCGGCACCGTAGACCGCCATGGCCACGGTACCGGCCTGGTTCGGCACGACACCGAGGGTGACGCTCACGTGAAACGGCCGGGGAAAGGCGTTCCGGACCTCGCGGATGACCGGGGGAAAGTTCGACCCGACCATCATCTCGCGTAGGTTCTTGACGTCCACGATGTCGGCGCCTCCGGCGACGGCCTCGCGCCCCTCATCGAGGTTCTGCACACTGACCATCAGCATCATTGCGTTCCTTCCCTGTGGGGGCCTTCCGGTCCGCGCCGCGTCCCGGAATGGGGTCCCGACCTACCCGCATCCACGTGACCCGGCCCTTTAGCCTTGCCCACGGACGGTTTTTCAGAGGGGGAGGATGCAAAGCCTCCCTGTCAATCGAACTTGACGTGCTCCGATTGGCCCGACCCTACCGAGGGAGAATCCCCTGTCAGGGATGGAACCCGTTCAAGAGTGCGAGGCCAGCCACTCGTGAACCGAGGGATACCGGTGAACCAGCGACAGGTGACGCTCCGCGAGCTAAAGGTGAAGGGCCGCCTGGGGCAATCGGCTTGCCAGTCACTCGACGTGTCTTCTCCGAGCACCCCGCCAGAGCCTGGGTCGCTGACCACCGTAATAATGGGGGAAGGTCGTCACCGACGCCGTGAGCACCTCCCCCGTCGAGAACTACCCGGCGCGGGTCGTCGGAAGCGCCAGTCCACGCAACGGAGAACCGATCGTTCACCTCGCGACCGTGTCGGGAAAGGTAGAGGTCCAGGTGAAAGACCTCGACTCACTGTTCGACCGGACCGTCCCGCCGACGTATCCGCACACCGGACCGATGTTGAACCGGGCGGTCGCGAAGTTCTTGGTCGACTCCGTTCGCGAGCAGCGTCGGACGCCGGAGATCGAGGTGACCGTCGCGTGTCAGTCTCCCCCGCTCGCGGCCGAGGAGGAGGCCAGCCACCGAGCCCAGATGAGCAACTTCTTCGCCAATGAGGCCGAGTTGGCCGCACTGGACCTGAGGGTGAACCGTACCGAAGGGTTGGGCTCCCTACGGTTCGCGATCCCGCTGGTCGTTCTTGCAGGCCTCGTGGTGGGGGCGCTCTACGTCAACCTGGGGACGTCCAACGCCGTCGACTATCTCACCGCGCTCGCGTACCTCGTTTTCATCACGGTCGTCTGGGTCATGCTCTGGGACCCCATCGAGAAGCTCCTGTTCGACTCCTATTTCATCCGACTCCAGAGCCGTGCTCTCCACAAGCTGGCCGCGGCCAAGATCGCCTTCGTCTACCGGTCGACCCCCGCGGCCCCCGGGAGACCCACTCTGAAGTGACCAACACCGGCGGGATTCGAACCGCAATTCCTCTGTGGCGGGAACCGACACGGAGGCAAGGGCGCGCCTTCCCAGACCGGGTCCGACCTCAGTCGCAGCGACCCACGAACCGCAACCCGAAGGAGATCCAAGCCCCCAGAAGTACGGCCGCAAGGACCAGAAGGGAAACGACCACCACGACGATGCTTTGGAAGATGCTGAAGCCGGTGGCCCGGAAGGCCAGGTACAACAAGACCAGGCAGAGCCAACCCGCGGTCGCGCCAATCGACACCAAGATCCGCCGTCGAATGCTCCCGAAGAGGTCGAACTCACGGGACCGCACGGAGGTCGGATCGGAGAACGGATTCGCGTTCATCCGTTGACGACCCGGATTCGTGCATATGAACGTGGCACACCCAGAGTGCCTACCGGAGGAGAGGCTGGGAATCGATCGATGCTACTCCTCTCGCCAGTTGAACACCCGGGTCGCGACCACCGAGAAGGCGACCGCGAGCACTAGAACCACGAGCAGGTCGACGTACGCGGCCGACGGATTGCCGAACACCATCGCCGCGTTGAGGCCGTCGATGACGTAGAACAGCGGAAGCGCATGGGCCACCGGCACGAGCCACGATGGGAACAGCGAGACGGGAAAGAACGTGCCCGAGAGGAACATCATCGGGAAGGTGATGATGTTCCCGATGACCGCCGCGCTCTCGGGGGTGCTCGACACGGAGCCGGCGAGGAGCCCGATCGCGACGAAGAGGATGGGACCCACGACGAGGAACGGCAAGCTCAGCAGGGTCAGCGTCACGTGGGCACCGAACACCAGCCGGCCGATACCGAGCAGGAGGGCCGTGGAGATGAACGCGAGGAGGACGTACCACAGGAAGGTCGCAGTGAGCCACTCCGACCGGGAGAGCGGTGTCAGCGAGAGCTGCCGGAAGAGCTTGTCCCGCTTCCACGTCGAGCTCACGTTGACCATCGAGAACATCGGGCTGACCAGCACCGAGAACCCGATGAGGCCGGGGACGAGGTAGTCGATGTAGGTGTAGATCTGGCTCCCGACGTTGAGGTTGACGGGGATCACCAGCTCCGTCCCTCCCGCGATGCGGAGGTTCTCGGCATTCGCGGCTCCTTGCACGGCTCCTTCGACGATGCCGCCCTCGGAACCGGAAGAGGGATTCGTGAAGACGAGGAGGTGGACCGGGATCGGGGGGCTGCTGTTGAGGTCGGCGGCGAACCCGGCTGGGATCACGAGACCCGCGCTCAGGTCGTTGTGCGCGAGGTAGGTCGAGAGGTTGCCGACATCGGGGGAGACCAAGGTGATCGAGACCGCACCCGTGTGGTTCAGGGCCGCGAGGAACGCGACGCTCGCCGCAGAATTGTGGTCCAGGTTCTCGACCGTGAGGGGGACTTGGCTGCTCCCGGTGTTGGAGAAGACTGCCCCGAAGATCAGGATTAGAATCACCGGGAAGATGAGCGACATGAACAGACCGAGCGGGTTCCGGATGTACCCCTTCGCGAACGCTGGGAAGTACGCCCCCGCCCGTCGCAGGTTCATGGTCGGTCCTCCTGCCTCGCCCCGGGCAGCGACCCGTCCTCGAGCCGGCCGACCATCTGGATGAACACGTCCTCGAGCGTGTCGGTCCGGGTGGAGAAGCTCTCCCATCGAAGGCCGCTCGCTGCGATGGTCTCGAGGATCTTCAGCGCGTCCGACTTCGACCGGAGCTCGACCTCGACCCCGCCGTCGTCACGCTCCACTCGTAGGCCGAGAGCGGCGAGGCGGTCCGCGAGCGCGGGTTCGCCAACAATCCGCAGTCGCTCGGGTCGACCGTAGCGGGAGATGATCTCGGTCGGGGACCCGGTCGCGATGATCTTGCCCCGGTGAATGATCGCGATCCGGTCGGAGAGCTGTTGGGCCTCGTCGAGGTAATGCGTGGTAAGGAAGACCGTGCGTCCTTCTCCGCGCAGACGTCGGATCACGTCCCAGATCGACCGACGAGCCCGGGGATCGAGTCCCGTCGTGGGCTCGTCTAGGAAGCAGAGCTCGGGGTCGTTGACGAGGGCGAGCGCGACCCCGACCTTCTGGTGCTGTCCCCCGGAGAGCGTGTCGTAATGATCGTCGGCCTTGTCCGAAAGCTCGACCCGGGCGAGAAGCTCGTCCACGTCGACCTTCACCGCGAAGAGGCTCGCGTACAGACGGACGGCCTCGCGTGGGGTGAGCTTCGGGAAGAAATGGAAGTCCTGTGGGATCACTCCGACGCGCGTCCTCAGCTTGTCGATCTGGGTCCAGGGGTCCAGACCCAGCACCCGGACCTCCCCGCTTGATCGGCGGCGCAACCCTTCCAAGATCTCGACGGTGGTCGTCTTTCCGGCGCCATTCGGGCCGAGGAACGAGAACACTTCCCCAGTGTGGACCTCGCAATCCACCCCGTCGACCGCCCGGAGGGATCCGTAGACCTTCACCAGCTTCGAGACTTCGATGCTCGTGGTCATGCATTCCACCCGGCCGGTATTGCCCGTCTCTGGGGACCGGCAACTCCGTGAGCTTCCTGCGGTTTAAAGATGGGCTGGGGGAAGGTTTACGAAGAACGGACCGTGTCAGGACGTCCGCAACCTGAGGGGGCCGCAGAGGCGAGGCGAATAGATTGCCATCCTCCGAACGTGCGCCCGTGACCCCCGAAGCGGTTGTCTATCGTTTCCCGGCGCAGCGGACCCGGGCTAACTGATTTAGCCCACGGCATCGTCCGGTTCCTTGGAGAACCCCGGACGTCGACGCTAGCGAGGAACCATGGATTCTAGACCTCCATCCACGGATTCATCCGACCCCCAGCCCGAAAGGGCCCGGGCGTGGTGGGCGTACTCCGCGTACGTCGTGTTCGCGCTCGGGGTCGTGTTGGTCCTGGTGACGGTCTACCTGGTCGTCACTTCGCCCGGATTGTTCAAGGTCGACCTTCCCGGAGCGCTGTTGGGGATTGCGGTGTTCCTGATGGGATTGGCCGTCCTCGACCGGCTGCCCCGCGATGTCAGGGTCGGCCCGTACTCGGTCGAGTTCCGCTACTTGCTGAGCCACGTCAATCTGAGGTGGGATCAGCTCGCGGCCCCGACGCTCGTCGGGAAGGGGTTCGTGGCCTTCCGAGCGGCCACCGGAGCTCGAGGAGTCTGGGGCCCGTTGACGGTCACCGCTCGACAGGCCCG
Source organism: Thermoplasmata archaeon (assembly GCA_052326485.1). Taxonomy (GTDB): domain Archaea; phylum Thermoplasmatota; class Thermoplasmata; order Lutacidiplasmatales; family UBA184; genus Lutacidiplasma. The sequence goes on along the minus strand of JBKQMS010000022.1, from coordinate 43,171 downwards.
TGAGATCCTTTCCCATCCGTCCTGCCCATCCTTCTCCCTGCCTGACGAGGTGGCGAATGAGCTTCGTCTGCCGTGATCCAACCCCGCCGTTGACTCGCCAAAGTGCCTAGATCAGCTGAGGAGTGGGTTCCACCATGATTGCGTGGTTGGAGTGGCACACTTTCCGCCCAGGAAGAATCTCCATTCCGGCTCGTAGAGAGCTGATTTCACGTCGGGGGGAAGGGGTTCGTCCGAGGGCGGAGTGACTTGCAATCCTTCGACGGGTGGGATCAGAGTTCCTGGACAATCTCGTCTAGGTCGCGTCGTGCCGTTTCGCGGGGATCCTCGGCCCCGTGACCCACTGCGATGATGGCGATGGGTCGTAGCTTCGTGCCGCCGCACAGAGCTCTCACTGCTGACTCGTCGAACGCGCCGACCCACACGGTCGATAGGCCCTCGTTAGTGGCGGCTAGAACGGCGAAGGAGGCCGCGATCGTCGCGTCCTGGACAGCGTAGAGGGTCGCTCCTCGCCGCCCATACTTCGTGGCCGAACGCTCCGGATCGGCGAAGAAGACGAGGGCTATCGGAGCCTGCGCAAGGAACGCTTGGTCACCGGCGGCGACGGCAAGGGCCCGCCGCTTCCGAGGGGAACCAATCACGAAGATCCGGTAGGCTTGCAGGTTGCCGGCTGAAGGTGCCCGCGAGACCGCGTGAAGGACGTGATCAAGGGCTGCAGGGTCCACAGACTCCTCGGAGTAAGCCCGAATCGAACGTCGGCGCCCGATGACCTCCCGAAACTCCACGGACCTACCGCCTCCGGTGGAACCCTGCTCCTCGGCTATTAACTCCTCGAGGGTTCTCGGGGTGACTTCCACTCCGCCCTCGTTCTTCGGTCTGCGCTCCTCGCGGCCGGTCATCGACCGCGTTGGCCCTCCCTTGATGGGCTGTCGTCTTCTCGTTCTCGCCTAGATGTTGTTCGTAGTCATGGGGGCAGGTGCAGAACCGCTTACCGGTACAGTGAACCCTTTGACTATCAGCCAGACCGCCAACACCATTTCTTGCACCCCGATGGGAATGTTCAGGGCGATTACGGTTGTCGATAGGAAGTCTCCGCTGAACGCCGTCCACAACGCCGCGGACAACGACAGGACAGCGGCCACCAGCCCCCATCCCGACAGCCATCGAGGAATGAGCTTCGATTGGTAGAATATGTAGTAGTATAGCAGGGCGCCCAGTGTGAAGGCGAGTGCCAGGAACACGAAGCTCGACCAATTGATGACGGCTTTGATTAACGTGCCCAATGTTTGATAGTCTGGTCCCGCCGGAGATCCGGCATTCACAAAATTCTGGCTCAGTGTCACCAGCGACATGAGGCCAAGGGCGGCAACGACGCCAAAGACGGCCTCGATGATCCTGAAGCCAACCGAACCGAGCGCTAGGCCCTCATGGTATCTCCTTAGAATGGGATACAGTGAGATTGCGATACTAGCACTGGCAACAGACGCGATGAACTGGAGGATCGCTCCGAGGACCACCTGGTTCTGACTTGCGTTGACCTTGGAGAGATAGTCCGAGGCGGTCAGAATCGGTGAGGTGACAGCGGTGCTGGCGATGCTGGCGACGGTGGCAATGATGAACAGGACCCCCGCAATGATCGCGGTCCTTCTGTCCGAATCCATCTGGAATCCTCCTCAGTAGTCACCTGAAGCCCAGCTGTAATCCGCCAGTTCCCTGTCGGGAACGCGGCCGTCAGATTAAGGCTAGGCTTACCGCCCCTATGCGGGAACTGGTTGAGAGCACGGATGTGTCCTCTCCTGAGGTGCGATAGTGAGGCCGCAATCGAGGGTCTCAACCGCGGAAGCGTGCTCTGACCCCGCTCTCAGTCAAACCACTTTTCTCTGACATGAAATCCGCTCTCGACGGATGGAAAAAGGTGCCTTTCCTCGGCGGAAAGCGCACAACTCTAGACACGCAAGGATGTTTGCACCCACGGTCGGTGGGTCCCGTGCCACCGGGCAACGAGGTTCAGGGTCGGCCAGTCACGGCGCCGCACCCGGAACACTTCACGCTCAGTTGGTCGTTGAGTGTCCCGCAATAGCGGCAGGGGATCTTGACGACTTCTCGGATGACCTCTCTCTCGTGGTAGACGACCTGCGTGGAATCTGCTTGGGTCGGAGCGCCGGGGGCCCCCACCGGAACACCTGCGCCCCCCAACTCCGATTTCACTCTCGAGCTAGCCATCCCGCCCTTCGTGGCCCCGACCATCTGCATCGAGGAAGCGCGTTGGATGGCTCGCGCGGCCCGAGCTGGCGTGAACTTGCCCTCCATGGTGAAGGTTCGGGGTGCCCCACTGGGCGCCTTCAGGACGAGCTGGCCGATGCCTATGCTGGTCGAGGCGGGTTCGGCAGCGACGAGTTCTCGCAGACCGAGGGTTTCGCGGGTTGAGAACTGACTACCTCCCGGGATCTCCCGGCGGTCGAGCAACACCAGTCGCTGGTTCGACAGCAGGAGCCCCCCCGGGGCGCCATCCCAGTTCCCGTTCCAGTACCATCGAAGCATCTCGCCGGGTTGGCGAAGAACCGCATCCTTGACGGCCGTCGGAGGGCGGAGCCCTCCGGCCGGAACTGCGGCACCCGCGAGGAGGGCGATAGCGCCGATGACTAGGAAGAGCAGGCCAATAGCGCCCCCGACGAGAGGGCCATTGTACGCGATGTTCACGGAGATGATGCTGCTCGCGTACACCTCGTAACCGTTTCCGGCGACGCCGTTGAACGTTAGGCTGCCGACCGCGGAGTCTCCCTGTGCCACCAGCTGCGCAGGAGTCTCGTAGGCGGACCCCGCCGCGCAGGAAGTGTCGGTCCCGCAGGAATAGACCGACACGGTGACCGGGATGGAATACGCCCAACTCACCGAGAAGCTGATGGCCGCAGGGGTGATCGAAGGCTCGTAGAACGTCGCGGGAACGTTGCTCCCTGCGACGTATCCGTTCGAGCTCTGGTCCGAAAACGACGTAATCCCTTGACCGGGTATGGGAACGTAGAACAGCGCGACCCCCAGCACCAGCAGGACCGCTCCCGCGACGACTCCTCGGAGTATCATTCGTCGGTCGAACGACTACTAGGGCCAAACCCACTACTTACGTCCTCTCCCCGTCACGCTGCGACCTGAATCCTGCGCCGGACACTGAGTGTAACAGTCCCGGGCAAGAATGGGCCCAGCCCGTCCGCGCCAACTCCTGTCAGACGTCGGTACCGTGTCTCTGGGTGCAACGACCATTGCACGTCGTGAAGGCAGGCCATGAGGATACCGCGGGCGATATTCCGAGCGGGCGAGCGGCCGCGCAGGGTAAATCCTCGCCTTGACGGTACGTCGATCCGTGCTGGGTCTGCTGATCGTCCAGATACTGGCGGGGGTCACCCTCGTAACGCTCCTCGGTGGGTTCCTCTTGGGACGCGCCCTTGAGCACCCTCCCCGGCGAGTTGCCCGCGTTGTGACGAAGAGAAATCCTGCCCGATGGACGGAGGTCGTTTGGGTGGGCGGCGCGCTGATAGTGATATTCTGGTCGATCGGGGTCCTGCTCTCCCCCGCCTACGCGTACCACTGGCCTGCCTCCCCGGACTTCCCGGGTTCCGCGGTGGTCCAGTTCCTCGGATTCGTGGCCGCGATCGCCGGCGGGCTCCTCTTCTTCGCAGCGGTACGAACCTTGGGACGTCACATGACCCCTGCGATACAAGTGCAGGAAGGCCATCGGTTGGTGCAGGAAGGCCCGTATCGGTACATTCGTCATCCAGCGTACACGGCGATCGTCACGGGGGCGGCCGGATTGAGCGCCCTCTATCTCAGCCCACTTCTCGTTCTGATCACGGTCCTTCTGGCCGGGACGGCGGCCTATCGCGCTCACTTGGAAGAGGATCTTCTCGGGTCCCCGGAGGCGTTCGGGGAGACCTACCGGGCCTACGTCGCTCGGACTGGACGGTTCCTTCCTCGAATCCGTCGGGAACCGTAGGACAGGGCAACTGGCACCCACAGAGCACGCCGGCGGCAAGTCCGCAGGTCGACGAGTCACATGGGCGGGGTCGGTCGGCTAGACTCGCGGTCCGGAACGCCGAGGCCGAAGCAGCCACCAGTTGATGGCTGCGAAGATGCCTCCGATCAGAATGAAGACGCTGGCCATTCCTGAGACGACATCGTAGGCAAGGATTTCAGGCCCGAACGAAAGCTGGGAGAAGATCCCCGAAAGCGCGAGTATCCAGAAAACGACGAGTATGGCGACCCCGGCGATGAGCATGCCGAGACTGACTTGCAGATCCTTCTCGGTCTTCTTGCGCGAGAGGGTGATGGAATCGCTGTCAACCGCTGGGTGCGCCAACAACTCCCTTCCGATGTCCGGAATGATCGTACGAACTAAAACCGTTCGGTCTGGGGGTGGCCCTGGTTCGGGTAGATGGAGTACGCGATTCGCCTTTCGCCTGCCCGGCCGCGCGAGGGGCGTACCCGGCCAACATGCCCAATACTTAGCCGACCTACGGGTCATGGCCCCTTTTCGATGACGACGGTGAAGACGGTCGCCGCCCACGAGGTCGTTCAAGCGACCTACCCCCGGCCCGTGACCGAGAAGGACGAGATCGGGATGGCCGTGGGGAAAGCGATCGACGAAACGCTTTCCCGGTTCAGCCACGAGTTCCGCGAATCCCGTCGACCTACGCTCACTTCGATGAGTCGACTGGCGACCGAGGTCCTGGACCGGGAGCTGGCCGATGTCGATGTTCAGCTGGCCCCCAAGGATCGGGAGCAGCAGCTTGCGGAGGTCTTCGGCGTCCTTCAAGCATTCCGGCGGAGCGACGTCATGGGATTGTCTCGGCCCAGGAGCCGAGTGATCCTGATCAACGAGGAGGTCGGAGTCTACGCGCAACCGGATTACTGGGACGGCCGCGACCGGTTCTACGAGATGAAGAGCTACCACGCGAACCCGACCCCTCCGGACGTGCGCCTCCAGCTACAACTGTTCCAGTGCGCCTTTCCGGGCTTCCGGGCGTTCCTCGCCTCCTTCGACCGACACGTTACCCCGGTCACGACCACGATCGACAGCATTGCCCCCCTCGGGCGAGAGGCCATGGAAGAGGTCCTGAAGCTCGCTTATCGGACGGGTCTCGAGAAGGGGACCGAGAAGGTCCTAGAGTACATCGACAACCCCACTGTACGCTACTCGATCTCCTTGTAGCGCGGCCGCTCCGGGCCGAGGGCCCTGACCGACAGGACCTACTTCAACGCCCCGACGACCTTCTCGACCGCGTCCAGCAGCTCTCCGGACCGCGCGACCTTGGTCAGGGTGTTGATGTCGTTGTAGAGCGGCCGGTCCTCTTCGAGCTTCTTCACGTGCCTCCGGATGACCTCGTAGGCCGCCTGGCAGCCTTTCGAGGGCGTTGTCGGCGCACGGAACTCAAAGGCCTGGGCGGCGGCCATGAGCTCGATCGCGACGATCGACCAGGAGTTCTCGATGATCTGCCTCGCCTTGATCGCCGAGGTCATGCCCATCGAGACGAAGTCCTCCTGGTCGGCCGCGGCGGGTATGGAACCTGTGGCGGCCGGATGGGAGAGCACGCGGTTCTCCGCGACCAGGGCCCCGGCGGTGTACTGCGAGAGCATGAGCCCCGAGAACATCCCCGCCCCCTTCGTCAGGAAGGCGGGCAGACCGACGGAGAGGTGCGAGTTCAGCAGGCGGTTCGTCCTTCGCTCGGAGAGCACCCCCACGGTGGTGACCACCATCCCCATGACCTCGATCCCGAAGGCCATGGGCGTCCCCTGGAAGTTGGCCCCGGTGAGCACGAGCTCCTCGTCGGGGAAGAACGTGGGATTGTCGGCCGCATGGTTGAGCTCGATCTCGAGCATGTACCTTGTCCAGGCCAGGGCGTCCTTGGCGGCCCCCACGACCTGGGGACTGGACCTGAGGGAGTAGGCGTCCTGCACCTTCTTTCCCGGGCGCTTCAGTAGGTCCGAGCCCTCCGTGATCTTTCGGATGTTCTCGGCGCATGCCTGGGCACCGGGGTACCCCCTCACGTCGTGGACGCGGTGATCGTACGCCTTCATGTTGGCGTTGAGCGCTTCCAGCGTCATCGCGAGCGCGACCTCCTGGGTCTTGAGCCAGCGCTCGGCATCGACCAGCTCGATGCAGCCCATGGCGGTCATCACGTTGGAGCCGTTGATCGACGCGAGCCCGTCCCGTTCCTTGAACACAATCGGGGAGACCCCGGCCGACTTCAGCGCCTCAGCGCCCGGCATTCTCTTGCCCTTGTAGAACGCTTCGCCCTCGCCCATGAGGACGAGCGCCATCTGGGCCATGGGGGAAAGGTCCCCGCAAGCGCCGACCGACCCCTTCTGGCACATGACCGGGTTCACGCCTCGGTTGATCATCTCGACCATCAGGTCCACGAGCTCGTACCGGATGCCAGAATGACCCCAGCAGTGGGTGTTCAAGCGAGCGAGCATCGCCGCGCGCGCGTCCTCTTCGGCGATCGGGTCTCCGCAACCCGCCACGTGCGAATAGACGAGGTATCGTTGGAACTGCTCCACCTGCTCGGGGTTGAGGACGACCTCGGAGAGCTCCCCGATCCCGGTGTTCACACCGTACATGATCTCCTTGGCCGCGATCTTGCGCTCCAAGAGGGCGCGGCACTTGTTGATGCGAACTACCGCGTCCTTGTGGATCGAAATCGGCTCCCCGCCCCTCGCCACCTTGACGACATCCTCTGCCCTGAGAGAGTGCCCGTCCAGTACTACCACCATAGCAGCAACCACTCACCTAGGTGAATCGTCAGCGGCCAACCTAAGGGACCGTAAGTACTTTCTCCGGTCCATCGCGATGCACGGGTGCCGGCGACCGACTCCGGCGGGATTCCCTTCCTAACGTTGGCCGGGTAAGGCAGACTCGAGCTGCGAGTTGTGGGACCTAACCCCGGCAATCGTTCGGAGACGTGATGAGCGTTCTGTGACCTCGCCGCCCGTAGGAGGGGACATGCACCTGGTGTTGGGATCGACCGGAGGGATCGGGCATTGGACGGCTGTGAAGCTTGTCGAACGAGGCGAGCCGGTGCGGGTCCTGGTTCGAGACCCTGACCGATTCCGAAGCTCCTGGCCGGAAGCGAACGGGGTGGACGTCGTGGTAGGCGATGCCCTCGTTCCGGACGACGTCCGTCGTGCGGCTCAGGGCGCGACGACGATCTTCCACTGCGTGAACGTCCCCTACGCGGAGTGGTCGGCCAAGGCGCTCCCGATGCTCAGCCACAGCATTGCGGCGGCCCAGGCCGTCGGGGCTCGCGTCGTCTTTCCGGGAAACGTCTACGTGTTCGGCCGCGCTCGCACCGATCTCGTTCGGGAGGACCACCCCATGGAGCCGCACACCCGCAAGGGCCGGCTCCGATGGCAGATGGAGCGGCGCCTCGAGGAGCTCCATCGCTCGCAGGGGTTGGCGTTCACGATCGTCCGCATGCCCGACTTCTACGGGCCGTTCGTCGTGAACCGGCTGTACGCGGGGATCTTCCGCGTAGCGCTACGGGGGCGGCCGATGCCGTGGTACGGCGACCTCAACGTTCCGACCGAGTTCCTCTTCATGCCGGACGGGGGGGAGGCCATGGTCCGGGCCGGGATGGACCCGGGTTCGGACGGGGAGGTCTACCATGTCCCGGGGGCGGGCGTGACGACCCCGCGGGAGTTCCTTGAGCTGGTGGCCCGGGTCGCCCAGTCGAAGTCCCGCCCCCGGGCTGTGCCGAGCTGGATGGTGACGCTGGCCGGGCTGTTCAACGCAGAGGCTCGCGAATTCCGGGAGATGATGTACCTGAAGCGCGAACGGTTCATCCTCGATGGCTCGAAGTACCGGCAGAAGTTCGGCGGGATCCCGTCCACCTCGTACGACCAAGGGGTTCGCCAGACACTTGACTGGTTCCGTACGCATCCCTGACCGCAGGCTCGACCGGAGAACCCGCGGGGAACGCTTTCTGGCGCTGCCCGAGGAGTACTACCTCAGTCGGGCAGGAATCCCTCCCCGCGCCGGCGGCATGACTCGCCGCCCGCGACACGCTCGTCTCGATCCCCTCGGAAAACCCTCCCTTCGGCCAGGGTTTCCCGACCAACAGGGCTAGGGGGATGTAATGTGGGGTCAGCGAATTCCTCCAGGGAACTACCATGACCAACTCCTGCCCGGAATGTGGAACCTCGATGGATTTCGAACAGCGTGAGGTACGACTACGTACCGGGACCTGTCCCTCCTGCGCGAAGGAGTTCGCGTTCGTGGAAGGGACCACGGTCTCGTCGCGCTTAGGCACTCCCCCGTCGGGACCCGCGGCCCCTTCGGGAGAGGGCGAGGCGGCAGGTGAGGCGACCGAAGGGGGACCGGAATGCGAGGAGTGCGGGTCCCCGCTATCGTTCCGGGAGGGCAAGGGAGGCTCGATCGAGGCGGTCTGCGGCGATTGCGAGACCACGACCGTCTTCGTGCCGAAACGGGAGGCCGCTCGTCCTGAAAGGGAGCGGGAACGACCCGAGCGGTTCGACGCGGGGGCGCCCCGCAGTCGGCCGTGCCGGAAATGCGGCGCTCCGCTGCGGTTCTCCACGGGCGACGATGGGATGCTCGTGGGGGAGTGCGAAGCGTGCGGGAACCGATTCACGTTGCCGCCGCGCGACGACCACCCAGGAGGCGGTCGAGGCGATCGCGGAGGACCGAGGTACGGGCGCCGCGACTACCGCCCCGGACCCGGGTCCCGGCCCCCCTATCAGAGTCGTGGAGGGGATCGCGGCGGTCGACCGTTCCGAGGGTCAGACCGGCGTGGACCCCCTCGACTCGACGACGACGACAATCGTCGAAAGCGCCGGCGACGCGACGACTAACGTCGGCCGGCTTCGCCCATCCGCACCCACGAACCTACGCGTGGGTCCCGCGGACCGACCCGCGCCCTGCCCCGTCTTCGGTGGGAAGTGGGTGAATCCCAGCTTACGCGCTCAAGATTAGGCCTGCCCTCGTCGCGATTTCTCGGCGTTGAGTCGGTGCCCACCGGACGGTGGACGACCGATTCTTCCTCAAGGCGAGGTCGACCGAACCGACGGTAAGCCGTGGCTGGAACGATACGATGACCACCGACGAGGGGCGAACAGTCGCAGACGGTTCCCCCGTCCCGACAGGGGCGCTCCACCGGCGGGTCGGCCGTCCCGATGGAGGGACCTGACCGTGGAGTACAAGTGGACGGTCCTTTCGAACACCACGTTGGGTGCCCTGTTGGCATCGATCAACGGGACGATCATTCTGATCTCCCTTCCCGTCATCTTCAGGGGTTTGAACGTCGACCCGTTCCTCCCGAGCAACTTCACCCTCCTCATCTGGCTCCTCCTGGGCTATGGTGTCGTCACGGCGACGCTCCTCGTCACCTTCGGCCGGATCTCGGACATGTGGGGGCGCGCCCGGATGTACAACCTCGGATTCGCCATCTTCGCCGTCGGTTCCGTCATGCTGTTCCTGGTCCCCAACACGGGGACCCTCGGTGCCTGGGAGCTCGTCGGGTTCCGGGTCGTCCAAGGGATCGGAGGCGCGTTCCTCTTCGCCAATTCCGCGGCGCTCATCACCGACGCCTTCCCGCATGACGAACGCGGGAAGGCGCTCGGGATCAACCAGGTCTCCGCCATGGGCGGGTCCGTGGTCGGACTGGTCCTGGGCGGCCTTCTCGCCGGCGTCGGCGACATTCACCTGGGGTCGGTCGTCCTGCCGTCGTGGCGACTGATCTTCCTAGTGAGCGTCCCGGTCTCGGTCGGTGGGACCATCTGGGCCTATTTCAAGCTCCACGATGTCACCGAGCTCCGGAAGGGCCAGCGGATCGACTATCTCGGGAACTCCACGTTCGGGGTCGGGCTCACGCTCCTCCTGGTCGCGGTGACCTACGGCCTCCTACCCTACGGAGGCCAGAGCATGGGCTGGTCGAGCCCGTGGGTCTGGTCGGGGATCGCCGGGGGTCTCGCGCTCCTGGTCGCGTTCCTGTTCATCGAGGCGCGCGTCCCGGACCCGATGTTCCGTCTCGAGCTCTTCCGGATCCGCGCGTTCGCCGCGGGCAACCTCGCGGGGCTCCTCGGGTCCATCGCGCGCGGGGGCGTGATGTTCATGATGATCATCTGGTTCCAGGGGATCTGGCTCCCCCTCCACGGGTACTCGTTCGCGCAGACGCCGTTCTGGGCCGGCGTCTACATGATGCCGATGCTGGGCGGCTTCGTCGTCATGGGGCCGCTGAGCGGCTGGCTTTCGGACCGGTTCGGAGCCCGGTACCTCGCGAGCGCCGGCATGGGCGTCAGCGCGGCGACGTTCGTCTTCCTCCTGTTCCTGCCGTACAACTTCGAATACTGGCAGATGGGGGTCCTCCTGTTCGTTAACGGCTGTGGCATGGGGATGTTCGCCGCCCCCAACACCGCGGCGATCATGAACTCGGTACCGGCCGAGCATCGGGGAGCGGCGTCGGGGATGCGGGCCACGCTCCAGAACGCGGGCATGCAGCTCTCCATGGCGGTCTTCTTCACCATCGTCCTCGTTGGGCTCGCGAACGGACTCTCGGGGTCGGTCTCCAGCGCCCTGGCCATGAACGGGGTCACGGGATCCTCCGCCACGGCGCTCTCGAACATGGTCGCGTCCAACCCCACGGGAGCCCTCTTTGGGGCGTTCCTCGGTAAGAATCCGATGAGCGTGTACATCGTGCAGTTCCCGCCCGGGACCTTCAGCCAAGCGGCCACGACCGTGCTCGAGTCGAAGACGTTCTTCCCGAACGCGGTGGCACCAGCCTTCCTCAAAGGGATCGACCTCGCCTTTGCGATCTCGGCCATCCTGACGGGGGTGGCCGCCGTGGTCTCGCTGATGCGCGGTGGCCGCTACGTCCACGAGCTCGACTCGGAGGACGCTCGACGGGGGTCCTCGCCGGAGGCGTCGGAGCGCCCGGGAACTCAGGCTCGGAACGAGGGAGGCGTCCCCGTTCTCGGAAGGACCCGGGGCCGCTAGGCAGCATTGTCCTTTAGTGTTCGACCCGAGTGGGTCGAGGATGTGGTCGATGGAGGCGAGGGGACCGAATGACGACGGAATGTGAGACCCCGGGCTGCCTGCACCAGCGGCGGTTGCACGGGTCGGACAACCGTTGCCGGGCGTGCGCCTGCCCTGGCTACACCCGGAACGCTCCCCGCCATCAGACGAAGGCCGAGCGAAAGCAAGTGGCCCAGGCCTTGCGCAACTGGTGATGTCCGCACCGACCGTCGGGTTGCCGGTCGTCGACGGCGTCGGTCGGATCCCCGGCGGGTTCGTGAACAGCTACACGTTCCAAGAGGGGGATGAGACCTACCTCATCGACACCGGCTTCCGTCGAAAGGCGAAGCCGATCGTTCGGGCCCTCCAGAGCGCCAACGTGCCCCTGGGACGCGTGGGGAAGGTGCTCCTGACCCATCATCACCTGGACCACATGGGAGGGGCCGCGTACCTGCTCCAGAACACGCCGGCGGCTCTCGCCTGTCACGCCGACGACGTCGCGTTCGTGGACGGGCGGGCGAAGCCCCCGATGCCGCTGCTGATGCGTCTCTTCGCCCGGGTCCGTCCCGCCCCGGTCACCCTCGCGTTGAAGGACGGGGACCAGGTCGGACCTCTCCGCGTAGTCCACGCCCCTGGCCACACCCCGGGAGAGGTGGCCTTCTACCATCCGGCTCGCAAGGTCCTGTTCTCGGGGGATTCCGTTGTCGAACGGAACGGTCGGCTCACGCTGCCCGCGGCGAAGTATGCCGCGAACCTCGACCAGGCGGTCCGTTCCCTGGCTCGTCTCCGGGAGCTCGACGTGGAGGTCTTGCTTCCGGGCCACGGGGTTCCCGTCATGAAGGATTTCGCATCCCTGCTCGACGACCTCGTTCGACGCGCCCCGACCGAGTTGCTTCACCGCTCCCCCTCGTGAGCTCGAAGTCGAGGCCTGGAGCTCGTCCCGGCCTGAGATTCCTGCGCTCGCTCGCCTCCGGGAAGTGGCCTTGGACGAGGGGCCGTGTCCGTAGGCCCCCAGCTCAGGGGATCGTGTCCAGGTCTTCCAACAACATTCTCCGATCGTCCCGGTCGCGGACCCCCGCGCCGATCCGACGAGCCTCTCGGAGGTAGCGGTCCCGGGCCCGACGCTCCCCGGCCACCGAGGCTGCGCGTGCCAGGGCTTCGTACGCGTAGGCGAGATGGAAGCGACCCAACCGGTTCCGGCGGGCGATCTCCAGGGCTCGACGGCCGTGGTACAGGGCCGGCTCAGCACGGCCGAGGATCGCATAGACCCGGGAGACCTGCCACTCGCCGATCGAGTGGTTGAGGGGCGTACCCGAGTGGCCCCAGTGGTAGCGCGAGGCGTGGGCGGCGTGGAGCATCTCGTCGATCTCCTCCTGGCTACGCCCTTTCAGGTCCAGGAGTGACCAGGTGTAGTTGAACAGGTCCGCGGCGATCTTCCGATGTTGTTCTCGGGTGAGAGGGTCAGTCTTTCGACGCACGGCCGGAGGAATCGGGGACCCTGATTAGGAACTTTCCTCGGTCGGGGTGAGGGCGCCGCCGTGGCGGTCCGCGGTCCCGAGGACCGTCACGGGCGTGGACCCAGGCGCGGACCGGGTCGAGACGTCCTCCCGTTTGCGGGGTCCGGCCGTCAGGCCTTCTCGATCTTTCCCGTTCTTCCGAGGGAGACCTGCGGCCGGCCCTTGTAGTCCTTTACCCAGCCTTCGACGATCCGGACCTTGTCGCCCTCGGCGACCAGCTCCACCTCGTCGCCCCAGAGCACGATCGAGATCTCGCCCGTCCCGTCCGTGAGGACCCCGTTCCGAACCTTCTTCCGGCCCCCCACCCGCTGCTCGACCTCCCGGACGGGCTCGAGCTTCACGACGGTGGCCTCGAACGTAGCGACGCGCCCTGGCCGGAGGTCGGACACAAAGGTCTTCGGGGGAGCGCCAGCCGACATGGGAGTCCCCACCCTAGCTTGGCGAATAGGCTCTTCGCCCGAGCTGCTCCCGAGTCTTTGCGGTGCGGCCCAACGAGGGTAGGTCGGGAACGGTGTGCGGACTTGCGGACCTATAGGGAACAGCCGGCGATCGTCGCTCCGTACCACCCTCCCGCAATGAGGATGAACGAGAGGATGGCGAAGGGTATGACCGTGGCCCACGCTCCGGTGCGGAACAGCAAGGCGCCCAGGAACGCGGTCGCCACGCCGAACAGAATCAGGGAGTCGCCTCCATTGCAGACTCCGTAGACGGCGAAACCGGCGGCGATGAAGGCAATGCAGGCGATCCCCTCGATGGCATCGATCCAATGTGATCTGGGCACGGACGGAACCCCTCTCATCGAGATGGATTCCCCGTTCGATAAGCCCGTCCCCTCGATGGTTCGTGCCGTCCCCGGTTCCGGCTGTCAGGGTGATCAGGGCGGGACGAGAGCGCCGGAAGGACGAGAAAGGTGCACGGCTCGAGGGCTCAGGCACCCGGTCCCGCCCGGCGGCGAGTGGCGGTTGGCGGTCCCCCACCCGGCCAGTGGGACGCTTTCCAGGACGAGGATGACCCGACGGGTTTCGTGGGGACCCGAAGCCCGGTGCGCGCCACCGTCTCCGGCTCTACGCTCCGGTTGATCGTGACCTCATTGACGATGATCAACATCTCGAGCGCCATGTCCAGATTGTAGGCAATCCGCTGGGCCGCCACGGCGACCTTACGGTTCGGGATGCGCCGACAGATCGCCTGCCCGAACCCGGCGTCCTTGGGGAGGATCTCCCCGATGACGTTGAGCGTCGCATTCGCCTCCACGACGGAGAGGCGGTCGAAAGCGTCCATGGTGCGGGTCAAGAGGAGCTCGAGCCGCTCGATTCGGGTCACGAGCTCCCGGATGAGGGTCCGAGGCAAGCGTCGTAGCCCGGGGAGGTTCCCCTCGAGCTCGGTCCCGATCCCGTGGACGAGGTCGCCGGTGACCTCGAGCACCTTCGCGACCAGCCGGTATCCGATCTGGTAGTGGTGGCTCTCGACGTCGATGTTCCGGGCGATCCGAGGACTGTCGGAGGAGAGCAGGAGTTGGCGAACCATCAGGAGGTAGAACCGGTCGATCTCTTCCTCGATGGTCTCGATGAGCTGGAACTCGGGAGCTTCCCTGCCCGAGAGGGCGGCGCCACACGCTTCGAGCTCGGTCCGAAGCATCTGGACGACCCGATGGAGCAGGCGGCGAAGCTCGTACTTACCGGGGTCGATGAAGTTCTGTATCTCCACCGCCTCCGGGGTGTCCCCGACCACGGTCATACCGAGAATCCGGTCGACGAGCCGGTGGATCTCCTTCCGCTGCGCGGGCGTAAGCCCATTCCGGGCCGTGACGAGAACCTGGTCCTGCCCCGTGATGTAGCTCCCGACGAGAAGGCGGGCGAGCAGGTTCGGCGCGGCTCCGGTCGCGTCGATGCGCAACACCTTCTGAACACGACCTTCGAGAATCGTGGGCTCGAGACGCCCTTCGCCGAGTTCCTGGGCGGCGAGCGGCGCGGATCCGAGGGACATCGGGCCGGTCGCCGCGCGGCGCGCCCCAGGGACCCCGGTCGGTCGGCGGGAGCCTTCCGGAAGCGCGAGCTCATCCTCCACCCATTCGAGGACGGCGTGGACCCGGTCCTTATCGATCGGTTCGCGTACCGAAGTGATCGTTCTGACGCCCAGGGACCTAACCGCGTCGTCCACGTCCGCGGAGCCCGCGAGCACGGCGACGCGGGTTCTCGGCCAGCGCCGGCGAACGGTCCTAAGAAGCTTCATCGCATCGCTCCGGGGGGTTCGAAGTTCCGCGAAGACCAGGTCGAACGGCTCTCCCTCGAGGCGGTCGAGTCCCTCTCGGGGGGATGCGGTCGCGACGGTCGTGTGGCCCAGCTGGATGAGGAGCTCTGACAGAGCCCGGCGGGAACGACTGTCGTCGTCCACGATGAGCAGTCGCACGAACCCGAACCGCCCGGCTCCAAGATAAGGCCTCTCCCGAGTCCCGGCGCCGGCTAAAGGTCCTGGACCTCACGCAGCTGGATCCGGGCGTTCTCGAGGCGCTGCCCGATGACCGGCAAGAGCCGTTGGAGGAAGCGGTAGCCTTCGACCGGCTGCGATTCCAGCGCGTGGCGGAGAATTGACGTGTCGAGCGAGACGACCCTTGTTTCCTGGACGGCCCGGCCGTCGAACTGCCAGAGATAGGGGGGACAGACCCACGACCAGCCGAGAACCTCTCCCGCCCCGATCGACTGGACCGTCCGACGGGCCCCCTCCGCCCCGCCGACCTCCACGGCGACCTTGCCGTGGAAGATCAGGTGGAATCGGTCCGCGAGCTCGCCCTCCCGGACGAGGAACTCGCCGACCTCATAGGTGGTGTCGACCGAGCCGCGGCTCACGGCGGCGACCCAACCGGCGTTCATCGCCCGGAAGAACGGGTGGTCCGATACTCGGAGCCGGGGCTCGGGTCGGGAGCCCCCGCTCGTGACTACCCCGTACCAGATGTCGGATGTTCCCATGGTCTCGTTGTCCAAGTCCTCGGGACGGTTCGGGGGACGGTCGTTCCCGCCCCCGGTGCTCTCGGTCGATCCCTCGACCGGGAGCACCGGGAGGGGTTTCCCCCTCCCGTCCCGAGGCAGCCGTTGGTCAGTCCTTCCGTCTCTCCGAGGCTTGGTCCTTCTTTGTGACCCTCTTACGGTGCCGAGATGAGGTGCCCCGGGAGCGTCGTTATCAGGTACATGAACGCCGCGTAGCCTGCGAGTCCTACCACGCCGATGAAGAACCACGCATAGGCGGTGACGTAGGCCGGGAGGTGGAACTTCGCCGCGAAGGTGGTGGCCGGCTCGGCGTTCTCAGGTGCTACCCCAGGGACGACCGGCTGCACAGCCCGGCTCGCGCCCTGGATGCTGGGGCGGCGTCGGGCCACCGGAGCGCCCACGCTGAAGGCGAAGGCGGTCCCGTCGGGGTGCGCGAGGAAGTGGTC
Source organism: Thermoplasmata archaeon (assembly GCA_052326485.1). Lineage (GTDB taxonomy): Archaea > Thermoplasmatota > Thermoplasmata > Lutacidiplasmatales > UBA184 > Lutacidiplasma. The sequence continues at coordinate 27,210 of JBKQMS010000022.1, read as the reverse complement.
CGTCATCACCGTCGCCGGGAACGCGAAGATCCCAACACCGGCGAATGCCAGGTACATGAGGAACGTCTGGAGCGGGTCGTTCGTGAAGTGCAGGATGTAGCCGTTCCAGCCGTACCCCGCCGTGATGCTGCCCGCCACGAAGGCGAACATGCCCGCATACGCCAGCTTGAGGCGGAACGCCATCGTGACCGCGAGGACCACGAGGGTCAATCCGAAGAGCAGGTAGACGTCCGTGAAGAAGATGTTGTAGGACGCCATTCGAGTCCCCGGGATGGACGGGAACGGCCACGTCGTTTCTGCCCATACCGCGAGGGTCGTCGCGATCAGGCCCACGACGCCGACCGGAACCGCGGCGCCCTTGAGCGCGTTGGTCACTCCTGCCGCGTCGTTGTGGCGCATCGCGAACCAGACGGAGATCCCCACGAACCCTACGATCGCGGCGGCGATCAGGAGGAGCGCTTCTTGGAGAGCGAGGAAATCGATGAACGCCATGGTCACGACACCTCCGTAGGCTTGGGGTCGGCGGGCCGCGAGGACCGCTTCTCGATCTCCGCCCGCTGGAACCAGGTCGGAGGTCGGGTCTTTCGCTGCCAGTTCGCTCTGTCGAATACTCGCAATCCTTCTCCGCTTTGCATCGGCTGCCTCTGGAGAAGGGGAATGGCCTGGGGAGTGATGCGGGGGCGGTCCCTTCGGTAAGGAGAGTAAGGAGAGCGGGAAGGGGATTCGGACGCGCAGAGATGGCTGGGCAGACCGTTAATGAGCCCAAGACGATGCGGTCCTGATGCCCCGGGTCCGGAAGGAACATGGGGAAGAAGGGCCGCCCGCGCCCGGGTTCACCCGACGAGTGCAGCGGACCGGCTCCTCGTCGCTCTCCATCACCCTCCCGAAGGCGTGGACCGACTCGATGAACCTCCAGACGGGCGATACCCTCCGGTTCCGCGACCTCGGTGGAGGACGGCTCGAGGTCAGTCCGGCGAACGCTGAGGCCCCCTCGGAACGGCGGCAAAAGCTCCTTCGAATCGACGCGAGCGGGGCCCCTCCGAAGCTCCTAGCCCGCCTCCTGATCGGAGCGTACATCACCGGTCAGGACCAGATCCTAGTGAGCTCTGGCTCCGGACTCACGCCCGAGCAGCGCCAAGAGATCCGACGTACGGTCGCTCACGTCCTCGGAATGACGGTCGTCGAGGAGGAATCGGGGGGGGTCGAGGTACAGAACTTCGTCGACCCCGGCAAGTATCAGTTCCACCGCCTCATGAGCCAGGTCGTCCGCATGCTGCACTCCGAGCTCGAGACGTGTCGGTCCGTCCTGGGCGGCGGGAACCGCGCCGAGCTACAGCCGCTTGGCCCGATGGAGGACGAGATCGATCGATTCTACCTCCTGATGGTTCGCCAGCTCCTGCTCTCCTCGGACGACTTCCAGGTGGCCCGCGACATCGGCGTCGAAAGCCATCACTACCAGATCGGCTACCGGCTCATCGCCAAGATTCTCGAGGTCAGTGGGGACCTGGTCTCGGGGGTCGCCCGTGAGCTGGGCGACAACCTCGCCGGGTTCCAGCGCCTGCCGAAGTCGGCCGTCTCGGACCTCCTCGCCCTGATCGCCCGGGTCGAACGGCTTCTCGAGCGAACGATGGACGCCTTCGTTCGGCTCTCGGTCGTGGACGCGAACGCGAACCTCAACGAGATCGACGAGACGCTACCCGCCGACTACACCCTAGGGGACTCGCTCGCCCGCCACGTTTCCGACCATCGGATCGCCGTGTCCGCCCAGCGGGTGGTCTCGAACCTCCTGATGACCTTGGAGATGCTCGTGATCTTCAACGAGGTCACGATCAACCGGAGTGTCGAGCCGGAGACCGTAGCGAAGACCGACCGGCAGGTGACGATGCACTCCCGGGAACCGGGGGAGTCGCTGAAGTGACCGCCCTCGCGGTGGCGATGCTCTGACCGGACCGGTCCAGTCTTGACGAAGAGACCGTCGGTCAGCGCCGGGCTCGGTTTCCCCCGAGCGGGACCTGACGACGGCGGGCGGCGATCCTTCGCTGACGGGCCTTATGATGCCGCTTCTTTCCGGCGGCGGAAGGGCGCTTGCGTGGGGTTACTGTCATGATGATTCCCTCTCGGTTCGCCAGAGGAGCCACTCCGAGGGGTATGATAACGCCGCGGGGCGACGGCGGAACGTCCTCGCAAGGGAGGGCGTAGCGATGGACCATGTCGCTCGTTGTACCCATATTCGGCGAGTCGGATACCGAAGGGTCGCGCTCCTTCCCCGTGACCCATTGGACCTGAACCCGAGCGCTTATGGACCCCGCAGGCTCCGCCAACGCGGAGATGGTGGACTCTCTACGTCCCCCGGACGTATCCTCCCCCTCTGGTAGGAACCTGACGCTACCTGCCCTCTCCCGGCACCTTCGGGCGCCGCGACGCTGGCGCGGAGGTCCCGCATGGCTCGTCATGATCGCCAACGTGGACGCGGCGAGCATCCTGACCGCGCTGGCGACCGGAGCTAGCTACCGCTACGAGCTGATCTGGTTCCTCGCTGCCCTCACGGTTCCGTTGTTCTTCATCCAAGAGGCCTCGGGTCGTCTCGGAGCCGTCGCCGGCAAGGGGCTCGGAGAACTGGCTCGGGAGCGCTACTCTCCCCGGTTAGCCTCCACGGTGGCCATCTCTATGGCGGCCGGCGACGTCGCGACGTATGTCGCAGAGTACGCCGGCATCGCCCTCGGCCTGAGCCTGTTCGGGATCCCTCCGATCATCTCCCTCCCCATGGCGTTCCTAGCCCACATCGCTCTGGTCGCCCGTGGACGGTATGCCTGGGTCGAACGGGTCCTCATCGGCATCTCGGCCGGAGTGGTGGTCTCCCTAGCGGTCGTGGTCCTCCACCGGGGCCTCCTCCCCTACTCCCCCTTCGCGGTCTCCGCCGCGCCCGCGTTCGTCTTCCTTCTCGCAGCCAACACCGGGGCGGTCGTGATGCCGTTCATGCTGTTCTTCCAATCCTCGGCCACCGCCGCGAAACGTACCTCCGTCTCCATCTCGCGGCAATCGACCTTCCTGGGCGCAATCGTCAGTGAGGTCCTCATGATCATCGTGGTCATGATCGGAGCCGGGGTGGGTGGGTCCTTCAGCTTCACCTCCGGAGCTAGTTTCTCCTCCACCCTGATCTCCGGGCTGGGTCAGTACGGGGCCTATGTCCTGGGCGTGGGTCTCGTGGCCGCCGCGTTCCTGGCGCTCGTGGTGATCTCCCTCGGCAGCGCCTGGGGGGTGAGGGAAGCGCTCGGGCTCTCGCCCAAGAGCACGATCTGGATCTATGTCGGAGAGAGCATCCCCGCCGTCCTCGTGCCGTTGCTCTTCCCGCAGCTCGTGACGCTCGTGCTCGCCCTGATGGTCGCGATGGTCTTCATCCTCATCGTCCCCGGGATCTTCGTGGGCACGCTGGCCTCGGATTCCCGGGTGATGGGGTCGGAGGCCTCCCGAGGGTACTGGCGCGGGGCCTTCTGGGCCAGCCTGGGCTTCGTGGTCTCCGTAGGGGTCCTGGCCGTCGTCCTCTACGGGTGAGGAGGGGCTTCGCGGGGGTTGCGCTTCGAGGCCAACTCCCGGGGACGCACCTGCGTCGGAGCCACCCCACGAATCCTTAATTGGCCGGAACATAGGCCTTCCGAACATGAGCTCCTCGTTGCCTTGGTCCCAGACGACACAAGCCCCCACGACGAACGACCCTTCCCAGACGCTCGTGCGGATCGAACAGAACACGACGAACCTCCTTCAATGGGTCAAGATCCTGGTCGCGGCGGTCGTCGTTCTGATCCTCGTGAACGTGATCCTCTTCCTATAGACCGCCGTTCGGGCGAGGAAAGCGCGGAATCGAATCGGTCGGTGGCCCCGGGCGGGCGCAAGCACGGCGAAGGACGCCGACGAGGGCGGTGGGTGACGGGCGAGCCCTGAAATAGCGCGACCCCGCTCGCGGCCTCCGACCGTCGATGGCGGATTGGTTCAACGCGGTCACCTGGGGGGTCCTCGGGGCCCTCTCGGCCCTCAACCTTCTCGTCCTGCTATATCGTACCGAGCGGGGCGCCCGAATCCGCCCTTGGGTCCTGCGCACGCTGCAACGGGTCTCCCGACGGGACGACCTGCGTTGGCTCGATTGGCAGCCCCTCCTCGTGGCCGCGGGGATCGCCTTCGCCTGCGTCAGCGCCTATGGGATCCTGAGCGGCCAGTACGGCTGCCGGCCGGGCGGAAGCGACCCGATCTCGGTCCTGAACTCGGGGAAGGCGTTCTGGGCCGGCCAGAACCCCTTCACGATCCCGGAATGCGGTCACTCGAGCGAGGTCCCGTACGGCCTTGCCGCGGTCCTCATCACCGCCCTCGGAAGCCTTGGCGGGCTGCCGGGGATCTACCTGGTCTGGGGGCTGGTGGTCCTGGCCGTGGTCCCGCTCACCTGGGCGGTCGCGGGCCCCGACCGGCGCTACGTCACCGTCTTCGTGGGCACCTCGGTGCTCTTCGTGCCGATCGTCTGCTCGCAGATCGACGGCGCTACGAACGCCATCGTCCCGGTCACCGTGCTCCTGTCCCTCTACCTCGCCCGACGGAGCGAGCTCCTCAGCGCCGCCGTCGGAGGGTTCCTCTCAACGGCCCGGTTCCCGAACCTTCTCCCAATCCTCGGCGAAACGGGCTCGTTCCCGCGCCGTCGCTACCTCTCCTTCCTCACGGCGGTGGCAGTGTTCGGGGGAGTCACAGGGCTCGCCTTCGTGGTCTGGGGCCACGAGTTCCTCGACCCCGTCTTCCTCCAGCAGCTCGGTCGGCGCTCGTTCTCGCTCAACCTCTACGGGATCCTCCTATTGTCGAACGCGCTCCCCGGGGGGCTCGGCATCGAGCTCGTCCAGGGAGCTCTCACGGTCGCTCTCCTCGTGGCGGTCTTCTTCGGAGTCCGCTCCCCGGCCGCGGCCGTCTCGATCCTCCTCGTCGGGTTCGCCCTGCTGACGCCGTTTCTCTCCTTCACCATCCTCATCTGGCTGCTCCCGGTGGCCATCCTCGGGACCCGGGCCCGGTGGTGGCTTTGGGGGGTCGCGTTCGTCGGTTCGCTGAACTACGACCTCGCCCTCAACGTCTGGGCGTGGGACGACGGGGTCAACTGGCCGTCGATGATCTTCGATGTCGTCCTCACCCTTCTCCTCCTCGGACTGTTCGTCGACCTGTGGCGGGGTGAGCGCGCTGCCCGTGAGGGTCGGGCCGCGGCTCGTCAATCCCCGCAGACCTGAACCTCAGGCGCGCGAGATGGCCGGCGCGGACGGGTCGATTCGAGACGGAAACGGCGTTCGGACCGGGGGTACGTGGCCTCCGCTAGGCCATCCCACGTCCGGGAGCGGCCCCCGCGGTCGCGATCGAGATTGGGGGATCCCGCTCATGCTGGACCTGGAAGAAGACGACGCTCTCCCACAGGCTCGCGAGGAACGCTCCCCCGACCTCCCCGACGAGCGCGGGTCGGCCCAGGAGGACCACTCCGACCACGAGGGCGACGTTGAGCGCGAGAGCGACCGCGTGGACGCTCACCTGGAACGGAAGTCGCGAGAGAGGACGTCCCAGGAACGGTCCGCCGGTACTCCCAGCGCCGTGGACGGCCACGACCCACCCGGCCAGGACCAGGAACCCGACCACCGCGGCGCCGATCGTCGCCGGCACGGACGAACCGAAGTAGATCCCGGCGCCAAGGAAGACGCTCACGCCGGCCAGCGCGCCCGAGGTTCCCACGATGACGAACGAGGGCGTCCGGAGAAGGTCGCGGACCGAGACCCATCGCCCGGCGAGGATACGGGAGAGGCGTCCCTTATCGGCGGAAGCACGAAGCGTCCCGAGCACCGGGAGATAGAAGATGGCGAGGACCCAGACGGGCCAGAGCGCGTAGTTGAGCAGGAACTGGGCCTCGCCACCGGCGGGGCACGAGGAAAGGCGGTCCGCGAGAACCGCCGGACAGAGGACGGTGGGACCGCTCCAGACCACGAACGGCAGGATGAACGCCGCGCTCACACCGACGGTGACGAGGAAGTTCTTCCAATCGCGTCGGACCGCGTAGTACACGAGGACGATCGCGTTCGCGAACTGCTTCGCCCCCAGGGCGAGGAGCTGGGCCCACCGCTGCCGGCGCCCCTCCACGCCGACGAACGCGACGGTGAGAAGCAACAAGACAGGAAGGTCGTTGTAGCCGCTCGCGGCCATCACCACGACGTACGGTTGGGCGAGGAGGACCCCCGCGTCGAACCGCTTCCGGACGAGGAGGACCATCCCGACCCAGCAACCGAGCGCGAACCACTTGTAGTCGAGCCCCGGGACCTGAAGGAACATCAGCAGCGGCAGATAGGGGTAGATCGAGGAGGAGTCAATCGTACGCCCGTACTGGACGTACTTGAAGACGAGGCGCACCACGTACGGGTCCTGGTGCGCCCAGAGGAGCGTGACGAAGCGGGGCGTGGTGTACGGCTCGTCCGTGAGGCCGTTGCCGGCTCCCGTGAGGATCGATACGACCCCGAACACGATCCCCGCGACGAGCAGGAACCGGACGAACCGGGCCTCCCTCGGCACGCCGAGCCGGCGCACCACCACCGGGAAGGCGATGGCGAACGCTCCGATCGTGATCTCGCCGGTCGAACCGAAGGTGTCGGGGGCGAGCCACAGGGCGGTGATGACCGCGAAGAGCGGGAGGGCGCCCGCGAGCCACGCGGCCCCATAGGTCGCGAGTTCGCGCGCTCCGAGGCCCCGAACGGGGATCAGGGATCCTCCGGTTTCGGTGCGCTCCGCCATCCGACGGGATTCCCCGAGCCCGTCAGATTGGGCAAGGAATATGAGCCCTCGGTCGTCGGGGCCGACGGGCGGGTTGCGTCACTCCCACCCGAAGTGGGGCCCCGTGAGCGGTATCCGCCGGTACGACACCGACACCCTCGACCGTCGGTATGGTTCGGCCGCGGGGTCTATTCGAGGAGCGCCCGCGCGGGCCGACCAATCGCCGACCGGATCGGGTGACCCATGTCCGCAGTAGGGTTCGCGGGCTCGTTCCTGGTCTTCGTCGCAAGCTTCGTCCTGAGCTTCATCGTGCTCGCGTACCGGTCCCGGGTCTTTCCGTCGGTCCGACCCACCATCGACCGATGGCAGCGCTGGGCCACGGGTCGGCCGGATTGGAGCTGGCTGCGGCTGTGGCACATCATGGTGCCCCTCGCCCTCATCACCGGGGGGAACATCGCCTGGAACGTCTCTTCGGCCCACTGCTCGGACGATTCGTTCGCGATCCTGGCCTCCGGCCAGGCGGCCCTCGGTGGCCACGACCCGTTCTCGGTCACCTTCTGCAGCCACGCGACCTCGACGGTGATCCCGTACGGGCTGGCCGCGGTGTCGCTGAACGCCCTCGGCGCGCTCTCCGGGACCATCCTCGGGATCTGGTTGGTCTGGCAGCTCCTCGCGCTCTTGGTCGTGCCGCTCGTGTGGGGCATCGCGGGAGAATCCCGACGCTACGTGAGCGTCCTGGCCGCGACGTCCGTGCTCTATCTTCCCAACATCGCCACGAACCTCGGGGTCGAGAACCTGGTCGTCGCGGTGTCGGTGCTGCTCATGCTCTACGCGCTCGGGGCGGCCCGTCGCGGAGGGACCCTGCTGAAAGGCGTGGCAGCGTTCCTGAGCACGGCACGATTCCCGGCGCTCTTCCCTCTTCTAGGATCCTCCGCCTCGCTGGGCCGCCGACGGGGGTACCAGGTCGTCCTCGTGCTCGGGGTCTTTCTCGGCTCGGCGGCCCTCGGATGGGCGTTGTGGGGGTGGGACGCGATCCAGGTCGTCTACCTCGGACAGTTCGCGAGGGCCAACAGCGAGTCGCTGAACCTGTTCGCGCTCCTCATCCACGAGGGATGGGTCCAGCCGTCCCTGACCCTGGCCGTGGTCCAGGGTGCGGGGCTGCTCGCCTTCGTGCTGTTCGTGAACGTCCGAGGATACTCACCGGCCGCATCCTGCGCCGTGCCCTTGGTCGGGGTGATGATCTTCTCGCAGTACCTCAACTACCACTTCGTGGCCTGGCTGATCCCGCTGGTCCTGCTGGGGGCCACGGTCAACTGGTGGCTGTTCGCCTTCGCCACCCTGGCCGCCGTGAACGAGAGCTTCTTCTACTGGTACCTGGCCCTCGTACGCGGGTGGTGGTGGCCGTACGAGCTGAGCGGGATACTGCTGCTGGCCATTTCGATCGGCCTGCTGGTCGTGATCGTGCGGGACGAGGAGGTCCGTCTCCGCTCGCGGAACCGGCCTGAGAGCGAAACGGCCATTGGTTCCCCTTCGGACCCTGCGGGTGAACTGACCGCACCTCCACCGAGGGACCGCAAGGTCACCGACGCGCCCCTATGAACCGGGGCGGAGCTGTCCCGACGGGTGCTTATGCCCTCGCGCCGCTACCGTGACCTCGGTTCTTCAGGAACCATGTTCCTCCCCGAACGGGAGCCTCAACGGATCGGATGGCCGACGGGACGATCGCCCTCCTGAGCAACTGGGACACCTGGGGAGTATTCGGGGTCCTCACCGTCGTCAACCTGGTGGTCCTGCTCTACCGGACCCGGTACGGGGCAGCGATTCGGCCGAGGGTAGTGCGACTCCTCCGAAGGCTCTCGGGCCGAGGCGACCTCGAATGGCTCGACTGGCGACCGCTTGCGGTCATCGCGGCGGTCTGGTTTGGGGGCTTCTCGGCGTACGGAATCCTGAGCGGCCAGTACGGCTGCCAGCCCGGCATCCTCAGCGATGCCTTGGGTGTCGCCAACTCGGGACAGGCGTTCTGGGCCGGGGCGAACCCGTTCGCCGCCGTCCCCTACTGCGGAAGCACGATCGGCGTGCCGTACGGGCTTGCGGCGGTGCTCCTGGATGCGCTCGGCTCTCTCGGTGGCCTCACCGGCATTTGCCTCGTGTGGGGAGCGGTTGTCCTGAGCATCCTCCCACTGACCTGGTGGGTCGGCGGCGACGACCGCCGCTACCTCACCATCTACGTCGCGTCGTCCATCTTGTTCGTGCCCTTGGCCACCTCTGAGTTCGGCGGAGCTACGAACGCCATCGTTCCGATGACGCTCCTGCTCGCGCTCTACCTCGCCCAGCGCGGGGGAGTCCTCGCCGCCGCACTGGGGGGCTTCCTTTCGACCGCGAGGTTCCCGAGCCTGTTCCCGGTGCTGGCCATGAACGGCTCGGTGCCCCGGTGGCGGGGCTGGGGCTTCCTCGCGGCGGCAGGGGCCTTCGGGGGCGCCACGGCGCTTTCGTACGCCGTGTGGGGAACGGGATTCCTCAACAGCGTCTTCGTGGGCCAGATCGCCCGACGCTCGTACTCCCTGAACGTCTACGGGATCCTCCTGTTCCACAACGCGCTCCCGTCCACCCTCGGGGTCGAGGCGGTCCAGGCGGCGCTGATGATCGCCGTGGTCGTCGCCGTCTTCGTCGCGGTACGCTCCCCGGTCCGTGCCGTGGCGATCACGATCGTCGCGGTGACCCTCGTCACCCCGTTCCTCTCCTACAACTTCCTGATCTGGCTCCTACCGTGCGCGCTGGCCGGGACGCGCGCCCGCTGGTGGCTGTGGGGGGTCGCCACCGTCGGGGCGGTCAACTTCAACCTCGGGCTGATCAGCTGGTCGTCCGGCCAAGGGATCGTCTGGCCGGCGGAGGTGATGGACGTCGTCCTCACCGCCCTGCTCCTCGGGCTGTTCGTCGACCTGTGGCGCGGGGAGCTCGCCGCGCGCCGGGCGAGACTGGGTCCGACCGTTATCCCTGCTTGAGGGCGTTGACGAGCTTTCCCATCGCCGTCTGCGCGTCCCCGTAGAGCATGTGGCAGTTGTCGCGGTAGAAGAGGTCGTTCTCGATGCCGGCGAACCCCTTCCCCTGACCCCGCTTGTTGACGATGACGTTCTTCGCCAGCTCGACGTCGAGGATCGGCATCCCCTGGAGCGGGCTTCCTTGGCGGTGAGCCGCCGGGTTCACGACATCGTTCGCGCCGATGACGAGGACGACGTCCGTGTTGGCGAACTCGGCGTTGATCTCGTCCCGGTCGAACAGCTTGTCGTAGGAGATCCCCGCTTCCGCGAGCAGGACGTTCATGTGGCCGGGCATGCGCCCCGCCACGGGGTGGATCGCGAACTTCACCGTCACGCCCTTCGCCTCGAGGAGGTCGGCGAGCTCCTTGACCTTCCCCTGGGCCTGGGCGACCGCCATGCCGTAGCCCGGCGCGATGATCACTTGGTTCGCGTACTCCATCATCACCGCGACGTCCGGAGCCTCGATCGGCTTCAGCGACCCCTTCATGGTGACGCCGGTCTCTTCCACCGCGCCGAAGGCGCTGAAGAAGACGTTGCCGACCGACCGGTTCATCGCCTTCGCCATGAGCAAGGTCAGTAGCGAACCCGACGCCCCGACGAGCGTCCCCGCGATCACCATCGCGTAACCCGCGTCCCCGAGGGGACCGTTCACGAGGGCGAACCCGTCGAGAGCGACCGCGATCCCCGTCAAGGCGTTGAACAGGCTGATGACGACCGGCATGTCCGCGCCCCCGATCGGGAGCGTGAGGAGGATCCCGTAGGCCAGGAGGAGGATGAAGAACGGAGCGAGCCAGAACAGGCTCCCGGTCCAGAGCGTGAGCACCCCGCAGGCGACACCGACGATGAGGACCCCCGTGTTCACGAACTGTCGGGCCGGGAGGACGATCGCCTTGGACGGCATCCAGCCCTGCAGCTTCAGGAACGCGATCATGCTGCCCGCGATCGAGATCGAACCGATGATCGCCCCTGCGATGCTCAGGCCGCTCGTGACGTGGTCCGAGAGCGTGGAGAGGAGCTCGACGGCGGCGATGGCGGCCGCGGCCCCACCCCCCATCCCGTTGAACATCGCGACCATCTGGGGCATCTCGGTCATCTTCACGACGCGAGCCCAGTAGTATCCCCCGAAGCCGCCGATCGCGACGCCGAGGAAGATCAGGCCGAGGTTCGACACGGGGATCGTGAGGGTCAGGTTGGTATCGATGAATGAGAAGAACGTGACCGCGACCGCGACCAGCATAGCGATCCCGGCGTAGACGATCCCGCGTCGGGCCGTCTCGGGGCCGCTCAGCGCCTTCAACCCGAGGATGAAGATCAGAACGGCGACGACGTACACCGCATCGATGGCGATGCTGATCCAGTTCGTCATGCGGGACCTCCCTTCTTCTTGGTGCGGTCAAACATCGCGAGGATTCGCTCCGTCACGACGTAGCCGCCCGTGACGTTCATCGCCCCCATGATCGTGGCCACGAGCCCGATGATCTGCTCGGGCAGGTTATTGGCGAGCCCGAGGGCCACAATGCCCCCGACCAGCACGATCCCGTGGATGAAGTTCGACCCGCTCATGAGCGGGGTGTGGAGGAGCGTGGGGACCCGGCTGATGACCTCGTACCCGACGAAGACGGCGAGCAGCGCGATGAACAGCGCCGTCCAAAGGTCCGCGGCCATCTACGCCGCCCCCTTGGAGAGAAGGTCCGCGGTCGGCTTGTGCGTCACCGCGCCGTTCGAGACGAGCAGGCTCGCGGCGAGGATCTCGTCCGAGTAGTCCGTGACGAGCGCGTGCTCCTTCGTGAAGAGGAGGGTGAGGAACGACTCGAGGTTCTTCGCGAACATCTGGCTCGCGTTGAACGCGAGCTGGCTCGGAAGGTTGAGCGGCCCGGCGATGGTGACCGAGTTGACCACGACGTTCTCGCCCGGCTTCGTGAGCTCGCAGTTCCCGCCGGACTCCGCGGCGAGGTCGACGATGACGGACCCGGGCCGCATCGCGGCGACCATCTCCTTGCGGATCAGCACCGGCGCCTTGCGACCGGGGATCGCCGCCGTCGTGACGACAATATCGGCCTCGGAAACGGCCTTCGCAACCATCGCTTGCTCCTGCTTCTTCTCGTCGTCCGTGAGCTCTCGGGCGTACCCGCCCGCTCCCTCGGCGTTGATCTGGAGCTCGAGGAACTTCGCCCCGAGGCTGCGGACTTGCTCGCCCGCCGCCCGGCGGACATCGTACCCTTCGACGATCGCGCCCATCCGGTGCGCCGTGGCGATCGCCATCAGACCCGCGACCCCGGCCCCCAGGATGAGGACCTTGCCCGGTCGGATCGTTCCGGCCGCGGTCGTCAGCATCGGGAGGAACTTGGGGGAGAGGCTGGCGCCGATGAGCATGGCTCGGTAGCCGGCGGCCGTCGCCTGGGACGAGAGCACGTCCATGCTCTGGGCCCGCGTGATCCGCGGAAGGAGCTCGAGCGCGAACGCGGTGACCTTCGCGTCTCGCATCTTCGCGACGCGGTCGAGGCTGCGGCTGGCGTTCATGAGGGCGACCACGACCGTCCCGGGCTTCATCCAACCGATCTCCTCGGGCGTGGGCGCCTGGACCTTGAGCACGATCGACGCGTTGCCGAAGAGCGCGGAGCGGTCCGTCAGGGTCTGGGCTCCGACGTCCGTGTAGACGGTGTCCGGGTACCCCGAGCTGGCGCCCGCCCCCGCCTCGACGACCACCTCGACCCCCGATTTCGTCAGCTTCTTGACGACCTCAGGAACAAGGGATACGCGCCGCTCGCCGGGGGTGACCTCAGTAGGTACCACGATCCGGACTGCCATAAGAATCGGGGGGCTTTTGGCGGACGAGATTATACGCTTGATGTGTCCGGGGGTTGACCGAATGGGTGGCCAGTTCGACGTCGCCGTCATCGGAGCGGGTGTCGTCGGGCTCGCGACAGCCCGAACCGTGCACGAGCGCCACCCGGAACTCTCCCTGGTCGTCCTCGAGAAGGAGACCACGGTCGCCGCCCACCAGTCTGGGCACAACAGCGGGGTCGTCCACTCCGGCGTCTACTACCGGCCCGGGTCGCTCAAGGCGCGACTCTGTCTGGAAGGTCGGGCCGCGCTGATCGGCTTCGCCGCACGGGAGGGGATCCGGTGCCAGCGAATCGGAAAGGTAATCGTCGCGTCCCGGCCCGATGAGGTCGCCGAGCTTGCTACGATCGAGGAACGCGCCCGGGCCAACGGGGTCTCGGACGTCCGCCGTCTCTCCGCAGGCGAGCTCGAGTCCCGGCTCCCGGGGGTGGTGGGGGTCGCCGCGGTCGAGGTCCCTTCGGCCGCGATCATCGACTACCGGGAGGTGGCCCGGCGGCTGGTGGACCTGTTGCGAGCGGGGGGGGTCGAAGCTCGCCTGTCGAGCGGCGTGCGCTCGGCCGCGCCGCGGGACGCTGGCTGGGCCTTGGATACCCCGACCGGAGAGGTCGCCGCTCGCTACGTGATCAACTGCAGCGGCCTGGAGTCCGACCTCCTCGCGGAGGAGATGGGCGTCCACGCGCCCGTCACGATCGTCCCGTTCCGTGGGGACTTCTACCACCTGAGCGAGCGGCTGCGGCCGCGGATCCCCTGTCTCGTGTATCCGGTCCCCGACCCCGACGTGCCGTTCCTGGGCGTGCACCTGACCCCGACGGTGGACGGGGAGCTCCTCGCGGGACCGAACGCGGCGCTCGCCCTCTCCCGCGAGGGGTACCGGGGAGGTCAATGGACCTTCGACCAGCTCGCGCGCATGGCCATCTTCCCGGGGACGGTCGGCCTCGCGCGTCGCTACGGTATGTACGCCGCGCGGGAGTGGCTGAAGTCGTGGAGCCCCGCGGAGTTCCTCTCCGCCATCCGCCGGCTGTGGCCCGCCGTGGAGGAAAGCGACCTCATGAGTCGTTCGTCGGGGGTGCGGGCGCAGGCGGTCCGACCCGACGGTTCCCTCGAGGATGACTTCGTCCTCGTTCGGGGACCGCGGTCGCTGCACGTCCTCAACGCACCCTCCCCGGCGGCGACCGCCGCGTTTGCGATTGGAAAGCGGGTCGCCGACGAGGCGGGGTTCCGCGTGGGAGACGGGTCGACTGGGTCCACCGGATCGGGCCAACGCTCATAGACGGCCTCACCGTCCTTGGACCGATGGAGGAGCGCTCGAACGGGTCCGCCCGGACCCGCTGGTTCGACCGCATCGTGGAGGGGGACGCCCGCGAGGTGCTCGACCGCCTGCCGGCCGAGTCGGTAGAGCTCGCCATCACGAGTCCTCCCTACAACGTCCGGATCCCCTATCGAGGGTACACGGACGACCTGCCCCCGGAGGAGTACCTCCGCTGGCTGAGGGAGGTCTGGCAATCGCTCCACCGCGTTCTGGTTCCGGGGGGGCGGTTCGTCCTCAACGTCGCCCCGACCTCGATCAAGAACTTCCGCCCGATCCACCACGACCTTTCGCGCGACCTTCGTGACCTCGGCTACATCATGCGCACCGAGATCATCTGGTACAAGCAGACGATGGGCCGCCGCACGGCCTGGGGGAGCTGGCGGAGCCCGTCCAATCCCCACATCATCCCGTCCTGGGAGTACGTCCTGGTCTTCTCGAAGGGGCAGTGGCGGCTCCCCGGTGACCCCCAGGCGGTCGACATCAGCGCTCGGGAGTTCGAACGGTTCTCGGACGGGTTCTGGAAGATCCCTCCCGAGCGGCACCGTCGCGGACACCCGGCCCCGTTCCCCGAGGAGCTGATCGAGCGCTTGGTGAAGTTCTACAGCTACCGGGGTAACGTGGTCCTGGACATGTTCGGGGGAACGGGGACGGTCGCTGCCGTCGCCCGCCGACTCGGGCGGCATTACCTGCACATCGACGCCTCGCACGAGTACTGCGTTCTCGCCGCGTCCCGCGTCCGCCGAGCACAGCCTCCGCCGGGAGCTCGGATCTCGGGACCTCCGACGGGCTCCGCGTTCGCCCTTCCCGAGGGTGCCGCCGAAGCCGGTCAGGGCGGACGCCGGGCCGCCTGACGGGCACTGACCTGACGGGCGACCCCCGGAGCCAGGAGATAGGAGGCCGCGTACAGCTCGGCCGCCCAGACATCGAGCGCGAGCGTTCGCTCGGCCCGGTGCTTCCCCAGGAATCGAAGGTACTCTCCGGCGAGCTGCGCCACCTCGCGGCGCTTCGCTCCGGCTCCGACCTTCTGCACGATCGTCCCCGTGCGATAGACCCGGTCGTAGTGGTCGGACGTACGTGCGAGCCGGCGGGCGAGGTCGAAGCTTTGGCGCGTTCGAGCGAGTGAGGCGAGGTCGAGGTACGCTTCGCAGGCGTGCCGAAGCCAGGGAACGCGGTGAGTGACCTTCCCCGGGTAGCTCCGGTACCGCGTGAGGCGACGGTCGTCGAGGTAGAGACCGAACCGGCTGAGCGCCGCCAGAACGAAGAGCGTCACGTCCGGCAACTGGGTCCGGGCGAACACCGCCCCCGGCTCTCCCTCGAGGAGCTCCCGACGGACGATCATCGTGCTCGAATTGAAGGAGATGCGGGTCCGCTCGAGCCCGAGCTCGCCGAGACCGGCCTTGTCGTGCGCCGGGACCGTCACGGGCCCCCGACGGTCGAGGTAGTCATCGACCGCGTAGAACCTCCAAGCTTCCCGCGGGACCGGCGCGCCGTGCTCGTCGATCACGCGGACCCGGTTGCGGTAGAACCCGAGCCCGGGGTCGGTGTGCAGTACTTCGAGGGCGCGGGAGAGCCGCTCGGGCTCGAACTCGTCGTCGTCGTCGAGGAAGGCCAGGTAGGGGGCACGGGTCGCGGCCACGGCCCTCCCTAGCCAGGTACCGATCCGAGGGTCGTCGTCGAGGAGCGCGGGGATCCGCTGCTCTTCGAGGAACCGGTCGATCTCGCCGTTCGCGAAATCCTTCGTGACGATGACCTCGTACCGTTCCCGGGGGAGGGTCTGAGCAAGGACCGAGCGGACCGCCGAGAGAAGGAACCGGTCCCGACGGTAGGCCCCGACTATGACCGCGACCTCCGGTCCTTCGGGCACGGCGCCCCCTACCCTCGCGGTCCGCCCGGTCCGGGGGGGAGCAGGGGAGCGACCGGGTCGCTCCCCGTTTCTAGCGAGGGGGAGGTCGGAAGGACCCGACGCTCTAGCTCGGTGACGGCGAAGCGGAGGAGCGGTTCGAGGTTCACGGTGTCGGCCCGGTTGTACCGAACGAGTCGGTCTAGGGCAGAGGCGCTCCCGCGACGGTACTCCTGCCAGAGCCGGACCGCGTCCAGTCCGTCGATCCCCTCCACTCCCGAGCGGTCCCCGACCCCGAGCCGCTGCTCGATCCGCTTCAGACCGCCGGCGTGCCCGATACGGTAGAGCAGGAACCGTAGGTCGATGTGCGCCGGGGGCACGATGAGCTGCGGGAACGACGCGAGCAGGAACGGCACGTCGAACCGGCTCCCGTTGAACGTGACGAGGACCTGGTACCGACCGAGGAAGGCCGGGAGCTCCTCGAGGTCGTCGCCCGCGACGAACGAGCGGGTCGCTCCGCCCCCGTGGACGGTGACGACGGTGACGATCCCCCCATACGGGGAGAGCCCCGTCGTCTCGATGTCGAGATAGGCGGTCTCGGGGGCGAACGTCGGATAGAGACGCCAGTGCTCGCGGTTCGGAAGACGGCGGGCGAACCAGCCCGCATCCCGCTCGGAGAGCGCCTGCTCGCTGCGGGCGAGCTCGCTCGCGAGACGGGCTCGGGTCGGAGAGGAGAGGCCGAGCAACTCGGTCCGTCGGAGGAGGTCGCGCCAGTCGCGGAACCCCGAATGCCACAGGTCGACCTCGGTCGCGGGGCCGATCCCGGGAAGGTGCAGGAACGTCGCCCTCAGCACGAATGGCGCGACGGACGCCGGCCCTTTAGTCTTCGCGGCCGGTCAGGGACGCGGGTCGGCCGATTCGACGGGAAGCGGACCGATGGGAGCGATCAGCTCCTTCACCGTGGCCCAGAACCTCGGCAGGTCCTCCTTCGGCAATCGCCGGCCGTAGAGCGGGGCCCGGCACTCGGCCTCCAGGAGGTCAGGGTCGTCCGAATCCCAGACGAGCCGAACGACCCAGTCCCGCTTCTCGAGCTCGAACGCGAACACGCGCTTCCGTGGGTCGGTGGGGACGGGGTTCGGGGCGAGGATGTCGAGCGGAGGGTCGAGAGGCGGCGGGAGCCCCGGCATCAACAGGACCGGCGGAGGTCGTGGGGGGAGACGAAGCCGTATCCAAGCGACCACGGGCCAGTGGCTGCTCGCCACGCCGAGACTGGGCATTGGCCCCCCCAGAGCCGAGGCGGTCTAAACGCCGGCGGGTTCCGACAGCGGAGCGGAGTTCCTCGATACCCTATTTACCGCGCCTCCCTCCGAGGTCCTATCGGCCCGAATGAGCGAGAGTCCCGGACCCTCCGTCCAACGGTGGACGACCGCGCTCGCGGCGGGCGCGACCGTCCTCGTGGGCGTCGGGTCGGTCTTCCTCGTGATGGACACGTCCCTCCTATCGAGCCCGGCAGCCGGGGTCGTGCTGTTCCTCGCCGTTCTCGGCGCCTTTGCCCTCGCCTACCGCGGGGACCTCCACGGGGACTCGCGGTTCCTCGCGTTCTGGGCCGGCGCGGCGCTCGCGCTCGCGCTCGCCTCGGTCCTCACCGGCTTCTTCAACGGGCTCACGGACGAGCCGTACGCCACTCCCGCGTTCATCCACCTGCTTCCCGACCTCTACGGCAAGCCGCTTCAGCTGGTCTACTATCAGTACGGCAGCGGTCCGCTCAGCCTCGACAGCGCGTACATCTACCTGCCGCTGATGACGTTCGTCCAGGTACCGGGGCTTGACTACCGGTGGGTGACCCTCGGGGCGTGGGCCCTCATGGTCTACCTACTGCGTCGGAACGGACCGGCGGTGCTCCTGGTCGGGAGCCCTTGGGTGGCGCTCGTCGCTGCGAACGGGTTCAACGACCTCGTTCCGCTCACCTTCCTGACGCTCACGTTCGTGACGCTACAGGGCTGGCCCGGGCGCATCGCCGAGGTCGTGTCGCTCGGCCTCAAGCAGTTCGCGAACGCGATCCTCCTCGCCTATTACTTGGGGCATCGGCGCTGGAGGGAGGCGCTCCTCGTGGTCGGAGTCACGATCGCGTTCCTCCTTCCGTTCGCGGTCCTCGACCTTCCGGCCGTGGTCTGCCACGCGGTCCTGCTCGACCCCCAACCGGCCTGTGGGGCCGGGTACAGCGCGGCGTTCGCCGCGGGCACCGGTTCGCACCTCAACTACTACGTCTGGGTGCTCTGGCTCCTCGCGGTGTTCGGTCCCGCCTACGTGAAGCGGCTGAAAGGACCGGCCTACGCCGCGGAGCGCGAGGAGCTAGCACGCGTCCGGGGGATCCCCTCGGGCGACGAAGAGAGCCGAGCGGAGCCAAACTGGTGGCTCGTGCTCCTCCCGCTCTTCCGGCTGCGCGCGTGGCTCCGCCCGAGAAGGCCGCCCGCCGGGGCGAGCTAGAAGCGCGGGCGACGCGGTCCACCGGCGGCGCGTCCGCTCGAGGTGGGGTTCCGGGGTTTCAAAAAAAGAAACCACACGCGTTCTGTTTAACTGTCAAGTGTAGCCAGATAACGTAGCTGCGGACGTTAGTGGATGCGGGCTGAACAGATCGCCCGAAGGCTTTCTGCGTACACCCCATCTCTATCGAACTCGTCTTCTACGAATGTCCTTAGAGGTCTCTCTTTTTCGAGGGGGTTTCGGGCTTAGATGCTTTCAGCCCTTATCCCGGAGCGCGTGGCTGCTCAGCGATGCCCTGCCGGACAACTGATGGACTAGAGGCGCCGATTCCCCGTTCCTCTCGTACTGTGGGAACCTTCTCGTCAGAGACCCTTGCACTTCCGCCAAAAAGCAACACACCTGTCTCACGACGGTGTAAACCCAGCTCACGATCCCTTTTAATGGGCGAACAACCCCACCCTTGGTAGCTGCTGCACCACCAGGATAGGCAGAACCGACATCGAAGTAGCAAGCCTCCAGGTCGATAGGGACTCTTGCTGGAGACAACTCAGTTATCCCCGGGGTAACTTTTCTCTTATCACTGGCCCCTACAGGGGAGGCACAGTGGTTCGCTAGGCCCTGCTTTCGCATCGGGAATCCTCGTTAGGCAGATTCCCGTCAAGCCGGCTTTTGCCCTTGCACTCTACGGTGGATTTCTGACCCACCTGAGCCGACCTTTGGGGGCCCTTGTTACTTTTTGGAGGGCGTGGCGCCCCACCCAAACTGCCTACCTACGGGTGTCCCCTTTACAGGGTGAGCGATACCAGCCCGAAAGGGTGGTGTTTCATCGGCCTCTCGGAACGGAGCTTGCGCTCCGCCCTGGTAACGAGTCCCACCTACGCTACACATTCGGACTAGTATCACAACCGCAGGCTGCAGTAAAGCTCCACGGGGTCTTCGCTTTCAGACGGAAGACATTGGACTGCTCGCCAATGAGTCAGTTTCGCCGGCTTCCGAGCGGGGACAGTAGAGCTCTCGTTGGTCCTTCATGCAAGTCGCCAATTAAGCGACAAGGTATTACGCTACCTTAAGAGGGTCATAGTTACCCCCGCCGTTTATCGGTCCTTCGTCCCGTTGTACCGGGCTTTCAGATGCCGACACTGGGCAGGATTCAGCGGCCATACACAACCTTTCGGTCTCGCGGCCACCTATGTTTTTATTAAACAGTCGGAGCTCCCTGGTCACTGCGACCAGACCTCTTCAGGTCTGGCACCCCTTATCCCGAAGTTACGGGGCTAATTTGCCGAATTCCCTCGCTCGAATTCTCGCCGACACGCCTTGGGCTTCTCACCCAGGGGCACCTGTGTCAGTTCTCGGTACGAGCCCAAGATGCCGTCCTCGACTTTTCACGGGCCGCCCGCATTGGGGAGAGACTCCTCGCGGAGTCCTGATCCCCCTGTCCCCGGTTCTCACCATAACGGTACTTCCCGGGGCGACGGGGGATCGATAGGCTGGCATATGCCCACCTTCCCTAGCGGCCGGCTTCCTCGAAGACGCTTTGACCTTGGGGTTACAGAATATTAACTGTATTTCCGTTCGCGAGTGCCGATTAAGGACTCGCTTAGGCTCGACTAACCCACGGCGGATGATCGTTGCCGTGGAACCCTGGCCCCTACGGCGGACGGGATTCTCACCCGTCTTTGCTGCTACTCCTCCCAGGATTTTCGATGGAACCCGGTCCATAGGAACTTACGCCCCTACTTCTACCCGAGCACCACGCCTCCTTACACGATCGCCGCCGGTTGGCGGCGCGCCCACATATCGGGGGCCGGTTTAGCCCCGTCCATTTTCGGTGCCCATGCCCTCGACTGGTGAGCTGTTACGCACTCTTTGAAGGATGGCTGCTTCTGAGCCCACCTCCCAGTTGTCTTCGAACACGGACGCCCTTTGCATAACACTGAACCGGCACTTTGGGCCCTTAATGTGAGGCTGGGTTGCATTCCCTTTCGCACGGCGGGCTTACCCCTGCCGCGCTCACTCCCGGCGTCTACGCTGCACGGAACTTCGGAGTTCGACAACAGGCCGAGACCTTTCGGTCCCGCTTCCCGTAATCGGTGCTCTACATACCGCGCCTGCTCGGCCGAGACCTACCTGCGAGTAGTTTCAGGAGGAACCAGCCATCCCCAGTCTAGATTGGCCTTTCACCCCTAAGCACAGGTCATCCGAGTGATTTGCACGTCAACACCGGTTCGGTCCTCCACCTACCTTTCGGCAGGCTTCAACCTACCCACGCTTAGATCGATTGGCTTCGGGTCTTCCACATATGACTTCGGGCGAGCACACCCCGTCCCTGGCCCCTTGCGGGGTTGCGGACTGTCGGTTTCCCTTCGGCTGCGGCCGTGCGGGCCTTAGCCTCGCCATATATCGAAACTCCCTGGCCCGTTATTCAAAACGGACGCATGGATCCTGTGTCCACGGTCTTGCGACCGCTTCGTTCCTTGGGGACCACATGCGGCTTAACGTCAGTTGGTTTCAGGCTCTTTTCACCTCCCTTCCGAGGTACTTTTCAGCTTTCGCTCGCGCTACTATTGCACTATCGGTCTCGGGACGTATTTAGGATCGGATGACTGTACCACCCAGCTTCCCGCGCGATATCCAACGCACGGTACTCGGGATACCTCCAATCTCGCCTCTTCCGTTCGCCTACGGGACTATCACCCTCTAGGGTCCGTCGTTCCAGGCACGTTCGGCTTAGGAAGCCAGCGAGTACGGAGGTCCACTACTCCACATCTCCCTGCCCTCGCCGAGCAGGGATTCGGTTTGTCCTTGGCCGCGTTCGATCGCCTTTACTAGCGGCATCTCGGTTGATTTCTTGTCCTCCCCCTACTAGAATGCTTTACTTCGGGGGGTTCCCCTTCCTTTCGGAATGTCCCTTGCGGGACCGGAGTTCCGATTCGGTGATCGGTGGATCACAGGTTCCTTGCGCCTACCCACCGCTTATCGCAGCTTGGCACGACCTTCATCGGCGCCCGAGCCTAGCCATTCCCCAACTGACAGGAGTCAGCTACACTGATTACACTTGACAAGCGTCCAGAACGCGTGTGATCGGCGTCATCGGCCCCTTCCCCAGGTCGGCGAAGGGACCCTCGCCCTTCCCCGGAGAGGCCCCGGCCTCTGCGGGTGCATGTGCCGACCGAACAGCTTCGCCGTGGCGCGGCTCGTGTAGCAGAGGGAGGCGCTATTTAACCACTGCGACGGGGAAGATTCCGGAGGTCCTTCCCCGACGGGAGCGGCGGGCTTGGGGAGAGAACCGGTCGGCTCGAGCTTAGAGCGGGTTCCCGTGCGGCCCATGATGGGACGTGGGGTCCCTTCCGTCCGGAGGGCGGGCGGCCGCGTACCGGCAGTATCCCTCGGCGTTCGCCGCGCAGCTCACGCAGTTGCGCTCCGCCGGGACGGGGGCCCGGACATGGTCCTCACGGACCTGGCGCAGCGCGTACTCGAGCCAGTGCGCTTCCGCCTCGTCGTAGGGGACCCGCACCCACCCTTCGTGGAGCCCGCCGCCGGCCTCGTCCCCGTAGAGAACGACGCCGAACGCGGGGCGACGACCGAAGGTTACCTCGACGAGGCGGCACTCCGCGATCGCCTGGATCGTGTCGAAGAGGCGGACGTGGGTCTCGTGGTAGCCTCCGAAGAGATGGGTCTCCTTGTACTCGACCGGGTAGAACCCCCCGTCCGCCCGCCGGATGACGAAGTCCGGGCGGCCGGCGAATCCCCACGCGGCGTCCACGAGCGTGCTGTGCGAGTTGGTGAACTTCGGGTCGATCTGGACGCGCTCCGTGGGGAACAGCATCGGGAGGTCGTCCTCGCCGGGGTCCTCGTAGACCAGACGGTCGTCGTCGAAGAGGTCGAGGCGGCCCTCGTTCACGGTGAGCTTGCCGACGGGAGGAGAGAACAGCGGGGACTGGCGAAGAGGGACGACGTCCAGCGGAGTACGCACCGGCCCCATGGTTCCGGTCGTCCGAAGTGTATGCAACGCGTGGCCGACCTCCATCTCGTGCGGGCAGCGGAAGTACGTGACGAGGTCGTGGGGGGTCAGGTGTTCGGCAGCGGGGACCGCAAGAGGGGCCAGCATCCCTCGGGCCTCGGGCTCGAGGTCTATGAAGGTGCGCCTTGAGAGGAAAGGGGCGACGACGTAGGAACGCTATCCCAAGGACCCGCCGAGGATCTGCTGTCGGATCGTCCCTCGCTCGGAGGTCGTCAGGCGGGAGCGCGCGAGCAGGGAGTCGAGAAGCTCTCCGTCGGGACCGAGGCGTCGGACGACCACGGCAATCGCCGCGGCGTCGTTCGGTCGGCGCTTCTCGTACGCTCGGACGAGCGCGTACTCGGGCCGGGTGACCCGAACCTCGTGCTCCCGAAAGGACGCCGTCGCGAGCCGGACCACGCCCGCCCGACCGCTCCACTCCTCGAACGGAACGGGCGTCCGAGGTTCGAGCGGGACCGCCCACTCCACGCGCGCGCCCTCCCGGAAGGTCCCTACGAAAGCGCGCGCGCCCTGAACGATCCCCACCGTCGGCCAATCCGTCGGGGCGAGCGGTTCGATCAAGTACTCCGCGAGGAGCGTGGCGATACGGTCCACCCCGGCGCACGTCGTGCCTAGGTCGAGGTCGGCCGGAACGACCTCGGCCCCGAGCAGCCAGGCGGCGGTCGACCCACCGACGTACCAATCGACCCCGTCGTGGGCGAACGGCTCCGAAATCCGACGAACCACCTCGTCCAGCGCGCTCTCGACCCGGGCCGCGATGCGGTCGTAGACCTGGTCGAGCATCGTCTGGAGGACGAACCGGTTCCGATTGTACGCTGGGCGGACCCGGGAGACCTCCGAGGGTGGGAGCAGGAACCGGCGGTGCCAACACCGGGGTCCTCCGAACGCGCACGGCGACGCGGGATGGACGAACCCGAAGACGTCCAGGGAACCCTTGGGCGGCCCGTTCGCATCGGCACCTCCGTCCTGCGCATGGTAGGTGAACGTCGTTCGCTCCCCGTCCTGGTCAAGAGAGAGTTGATGGAGATAGCCGGCTCCGAGGTCCGGCCCCGAGAGCATCTCGCTCGTCATCACCCTTCGGAGACGACCGCGAAGGTCACGGGCCGTCCCTGTCAGCTCGGCGGCGGGCGGATCTCGAGCGTACTGGGAAGGGGGATCTTCCCGACCGTCAGGTCCACGCGATGGTCCCGGCGCCGGGCGGAGAGGTAGGTTCCGCTCGGCATCGACTTCCAGACGCCGGGCTCCCCGTCGAACGGTTCGGAGCCGACGATGACCCGTTGGGACGTCGCCCGGTAGGTCATCTCGTAGTAGCGACGGCTCTCTTCGAAGAGGCCGGTTCCGTGGTCTCCCGTCCACAGACAGAACGCCCAGAGCTCGTCGGGTCCGCGCGTGAAGAGCACGTTCAGCCCCGAGAAGGGAGGGATCTCGGGCTTGCGGAGACCTTCCCAGACCCGAACGAGGTCCTCGACCGTGTGCACGAAGCCGACGAGCGGCTCTCCCGTCTCTTCGGTGTTCCGGTGCAGCAGCCAGTACAGCACCTCGCTGTCGTTGACGCCACGGACCTTCGATTCATGGACCCCGAGGAACGGACGGGTCTCGATCGGAAACGAGATCGCCCCGTTGTGCGCGAAGAGGCTCGTGTGGTTCTCGAACGGCTGGGAGTTCTCGAGGGCGATCAGCTTTTCGTACGGAAGCTTCAGCGGGTTGCTCGCATGCCGAAGGTGACCCAAGATGAGCGAGCCGCGTGCCTCCGCGGCCGCCCGGAGGTAGTGCTCCCGCTCACCGTCGGTGAACGCGCCTTGCGCGCCCTTCTCGACCCGGGCGCGTCCATTGTCCACGAACCATCCGATCCCCCACCCGTCCTTCTGGGCGCGTTGGGGGTCCACGTTCGACTGGGCCAGCAACGAACGGTCCGACCGTACGAGCCACGGCTCGGCGGACTCCGCCTGGACCGACAGAACTCCAAAGAGTCGACACATCGACCCGAAGCACGTCAGCCCCCTAGATAAGCGTCCGGCGCGGGACGACTAGCTTTCCTGGCCGTAAGCAACCCTTTTTACCCATGCCCCAGCTCGTACGCCCGAGAGAACGAGATGGTAGCGGTCGAAGTCACTCCCGCCGCACGGGACCAGGTGCTGAAGATCATGGAGAAGCAGGGGAAGCCCGGCTCCGCCCTGCGACTCTACGTCCAGGGCGGGGGATGCTCGGGCCTCACCTACGGGATGTCGTTCGACCATCGGGAAACGGGGGACGAGGTCGCCTACCAGGACGGCGGCCTTCTCGTTGTCGTCGATCGGGCGAGCGCGCCGCTGCTCGAGGGCGTCCAGGTCGACTTCTTGCTCGGCCTCGAGGCCTCGGGGTTCAAGATCCACAACCCGAACGCGAAGGAGACCTGCTCCTGCGGGAAGTCGTTCTCGGCGTAAGTCACGACGTTCGCGACACCGGCGTTTTATAGACGGCGTTTCGTCCTTATTCGGGGAAACGAGGAGGGCCCCAGGCATGAGCGAAGGTAAGATCACATTGGAAGTCACGAAAGAGGCGCAGGACCAGGTACGGGACCTGATCAAGAGCCAGAAGCCCGGCGTGGCCGTTCGCGTCTATCTTCAATCCGCCGGTAGCGGTGGCGGCTGCGGAAGCGGCTGCAGCTGCGGTTCTGGTGAGGGTGGGGGATGCAGCAGCGGCGGCGGGCACGGCGGAGGTCCCTCGTTCGGGATGGCGTTCGACAAGCCTCGCAACGGGGACCAGGTCGTGCCGGTCGACGGCTTCTCGATCGTGGTCGACGACATGTCGGCCGACCTGCTGAACGGGGCTCGAATCGACTGGGTCCAGGACCTGAACGTCTCCGGATTCAAGATCACGTCGCCGAACACGCCCGCGACCTCCGGCCCTGAGCCGGGGGCGGAGGCGGGCGGCTGTGGTTGCGGGTCCGGCGGGTGCGGGTGCGGTTAGCGCGCCCGGTCCAACCCTTTCTTCCTTTTTCCCTGCGCCCTCGCCAAGGCGAGAGCCTGCCGTTGAGGAACGCGTCGGTCGATCCAGTAGCGCATCTCCCACGTCCGCTCGAACCCAAGACGGCCGTAGATCCTCCGACCGAACCGTGAGCCGTGTAGTTCCACGTTCGGGTACCCGGCCTGCCGGCAATCCCGGACGAGCTCGCGGACGATCCGGGTCGCGGTCCCCCGTCCTCGCCAGGCGGGCTCAGTGTACATGGATAGGATGTACGGGCTGACCAACGAGGGGATGCCGGGACGAGGTTGATCGGGGTGGAACCATACACACCCGCTTCCGATCACGGAACCGGTCGGGGACTCGGCCACCCAGCCGATGAGCTCGCCGTTGGCTAGGAGCGACCGGGCCCATCGGCGGAACCGGGCGTCGTGCTCGGTGATCTCCCTCTCCGAGCGGGTGGCGATGTCCGACCACATCCGGTGTCGGTGGTCGACGAGGAGAGGAAGGTCGGCGATGGTCACCCTTCGATACGTGACTCGAGTGCGCGGAGGGAGTCGCGATGTCGTCATCCGTCGACCCGCTTCCGTCGCGGGCGTAATAGCCTTCACGGCGGGCCGTCGGCAGAGACCCGTTCACGGCCGCTCGTAGGGCCCTCGCGAGGCGGTATGGGCCCGGACGGATTTGAACCGTCGACCGACCGGTTATGAGCCGGTCGCTCTGAGCCGGGCTAAGCTACGGGCCCACCGGCAGGTAAGGGGAGGCGCCGCCGAGCGGAGTTTGGGGGTGGCGGCAGAACACCGCCGCCCTTTCGAACCGCTGACCTTTCGGTTAACAGCCGATCGCTCTACCGCTGAGCTACGGCGGCACCGACGTTGCCGAGCCGACATCGCGCTAATAGCCTTTCCGGCCCGAGGGCGGCCGGTTCTCGTGCTCGACGGCTCGGCTCTTGAGGTGCTGGATGATCGCGGTCATCCGTTCGAGCGACCGGTTGAGGTCCGCCCAGAACTCCTTCGACTTGTCGGTGATCACGGCACCGTCCGCGGAGGGCTGGATGACGCCCTCGCGCTCGAGCAGGTGGAGCGAGTACCGTGTCTTGTGGATGGGCAGCTGGAGCGCCTCGCTCAAGCGGATGATTCCGATCGGCGGGCTCTTCGCGAGCTTCTCCAGGATATCGACGTTGCGCGCGAGGAGGTCGAGCTCCTCCTCGATGCGCTCGACCAAGTGGACCGGCTCCTCTCCCTCGGGGATCTCCGGCTCGAGGGCGCGGACCCCTTCCTTCTCCACGGGCATGGACCGACCCCGGACCCGAGCACGCTTACTTGAACGTTGTTAGCGAAACGCGAGAGGGCGGTCGACCCTTCGGGGACGGGAGTTACGGGCCCGCCGGGATTCGAACCCGGGTTTGAGGCTCCGGAGGCCTCCGTGATGTCCAAGCTATACTACGAGCCCGCGCGTCGCATTCGACGCGGGACCGTATTTAGGTGCTTGCTCGGAGCGAAGCCGCGGCTCTCCGCATGCCCCCGAGGAGGGCCTTGGCCGACGGGGTCCGTTGCGCCCTCAGGAAGGGCGCTCGAGGTCGTTGACCGACCGAGGCTGCGATGCGGTCAGGGGGGACCCCCCCGCGGGTCGGTCACCCGGCGAGTGCTGTTGCGCCGTCTTCGGACGGCGTGGTGAGGTTCGACGGGGGTGTCGCCCGAACCGCGGCGGACGGTTGGAACCGCCCATGGGCCCTGGCCGACTCCGCCTGCGCACGGCTGCGCCCCCGGCGCAGGAGGCCCGAGTCCTCGAGCTCCTCCGCGATCTTCTCGACGGCGAGACTGACGTCGGAGGGCCGACGAGCGCCGGTGCAGACCAACTTGCCGCTGCCGAAGAGGAGGACGACCACGCGCGGTTCGGTCAGGCGGCAGACCAGCCCGGGGAACTGCTCCGGTTCGTACTCCACGCGGTCGAGGCCGAGCGT